>JADJWV010000002.1:1072500-1672500 GCA_016716185.1 Saprospiraceae bacterium | reverse complement strand
AAATGAAACTTCATTGCTCTTTACAGAAATCAATCATTTTCTAAAAAAAGGAAAACTGAATGAATTGGTGGATAAATTGAAAATGGCCATTGAAAAAGAACCCAACAATGTGTCGGTATACACCACACTAGGCAATGTGTACGACAATTTATGTCAAGCCGACTGGGATGCAGGTAACATTGAAAAAGGAAATGAACATTACACAAACGCAGAAAAATATTATCTGGAAGCGGCCAGGATCAACCCAAACGATTTTAATACCTTGTACAGCATTGGTGCCCTGTATTACAACAAAGCTGCATTGATTTCCAAAGACGCCAACAAACTCAGTTCTGATTATACCAAAGAAGGCACTAAAAAATACAACGAGAAAAAAGCAGAAATGGAAAGTTACTTCGATAAGGCACTTCCATATTTTGAGCAGGCTGAAAAACTGGAGCCTCAGGATAAAAATACTTTGATTGCATTGAAAGAGATCTATGCAAAAAAATCCATGTTCGATAAATCAAATGCTTACAAGACAAAACTTGAAGCCTTGGGAAACTAATAGTTAAAAAATAAATAATTAAAGCAAGGTACAGCATCAACACTGTACCTTCTTTTTTTATACCATTACACAATTGACTCAAACCAATATCATGATAAAAAAATTTGAAGAACCTGAAGCACTCAATGGGGTAGGGGCTTTTCATCATTTATTCAATATGCCGGTTCTTGAAGAACCACAGATCCCTTCCATGGAAAGATGTAAACTGCGGATCTCCTTGCTGGCAGAAGAACTTCGCGAATTGGAAGAAGGAATCGAACAACAAAATATAGTTGAAATTGCAGATGCCTTGTGCGATCTGCAATATGTGCTTTCAGGTGCGATTCTCGAATTTGGATTAGGCTCTAAGTTTAAATCCTTGTTCGATGAGGTTCAACGCTCCAATATGAGCAAAGCATGCAGCAACTTAGAGGAAGCGATAGAGACCCAGGAAAAATACAGAAATGAGAAGCAAGTCGAATCAGAAATAATCATTAAAGATGGAAAGTTTCTGGTGTACCGGAAAGAAGATGGCAAAGTCCTTAAGTCAGTCAACTACAGTCCGGCAAATCTGCAAAAGTTGATTTAAAAAGAAAAAAGTTCCCGCAGATTTCGCAGATGACGCAGATGAGATTTTAATTTTAATTGGTGAGTGTAATGTTCTTTAAATTTTTTTTAGAGCACGATACACTTTTGTTCGAATAAACTATTTTGCGTCATTTACGGGAATCAAATAACACTTCGTTTCTAAAAAAATAATTGATTCATTTCTAAGAACATTGTACATTTTTGTTTGAATGTATTATTCTGCGTCTTCTGCAGGAAACAACCAAATAGCACTTCGTTTTTAAACAATTTTCAACAATTACTGCGGACGCTTTTGATAAAGCGGACCCACTTTAAACTGGTCGTTTGATGGTTCTGTTCTTTTAATCCTGATTCCGTATGGGATTTCATCGAGAAATTCAGTTCTGGATCTGGCTATACTGCCTTTGCCGTCGTGTACCTCAATTTGAAAATTCGTCATGTGCTTATTTGAATCCCTTTGTATGTTCAGATATTTGAGAACAATTCCCACTCCAGCAAGCCGCTCCCGGATTTCAACGAGCTTTTCGGTTGGCATAGCTTTATCAAAATGAACTTCAATCCAATCCTTGTCAATATAAAATTCATCCTTAAATGATTTCTTTTGACCTCCTTTGGGATCCGTACGACATGCCAATAAACCCAACACAAACAAAGCTGCCAGGAAATATGCTATCTTTTTCATTACAAAGCAAATTTGTTAAGTAGCATCAGCTAGCAGGCGTGGCAGAATCACCTGAAGTTGTTGAGTCTTCATTTGTTGGACTGTCTTGTGATGTTGAAGCGGGTGAAGAACCGGAATCTGCCGATGAAGATTCAGATTTTTTATCATCGTTTCCGGTGATTTTATCTTTCAGATCTTCGAATTTGTCTTCAATCTTTTCCATAAAGTCCTCCGCTTTATCCAATGCAGCTTCAACTTTTTGTTCCGCTGCTTTATAAGTTTCTGATTCCTTTACCTTATGGATGGTTTCCGCAGCCGATTTTTTGAGATCTTCAACTTTGTCTTCGGCCCAATCTTTAGCTTTTTCAACCATCAATTCCCCTTTGTCTTCGAGTTGATCGAGTTTTTGTTCAGCTTTTTCCATCAACTGATGCGTACTTTCTTTGGATTTTCCAAAGAGATTATTCAGAAAATTTTTAAGTCCCATATCGTATTGTTTTTAATAATTATAATTCGGATTCTGTTTTCTTTTCCTCTTCAGGATCATTCGGCAATTCAAGGGGTTCCAGTTTTTTAGAGCTGTTGTCTGGTTCCGGATTAAATTTTTGGCCTTCATTTTCTTTGAGCCAGGCTTCAGCTTTTTCGAAAAAGCCAGGATGTCCGCTTTTTAAATCTTTTCCAAAATCGATTGGTTTATCAGCGATTCCATCTCCGTCCTTGTCCGGGTTTTCATTTCGTTCCTGTTCTTCCAAAGCCTTTGCTTTTTCAAGTGTTTTGTCGACAAAGTCCTCCACTTTTTCAACCGCATCCTGCGCTTTTTGTTTGAGATTTTCTCGAAATTCCCGGGTGGATTCTTCCAGATTTCCTGCCTGTTCTTTAACCTCATCCCACAATGCCGAGCCCTGCTGCTTTACCTCATCAACTGTACCGGAGATAAATTCTTTGGCTTTGTCAGCGAAGGCTTCTGCCCTGACTTCGGAAGACGGTTGCCTGGGGGTAGGGGAGTAGATTTCAAAATCGTCCGTTCGTTGAGAAAACCCGGAATCTTCGCGAGGTTCAGAGACAAACCAGGATTTGATGCGTTGTAATATGCCCATAGTATTGACAAATTTACTGCAAAAGAACTGATTAGCGGATAAAATACCCCTGAAATCGACCAACAGCTCAAATTGCACTATGTACTTAATCAGGAAAACAGCTCATTCAATAAGTAATTAGCCCAACTCAATCAATCGCCCAAATAATTCTTCAAAAAAGCCCTATCCTTATGCCAACAATTTCGTCCGGATACATATTTGGAAATTGCTAACCATCCTTTGACAAACCTGGGTTATCTGATCCAGGTTTGTTTTTTAGCCCAGAATTTCGAGAAGTTCCTTTTTCAAAGCTTTCCATTCATTGAATGGGCCGATGGACGGAATATTGCGATAGAGCAGCTGCATATGAATTTCAAGTTCTTGCTGCCCAGCGAGTGAGATTCTTAAAGTAGCCGGCAGCTCATCCCCATCTTTCCGCTCCATAAACAGTTCAGCTGCATTAATGATGTCCTGATAGTCTTCCATTCGCCTAAAACCATAATGGCCGGCCAATACGACCAAGCTCCTCAGCAGATCGGGATTGGAAAACAAATTTTTGGAGTCTTTGAGCTTTATTAAAAGCTCATCTTCGACAAGTGCAGGGCGAATTTTAGCAATGAGTGAAAGACATCCATAAAAAAACAAACCAACTGGAATAGCCAGCCAGATGCTGGTCAGAGAAATCCTATTCAAAATAAGGTCGTAGACCATAATCATAACCAAAGTGTAAATAACCCAAAAAGCTAACCTTCGGTAATAATTTGTACTTGGAATGACTTGGATTGTGGACATTATTTCATTTTAATAAATCCCGGATTTCTTCACTCAGCGTATAAAATTCTTGGTACGACGCATTCCCTGGCATCTTGCTGTTCTTCAGGTTGATTTGAATGTTTAATAGCCCATTTTCAGAATTCCAGATTTGCATATTGGCCCCTCCCCGGTCTTCCAGTATATCCCGGTTTCTGGAGAGTGTGAGCAATTTCTTTTCAGCGGCTTCCCGGTAATCCTGCTGGCGTTGAAAACCATAATGGGCTGCAAGTGATACCAATTGCCCCATCAATTCCGGATTTTCAAAGAACCGCTTTGGATCCTCCGATTGAATTTTGATATCGTCGGCATAGTATTTGGGTCTGTACCAATAATGAATAAGAAGTACGGCAAAACTAACAGCATAAAGCGAAAAATTTATCAACAAGGAAGTGCTGTTTAGCCCATAGCCATTAAAGAATGTTAATAACAGATTCCAGCTCACCAAAGAGATGGCTAACAGTGCCAAACGGAGAGGGAACTTTGAATTATAGAAGATGTCCATGTTGGTAAATTTCAGGCTAATATAATATAAAATCTCTAAATATTCAGAGAAAATTTATTAAAAACCCGGACTTATTTATTTAACGTGGTCATAGAATGATTGTAAAAAGATCATATTAATTTTTGAATTTAACTAAAATCAAGCTTGAATTCTATTTCAAATTATTCCAACACCGATAAGCAAGTAATAAAAAGAACAAAGTATAGACAGCTCTGACCACCGGGTAAAATCCGGTTCCCGAATCATCGATGAGCATGACTGCGATTCCAAGCACACCAAAGGCCATCGCAATATATCCAAATGCTTTTGGAAAAAATGAATCCTCGATAAAAGCAAGTCCAACTGGTATCAATCCCAGACGAAAGAACATGTAACCCATGCGCCGGAAACAACTTACCCATTGATAAGTGACATCCATGCTTCCCACAAAAGGTTCCTGATTACTTTGTTCAATCGTTGTCAGTTTCCAACCGCCCCAGGCACCCATATCCAAAAAATATGCCTCTTGCAATCGACCCAACCAATAAAGCCCGGCAGCTAACGAAAATCCCGGATTGCATGACTAGAAACACCTCAAGGCTTCTCATTAATCCGCCCAGCGATACCAATCCCACAATGCCCAGAAAATTATCAAAAACCAGGATCGTGAATGACCAGATAATGACTGTCTGATGTTCTTGTGCCGTCAACAAGGAACTTAAAATTCAAATCGGCCTAAATCGCCACCGGGAGCAATAAATATCCCATTGGTATAAGTACGGTTGACAAACCGAATTATGCGGCCGCGAAACGATTGTTAAAAATTGTTGCTCGCATACATGTTTTTGTTTATTGCAGTTTAGAAAGGGGAGTGCGTATTACAAAATTACTCAATATATCGGTCAAAAGTCCAAATTTCATTGAATCTATCTTCAAATGCAACAACGCCTTCATTTCGATTGATAAACATTTGCGAGTAAAACTGACTTGAAGAACTTTTTGCAAAATACACATCCTTATATTCTTTGTTATTGATGCTTATTAAGCTCGCAAAATTTGAACTTCTTTGCTTTTTAACACTTAAAGGAAAGAAAATATTAAAAATTAGTGAGCCACTTTCATTAAAAGGCATTAAGTAACATATTAATGTTTTAACCAATCCTCCGTCAGTATAATTTGCACCTCCTTGTAGAACAATAGAAAAATTTACACTCGTGTCTACCAATGTAATTCTAAATTCTTCAGCTTCGTATACTTCTGTTTTATAGCTTAAATTATTTATATATTCTCGATATACGATATCAAGAATCCACTCTTTTCCCCACTGATTTTTATAGACTACTTTTCCACTTTTAAAAATCGCATCGGGTAAATAATCGCGTATTTCATTAATGCTAACTACCCTTTCAAAACCTAATGAATGTTTCTCGCAGGCAAGTAAAAGACAACTCGACACAATTATTAGTACTAATCTAAATAGATTCTTCATACTTGATTAGTTTGTAATTTTATTTTTAATGCTAATAAATGCAAAATTGATAGATAAATTACCGGTAGAAAATAAATATCTACTTTTTTCTGTGTTGAACAAACTAAAAACATCCCCTAATTGGTAAGATAGCTCAACGTTCAATCTATTAGTTAGGTAATATTTTGCATTTAACGACAAATCAATCTGAAATGTCTTTTCATCTATTAAATGCGTGGCAGGTGCAACTTGAAAGCAATTAACAAATCCACCGCCCAAATACAAATTCTTGTGAAGAAAATTCCGGTAATAAATTACCGGAATTTCAAAAAAAGAAAATGTTGATCTAACTTTAAAACCAGGAGGTCCAAAAAGAATTGCGCCTTTCGAAGTTCTTAACGAGGCATATATTCCCGACTTTAAAATCCATTTGTTTTTAACTTTTATCCCTAATCCAAGTCCGACTTTCCAATCGAAATCACTATCTAAGTCGTATATATTAAGTGGAGAAAATCTTTGAAAAGCATTAGAATAATTTATTCCTGCATTTATTTCAGCATATATTTGGCCAAAAAGATTTACCTGAAAGAATAAAAGCGCAATAACAACGAATATCTTCATTTATTAAAGTTTTAAAATGGGTCAAAGTAAAGATAACAGGCTAATTGGCACACATTCCTTTCTATTAATTTAATGTCGTTTGAGCTTCTCAAATTTATGATATTATTCCAAATATAATAAGAAAATATTAATTTCGTTTCATTAAAGAACCTTACAAATAATGCTGAAATTATCAATTCCTTTCGTCATAATATTAATTTTCGGTGGATGTTTTAATAATGACTTCCCTGAAAGGCCCTCCAAACTTATCAGAGTAGAAGTAGATTCAATTCCTGCAAATACTTCAGGTCAACCTTGGGATGCGAATGATGGACCTGACCTGATCTTATTAATAATCGAAGAAAATAAAGATACCATATTCGTTTCTAATAAAAATTTATTTCAAAATTCAAGTGCAGGTCCATATAAGTTCTACATTGATCCTGGTTACAATTATATCCCATATGAATATTCATATTCTCTCCACCTCTTTGACCTTGATACAAATAATACTCTTCAATTCATCGACTCTACTAGATATTCCTTACCATATCCACTATACTACCCATTTTGCGAAAAATATAAGGAAATATCAATCTGGAAATTTCTTGTTGTTGAACAATAAAAGGCATTTGAAGTTTTGAATTTTAAATCGCGATATTTAAAATTCAATAAACAAACAAGTATTTAAAAAAATAATCGTTGTCAATAGGCTAGGGTTATTTAAAAAAACATTGAGTATGTTTTTAAATTTAAACGCAGGATTATCATTGTGTTCCAAGATTACTGCCTTTAATAAAATATCGACGATCAAGCTTGAATTCTATTTCAAATTATTCCAACACCGATAAGCAAGTAATAAAAAGAACAAAGTATAGGCAGTTCTGACCACCGGGTAAAAACCAGTTCCCGAATCATCGATGAGCATGACTGCGATTCCAAGCACACCGAAGGCCATCGCAACATATCCAATTACTTTTGAAAAAAATGAATCCTTGCTAAAAGCAAGTCCAACTGGTATCAATCCCAGACAAAAGAACATGTAACCCATGCGCCGGAAACAACTTACCCATTGATAAGTGACATCCATGCTTCCCACAAAAGGTTCCTGATTACTTTGTTCAATCGTTGTTAGTTTCCAACCGCCCCAGGCACCCATATCCATAAAATATCCTTCAGCCAGCGAACTTAGAAGCAATGCCAGACAACAAACGATAATTCCCGGTTGTAAAACCGGATGAATGGAATTTGTTCGCAACAGCGATCCTAATCCTGTAAGTCCCATGATGGCCATAAAATTTCCAAACACCAGTATTCTGAAAGACCAGATAAATAAATCCTGATTTTCGTGAGCCAGGAGCAAATTGCCGACATTTAATCCATCCTGTAAATGGACTGGCTGAATGAGATAACCGGTGGTGATCAAGACCGCAGCGAAAATAAAATTGAGTGCTACAAATCTTTGGCTGAATAAATTGGAAGTCATGGCCATTTGATTTATTTGTGAATAAGAATGGCTATTCAAGAATAGCTCAATGAAATAGAAAAATACAGGATTTCAAGTAAGTAATCAAATTATTATTTTTCCCATAATTTATATTATGTTAATATGCTTTTATGATTACTCTGCCTCCTGGTTTCCAAGTCATATTCATATTTCGTAGGCACTCTCATACGCCTCTATTCCACGATGATTCTCTTATCGACCTTTACTGACTCCCTTGTTGCAGCCAATTGCTCCTTTTGAAGAATTTTACCGATGGGCTCATTGTACAGATTTTCCTGATTCAGAATCTCCCGGACTACAGGAGCAGATTCTGGAGCTACAGCAATCAATAAACCTCCGCTGGTTTGTGGATCTGCCAGAATGTATTTCCAGGTCTCATCGGCCAGTTGCAGCTTTTGTCCGTAACTCTTCCAGTTGCGATGGGTCCCTCCCGGTATCGCCTGCTGTTCCAGATAATGGGCTAATTGCCCTTCTAATAATGGCAACTTAACATAATGTACGAGAGCATTACATCCGGAGCCTTCGCAGAGTTCTAACAAATGCCCGGCCAGTCCAAATCCGGTAACATCGGTCATCGCATGAACTCCAGAAATCTGACTGAGCCTGGCACCCACGGCATTCAGTCGTAGCATACTTTGAATTGCTACTTCTTTGTGTTCTTCCATCAACATCCCCTTTTTCTCAGCCGTCGTCAGAATGCCGACACCCAATCCTTTCGTTAAAAACAGGATGTCTCCCGGCCTGGCTCCTGCGTTCGTTTTTAAATTTGGAATTGCTACCAAACCCGTGACCGCCAATCCAAAAACAGGCTCCGGACAATCGATTGAATGTCCACCGGCTAATGGAATCCCTGCTTCCTTGCAAACGGATTTCGCCCCTTCTAAAACTACGCCTGCCCAATACGTATCAATCTTGTCCACCGGCCATCCCAATATACCAATAGCCAACAAGGGTGTGCCACCCATAGCAAAAACGTCGCTGATCGCATTTACAGAAGCAATGCGTCCAAATTGAAAAGCATCGTCGACAATTGGCATAAAGAAATCAGTGGTTGAAATGATCGCCGTTCCATTACCAAGATCATAAACTGCTGCATCGTCTTTGTTCTCATAGCCCACCAACAAATTCGGATGATTTTCTACCGGCAGGCCCGATAAAATTTGTTCGAGCACTCCGGGAGCAATCTTACATCCACAGCCTGCGCCATGACTGAATTGTGTCAATTTAATGGGTATGCGTTCTTCCATATTGGTTTTCTTTTCTCAATTTAATGAGTTTATTAACGATATCTTCATCCGTTTCATTTTCAAATTTGCACTTCACTATTTTCGGACTCTTGTTTTGTTCGAGATTATAGGCATAACATTTATCGTAATATCTCAACGCGATCGCTGCTGCTTCTTTAATATCATTGTTCTGTATCAATTGAATTGCTTTTGCAGTGGCTTCATGTCCAAGACGTTTTTCAATTTTTCGAAAGGATTCGATTAAATCATCAATACGGGTTTGAGCATAACTGTCTACCAGAATTTGCAATCGCAGATCCAAAGATCTTTCTACATCAATCAAGGTCGATGCTTTCATTTGTGTCCACAAATCCAGGGGAATAAAATTGCTGCCTACCGACCTGCTTTCGTTTTCGAGCCAAACATAATTCCACTTCGATTCAATGTTACACCATTCTTTATGTAGATTATTTTCAAACTGTTCATTCGTAGGTTGCTGCTCCTCCCCTATCCAGCCAAATGCCGAACCTTTGTGGTGTGCAATTCTCTCGAGATCGACAACAGGCTCCCCATTTTTTTCCAGGCTGTTTAGTATTCTGGTTTTACCTGTTCCCGTTTTTCCACCGAGTACAATAATATTTATTGCGGTATTCCTGAATCCATTAAGTACATAATTTCTATAATTCTTATATCCTCCCTGAATCACATAGGTTTCAATTCCGGCGGTTGCAAATAACCAGGCCATGCTTGCACTCCGCATTCCTCCCCGCCAGCAATAAGCGAAGATCTCTTTTCCCTGACTCAATCGAATGGCATTTGTTGCAAGTTCAGATAACTTTTTACCCACGATTTCCAAACCCTTTATTGTCGCCAATTGTTTGCCCTTTTGTTTATAAAGCAAACCTACTTCTGCTCGCTCTGCATCCGAAAACAAGGGTAGATTGAATGCATTTGGAATGTGACCCTTTGCATATTCAGAAGGCGACCTTACATCAACAAGAATGCATCCCTCCTGATACAGATCCGAAGTAAATGGCAAATACCGCACTGCAGATTGTACAGGTATTGCGAAATTGATCGCATCCGGATTATTCATTGAATTCTTCGAGGTATTTTACAAATATTTTTGCCAGGTTCACTGCATCCGGCAAAGCGCGGTGTCGATTGCCTTCAAATTCAAAATTTTCCAACATCAAGGCTTTATCCAGTCCCACCAGTTTGGGCAATCCTTTCATTCGTGCATAAATGGATTTCATATCGACGTATTGCCCCAGCCAATCCATCTCCAATTGGTAGATATCACATGACTGCGTAAGCAGTTGAAGGTCTGTCTTTCCCCAGGTAAAGATACTTAAGGGGTTGATCTCATCGTACTCACACCAATTCAAAAATTCATTAAGGACCCAATCAAATTTTTTAGCACGGTCCACTTCTATTTGTTCGATACCCGTGAGTTGTTTACAGTAAGATGATAGTAAAGGATATTTTTGTGGTTTAATAAGACTGGTAAATGTATTTTCAATTTTTCCGTAAGCGTTGATCCGGCAAGCTGCTATTTCAATAATTTCCTGTTCGCGATTTTGAATGGTATCGTTCCAACAGGTTGCTTCGAGATCCAGAATGATGTAATGCATGATGGGAAAACTGAATTATGAAATTAAAACCGATCTGATTCCCATTGAACAGAACTCCAGTCTATCTCGTTTTGAAGCTCAATATTTTGTAAACGATTGGCATAATACAACAAACCGATAAAATCTTCACTGTAATACCTGCCATAATTATCCTGAGCCAGGATACGCTTCAGATGATACACTCCAAGATGTTTAATACCCTTGGCTATAAGTATTGAAACATTACCTTCAATTTCCTTTGGATAAATTATTTTATCTTCTTCACTTCGCTGAATCAAGATCAATTGCAACTGGGCACAAATATCAGCCAATGATTTTTCCGGAAAGAAATATTCTTCTTCTGGTAGTTGCACCAAACTGTAAATATCGTGCTGCGGATTCATTTTTGACAAAAGCAAAAATGCTGCATAAGCAACGAGATGAGCCGGTAAAACATAATTGTAAATCTTGTAAGCTTCGGCAATCTTTTCTCCGAGTTCGCGCGTATAAATCATTTCCCTTTGATCGTCCTTGATAAATTTTCCTTTTGTACTGAAGTAATCTTTCAAATGGACTACATGAGATTTATGATCCAGGCTGTTGGCTTGATCATCCAATTGATTTCCAAATACATCCATGGGCTTTCCAAACGTGAGGTATATCTGGCTTTGACTTTTTAATACGCGGAATAAAAATTTATAATAAGCGCCGAACCCTGGTTTTTTCGCTCGGGCTGTAAATCGTTCCTGGCCGCTTACGGAAAGATGTTGCAACATCAAGGAACGGGCTTCCAAAACCGACTCATAAGTAAGCACTACAGGAACGACGACGATTTTTTGCGGAGAATTGGCTTCCAACAACATGCGCTGTGCCTGTATCAATGATCCCAGCAATCCCAATTTTAATTTAGATTCCACTTCACCAGATCTGCTACGGGTTCCGCCGGGAAAAAATATCGTATTGACTCCTTCAAATACCGATAATTTGCTGTATGCGGTAAGCGTCTGAAGATAAATAGGATTTTTTTTGCGCCGATCCACCTTATAGGCTCCAAGCCTGTTCATAAAGAATGCGAAAAATTCGCTGTCAAATAAATTCAAACCCGCACCATAAGAAAATGCTGGTAATCCTAAAGACAAATCAATGGAGTAACCTATGCAAATGGAGTCCAGATTGCTGGAGTGCGTAGGAACCAGAACGACAATGTGGTCATTAAATAAATTGCGAAGTTCCGAAGTATATCCGTTAATTCGAATGGCCGATCTGTTTTCTTCTCTGAGTTTCTTGATACGGAAAATATCAGACCATTTGAAAGAATACAACAACGTATGAAAAATAAAATCGCTCCATTTCCTCACTAATAAAAAAGTCTTCGGATTGAAATGGCATATAATCTCCTGACTAAAGCGATTGATTAAACGACCGAGGGTTTCGAGATTGCCTTTATGCTTATCAGCAAGCAACTGATTTGCATTGTATTCATTTTGAATCTTTCTGTAATATTGGATTTCATTGGGTGGATCTGCTTTCCAAGGATTTGTCTTAACGCGTTGCTTTTCCTGGTGCATAGTTTTCGCAATAGCCTGATCGACTTCGTTCACTCCTTGCAACTTAAACTGTTCGAAAACATCGCTGTTCAACTTATTCAGAAATGCTTTTCTCTGGATCACAAATTTTGACAATGGCCAAAGGTGAATATCTCCGATCAAATGATCGTATACTTTATAATCTTCTGGCTTTTGTTGCATGCTTGCCATATTCAGTTTGTTTTAATTTGAATCAGGATCTGCTGATATGCATCCAACAGTTCACTCCTTCCATTTCCCGTCTGAGCGCTCACAAAAAATTGCGGAGGTAATGATTCCCAATCGTTATACATCGCTTTATTTAAATCATTCTGAAATTGTTTTAATTTTTGCTTGGTACACCGGTCTGATTTGGTCATGATGATATAAAATGGAACACCCAACTGCCCAAGGTAACGCATGGTTTCAAGATCTATTTCCTGAGGTTCAATAGAAGAATCGATCAAAACATTCAAAAGGCAAAGATTGTGTCTATTTTTCAGATATTTAGGAATTTCATAAGTCCAGTGGGCCTTCAATTTTTTACCGACTCTGGCATAACCATAACCTGGAAGGTCCATGAGCATCCATTGATCATTTACCTTATATTGCACGAAGGACTGGGTTTTACCCGGAATACCGGATACTTTTGCCAGATTTTTGCGCTGGCATATTAAATTGATCAGACTGCTCTTTCCAACATTTGATCTGCCCCAGAAAGCAATCTCAGGCAAATTCCCTTCCGGAATTTTGGAATACACAGGAAACGCACCCACAAACTCGACTTCCATACTGCAATTTAGATTTGCAAAGGTCGTTAAGAATATCCTAAATAGGGAATTTGAAAAAAATAACTTATTAAATAAAACGTATATTTGTAATAAACTCGATTCAAAGTGAAAAAGTATTGCATAAGCATTTACCTGTTAGCGCTGGCAAGCATATCCTATTCTCAGCTCAATCTTTTAGTTTTCGGAGGATTGCATAGTGTGGATGTAAAAGCCTCAGACTTTATTATAACCAATAAAAATACTCTGGACTCATTTCAATTCAATTTGGATAAAGCCAGTTATGGATACCACTTTGGAGTTGGCCTCCGGTTAAAATTCAACTATTTTTACATTCAACCGGAATTACAGTTTAACTCCAACAAAGCAAATTTTAAAGTAAAGGATTTCAATGTCCCCAATACTATTGATTCCATCAAATCAGAGAAATATCAATACCTGGATTTGCCGGTGATATTCGGTTTTAAAGCGGGTTTGATCAGGTTGTATGCCGGTCCTGTAGCTCATTTTTTTATCAATAACTCATCTGAATTATTCGATGTGGATGGATACGACGATAAATTTAATGCGGCGACATTTGGGTATCAGGCTGGAATTGGATTTGATATTTCATTTATCGGAATCGACATCAGACACGAAGGTAATTTTAGCAAGTACGGAGATCACGTAACGTTTTTTGGGCAAAAACTTCAATTTGACAACAAGGCTTCCCGTCTGATGGGTACTGTGAGTTTTAAATTTTAATTCGCGGATCTGAGAGCGCATACAGCAAATCGACAAACAAATTAATCAGGATAAACACGGTGACCGTCACAACACAACAACCCAAAACAACGGGAACATCAAACTGACTCAGACTTTGAATAGTGAGGTCGCCAAGTCCCCGAAAATTAAACACATATTCCACAAAAAAAGCTCCTGTAAGCAAAGATGCCAGCCAGCCACTTAAGGTGGTGATGATCGGATTCCAGGCATTGGGAAACACCTGCCTGAAAAGCAATGTTGGTTTTCTGATTCCATATGCCTTCGCTGTTAAAGCAAAAGGCTCGTTCATGGCGTCAATGAGAGAAGCTCTCGTCATTTGACAGATCATCGCCACGGGCCGGATCCCCAAAGCCAAGGCAGGTAAAACCAACTTACTCCAATCTGTTATTTCATTTCCAAAATCGTCAAGACCATATATAGAGCCTTGTATAGGAAGTCCTGTTTCCTCTCTCAGGTAATATCCAAATAAAATTGCGCACAAGATTGCAGAAATATAACTGGGAACACTATAGAACAATGTCGTCATACTTAAAATGAACTGATCTATAAACCGATCTCGGTTCAAAGCGGCAATAATTCCAAACAGCAGACCAAATATAAATGCAAATAACATGGAAGCCAGCCCCAAAACCAAGGTCGATGGAAACGCTTCCTGAATTAAATCAGAAACAGGATCACCACTCACATAGGACTTTCGCAGATATGGCCACTTTGCGATAAATTCGTATTTACCAATTGAGAAAAATGTAACTGAATTATATGCCAGCTTTCTGCTATCCTCTCCGTGAATTAATTGCAAGGGGCTTAAATCCTCAAGATATTTGCCAACTTGCACAACGAAAGGACGATCAAGAAAATAATCAGCTCGTAGTTTAGCCAGAGCCTCAGGGTCTGTTCGCTGCCCAAATTGCAGGCTTGCCGGATCTACAGGAGCCTGATACACAATAAAACTAATGGTTGCTACGACTGCAAAAACAGAAATAAAAAAGATCGCCACTTTATTTAGCAGGTAACGCAACACAATAGCTCTACTTTAAAATGTAAAAGTAGATACCTTTGCCGTGCACTCATGAATAATTTAAAACTTTCTTTTCAGGAAATTCTCCCGGGACAAACTTCGGGACTGAGTAAATTTGATTTGAGCTATCTTACTCAACGGGAAATATGGTTGCCCCTTACCGATTCAATATCTGATACCGAACAACTTGAAAGAGCCATACGCGAAAGGAAAAATTTTAAAAGCAGGGAAAAACTCGTAGAAATACTAAGAAACCAATATCGGGATTTTACATGCTCAGAACCCACACAAAAGAACATCGAAGCCCTCCTCCATTCCAATTGCTTCACCGTTGTTTGCGCACATCAACCGAGTTTACTCGGCGGACCCCTATATTGGGTTTATAAAATTATTTCTACAATCGCTACGTGCAAACGCCTGAATAATCAATATCCTCAATACAATTTTGTCCCTGTATATTTTGCAGGGAACGAAGACCATGATTTTGAAGAAATCAATCATCTTCACATTTTTTCAAAAAAAATAGTCTGGAATGAACAATATGGATCGGCAGTTGGACGGCTACCTGTTCACAATTTAATTACGGTATTTAACGAAATCAAGGAAATATTCAAAGCCAATGCATTCGCCCGGGAGTTTATGGATCGACAGATACAACTAGCCGAAAACGCAGATTCCTACTCTACGTATTTCAAAAGTTTTGTCGAAATGCTCTTTGGAAAATATGGATTGATCTATTTTCATCCGGACGATGCCCAAGCCAAAACCTTATGGACAGAAGTTTTATTGAAAGAGCTGCGCGAAGAATTTATTTATAATACCTGCAAGAAAAGTTGCGAAGACATTTTGAAAAATGGATATTCGTTGCAAGTCCATCCGAGAGAGATTAATTTATTTTATCACCACCCGACGGGAAGAAAAAGAATTGTAAAAATTGACTCCAATCATTTTGAACTTGTCGATGCAGATTTGAAATGGGATGCAGAAAGTATTTATAACGAAGCTCAACAGCATCCGGAACATTTTAGTCCCAACGTCATGTTGCGTCCGGTTTATCAGGAATTGCTATTTCCGAATGTAGCGTTTATTGGCGGCGCTGCTGAAATAAATTACTGGCTTCAGTTATACAGTGCATTTCAGGCCTTGAAAATCCCATTCCCTGCATTGATCAGAAGACATTCATTGTGGTATATTGATGTATCTATTTCAGCTAAAATTAGCAAATCGGGTTTTGAGAATTCCGATTTTTTTAAATCCAAAAACGCACTTGAATCCATTTTATTAAACAGACACCAGGAAGAATCGCCGGTGCAGGAAACATTATTTGCCCATATAGAAGAACAATTAAGCCAATTAAAAAACCAGATTAAAGATCTGGACGCACCCACTCAGGCGAGCATCACAGCAGAAGCACAAAAAATTTCAAAATCGCTTGAGCATATCGGACAAAAAATACGAAAGCACCAGAAATCCAAATTGGATCACGAAATCCAATTGATAAGTAAAATAAAAGATAGTTTGTTTCCGGAAGACAAACCCCAGGAGCGGCATTTCAATTTTTTACCATATTATTTTCAATGGGGTGAAAATTATTTTGATGCCTTATTGGAAAGGTTTGCAGTTAAGCCTACAGAATTTATGATCGCCGAAGAAATCCAGGGGCCATAGAGAAAAAAATCATCAATCTTCAACCGCAGCGGGGTACATAATCTCGATGAGATCTGATAAAGTGTTCTTTAAATCTTTACGATCTACGATAAAATCAAGAAACCCATTCTCCAGCAAAAATTCAGACCTCTGAAATCCTTCCGGAAGATCCCTTTTAATGGTTTCTTTTACAACGCGTGGCCCGGCAAAACCGATCAAAGCGTTGGGTTCGGAAAAATTAATATCGCCCAGCATGGCAAAAGAAGCCGTTACACCCCCCGTCGTAGGATCTGTAAGGAATGAATAATAAGGAATCTTATTTTTGGCAAGCAATGTCAACTTAGCCGAGGTTTTAGCCATCTGCATTAAAGAAAATGCCGATTCCATCATTCGGGCTCCTCCCGATTTTGAAATGATCAACAGGGGAACCTTGTGTTCTATACAGAAATCAATGGCCCGGCTGATTTTTTCTCCCATGACCGAACCCATCGATCCACCGATAAAAGTAAAATCCATGGCTGTCGTCACTAACTCCCTTTTGTTTATTTTACCAACGGCAACTGAAATACTGTCTCGAAAACCTGACTTCTTTTTTGCTTCTTCCAGACGTTTGCCGTAGGATTGCAAATCAGTAAAATTCAGGAAATCTAAAGATTCCAGATTATCAAACAATTCGATATAATCGCCATCGTAAATGATGTCAAAATACTGATCAGAACTGATCCTCGTATGGTAGTTGCATTTTGGGCATTTGTAAAGAGAGTCCTTAAGCAACTTTGTAGTTGTCATTTCCGAACATTCCGGACATTTAAACCAAATGCCATCGGGTGTCTCTTTTTTTCCTTTGGTAGCAGTGGATATCCCTTCCTTGAGTCGTTTAAACCAACCCATTATAACTAAATTTATCCCCTTTCATCCGAAAAAGTTGCAAAGCAAAAATATAGCATATTCATTGACCTATCCCTATTATTTTAACATTATCTGTTAAATTTGAAGTCTGTAGATTTTTTAAAATTATAATTACCTTATAATCAATTATTTGTGAAAATTTGTCTCATCGGATATGGTAAAATGGGCAAAGCCATTGAGAAAATAGCTTTAGATCTGGGGCATGAGATTTCCGGACGAATAAACCAGCAAGCCAGGGATCAGCTCAATACGGCACTTTCTCATTCCGATGTTGCTATTGAATTCAGCAGACCGGAATCAGCAGTCGAACACCTTAAAGCTTGCATTGCGCAGCAGATTCCGGTAGTTTGTGGCACGACAGGCTGGCTCGAGCATTGGACCCAAATAAATGCTCTGGTGAAAGAAAAATCTGGTGCATTGGTCTATTCTTCAAATTTCAGCGTTGGGGTGCAACTTTTTTTCAATCTCAATAAAAAACTGGCAGCTTTAATGGCTTCCCATCCTGAATACCGTTGTAAAATGAAAGAAATTCACCACATACACAAACTGGATGCTCCAAGTGGCACTGCGATCAGTTTGGCAAATGATATTCTTCATATCAATCCAAGATTGGAAGACTGGAAACTCGAACCAGCAATCCAGTCCGAAGTAATACCCATTGAGTCAGTTCGCGAATCGGAAGTTATTGGCACTCATTTTATCCGGTATACTTCATCAATAGACGAAATTGAAATAAAACACGAAGCATTCAGCCGCGATGGATTTGCAAAAGGGGCAGTCCTGGCTGCGGAATGGATCCTTCATAAAAAAGGAGTTTTTTCAATGCAGGATGTTCTCGGCTTAAATGAGCAATGATCTTTTCAGGTAATTAAACGTTTACTACTTCATATTCCCATTTTAAATTATGATATCGCGTAAATCCATCGACTCGGTCATCGAATCTTCAAGAATCGACGACATCGTCAGGGATTATGTAGACCTCAAGCCAAGAGGTTCCAATTTAATTGGCCTCTGTCCATTCCATAAAGAGAAGACCCCTTCATTCTATGTATCGCCTTCTAAAAATATCTATAAATGTTTTGGCTGCGGCAAAGGAGGACATCCGGTGCAGTTTATCATGGAAGCCGAACAACTGACATTCCCGGAAGCTATCCGTCAGCTTGCGAAAAAATATCAGATCCAACTCGAAGAAACCCACAGGCCGGATGATTATTCCACAGAAAACAAAGAACTCGAAAGTTTACACATCCTCAATCAATTTGCTCTTGAGCATTTTAAATCCAACTTATGGAAGGATCCTGTGGGGAGGGCTGTTGCACTCGGTTATTTGAAACAACGTGGGTATAATGAATCAACCATTGAAAAATTCGAATTGGGATTTGCGCTGGATGCAAACGATGCCTTGTTGAATGAAGCTAATCAAAATGGGTTCAAAGAAGAATTTTTACAAAAGCTTGGTCTTGTTACGCCTTATCACAAAGACTTTTTTCGCAACCGGTTGATGTTCCCGATTCATAATTCCACCGGGAAACCCATTGCTTTTGCAGGACGCATTTTAAGCAGCGAAGCAAAAATTGCCAAATATATCAACTCCCCTGAAACAGAATTATATCAGAAAAGTAAAACTTTATACGGTTTACATCTTGCAAAGAAGAGCATCCGGGATAAAAACCAATGCATTCTGGTCGAAGGCTACACCGATGTGATATCATTGCATCAGGCAGGTATAGAAAATGTCGTTGCTTCTTCAGGCACTTCTCTTACCGAAGAGCAAATACAGGCCATCAAAAGAATCACACCCAATGTTTTAATCTTATATGACGGAGACGCTGCAGGAATCAAAGCGGCAACAAGAGGTGTCGATTTAATACTTCAGGAAAATCTGAATGTCAGGATCGCCGTAATTCCCGACAACGATGATCCCGATAGTTTCATTCAAAAAAAGGGGACCACTGCTTTTGAAAATCTTTTGACCGAACACGCATTAGATTTTATATTGTTTAAGCTAAACAGTCAGTTGCAGGGAATTCAGAATGATCCTGTGAAAAAATCCATAGTCATTCAGGATATTGTGCGCAGCATTTCCATCATACCCGACCCCATCAGAAGATCTATTTATATAAAAGAAACTTCGTCGATCACCAAAGTTGACGAACAAAGCCTGATTGAAGTTTGCAATAAATTTCTCAATGATTTAAAAAAACAAAGAGCCATACAGGAAAAGCGGAAAGCCCTGGATCATGACGAACAAATATTAAAAGAGCAATCCGATACCCTCACTCAGCCCGGAAAGCAAATGACAAGTGTACTGGGCCTGGATGAATTTCAGGAAAAAGATATTTGCAGAGTTTTAATATTATACGGACATCTTTGGTACAATGAACAGGAAGGGATCTCCTATGCAAGTTACATCATCAGCAATATTGCAGATACCCTCCCCTATTTTGAAAATGAATTTTACAAACAATTCATACTCGATATTTCATCTCAGATCAGCGAAGGTCAACTTCCCGATATCAATTATTTTTTGAGTCATTCCAACAAGCTTATTGCAGAATTGGCACTTGATTTTTCAATCAACAAATACGAATACAGTTCTAACTGGTCGGATAAATTGGGCATTTACCTGCATACACAAAACGAACCGGATCAGAATTTTTATGCCGATGTTCATCAATCCATATTGAGATTTAAACTCAAGAAATACAACAAAGCAATTTCTGACTTCGAATCAAAATTCAAATCCAACGAATTAAGTGAAGAGGAATTGGAGATCGAACTCAAATCGCATCAACACATCATCAACGAACGAAATTTAATCGCCGGAATGTTGCGAACCGTCATTATTCAGTAAGAAAATCAGATCAGGCCATGCTCGGCAAGATATCGTTCAGCATCCAATGCAGCCATACATCCTGAACCCGCAGCGGTAACCGCCTGTCTGTAAATCCTGTCTTGTACATCTCCGCAGGCAAAGACACCTGGTATGTTGGTTTTTGAACTGCCCGGCGTCGTCTTGATGTAAAGTTGGTCATCCATATTTAGCCAACCTTCAAAAGGCTTAGAATTCGGACTGTGACCAATAGCAACAAATACGGCTTTTACGTCGAGCTGTGACAATTCTCCATTTTGGTTATTCCGAATACGTATCCCTTCGACTTCCTCGGCACCAAGGATCTCATCAATTTCTGAATTCCAATGAACTTTTATTACGGGATTATTCAGGACCCTTTCCTGCATAATTTTGGAAGCTCTCATTGCATCCTTGCGCACCAACAAATGAACTTCCGGGCATAATTTGGACAAATAGGAAGCTTCTTCAGCGGCCGTATCTCCGCCACCTACGATGGACACGATTTGTCCTTTAAAAAAGAAACCATCGCAAACTGCGCAAGCAGAAACGCCCTTGTTCATCAATCGACGTTCAGAATCAATTCCCAACCATTTGGCACTTGCACCAGTAGATACGATGATGGTATGTGCCTGAAACTCTTCGCCGCTTTCCGTCCAGATTTTATGTACGGGACCAGTCAAATCTACTTTCTCGATGACTTCGTATTTGACTTCTGTTTGAAACCGCAATGCCTGATTGAGAAAATCATCCATCATTTTAGGCCCTTGCACTCCCTGAGGGTATCCAGGGTAATTTTCGACTTCTGTGGTAATCATCAGTTGCCCGCCAGGTTCAATTCCTGTAAATAACACGGGTTTCATATTTGCACGCGCAGCATAGATCGCTGCGGTATAACCGGCGGGGCCAGACCCAATGATGATGGTGTTATAGATCATATTTTCTTATTCGCTTAAAATGCCCTGTTTGAGGCAAATATTTGTAACATAATTTAGGTCAATTGGTTCATTACTTGAAACTTCAATAGTGAGGTCCGCTCTTTTGAAATAGGGATTACGCATTTCCTGAAGCCTGACTAATTGATCGTAAACAGAATTTGCGCTTTTTAGAAAAACAGGTCTGTTGATCTGACCAAGTCTTTGCTCGAGCAAAGAGGCATCCGTGTGGAGCCAAATGGAGTATGAAAACTCTCTTATTAAATACATCCCATCCATACATGCTGCGGTTCCCCCACCAAGACTGACGATTTTCGGGCCATTTGATAATATTTCCAACAATAAAAACCTTTCCCACGCTCTAAATAATGCCTCCCCGTGCAAATCCCATATTTTTCCTATGGGCAGGCCAGTTCTAAGTTCCAAATCGCAATCAAGATCGGTCCATGGCAAATTCAGATGCGTCGCCAACATCCTTCCAAAGCTTGTTTTGCCTGCTGCAGGCATACCCAGAATGCAAATTGATTTTAATAGTTTCAAAATTTTAGAAATTATTTAATTTTGAATATGAATACTCTTCAGCGAAACCAAATAATTTTATTCCTCTTATTGCTTATTGTCGGTTGTAAAAATAACTCAGAATCTGGCAAAACCGAATCTTCTCCGCTTGTTCAATCAACTGCAGTTCATGGAAATTCAATGGGAAAAGCCAAAATGAACATTCCTGTCCTTGAAAAAAATTTTGGGGATGTCCTGCGTGGCGATACCTTGCGTCATTCATTTATGATCTCCAATCCAGGCACCGATACTTTGACCGTTACCGAATTAACTCCATTATGCCCTTGTATTTCTGCTGATATGAAGAATTTCAAGCTTGCGCCAAACGATACTGGCTGGATTAACCTTACATACGTGACCGCATCGAAAATTGCCTACGACGAAAAAGAATTGATCGTGTCTGGAAATGGTTTTCCTCCAAAACTTACTATTCGCGTAAGCGCAAATATTCACGCAAGGAATGAGCAGCTCAGGTAAATATTCAGTTGCTTTCACTAAATTTGCTGCAATTAATCAAATAAACCGCAATATTCTATCATGAGCGTATTAATTCTGTATATCATTTTGTTTGGGATCATGTATGTATTTTTTATACTCCCGAGATCCAGACAACAAAAAGCTCAAAATAAGTTTCTTACAGAAATCAAAAAAGGAGATCAGGTAGTTACTCAATCGGGCATTATTGGAAAAATAACAAAGATTGAAGATTTAGTGGTCGAAATGCAGCTCGACTCAAAATCGTTTATTAAAGTTCTCAAAACTTCGGTATCGAAAGAAGCAACCGATGCCATCAAAGATAAATATCACTTGGACACTTAATTTGAGCTTTCAGCTCATTGGGGCTTTTAGGTTTTTAGGCTTTTAGACTTTTTGGCTTTTAGACTTTTTGGCTTTTAGACTTTTTGGCTTTTTGGCTTTTTGGCTTTTAGACTTTTTGCTTTAAGCTTTTTGCTTTAAGCTTTTTGCTTTAAGCTTTTTGCTTTAAGCTTTTTGCTTTAAGCTTTTTGCTTGAACCTCTTGTTGCACTCTGCACTAAAAACTAAAGTTACCTTCCCTTCATCTGCGACATTTCCTTTTGAAATGTTTCTGAAGTGTAAATTTTATAATTCCCCTGAGGTACTTCAAAGTCTTTCTCGCTGATTTCCTTGCTAAATTCTTTGGCAACCATGATCATTTCCATAGCAAAATTCCCGCTGCCCATTTTCATATTGTACTCCAAAGGTGTCCCTTTTAAATTAATGCTTTGCTTGCCATTGGTTATATACGACGCATCAAACTTTAATTGCTCAGTAACGTATAATTTAAGATCGAGATCCGCATCCACTTCCAATGAAGCTCCTTCCCCGGGAGCCTTCATTTTTACATCTACCCGGTAACATTTGTATCCGAGAATTTCCTTGGTGTCTTCGCGCATCTCTTTGATCTCTAGTTTATCCTCAATACCTTTTTGCTTGTTATTTTGATTGATTGATGATCTGGAATCCGCAACCAGATATTTTTTACCCATTAAGTCCATATACATCTTAACGCTGTCGAGAGCCGGATCGTAAAAGGTCTCCGTTTTCATCATCATCATGGACATGGATGTTTTTTGTTTATTGCCATCTGAAAAAATCTGCAGACTTATATCTCCCAAATGAGCTCCCATATCGACCGGTGCTTCTTCCCCATTTAAAATTATTTTTTCAACTTCCATTTTTAGTCTACCCTTGGTATAGGCTTGAGCCTGCAATGAATTCATTATGAAGGATAGAAAAAACAGTCCTAAAAAACAGATACTGAAATATTTAAATAATTTCATTTGTAAACATTTTTATGATGACAGACGGGCTTAGCGCAACAATAGCAGCCATTTTAATATGATCATTTTGCATTTATCGCAATTGGACTAACTGCTACCAATGCCATTTATCTTTCTTTTACTCTTAATTTTAAAGCTTTAGCCTTAGGACTTTATACCATCTTACCTTAAAGCTTTAAAACTTTCGGCTTTTGTGATCCCGACACGATTCGAACGTGTGACCGACTGCTTAGAAGGCAGTTGCTCTATCCAGCTGAGCTACGGGACCTGAATCTTTAATCATCGACTGCATTCAGTTTACGATCGGGAATGGACAAGGAAAATTGCATATATTAAGCTGATAATCATTAATTTACAATAAATATCAGCCGATTTTGGGGCACTTGGTATCGCTTATTACCTTGCCAAAGCGGGGCAAAGATAATTATAAGCTGAAATACCTCCCAAACTACTTGACAAATAAGCTCACAACGCTGTTTCCCGATTTATCCGACAATTGAAGAACATATACCCCATGAGCGAGGATATCGATTTTCATTTGGCAGCTATTTGACTTGGGTTGACTGGAAAGGATCGACCTGCCTTGCATGTCCAAAATCTTCAGATCAGCGATTATGTGGTCTTCCCAAACCACTTCTATCGAATTTGATCGGAACCATATCTGTGGTTTCAGTAATATCCTCTCCTGGGTACCCACTGTTGAGGGTACAAAAAAGCTAAACTCGCGAATGCAATTGTTGCAATCAGTCACGCTCAATTGATAAGTACCGGAAAGCAGATTACAAACCGTACTTCCTGGCCAACCTGTGCTCCACAAATATTTATACGGTTCACAACCACCGCTCATTTGCACACCAATGCATCCCTTTCCGGTCCCGTCATCCTTAATGATTAATGTATCAGAAACTTCCAGCGGGTCTGTAAAACTCACTTTAAATGCAACCAGACTATCGCAGCCATGGTTCTGTGTAACTAAATGAAACGTATCTTCCGTATGATTTTTATCAAAGAAAATGTTGTATAGAACCAAACTCGAGTCATGGCACAAGACTTCTTCAGCCTGCGTTAATACCGCCTGGATCAAATCAACCTCTACTGTCAGAATGCTGTCGCATCCTATAACACTTCCTCCAATGAAGGTATCAATTCCACTTTGAAAGCCCTTAAAATAAAGCCTGCCATTTATTTCAATGCTGTCTTTTTCACATATGGAAACTCTGTGCATTCCATAAAAAGGGTGACATTCGAAAAGTTTTGTCGTCCAGAAATCCGGAGGATTTGTATTTGCCGCAGTCAGATCAAAATCAGTGCTGAAACTACTGCCGATCAAATAAATATGACCCCTTTTATCGGTTGTAATGGCTGAAGAATTATCTCCTTTTGTACCTCCATAATACTTCTGCCATAAGATATTTCCTGCGGTATCCATTTTCATTAACAGTACATCACTAGTTCCGCCGTGCGGAGTTATTTTTATATCCTTATCGTTGGAATTGGAATTACTTAATAACAAAATATGGCCATCTTCCCCCAATTGGGCCTGATATGCAACATCATCAAGGCTTCCTCCCAAAATTTTCTTCCACAGCAGATTTCCCTGTATGTCAATTTTTGCTATGAGTATATCCCGACCGCCTTTGATCGTATCGACAATTCCACCTTTGGTGCTCACTGTACCAAAAAGCATATAAGTATCGTCTGGCAATTTAACAGCATCTGCAAATAAATCATCACCAGGCCCACCCAGTGTTTTGATAAATATTTTGGTTAAATTTCTGTTTGTTTTTAAAATAAAAATGTCTTTCCCTCCTTTAGACATTCCCTGAAAATCAAAATCTGAAGACTCAGATTCTCCAAAAACAAGCATCTGACCACCAAAAACCTCTGCATTGAGAATTTTCCTGGCGGTTTCATCTTTGGTACCTCCAAAAGTTACCGTTTTGTTGATCACACCGGCTTCGCTCATAGAAGAAAGCAGAATATCATTTCCCCCTTTACTTGGTGTGGTAACCACATCCCGGTCTATTGATTTTGTATGGCCTGCCATCAGAACTCTTCCGGTTTCGAGAAAATGCAAGTGGTTTAACTGGTCATTATTGGTTCCACCAAAATTCTTTTGCCATAGAAGATTTCCATTGGCTGGATTAATAGAAGTAAGCCAGATGTCTGTAAGCCCATGAATCATCGTTACATCTCCCCCTCTACCGGTAGTAAATCCTCCAACCAAAATAGCATCATTTGATACCTGTAACAAAGTGTTAGCCTGGTCTATAGAAGGGCCTCCATATGTTTTCAGGTAATTTAATCCACCATCCGGATTGAAATTACAAATCATAAAATCATCACCTCCTCTGTGGCCAGGTAATTCTGTCGAGGAAGTCCGTCCGATGCTAAAAACGGCAGTATCATTAAGAACAGTCATGGCACTTGCAACATCAGTAGCCTTGCCACCGTAAAGATTCGTCCAAAGTTTGACGGGTTGACTATTAGCTACTCCAGAATAAATACAAATTGCTATCAAAATACGTTTCATATCCACTATGTTTGAGTGCAGAAAACTTCTGCATACTATTATTCAAATATACTATGGTTCAAGTAAATATAGAAGAATCCTGGAAAGCTCTTTTACTCCATGAATTTGATTCTGACTATTTCAAAAACCTGACCACTTTTATCAAATCGGAAATTGCACAAGGAAAAATCATTTATCCACCGGGCAAATTGATCTTTAATGCCTTCAATTTATGCCGGTTTGATATGCTCAAAGTTGTCATTCTTGGCCAGGACCCTTACCACGGACCGGGAGAAGCCATGGGCTTGAGTTTTTCGGTGCCCAAAGGGATTACGATCCCTCCTTCCCTGCTTAATATTTACAAGGAGCTTCAAAGAGAATTTGGCTATCCGATACCCAAACATGGAGATCTGACGAGCTGGGCAGATCAGGGAGTTCTTTTATTAAATGCATCCTTAACGGTTGTTCATAAATCTCCGAATTCTCATAAAGCTTCGGGATGGGCACAGTTTACAGATGCCGTCATTAAACATATCAGCAATCGCAAACAAAATGTTGTTTTTATGTTATGGGGAAATTTTGCAAAATCAAAAAATCAATTGATAGACAAAAGCAAACATTTGATTCTGGAGAGTGCACATCCTTCTCCTTTGGCAGGGAATGCATTTTCAGGAAACGACCACTTCATCAAAGCCAACCATTACCTGAAAACACACGGCATAAAAGAAATCCGATGGAAAATTCCGGACTGATTGCTAAAAGATTTAAAATCTCGTATATTTGTACTATTCTTAAACACTAAAACCTTATTTATGAAGCTTAAAAGTTTATTATTTGCCATTTTTCTCTGTGTGAGTCTAAATGCATTCTCACAAGAATATAAAAATGCCATTGGATTGCGTGCAGCATGGGGATGGGCATTGACTGGCAAGCATTTTTTGAATGAATCCAATGCAATTGAAGGCATCCTTAATTACAGGAATTATGGAGCCGGAGTTTACGATTACAGTTATTTCAGTCTGACCGGTTTGTACCAGACACATAAGCGTATCAACTCCGTTGATGGTTTGAGCTGGTATTGGGGCTTTGGAGCTCAATTAGGTTCCTGGGGAGGTGACTGGGATTACTACGATTTGGATGACGATGGTAGTTTCTTTTTAGGAGTTTGCGGAAACCTCGGTTTGGATTACAAATTCGACGGAGCGCCAATAAATCTTTCTGTGGATTGGATTCCAACTTTCCATTTTATTGGATGGGGAAATGGATTTTCAGAAGAAGCCGGCGGATTCGCTATCAGGTACACATTCTAAAAACAGTATAAACAGTATTTTAAAGACCAACTTTTAGAAAGTTGGTCTTTTTTTTTTATAACAAATTAAAAAAATTGTAAAAGCTCTGTTTAACGATCTGAATTTGCCAGTTTGGAGCGATGTTTTCTCCAAATCAAACCCAACACGAATACCATTAAATAAGGTATGGCCAGTAAATATAAAATTCCTGCATTAAGGCCTTTTCCTGCTGTTCCTCCACTTCCAAGGTTTGTTTCTGCCGCCATCCTGCACATCGGGCATTGGCTATATAAACCACTTGACGAAATGGCTACCACTAAAATAACGATGAGCAAGATCCGGTTTAAATTAATCATAGTTTAATTTTATATCCTGCATGGCAGCAACATCAGATAACACACAGGACCAGATATACAAATATACAACCAAACCGGAAAAACCCATTTAGCCATTTTTTCATGTGCCGGGTGTTGATTGGTGAGACCTCTGATGTAAGTAAATAAAATAAATGGAAATGCCAGGGCAGATAAGATGATGTGTGTAATCAATAATACAAAATACAATGTTCTGATTGCGCCTTCTTTGCAAAAGCGAACCTCAGGAGTGGTTATATGGTACAGTACATAAGAAATCAGAAAAACCAAAGAGGAAATCATGGCAGCACTCATCAGTTGCCTGTGCCTTGGGATGTTTTTCTTTCTGATAAAAATATAGGCGATAATGAGCAACACTCCGGTAAATGCATTCAAACTTGAATGAAAACCAGCCAAAAAACTAAAATCGATGGAGCTCTCAATTTTAATCTGCCGCATACTTGCAACCACCAGCAAAACAATGGCCGTTATTATATACGCCAGAATGTTTAAACGCTTGACCGATTCCGGACTCCAGGACATATTAATTTTTAAGACTGAGAAAAACCGGTATTTCTCTTACCGCAGATTTCAATTCTTCACGATCTGCTAATTTGTAATAATTGCGCATGCGACCCTCTTCATCCAGCAAAGCAATGATGTTCTGATTTGCATGCGATTCAGGAATGGAAAAAGCATCTTCAGAAAATGGGTAGATGTGATTGGCTGCCATGTAGGTCTTTATCCAATTCTTTTCCTTATCGATTCCTAATTTGGCGCTCATTTCAGCGATGAGCTCCCCTTGATCCAGTCCAACGATGGTAAACACATGAACGGAAAATTCGGACTCAGCCTGCTTCAGCAAATTTTGGAATACCGATATATGCCCCTTTCGCAAGGAATCGGCTCCAATTATTCCGATGATCCACCTTTTGCCGGCAAGGCTTTGACTGTAAAAAAGTGAATCTCTTTCTGTAACCGTTTGAAAATTACCCATTTCAGCTTTTGGACTCAGATTCTCCATCGCTGATTTTCGCATTTGAGTTCCTTTATTCAGATAATACCAGGCAAATGCTGGTAAGCCCACTACTATAAGCAGAATAAGCGCTAATTGAATCTGCTTTCTCAACTCAAATTATTCATGTATTGAAAAAAAAAAAAAAAATTAATGCTCCATCTTTTCGGTGGATGTAGTATCTGATTTATGCTGCATCGTGTCGTGTGCCATCGGCGTTTCTTTAACCTGATGCGCATCCTGGGGATCTTTATGATGCATTTGCATTTTTTCCAAGGTTAAGGTCGGCCTGTCATGAATATTTGCTCTCCAAACATTCCAGGTGTGGCCTTCTGAAAAGAAAGCGATTATTGCCCACACCAAAAGTAAGGTTGGTAGTAAAACACTTTTTACCAGACCGGGTACTTCATATCGCATGTGCATAAATTCGTACACAATAAAATATGCTTTATATAAAGAAAGTATAATCATCGCCAGGTACATAATTGCGCGAGGCAAATGAAACCCCTCAATGATGTAGCCTTTACCAAGCAAGGCTATCAATACCTCCACTACGGTAACAATTCCAAGCAAAACAAACCCTTTAAACGCCGTCTTTTTAGCTTCTTCGTAACTTAAATGTGCCATTATAGTAAAGATAAAATTTATTAAAGGAGATAAAATACAAGAAAAACAAATACCCAAACCAAATCCACAAAGTGCCAGTACAAACCAATTTTTTCAACCATCTCGTAATGATTTTTCCGGTTTGCATAAATACCAGACAAAACATTAATCAAAATGATTGCTAAAAACACTACTCCACTGAATACGTGAAAACCGTGGAATCCGGTAATGAAGAAAAATAAAGCTCCGAAGGCCTTGGGTCCAAATTGCTGCTCTTTGATATCACCGGTTTCAGTCTTATATCGCAAAGGAGCCCATTCATCTCCATGTTTGTGTATGAGATAGGATTGACCCGCATGAAAGCTATCTCCCGGTTTGATATCATGTCCGTCTCCATCGATGTAGGTTCCCGATTCAACATGAGTTCCAAATGGATTTACGCGAATCGACATGTTTTCGCCGCCTATCAAGGTAGTCCATTCCCAAGCCTGACAGCCCAGAAATGTCAACCCTCCTACTATGGTCAACAACATCCAGAATGCTACTCCCTTTTTATTGTAACGTTGACCTTCCTGAACAGCTCTCACCATGGTAACGGAACTTACGATCAGCACAAATGTCATGAACGTAACAAAAATCAAAGGTTTGTGATGGAAACCTCCCGGTAAAGTTGAGAAAACAAAATCAGGTACCGGCCAGGTTGCACTGCTGAATCTTAATGTTCCATACGCGATCAAAAATCCTGCAAACGTAAATGCATCTGAGAGGAGGAAATACCACATCATCAACTTGCCATAACTCGCCTTAAAAGGTTCTCTTCCTCCTGACCAGGCTCCTTCTCCCGTATGCGTATCGTGCGCGTGTAAAGTATGCTCAGTTGCCATTGAATAATTTTAATCTATTGTAATATGAGAAATATCAATAAGTAAATCCAAACCAAATCAACAAAATGCCAGTATTGTCTCACCAAATCCAATTTGAAAATTCTGTTGGTTGACATTTCAAATGGAAAAGAAAAAGCAACCAATGCAGAAACAATCAATGCAGCAATGCCGCCTGCAACGTGCAAGGCATGCAAACCGGACATGGCATATAAAAAAGAACCGCTCACATTCAGGTCTAAGGTGATCCCCTGGGCCACTAAGGCTTTCCAGGCAACAACCTGAAATACTAAAAATGCTATTCCAAAGATGCAACTTAATAGAATGCCTGTTTTATATGTTTGAGGGGTCCCGCTTTTTAAACCTCTGTAAGATCTTTCTATAAAAAAAGAAGATATTAAAAGACAGATCGTACTGATAAAAAACTGAACCGGCAATTTGAATTCATACCAATTACCTGCCGCTTTTCTTACAATATATGCACTGGTAAGTGCCGCAAACATCATAATGATTGAGGCCATTGCGATCCAAAGCCCAAACCGCTTAGCATGAAATCTGCTAGGTTCAAGATTCTTATCGATCATTTGAAATAAGGCCATTAATTAAAAAATGAATTTGCGTAAAATAATATGAATAATAGAGGAAGATATATAAACGAAGAAAACATCAGTTTTCTGGCAGCCACAGCATTATTGAGTTTGTACAAATTCCATCCAAAATATGAATACATGGCAATCAAGGCTATCATCCCTATCATTACAACCGGATGGATAAGGGTATATCCGTTAAAAAGAAAAACAAGAAATAAACTCAAGGAAGCGTACACGGCGGAATACAAGCCATATTTTGGATCCGGCAGTCCACCGACATCATTGATCAATTTAAACCCTGCCCTTTTATAATCCTGATGACCTATCCATGCAATCGACCAGAAATGAGGAAATTGCCACAAGTACTGCAACCCAAATAAACATATAGCTTCTATAGTAAATCCATTTGTGGCAACAATACCAGCAATCAAAGTTGGCAGTGCACCTGGCACTGCACCTACAGGAATTGCTATCGTTGAATACCGTTTTAATGGCGTATAGATAAATGCATAAATCACAAAGGAAACCATACCCAGTATCGCTGCAGGCAAACTTAAAAGAGCAAGCAATAATACCCCAATTGTACAAAAAATGCCTGCAATCAAAACTCCAAAAGAAAGACTCATTCTGCCTGTTGCAACGGGCCTGTTTGCTGTCCTGGTCATCAATTTGTCGTATTCCCTTTCAAGGCTCTGATTAAGAGCATTTGCTGCGAATGTGATAAACAAACCACCACCAACCAATAATGCAAATTCCAGAAGAAGAAATTCAGAACGTGCCAGGATCAGATAACTCAGTGCAGAAGATATGACAACCATCAAACTGAGTTTAAATTTGACCAGTATTCCGATATCCTCAACTAAAGAATAAGGCGCAACCGATGCTTGTGATTTTTTCAATCTTATTTACTATTCTATGATGATTAATGACTACTTTCTTCTTCCCCTTCTTCCAGTGGGATGTGTTGTGGAATAAATTCTTTACCATCTTTTCCATAATCATAAGCCCATCTCTGCACGGTTGGAATTTTTCCGGGCCAGTTTCCATGTCCGGTATGAATTGGCGTGGTCCATTCCAAAGCATTTGAACCATAAGGATTTTGCTCAGTCATTTTTTTACCTTTCCATATGCTCCAGAAGAAATTCACGACAAAAAGGATCTGACCCATAAAGGTGATCACAGCAGCTATCGTGATAAATTTATTCATATCGTCGAAATCCTTGAAGGCATCGAAATTATCAAATCTGTAATACCTCCTTGGTACACCCGCCATACCCAGGTAGTGCATGGGCCCAAATACAGCATAAGCGCCTATCATGGTAACCCAAAAGTGAATTTTACCTAAGGTATCGTTCATAAATCGACCGAACATCTTTGGGAACCAGTTGTACACCCCTGCGAACATTCCGAAGAATGCCGCGACACCCATGACAATATGAAAGTGGGCAACGACAAAATAAGTATCGTGCTGTTGAATGTCTATTGCAGAGTTTCCAAGAAAAACCCCTGTCAAACCGCCTGAAATAAACATGGACACAAATCCAATACAAAACAACATTTGTGTATTGAGACGGATATTACCTCCGTATAATGTACTGATCCAGTTGAAAACTTTCACTGCAGACGGCACTGCGATGATCAATGTAAAGACCACAAAGAAATTTGAAATAAATGGGTTCACCCCGGACATAAACATATGGTGTGCCCAAACAATGAACGACAGAAAACCAATGGCGAGAATGGAATAAACCATCGCACGGTATCCGAAAATAGGTTTTCTTGCATGAACGGCCATCACTTCAGAGACAATACCCATCGCAGGCAATATGATAATATAAACTTCCGGATGGCCTAAGAACCAAAACAGATGCTGAAACAGTATCGGACTTCCACCAATTCTGTCTAAAGCCTGACCGTTGATGAAAATATCGGATAAATAGAAACTCGTTCCCAGGCTTCTGTCAAACATCAATAAAAAGAAACCAGATGCCAAAACAGGAAATGACAAAAGTCCTAAAATAGCAGTCACCAAAAAAGCCCAGATCGTTAAAGGCATTCTCCACATCGTCATTCCTTTGGTCCTCAAATTCAAAATAGTAGTGATGTAATTCATACCACCTAATAGAACCGAAACCACAAAAAGCACCAATGAAACTAACCATAAAGTCATTCCGGCTCCACTTCCAATCGAAGCTTGCGGCAATGCACTCAAAGGTGGATAACCGGTCCACCCTCCTGAAAAAGGACCTGTACTGATGAACAAACTATACAGCATAACAACTGATGACATAAAAAAGAACCAGTAGGACAGCATGTTCAAAAATGGCGATGCCATATCCCGGGCACCTACCTGAAGCGGTATCAATAAATTACTGAAAGTTCCACTCAATCCCGCAGTCAAAACAAAAAAGACAATGATCGTTCCATGCATGGTGACCAGGGCGTAATAAAACTCAGCATCCAATCTGCCGATCCCTGCATCATTGACTGTGATCCATTTGCCCAGCAAAGGTTTCAGCCAGGAAATATCAGCATCGGGATACCCAAGCTGGATTCTAAAGATCAAAGACATTGCTGCGCCAACAACCGCCCAGAACATTCCCGTCATGAGAAACTGGCGCGCAATCATTTTATGATCCTGGGAGAATATGTACGTCGTTAAAAAATTAGTCTGGTACTTATCACCATGGTGATGTTCATGAAAATGATCATCATAACCTAACTTTTCTATGAGTTGGTCCGTCTCGTGATGTTTGTTATGGCTTGCAGACATGGCAGTTGAATGATTGTTAGTTCAAAAAGTATTAATTCAATTTAAGAGTAGTATCTGCTGGAGATTTTGCAGCAGCAGAATCTACTGAATTTGCTTTATTCGTGTCCAGGGAATCTGATTTCATCATCGCATCCGCTTTAATTGGTTTTCCTGCAAAAGGATCCTCTTCCGTATTGCGAATACTGGTCATGTAAAATGACTTTTGAGATGCGTGCCATTTTTCCCATTCCTCCGGACTGACAATTTTAACAACGCGTCTCATACTATAATGACCTTTCCCACATAACTCAGCACAAGCCAATTCGTAATTAAAGGCTTTCCATTTTGGTTCACTGCTGGGATCGTTGGGGTCTGAAGGCATTTGATATTCCGGATATTTTCTTAACTCCTGTCGAAATTCATCCGTCGTTTTTATAGGAGTAAATATGAAATAAGTTGGAATGCCGGGAACGGCATCCATTTTTACTCTAAAATGGGGCAAATAAAAATTGTGAAGAACATCTCTTCCAATGATCCGTACCCGCACTTTTTTTCCTTTAGGTAATACAAGTTCATCTGCATTAAAATCGTCGTGATTTCTCTCATCGGTCCAATCCTGTCCCAATTCATTAACACCAGGCTTGATCAGTCGAAAATCTTTAACACCCAATTCGCCATCAGCTCCCGGATAACGGAGATTCCATGCAAACTGCCAACCGGTAGCTTCGATTTCAATATAGGATTCCCCTTTTTGAACATCCGACATGACCGCATTCCATGTAACAAGACCTTTCACAACCAGAATGGTCATGACTAAGGCCGGCACTGCCGTCCAGATCACTTCCAATCTGTTATCGTGGGGAAAAAATAAAGCTTTACGTCCAGCCTGGAACCGGTACTTGTATGAAAACCAAAACAAAATCACATGACAGATCACAAAGACAATACCTGTAAAAATGAGTGTCAGATTAAACATGGAATCGATTGAACCACCATGTTCTGAAGCCGATTGTAAGGGGCCGTATCCAAGCAATCTGTTAGAATAATACAAGGCACTCCAGAAAAAAGAACCCATAAAAACGACGCCAAAAATCAGCATCCATTTCGCATTGGCAAGACTGGTTTTTTCTTCGTGCTCATCCGGATGTATCAAACCAGCAGTCAACTCGTTGATCTTGGCAATTTGAACCAGAACAACAAACAACAATATAACTGATAATATAGTAATTAAAGCTGTCATGAGCGTTTATCTATTATTTTTAAAATCAAACATGATGATGTAAACTTTCCTGTAAGTAAGGATCGTTTTTGGGCACCAAAGGTGCTTTCGATAAAAAGTGCAAAGTCACCGTGAAAAACAATGCTAAAAATCCAAGCAACAATCCAATATCGGCCAAACCGGGAATGACATAGCCTATCTCGGGTTTCGAACCGGCATGATCTCCTGCATGGGCATCGTGCGAAGTTTCAGCTGCATGTGAAGCGTTTACTTCATCAGCATGGATTACACTTCCGGAAGAATGTTCAGCAGTTCCTCCCATACTCATTTCATGAGAAGTATGGAGTACTCCGGGTTTCAACATTTGAAAAGTATCGATCCAATGCCCAAAAAATACGATGAGTGAAACAGTAATCAGTGTACCGTATTTCCTTTTGTTATCATTGCGCATCAATATCAGGAAAGGAAGAACGAAATTCAATACCAGATTTCCATAAAACAGGACGGGATATTCTTGTATCCTGGTTTTGAAATACACCGTTTCTTCACCGATGTTTCCATACCAAATCAACATGTATTGTGAAAACCACAAGTAGGTCCAAAATATAGAAAATGCAAACATGAATTTTCCCAGATCATGAAAATGTTCCTGATTGACATTGTGGTAATACCCTTTTGACTTCAGATAAATCAAAAATAAAATGGTGAGTGCAATCATACTCACAAACGTACTTGCACCGGTATACCACGCATACATGGTACTGTACCAATGCGGGTCAACTGACATATTCCATAACCAGATTGCCACGGCACTTGAAAAACCAGCAATGGGAAGGAATATGGCCGCATATACTTTCATTTTTTTGTAATACTCAAATTTTCCATCGCCATGATCATCCTCTTCAATACTTAATTTACGCATTTTAACTGCAAAAAATATCCAGCTTGCTAAAATTCCCAAACCGACAAAGGTGTAGAAGTTTTTATTGAGGAATGAAGACTTTCCCTGTAAAATTTTATCTCCTGCAACGGCATCGGGATCAGCCCAATGATAAAGGTGGTGCCAACCCATATAAACACCCATGGCGATGAGAAACATAATGGCAAAACCCACCCATAAAAATTGAGACATAGCTTCCCACACTCTTTTAAATCCGACATTCCATCCTGCATATGCAGTACGACTCACACAAATAAAAAAGACGGCCATCATGGAGATCAGTGTAAAAAAAGTGCCGTTGTGCAAAAGGCTGCTCCATAAACGGGTATGATGTTCATCGTCATTGGCTACAATAGCGACTAATGATAATATTCCTATAAAGCCCAAAATTCCAAGGAAGATCTTATCGCGGTTTGGTATTTGTACGGAACTCATTGATTGTTTCTTTTCTATAGTTAATGAATCATCACTTCGTTGGTTGCACCATGGTTTTTGCTGCATCTTTCACGGAAGCAGAACCCGAAAATGTATTTTCTTTTTCGTTATAACTCAATTTCTTGGAAGCGGCCTGAAGTGACCTGATGTAATGGATGACATTCCATCTTTCTTCATAAGATAATTTATCCTTGTGAGACCCCATCACATTCTTACCATACATAATGGCATGATAATATCGGCCTTCCGATGATGCGATAAATTCGTCTTTAAGAAAATTTGCAGGTTGTGCAGGATATTTTCCTCCATCGTCTCTCACCAGATATCCTCCTCCATCACCAGCGGCTCCATGACAGATTCCACAATAAATATCGTAGAGCATTTTGCCGTTCTCTAATCCTGCTTTGGTGATAGGAAGCGGATTCGTTGTAATTTCTTTGGTTGCACGGGTCCGTTCTTCTTCCGTATTGCCGTAATAATATTCGACAGATCCGTTGACAGGTGTGGCTATGGCATTATGTGCCAAATTCCCATTAAACAGATCGTTATTGGGTTTGCCATGGGTCCATCCCATCGATCCTCTTGCCTTCGTTCCCTGAACCGGTAATCGGGGTGTTGAATATTGCGCAATTTCCAATTCGCTTCCCCAGGAGTGATAATAATAATAACTATTCAGGTTGGGTTCATAAGCAATTGAGTGCGCCATATCGGGCATGTATTCGGTTCCTGTGCGGTTACCTTCAGCAGGACGGCATTGGAAACAAGCTACCGTAACTATGATCACCAGAATTTTATCCATTGGAATTTTCATCGTTAAATCATTTTGGTGTTGACTTCTTCGGCTCCTGATGCTTCAAAAAATGCCCTGGCATCCTCATCAGAAACTTCGTGTCGATCAAATGCAATACAAAATTTATCATCGGTAGTGCGCAAATCCAGCTGTGGATTGCTTACACCCGGCCATAAGCCGCAAATTGTGTAAAAAGTAATGGTCATTCCCCAGGCTGCACATAAAACAGTACATTCAAAGGTAATGGGTATGAAAGACGGAACCGGCCAGTAAGGTTTGCCCCCAAAAATAATAGGCCAGTCGCTGGTCATGATCCAGGTCATCCCCAGAAAACCAATCAGAGCACCCAACGCCCCATAAACAAATCCAGCCTGGTGCAATCTCGATTCTTCCAGTCCAAGTGCGTGATCCATTCCATGGACCGGAAAAGGAGAATAGACATCCATAATTTCCAGATGTTTGCTCTTCGCATCCCTGACTGCACTCAGAAGAATCTCTTCGTCTGAGTAGATTCCAAAAATGACATCTTTATTGAGCTGTCGCATTTATTTATATTTTTAGTTCAATTGTTTTTAATGTTTTTCCTGATGCGTGTGTTCTGAATGATGGTGATGTTGGTTTGCTTTTTCACCTATGTATTGATCTCCGCCTACTTTGAGAATGTGTTTAACTTCTGCAATGGCTACAACCGGTGCTACGCGTACAAAAATCAGATAGCAGGTAAAAAACAAGCCCAACGTACCCACAAAGATTCCTATCTCAACCCACGTAGGTTTGTAATAACTCCATGACGATGGCAAATAATCTCTGGCTAAGGTCGTTGCAATGATCACAAATCGTTCAAACCACATCCCTATGTTGACAAAAATGGACATAAAGAAGGTTACAAAAATGCTTCTCCTGAATTTCCTGACCCAAAATAGCTGCGGTGAGATCACATTACAGGCCATCATTCCAAAGTATGACCACCAGTAAACCCCCATCGCCCTGTTGAAAAAAGCAAATTGCTCGTATACATAACCTGAATACCAGGCAATGAACAATTCTGTAAGATAGGCCACACCGACGATGGTTCCCGTCACCAGGATCACCTTGTTCATCGATTCAATATGTTCCAGTGTGATGTATTCTTCCAGTTTCAGGATCTTTCTGGTCATAACCATCAAAGTCTGCACCATTGCAAATCCCGAAAAAATGGCTCCGGCCACAAAATAGGGTGGGAAAATGGTGGTGTGCCATCCGGGAATTACAGACGTGGCGAAGTCAAAACTAACGATTGTATGTACCGACAAAACCAAGGGAGTGGAAAGTCCGGCTAGAACCAATGAGAGCGATTCCCATCTTTGCCAGTGTTTGGCAGATCCGGTCCATCCGAAAGACAAAGCATTGTAAATCTTTTTCCGAAATCCACTGGCACGATTTCTAACGGTTGCAAAATCGGGCACCAAACCGGTATACCAGAATAGCAGAGAAACGGAAAAGTAAGTCGAAATCGCAAAAACGTCCCACAAAAGCGGTGAGTTAAAGTTTGGCCATAAGGATCCTCTTGTATTGGGGTACGGAAAAAAGTAAAAAACGACCCATATCCTTCCTACGTGGATCAATGGAAAAAGTGCTGCACAGATCACCGCAAAAATGGTCATTGCCTCTGCCGCTCTGTTTACACCGGTACGCCATCTCTGACGGAATAATAAAAGAATTGCAGAGATCAGTGTTCCGGCGTGACCAATACCGATCCACCAAACAAAGTTGGTAATATCGTATCCCCAACCGATGGTCCTGTTCAGATTCCACGAACCAATTCCCATCCATATGGTCCAAAGAATACAAAATATTCCAAAGGACAAAGTGGCTACCGAGACAATGAATGCAATAATCCATTCTTTGCTGGGTGTTCTTTCGGTAGGTGCACATAGATCTTCAGTGATCTGATGATAAGTTTTATGCCCCTCTACCAAAGGCTTCCTTACCGGTGCTACAAATCCTCCTGCCATGCGATTTATTTATTTAGTTATGCATCTAAGGTTTCGTCTCTGTTGTTGACTTTCATCGTATAATTCACAACAGATTTAACATTAATTTCTTCGAGAACAATATAATTCAAAGGGTTCTGCAATTTTTGATGCAGTTCTCCATCCTGATTATTCATATCGCCAAAAGTGATCGCACCCGTGGGACAAGATGTCTGACAAGCTGTTTTAACATCCTGATCTCTCAATGTCCGCTGCTCTTTTTTAGCATTGAGTTTACCTTCCTGAATTCGCTGAACACAGAATGAGCATTTTTCAATCACCCCTCTTGATCGTACCGTCACATCGGGATTTAAAACCATTCTAACGAGATTATCGGAATAGAAAGGTTGATTTTTTTCATTGGCCAGATTGTACTGGTTGACCGGGAACAGATCCGCAGTGGTATAATCATACCAATTGAACCTTCTAACTTTATACGGGCAGTTGTTGGCACAGTAACGGGTACCAACGCAGCGGTTATAAGCCATTTGATTTAATCCTTCCGAAGAGTGATTGGTCGCATTAACCGGACACACATTTTCGCAAGGCGCATTGTTGCAATGCTGACACATCATGGGTTGGTAAACCACATTTGGACTTTCGACATGGCCATAGTAATACCGGTCTATTCGAATCCAGGTCATTTCATGATGACGGGACACTTCTTTCTTCCCTACCACCGGTACGTTGTTTTCTGCCATACATGCCACGGCACAAGCTCCACAACCAATACAGGCATTGAGATCGATGTGCATTCCCCAATGATGTCCTGCGTTATATTTGTAATCGTGTCCCGGATATAATGTATGAGAATTTAAATGCTGGTGATGTTCTCTTTCCTTCTGTAATTTCTCTATATTTTCTTTTACGTCTTTTACATTAGAATGCCTGATGATGGAACGATCTGTCAGAGATCCCTGATAACCCTTTGTCAAGCCTTTAAATGCATCGTCCACCAGGGCTGCTTCATCTGCATTTATGACCTTTCCGGAACTGGTTTCGACGGCCGTTACCCCAAATGTATGGTGGTGCTGAACACAGGCAAAATTCTTTTCAATCGTTTTTGAAGATTCCGACATACTAACGGATGTATGGAAATATTGAACATAACCATCTGCCAAAGAACATAACGCGTTAAAATCCGTTCCCACTCCGCTTCCACAATCACCTGCATGCTGCCTTCCGTATCCCAATGCAATGGCGACAGTGCCCTGCATTTGTCCGAATTGTTTCACAGCGGCTACTTTAAACTTATTTTCACCTACAGTCAATTCCAACTCTTCGCCATCTTCCTTTACCTGATTCATCGCCTGAAATCTGCGATCTCCGTCAAACGTTAACGGCACCGCCAGATAATTCCCCCAAACTGTACGCATCACCGGATCTGGCAATTCCTGCAGCCAGGGATTTGTAGCATATGCTCCGGAACCCAAACTTACACTTTCATAAAAGCTGATCTCCAAAGCGCTTTCAGAGGGTTTGGTTAACTTGGAGAAAGCCAGGTTGACATCGGCATTGCAAACTAACAAACGTTCGTTAGTAGCTACTTCATAAACCCCATCGTGCAACATTTTATCCCATGCAGTTTGGAAATTTTGTGAAGCTGAACCCGTTTTGTCTGCCCAGTTTTTCATCACGTATTCGTAATATGCCTGCTCCGATTGTTTGTTGAGATTACTGCTGTCACACCAGTTCAAAAATGATTCACCCGCATGTCTCGTTTTGAAAATGGGATGAATAGCCGGCTGAATAAAACTGAATTGTCCGCTCTTGGCTTCTACATCACCCCAGGATTCAAGATAATGATGTTCGGGCGCTACATATTTACATGCATGCGTAGTTTCGTCTACAGTAGCATTCATGCTAATGCTTAATCCAACCTTGGACATGCCCTCTGCAAATTCTGCAGCATTCGGTAAATCGTAACATGGATTCGCATTCCAAACAATTAAAGCATCGACATTGCCGGATTTCATATCCGCAATCAATTGTTGAACATCCTGATCACTTCCTTTGCGCTGCAGTGAACAGCGTTCAAATCTGACTGTTTTATTGATATTGCCCAACATGTCGTTGATCGCGAATGTTAGGATCTGATCGCCCAGGTTATTGTTTCCACAAACCACCAGAGATGCAGATTTATTTGCTAAAAGCTGTTCAGCCAGTTTAGATATCGCTTGTTTAGCTCTGTCATTGAGACTGGGTGCAGTCTGCACAGCACGTCCGCTTTTACCTGCAATCTCGTTGTATAAATGTGCAATAGCTGCGCTTTGCTCTGAAGGTTTAACAAGAATGCGGTTATCTGCATTGGATCCTGTAAGCGAAAGGTGCGACTCAATCTGAACATGTCTGTTCATACGATAGTTGTCTTTTTTCAAAGTGCGTTTGCTGGCATATTGCGCAGCATACTCTATCGGAGAAATCCAGGTCCCCAGAAAATCCGCATTAAAACTTACGATAAGTTCCGCCTGATCAAATTTATAATCTGGAACGACTCGCTCTCCAAAGCAAACCTTGCTTGCGTCCAGCAAAGCTGCAGACGAAACAGCATCGTACATGATGTGTTTGGTATTTGGAAATTTTGCGGTAAATTCCGACACGGCTTTCAGTGCTGATGGACTCATAATCGTTGAACTCACAATCCTGATCTTGCTCCCGGAATTGATTTGACCCGTAATTTCTTTATCAAACGATACCCAATCTGTAAGTTCCGGCATTCCATCTTTCAACATTCCCGGTCCCTGAATCCTGTTGTAATCGTACAGACTTAAAACAGAAGCCTGCACCCGTGCACTGGTACCTCCCCTGGTAATCCCTGAAGATGCATTGCCTTCTATTTTAATAGGCCTGCCTTCTCTGGTTTTGATTAACACAGAACAATAATCACCTCCGTTTACAAAACTGGAGGCATAATAATTTGCTATACCGGGAACAATCGTGTCGGGTTTAATGACATAGGGAATAGCTTTCTTAACGGGGATTTCGCAAGATGCAAGCGTAGCCGCACCGATTCCAAATCCCAGCATTTTCAGAAAATCCCTTCTGTTGGCTTCCAGGGCTCCCATGCGGTCATCTTCTACTACAGATGTAGAAGCTTCCATCGATATTTCGCTTTGGATTTCTGAAATAAAAGATTCATCTCTCAATAAATCCTTTTCTCCTACCCAAATATTTGATTCGTTATGTTTCATCTGCGATTTGTGTTGTAATGAATCAATAGTGACATTTTTGACAATCAAGACCTCCGATATCGCTCACTTTTACCGTTGCTCTTTTCCCATTCTTCAATTCATCGTGATAGGTCTTGTAACTTTCATAGTATTTATTGTCTGCAAATTTGACATCGGTTTCTCTGTGACAATTGATGCACCAACCCATGGATAATGGAGCATATTGTTTTACCAGGTCCATTTGCTCAATTTTGCCGTGACACTTTTGGCAATCGATTTTGCCGATGGACACATGCTGGGAATGGTTGAAATAAACGTGATCCGGCAGGTTGTGAATCCTTACCCATTCGATCGGACCCGGAATTTCAGGTTTGGTTTCGCTGGTGAGTGAAGATTTGATCTCTTCCCACTGTTTTTCTGCTTCGCGTTTGGTACCTTCTGATGTTGAAGCCAGATTATTGTCTTTTATATAATTGTCTTCAATCCATTTTTTATAAACTTTTGCGATATCATCTTCCGACATGGCCGTGTAATTATCAATGTACTTATCTGAAGAAGGATCAAATCCGATAGAAGCATAAATTTTGGTAAGCTCTGCGGTACCATAAGTGCTCCCTTTTTTAATCGCAGCATGGCAGTTCATACAGGTATTTGCAGCAGGGATCAATGATTGCTTAGACCTTCTTGCTCCATCGTGGCAATAATTACAATCTATTTTGTGGAGTCCTGCATGTGTGGCGTGGCTGAATTTGATGGGTTGCTGCGGAGCATAATTCTGCTGTCTGCCAAGTGAAATGGCATTGTTTATAGTAGTGTAACCTCCAAATAATACCAAAGCAAAAATGACAAAACTCACTACAGATTTGCTGGATAGGAATTGGAAGGTTGTTATTTTTTGTGCAGTCTGGTCACCTGCATTGACTTTCAAACTATATACCAGATCGGCTGTAAGTCTCCACAAAAACAATGCTAGACCAACCAGAAGAATAAAAATGAGGAACATCCAAAATGAAAATCCGCTTTCTTTTTTAGCTTCTGTTCCCGGCCCATCGTTAGGAACCAGTACTTTTGGACCGTAAGTTCCTTTATATACTCCATCGATATATAGCAATAAACTTTCTATGTCGTCATCGGTCAGGTTCGGAAAGGCGGTCATAACCGTTGGTTTGTATTGGTTCCATAGTTCTGTTGCCTTTGGATGACCTGCTTTGATCATGGCCTGAGAATTGCGGATCCATTTGTAGAGATCTTCTTTCGGATATGTGGCCCATTTCTCAGCACTTCCGCCCAGGGGTGGCCCGGTAAGTGCGTCTTTCATGTTTTTATTATGACAGGCCGCGCAATTATTTTTAAACAGATCCTTACCCACTTCGATATCCGGAGCGGAAAAAGGAGCCAAGAAAGTCAACAAAACCAAAAAAATGGTTGAAAAAGATTTCTTGTAGCTCATAAAAGATTGGTATATAGTAAGTTACAATGAAGCAAGCAAATATTAAAGCTTTTCATGATGTTTCGGCTGCAAAAATACCGCAGAATTGGATTTTCCAAAATTAAATGCCAGATAAGTTTCATAGAAATCTAAAAAGTTCAATTCCGGGTTTTAGCAAAGCGTTAAAATTAGTTTAAAATTTATTTTTATTTCGATGTTTTGATAATTATCAGACCGCAATTGGAGCTTTAATGGCAGGATGAGATTCGTAATTGATTAGCTTAAAATCTTGATAATCAAATGCAAATAAGTCCTTGATCTCGGGATTGATCCACAATTGCGGGGATGACAGAGGTTTCCTCGCTAACTGCTCCTGAGCCTGCTCGATGTGATTGAGATAGAGATGGACATCCCCAAAAGTATGTATAAATTCACCCGGCTTAAGTCCTGTTACCGATGCAACCATCATACAGAGCAAAGCGTATGAGGCTATATTAAAAGGAACTCCAAGGAACACATCGGCCGACCTCTGGTATAACTGACAGGACAATTTCTGATCTGCTATATAAAACTGGAACAAACAATGGCAGGGACTCAATGCCATTTGGGGCAATTCATCGACATTCCAGGCAGAAACCACCAATCGCCTCGAGCCCGGGTTGCTCTTTATTTCATCGAGGATATTTGAAATCTGATCAATAGGCGTTCCCGTTTTACTTGGCCAGCTTCTCCATTGTTTACCATAAACCGGGCCTAATTCGCCATTTTCATCGGCCCATTCATCCCAAATGCTAACACCCCTCTCGTTTAGATATCGAATATTGGTATCGCCCCTTAAAAACCACAACAACTCGTAGATGATTGATTTGAGATGCATTTTTTTGGTAGTGAGCAATGGAAAATCCTGCTCCAGGTTAAACCGCATCTGATAACCAAACAAACTACGGGTACCCGTTCCGGTCCTGTCCGGACGTTCTATGCCTTCTTTCAATACTTTTTCGAGTAGTGTGAGATATGCCTCCATTGCTAATTAATGCGCAAAGTAACATATTAAAATAATTATAATATAATTTTTTGGATTATTTATAGACTCCTTCTAATGGCTTAACTTTACACGGAATCAAACTCAATGACTTATCAGAGCCTAAGGCACTGTTGCGATGATCTGGAAAAGACGGGTCAGCTGATCAGGATCCGGAAAGAATTGGATCCGGACCTGGTCATTCCAGCATTACACCGTCGTGTCTATCAGTCCCGTGGACCTGCTTTATTATTTGAAAAAGTGAAAGGCAGTCCCTTCCAGGCTGTTTCTAATATTTTTGGAACTAAGGAAAGAAGCTTTTATCTTTTTGAAGATGTCATACGCAGGTTTGAATGGCTGGTTAAGTTGAAAATCGATCCGCTCTCCGGTTTAAAATCTCCATTTCAACTTCTGAAACACCTTCCCTGGCTGATGGCTTCTTTGCCTAAAAAACAAAACCATTCTCCCCTGAAGCATCATTGCACCTTATCCGAACTGCCAAAGATCCGTTCTTGGCCCCGAGATGGAGGATCATTCATTACACTTCCTCAGGTCATTAGTTTTCCGCCAGATTCGCTTTTGCCAAAACAAGCGAATGTCGGGATGTACAGGATTCAACTGGACGGCAACAGCTATATTCATAATGAAGAGGTTGGCTTACATTACCAACTCCACCGGGGAATCGGCGTACATCATCGCATGCACCTGGAATCCGCCCATGAGTTTAAAATAAGCATAGGAGTTGGCGGGCCTCCGGCCTATACACTGGCCTCCATTTTCCCTTTACTCGAAGGCTTAAGCGAAATCCTGTTTTCAGGTCTGTTGAATTCCAGAAGATATCACTATACTATACAAGAAGGATATTTTTTACCAGCTGATGTAGATTTTTGCATTACGGGAAAAGTCAAAGAAGGCCTACTCAAAGAAGAAGGTCCGTTCGGAGATCATTTGGGTTACTACAGTTTAAAACATCCATTTCCTGTTCTTGGCGATCTTAAAGTCTGGCATAAAGCAGATCCGCTGTGGCATTTCACTGTAGTAGGAAGACCCCCTCAGGAAGACTCCTCTTTTGGTGCACTGATTCACGAGTTTGTGTCTGAACTCACTCAATCTGAATTTCCAGGTATCAAAAAAGTGCATGCGGTTGATGTTGCAGGAGTACATCCATTGTTGTTGGCTGTTGGAAGTGAGAGGTATATGCCATTCAGAGAGCGCAAACCGGAAGAAATTCTGACACAGGCAAATCACTTGCTTGGAAAAGGCCAAACTTCTCTGGCTAAATATCTGATCATTGCAGCCGATGGAAGTGATTCACCACCTGATATTCATCACATCGAAGAGTTTCTAAAATATGTTTTGGAACGCATCGATTTTACCAAAGACCTGCACTTTCAAACCCAAACTACAATAGATACGCTTGACTATTCGGGTTCGGGTTTTAACGAAGGGTCCAAATTAGTGATCGCATGCAATCGCGACCCACAACGTAAACTCTCCGAAGAAATTCATCTCTTTGATAAAATTCCAACACCATTTTCCAATCCCAGATTGATTACAGCCGGGATCGTTGCCATAAAAGGAACAGCCTTTACCAATTACCAACAAGTCGACCAAGAAATAAAACCCTTAATTGAATTTCTTGGTCAAAGTGAATTTGAAAAATTCCCGCTGGTTGTCCTTACCGATGATTCTGAATTTACTGCTTCCGATTTTTCAAATTTTCTTTGGGAGGCTTTCACGAGAAGTAATCCCTCGCATGATGTTTATGGTGTGCGCCCGCATTATAATTTTAAACATTGGTCATGTTCTCCTCCTCTGGTTATTGATGCCCGGACAAAACCACATCAGGCTCCGGTTTTGGAATCAGATCCGGATGTAGAACGCGAGGTGGATCAAATACTACACGAACATGGTCAACTTAAAAATCTGATCAAATGAACATTCCGGAAAAATTTAAACTCCAAATGGAACAACTCCTGGGTTCGGAATGTCCTTCATTCATCGATGCCTTACAAAGTGAACCTGCAACGAGTATTCGTTTAAATCCATTCAAACAAGAAAACGAATTGCTACTGGGAGAACGGGTACCCTGGTGTCAAAATGCATATTATCTGAATGAACGGCCGGTTTTTATTGTTGATCCATTTTTCCATGCAGGTCATTATTACGTACAAGAAGCCTCTTCCATGTTCCTCGATTATCTTTTAAATTATTTGAATATATCAAAAGACATCACTGTGTTGGATCTTTGCAGCGCACCCGGAGGTAAATCAACTTTGCTGGCATCTTATTTTTCAGATCAGGCTTTTCTTCACTGTCATGAATTTGACTCTCAAAGAACTGCAGCACTTCAACACAATATGTTAAAATGGGGATGCCCAAATGTGACCATTACTCAAGGTGATTTAAAATATCTTCTGCGGACAGATATTTCGTACGATTTGGTATTAATTGATGCACCTTGCAGTGGAGAAGGAATGTTTCGCAAAGAATCAAAAGCATTGGCACAATGGTCGCCGGAAAAAATCCAAAGTTGCCAAAGAATGCAAAAAGAGATCGTCCAAATTGCCAGCCAGCTTTGCAATGAAAACGCTTTACTGATTTATTCAACCTGCACATACAACACTTTGGAAAACGAAGAGGTTCTTCAGCCTTTCATCGACAACGGCTCATTTGAAACCATTGAAATCAGTCAGCCATTTAATTTATGGCAATCCAATCAGCATAATGGGATTTTTACTTATCGGTGTTTGCCCCACAGAATAAAAGGAGAAGGACTTACCATTTCTGTCCTCAGAAAAAAGGAACCCAACAAAATAAAACCAGCCTCTAAAAAATTTAAAATTCAGGATCCCCATGCTTTTGATTATTTAAAGCCTTGGTTAATAAAAAGTAAAGAGTTTATATTTTCTGAAATCAATAAAAACATCTTTGCTAAACTTCCAATACATACATATAATTCTACCCGGTGTTTAGAAAGTTTAAATGTCTGGAATTCAGGAGTTCACCTGGGACAAATTAAAGGCGATGATTTTATCCCCGCACACGGATTATCACAAGCTAACGATCGTTCGCCACATTTGCAAGAAATTCAGCTGGATAAAAATGAAGCCCTGAACTACCTTAAATGTTTACACTTTCCGCTCAAACTTAATTCTGATGACAAGTGGCAGCTCGTAAAATACCGTTCAGCAACACTGGGTTGGTTAAAATCCAATCCGGCAGGTTGGAAAAATTATTATCCTAAACATTACAGAATTCTCAACTACTAAATTCAAGCAACATGACAAACAAATTATTGTTCATTTTCAACATTTTGCTTCCATTTGTCATTTCCGGACAAAATATCCTTCCGGAAATCATCCAGAAAAATGTGCAGTTCCAGGGAAATGTGATCAACATCAATTTCGATGCCACCGATGCTGACGACCTTATGCTCGAAATTCAGATTAAGATCTTCAGTCTTGACCCTGCAAGCTTGCATGAAGAAATAATTCCAATCCAGGTTTCAGGAGATATCGGATATCCTGTGCTGCAGGGAGTGCAGAAGTCGATACAAGTCACTATCGACCCCATGCTCAGTCATACCAAGCTGCGCCTATTACTCAAAGCAAGTGATAAAGCAATTTTGGATATACAAAATTTGGTTGATCAGGTAGACTCTGCACAGCTCATCCAATCATTAAATATTCTTCAAGGTCGGAGGAATACAACAGACCGCCCGTTCTACGATGCGTCCAGAGACTATATATTTGAGCGTCTGAACTCAAAAACAAAAGCGCAAAGGCTGACAGCACAACAGCCTCCGCTGACTATTGTGAATATTGAAGCTTCCCAATACGGCTTTCAAGACCCCTCTAAAGTTATTATTGTCGACGCCCATTACGACAGCTTTGGATCATCTCCTGGTGCGGATGACAACGCCTCAGGCATTGCCGGTGTGCTTGAGGCCCACAGGATTCTTAGCGACTATTGCTCCAATAAAACAATCAGATATCTCGCATTTGATTTGGAAGAAGCGGGTTTATTGGGAAGTCTGCTTTACGCAGCGAATCAATTGTCTAAACGCGAAACGGTTCAAGCTGTACTCAATTTTGAAATGATCGGATTTTATACTGAAGAACCCAATACTCAGGATTTACCAACCGGCTTCAATATACTTTTCCCCGATGCCTACAATAAGGTCATCCAGGATCAGAGGAAAGGAAATTTCATCACCAATGTAGCCAACACGAGTTCATCCACATTAAAAACTATTTTTGATCAGAATGCAGCAGCATATGTACCGGCATTACGGGTAATCTCTCTGGAAGTTCCTGGCAACGGCAGCATCGCACCGGATCTCAGACGTAGCGATCACGCGAGTTTTTGGGATCGGGGCATTCCTGCTTTGATGCTGACAGACGGAGCCAATTTCAGAAATAAAAAATATCACAGTGCTTCAGACTCTATACATTACTTGAATTTTAATTTCATGTCGAATGTGGTTAAGGCAACATTGGCAAGCTTGCTCCAACTTGGAGAATTTGAACATGCACGATGCCTGGAGATTCCCATTCAACTTTCTACAAGTACCCATGAAAAAAACAATCTTAAATCTACTGTAAGTTTAATAAATCATTCTATTCACCTGGTACTTAATAAACCTACATTTGATGCCACGGTCACGATTTTAAATCTGTTTGGCCAGGTAATTTACAAATTCAAAGCTTTGGATATCCAAAATCAATGCACCCTCCCTTCTCCGGATTTACCAGAAGGCAGCTACTTCATTTGGATACAAAGCGGAACAGAATATTCTGTATCAAAACTAGTAGCATATGACTAATCAGGTTGTTTTAGGATTCGGTTCTAATCTTGGAGACAGGTCAGATAATATTATTAAAGCCATGAATTTATTGGCTGATTCCAAAATAAATGTATTACAAGTTTCTTCTTTCTACGAAACAGAGCCCTGGGGAAACCACAATCAAAATCTATTTATAAACGCTGCAGCGGTTGCCGATACAGAATTAAATCCTTTCGAAGTTTTGACCGCCATCCATGTGATAGAACTTGAATTTGGAAGAACGCGCCAGACCAAGTACGAAGCAAGAACTCTCGACATCGATATCCTTTTTTATAATCACGACGTCATGGAAAATGAACAGCTTACTATACCCCACCCGCAAATTCATAAAAGAAATTTTGTATTGAAACCCTTATCAGAGATCATACCTGAATACATCCATCCCAGATTCAAGTTATCGATAGACAAACTATGCCGGTTGTGTAACGACAATTGCACAGTTATAAAATTAAACAAACATGAAACATTTTCCTAATAAATACATTTGTATCGAGGGTAATATAGGGGCGGGAAAAACCAGTTTTTGTCAAATGACAGGGCTTGATTTTAATTGTAAAATCGTATTGGAAGAATTTGCACAAAACCCCTTTCTTGAATACTTCTACAAAGATCCAGTCAGGTATGCGCTTACTGTCGAACTTTTCTTTTTAACAGAGCGCCAAAAACAAATACAGCTGGAAGTTTCCCATACGGATTTATTTTACGCATTCACTATTTCTGATTACACCATATTGAAAAGTTTGCTTTTTGCAAGATCTAATCTCAATGCAGAAGAATACAAACTTTACTTTAAAATATACACAGCGCTTACACACAGCCTTCCAAAACCCGATCTTATTTTATATCTTCACAGAGACATACCTCAGGTTCAAAGCAATATCGACAAACGAGGTAGGTTGTTTGAAACCCACATCAGCAACGAATATCTTTCTAAAATTCAGGAAAGCTATTTTTACTTTTTCAAAAATCAAAATCAAATTCCCGTAGTCGTCGTCGATTTACAGGACCAGGATTTTATTAAGGATAATCACATTTACACAGAATTAAAAAACATTCTTTTAAAATCGTATTCCCCAGGTTTGCATCACATTAAAATTCTAAATCTATAAATTATGAAATCATTCTTCTCCAATGTATTTTCCTCTTGCTTTGGCGCTCTGTTGGCCATGGTTGCAATTGTACTGATATTTATGGCTATCGGTGCAGGAATTATGGCCGGTGAAAAAGCCGGTCCGGAAATCAAAGATCCTACGGTGTTAAAATTCAGCCTTCAGGACCCCATACCTGAACAAAGTAATAACATTCCGATCAATCCTTTCGAATTTAATACAGAACCCCTGATCGGTTTGCACGATCTGGTTAAAACGATTCATAAAGCCGCCAAGGATCCAAAGATTAAAGGAATCTATCTGAACTTAAATTCATCAGCAAATGCCTATGCGACTCTTAAAGAGATACGCGATGCGCTGATATCTTTTAAAGAAAGTGGAAAATTCATCGTCAGCTATCATTTACTATTGGACCACAAAAGTTATTACCTGGCATCGGTGTCTGATGAAATTCATTTACATCCAATCGGATTCGTAGACTTAAAAGGTTTTAGTTATTCTATTCCGCATTTTAAGGAGTTTGCAGATAAGATCGGCATGGATTTCAATATCTACTACGCTGGAGATTTCAAAAGTGCAACGGAACCATTCAGGATGAATAAGATGAGCGACAGCAACAGAGTACAACTTCGGGAATATCAAAATGAAATTTTTAATTACTACATTCATGAAGTGGCAGCGTCGAGAAATCTGACAACTGATGAACTCAAAAATAATTTTGATCAATTTCTGAGTTATGCCCCTGAGAAAGCAAAAAGCAACAAACTCGTCGATCAATTGTCAAATGAAGCCGATGTTTATAATTCGATCCGCACCCGATTGAAAATTGAAGAATCAGCGAAGATCAATATAGTTGCAATAGAAAAATATTACGCTTCAAAAAAAGAGAGCGACGAAGATTACTCAAGCTCCAACAGAATTGCAGTTCTGTATGCTGAAGGCGATATTATCGATGATCCCGGAACGGAAGGTCAAATTGGAAGAAAATACCTGAATATTTTACGCGAAATTCGAAAAACCAACAGCATTAAAGCGCTGGTTTTGAGAGTTAATTCTCCTGGCGGATCAGCCATCATGAGCGATGACTTTTTAAAGGAAGTAAAACTTATCAAACAAGCCGGCAAACCGGTCGTCGTTTCTATGGGAGATTATGCAGCATCCGGTGGTTATTACATTTCGAGCTTTGCAGATTCCATTGTAACCAATCCATATACCCTGACCGGCTCTATTGGAGTGTTTTCTCTGGTTCCTAACTTCAGCAAATTATCCGGCGACAAAATAGGGATCGATTTTGATACCGTTGGTACCGGAGCCTATGCCAATACATTTCAACTCACATTTCCCTGGGGTTCGATGGAGAAAAAGATACTCGAAGAAAATATAGAAAATGTTTACCAGCGTTTTTTAAATATAGTTTCAGAAGGCCGGAGTATTAGCCCGGAAGAAACACGCAAACTGGCGAAAGGACGGATTTGGAGTGGAACCAGGGCAGTCCAGTTAAATCTTGCCAATCAAACCGGTTCCTTGCAAGATGCCATCAAGATCGCAGGAAGGATGGCAAGCCTCGAAAAATACAGGATTAGTGAATTCCCAACACAAAAAGATCCCATTCAAAAATTCATCGATGAACTCCAGGGTAAAAATGAAACGAATTCCTCCAATCAGGAATTGCTTATCAAAACTCAATTGGGAAAATTAGGGCCGGTCTATACCGAACTAAAAAAGCTTGAAGAGTATTCCGGCAAAGCACAAATGAGATTGCCTTTCCTGATTTCTCTCTAGTGAATAAAAAAAAGTCTCCGTTCAGATTTGAACGGAGACTTTTCATTTTCTTATTGAAACTGCATTAGTTTAGTCGAGTATAACCATGCGTTTGGTTGCAGTTCGGTCTGCAGCATCCAACTGGTAGTAGTAAATACCGCCACCTGGCAAATCAGTTTTATCGATTTTAACAGAATTCGTGCCTTTATGAGCACTGAATTGATTCAAGTATGCCACCTTACCAGTGACGTCGTAGATGGTCAATTGAACATCAGCGGCATCTGTCAGTTTGAAGCTAATTGTTGTTTGCTTATCAAACGGGTTAGGTGTATTCTGATAAAGCTCGAAAACAGTTGTTTGTTTTTGCTCTTTACCGGAACGTGCTGTCAATTGAATATCCTTCGTATTCAATGCATGATCGTAAGCTTCAACTGCTGTAATCGCATTGTTCAGGCTGATTACTTTTGATGATTGGCTATTTGCCAAAACAATGAAAGTTAAAGTGAACAATACCTCTTCATTCTCAGCAGATACTGCTACCTGATCATTCCAGCTGAAGGCAATCAATCCACTTTCCATGCTCTGGAAACCGAAATTTGATTCATCAAGGTGCAGAACACCTGCTTCAAAACTTTCAAAGGATAGCACATCCTGATCAAATTTCAGGGTCATTTGCATTCCACTGATCTGGTTAAAATCAGAAGACTTAAATGTCATCTTGAAAGTTTCACCTGCAGTTAAAGATCTGTCATCGATATGCAAATTCAGTACATCTGCATTACGTCCGGTAACATTCAATAAACCACTCGCAGAAGCAGAATTATTGACGTCTCCCATTTTAACAGCTACAAAATCAATTTTTGTAGATGGGTTCAAGGTCACGAAATTCTTCTCCGTTGGGAAATCCCAGGGCTGCTGAGGATTACTAAATGTGAAGTCGGATGGTATCATCAACCACGAACTCACCTTCGGAAATTCTGCAGTAACACCAAGGATCAATTTGCGGATTTCAGAAATATCGGCAGCCGTAATAGAATATGTTTTGTTTACATCTGCAGCAATTAGCTTATATGGACTGGTCAACAACTCCATACCAAGAATATGGCGTTGAATTTTAACGATGTCTGCTGTGGTTACACCATTTGCAGCATCATCAAGCCTTTTAGATTTGATCATGTAATTTGAATTCAAATTCAGATCTCCAAACAGGTAGTTGCCATTGTTGTTCGTAGTAGATTGTCTAACCAATGTATTGGCATTAAACAACTCAACTGCCGCTTTTGCTGTGAACTCTCCGTTTTCGGTCTTTACAAAGCCATTGACGTTTCCGGAGTTGAGTGTAGGAGGATTCGGACAGATATTCTGATTGTCCTGAACAATCACTACTGTAGAACAGTAGTCCCTGTTTCCTTCTTCGTCTTCTACCCAAACCTGAACATCAATAGTGAGTTCATCCGCCTTTTGCTTAGCAACGAAATCATCACAGCATACGCGAATGCTTCTCTTGCTGGTGTCTCCATCGAAATAGAATTTTAATTTATTTTTAGGAGTACAGTTATCAAAACTATTAAAATCCAGATCCTTGGCCCAGATGTCAACACATCCGGATGTTGGCATCGGAACCGTAATGATACCTGTTAAGCAATAAGGTGTAGGTGCTTTGCAGTCTTTAATTTCAAATAAAGTACAGCCCGTACCTAAGTTTCCACATCCATCTTCTACATAGAAGCAAATTTTGTGTACACCTTCAGGATAAGTTCCACTTGCATCAAAAGGATTGTTATTATCATCAGCATAAGGATTGTCGTTAAACAACGGTGTACGTCCTGCAGCAAATTCCTTTTTGGTCAAAGGACCCACTTGAAGGTCATTACCAGAATGTGTGCCTTTACCATCGTTATACAAGTCAATTTTATACTCGTAGTTCAGCCAATCCTCTGGTGTACAGTTGTCAGTTACCTCAGGAATTATGTTCAAATGACCGTGACAGATTCCATTTAATTTCTCTGCTGGCTCACATTGACCCAACTCGATATTATTAATCACTGGTTTATCCAAGTCGCGAACTTTTATGATTTGAGTAAACTCCCATCTTCCTTCTGTGGCTGAGCTGTTAGGCTCGTACTGACACCAATCAATAACCACCCATTTTCTGAGAATTTTGTAGCAAGCATCCGGTTCAATGGTAAATACTTCATCAAAATGTTCAACAGCAATCAGACTACACTGATTTCTCGCTCCTTGAACGATCTCCGGTCTTCCCAGCGCAGGATTATCTGGGCTAATGTCTGCTCCACAGCCTTCAATAAAAGTACCATTTCTTTCACAATCAGGCCAAATGATATCATCCTGATCATCGCAGTAGTTAGCTCTATTGACATAAAATGGATCACAATTCACGACCCAAATGGTCTGCGTAGCGGTAATCACCTGACCATTCGGTCCGGCAACAGAAACATCGCGTAAAATTCTTCCTTGTCCGCATTCTCTAAGATCGCGCACTTCAATTTCGGGAGTTGCATTACATGAGGACAAAATATATCCATCAAATCCCCATACCAGCTCATATTTATTATTGGGATGCGCCGGATTATAGTAGCTGTTGTAATAATTACATGCTGTGGTTGGAGCAGGAATTGGATTTGGAGGAGAGACTGGAATATATCCAGGATATCCAGTAATTGTGTTCTTCGAACAATATTGGCTACATACCAAATCTGTGGTCTTAACCTTAGCTCTCCAAGCCAGATCACTAACTACTTTTCCAAAAACATCGTTATTGGGATCTTTTATGGCATCGATATCAAACCAAAACATACAGCTGACAACGATGTCTGGTGGTGCTACAACAGTAGGTATGCTTTTATCTTGCACTTCTACTTCTACCATACAATCGCTAAATCGATTGAACAAGTAACCGTTTTGATTCATCGCATATGGATGAACCGGACCTGCACCAGGATCGCGATCAAATACACGGAAAACTACCATAATTGATTTCCCGGCATCAGCACAACAGAATTTTACATAATCATCGAAGTAAATCTGATTACCAATAGCTGAGTTGTCATCATCGCCATTGACACCATTGCAAAATCCATCATTGTTACTTAGGCTACCATTGTTAGTACCCAACAACTCGTCCATGCGGATCACCTTAAAATAGAGATGATTTGAACAATTGTCAAATGAACCATCATCGAATGTGCTGGCATAAACTTTTGCTGTATTATCTCCAGGACTTTGAGAACCAGTTAATGTAACTACAGTTTCTCTGTCACAAACAGCATTTGGAGGAGTGTTATCTTGTACATCGAGGACGACTCTTCTCTCGGTAATGTTACCGCAGCAGTCCTCTGCAACAATGTAAGCGTTTTGGATACCAAGAGGAAGATTTACCACGACATAACCTTGAACATCATTGCCCAGAACTGTACCACTTTCCACTCTGATGGAATAATGTACTTCATTGGAGCAATTATCGAGAACCCATGCTGGAGCAACGTCCCAGCGACCTTCACATCGCCATGGGTCTGTATTGATAACAAGGCTGTCAGGGTAAAGAACAGTAGGTGGAACGAGGTCCATAACTTTTATGATCTGGTTGGTGTCTTTTACTTCACCGGTACACCAGTTCAATAATGTCCAAACGCGAAGCAATTTGTAACATCCAACAGGACCTGCATCGCAACCTGGTTTTGAAATATCAATTCGTATATCGCGGAAAGTTGTAGCAATATTGGAACAACCTGCATTACCAGGCTCCCCGGTACCTTCCCACATCACAACATTATCATCCCAGCAAGCGCCATTTGCAGGATAATATACAGGATGTGGACTTGGATGCCCTGCAAAGGGTCCGACGTCGATACAATTCCAGCCTAATTTTTTAGGAAGTCTTTGTCCTGAACCAATAAAAATGGATGAGTCTAATAAATATCCGTCTACACAATCTGGATATGCAAGAATATGAGACGAAACATTTTTCTTTGAATCATACTTCGCATCGCAACTTAAGGCATATGTATGACCCGGCAACAATAAACCATCGTAATTTAAAGGATAAGTCAGATTGTTCAGGTCCCCTAAAGCAACCGTGATCGTTTGAATGCAAGTGTCCCTGTTTCCGGACTCATCTACCGCGATGAAATGGCGGGAAATGATTTTATCATAGCCCGACTGGCAAGAACCTTTCGATACGATATCCTTATAAGTAAGGGTATAGCCACCGCAAGCTTCATAAACACCGGGGGTTCCAGTAAACGAAGGATCTGAGCTTTCATAGCATTCAATAGTCAGATCTCTCGGACAATCCACTCTTGGAGGCAGTTTATCCTCAACACACACTTTTCCCCAACAGGAATTTCCTGTGGAGATTTCGCGAATCGTCACCCGCAAACAAGTTCCAATCTGCGCAGCTCCTAATTGCAGGAAAGGCGTATTTGGATCTTCGTCTACAAGTTTATTCGTTACCCAGTCTCTTGCTATCACTTCATAAAGGACGTTGAATCCAAATTGTTCGAGCAAGTGTTGTGGCAACACGGTAGCCCTGCAATTTTCATCCAAACTCACCTGAATGTGGTCGTGACAAACCAATTGTGAAACAAAAGCCTGGTCCTTGGGCTCATTTGCAGCATGAATATGCAATACTGCGAACAAAGCCACCATCAGCATCAGACAATTCTTTTGAAACTGTCCTCTCAAATTAAGTAAGCATAGTCTAATCATACACTAGAGATTTGTTATTGTACTCTTAAAAAAAATAAATTGCTTCATCTGGTCCGGAAAAGACATCATGATTTCCAGACATTGAGTACTGAGAATGGTTACAAACTGAGTATGAGCAGAGGTTAAAAAACGGGTGTTACTTCACTGGTTTGATCTAAATCGTGGAGAATAAATTATTTCAATCCATCCACTGGATCATTCAAGCGACAACACAATAATCTAACAAATGAATTAGGGAGTCAAGAGAAACTTGATATTTTTTTTAAGATTATATCTAATCTCATTGATCTTAAAGTTGTAAAATATTTAAACCCCTGGCGATTCAGGAACCAAAGAACGGGTCAAATTAGAAAAATATATCGCATGTCAACCTACCTATTGGTGTAGGTAAACAAGGTTTTGAATTCCCTGGCAGGAATCCTCTAATTGTTTTACTAAAATCATGCCAAAAACAAAAAGGGGAACTCAATTTAATGAGTTCCCCTTTTATAAAGAATTAGACTTGTGCTTAATCTATAAGAATCATCCTTTTAGTTGCAGTATGGTTTACTGCATCCAATTGGTAATACAAGACACCGCCTGCATTGAGTTCTGATTTCTGAACCTTAAATGTGTTCAGACCTTTGGTTCCCTGAGTCTCGTAAACCCTAAGAACCTTGCCAGTAACATCGTATACGCTGATTTTTACAGCACCTGCTTCTGGTAAACGATAACTAATAACGGTTTCCTTTGCGAATGGGTTAGGTGAATTCTGGTACAACTCAAATACACCGGATTCAACCAAACCTTTGTCTGTACGCACTCCAAGATTTACATCTTTAATATTCAAAGCTGCATCGTAAGCTTCAGCAGTTGTAACTTCTGAAGTTACGGCCAATAAACTACCAATATTAGCTTGATTTGAAGCACGGAAAACAAGTGTGAACAACGTTGCATCTGAATCGAAGCTCAAAGCAGATTTATGGTTCCAGCTGGTTGTCAGGATTCCTTCATCCAGTCTGTTCTTACCAAAATTATTTTCATCTACAGCCAGAACACCTGATTCAATTCCTTCCAGACTCAAAGCCTGACGATCGAATTTCAATGTAAACTGGTAACCAGTTATGTTGGTGAAGTTGCTTGATTTGAATTCAACTCTGTATAGTTCACCAGCAACAGTTTGATTATTCTCGATCTCAAGATTCAGTTTACCATTATTTCTGGTTGTACTGCCTGAAACCTGATGACCTCTGGCGTTGGTATTCACATCTCCCATTTTCACAGCTACAAAATCTACGATGTGTTTCTCATCGTTGACGATGGTAATGCCTGCTTCGCGAGGAGTACCATTCCATGGAAGCTGTGGATTAGGAAATACAAATGCTTTAGGTATAAATGTCCAGGATGGAACTTTCGTGAATTGTGCATTTACACCCAAAACCAGTTTTCTGATTTCAGTAACGTCAGAAGCGGTTATACTAGAACTGTTGTTAACATCCGCAGCAATGAGTTTATATGGGCTGTTTAACGGCTCAATACTTAAAATATGTCTTTGTATTTTAACGATATCCGCTGTACTCACTCCGTTGGTGTGGTCGTCATTTCTGCTTACCTTAACGTTGTAGGAATTAGGCTCCAGGTCACCAAAGAGATAGTTTCCAACATTTGTTGTCATTATTTCTTTCTTCATGTTGTTTGAAACATAAAGTTGAACATTGGATAATTCCATTTCATCGTTATTTTCAGTTCTCAACTCACCGGAAATCCTACCGTTGAATGAACCGGTATTAGGACAAACATCCTGATTGTCCTGAACGATTACAACCGTTTTGCAATAGTCTGTATTTCCTTCTTCGTCTTCAACCCACATTTGTACTTCAACAACCAATTCGTCATTAGCTCCTGCAGCAACAAAATCTGAGCAACAAATTGTAATGCCCGTTTTTGTAGGATCACCGTCGAAATAGAACAACAGATCATCGGCATCGGTACAGTTATCAAAACTTCCTCTGTCCAGGTCTTTTGCCCATACGGTTACACAACCACTGGTTGGCATGGGTACAGTAATAATACCTGTCAAACAATAAGGCGTTGGAGCTTTGCAGTCTTTAATTTCGAACAACTGGCAATTGATTCCAACGTTTCCGCAACCATCTTCCACGTGCCAGCAAATTTTGTGAATACCTACAGGATAGGTACCACTGGCTTCAAACGGATTGTTTGCATTGTCGGCAAAAGGATTATCGTGGAACAATGGAGTTCTACCTGCAGCAAACTCTTTGCGGGTCAATGGACCAACAACTGCGTCATTTCCGGAATAAGCTCCCTTTCCGTCGTTGAAAAAGTCAATTTTATAATCGTAGAATAACCAATCCAATGGACTGCAATTGTCGGTAGCATCGGCAACGATTGACAAATGACCATAACAAATACCATTGGTTTTGGTAGCTGGTTCGCAGTCTCCGATGTTAATTGAAACAGAAGGTTTGTCAGTATCTGTTACCTTAATAATTTGGAGATACTCCCATCTTCCATTGACAGGATCCAGACTTGGATCGTACTGACACCAGTCGATTACCACCCATTTCCGAAGAACTTTGAAACATGCATCTGGCTCAATCGTAAAGATTTCATCAAAATGCTCAATACTGATCAATGCACAAAGATCATCGGCACCATTTTCAACAACAGGTCTGCCCAAGAGAGGATTATCCGGACTCAGGTCCGCTCCACAACCTGGAATTGTAGTTGCCTGACCTGTACAGTTGCCTGGCCAGGTAATATCATCATCGGGATCGCAATTGTCAGCACGGTTGATATAGAATGGATCGCAATCAACAACCCAGATGGTCTGAGTTGATGTTACGCTGATTCCATTAGGACCACGTGCCACAACGGTACGAGTCAACTGACCCTGGCCGCATTCGCGATTGTCGTTTACACTGATCGTTGGAGTATTTCCACAAGTACTTAATACATATCCATCAAATCCCCAGGTCAATTCGTGTTTTCTATCCGCATGTGCTGTATCGAACAATGCGCGATAGTAATCACATGCTCTGTTCCAGGCTGGTGGGTTTGAAGGTGGTGCTCCGGGAACATATCCAGGATAACCGGTTATATCATTTCTTACACAATAGTTATAACAAACCAAATCGTTGGTTACCACTTTATGCCTATCGCTAAGATCGGTCACTACCCTACCGAATGTAGGATCGTTTGGATCGTCGAGTTTATCTACGTCAAACCAGAACCAGCAGCTCACAACGATATTAGGTGGAGCTACAACGGTAGGTACGCTTTTATCCTGTACTTCAACTTCAACCATACAATCGCTAAAACGGTTGAACAGGTTTCCTCCCGGGTTCATCCTAGCCGGAGCAATCGGACCATCTCCTGGTTCGCGATCGAATACGCGGAAGACTACCATAACTGTATTGCCTACGTCGGAGCAACAGAATTTTACATGATCGTCAAAATAGATTTGGTTACCATCGAGAATAGCGTTGTCGTCGCCATTGATTCCGGCACAATTTGTACCATCATCAGCCTGATTGGCGTTGCTTCCATTATTTGTGCTTCTCAGGTGGTTCATGCGAATAACCTTGAAGAAAATATGTGGAGCACAATTGTCAAAGCTTCCCTGATCGAAAGATTCAGCAAAGATCTTAGCAAAGTTTTCTCCGGGCGATTGATTTCCATTTATAGATACAACGGTTCTTTGTTCACAAACAGCGATCGGAGGAACATTGTCCTGAACATCTAAAGCAATTCTCCTCTTGGTAATATTTCCGCAACAATCCTCAGCAACGATGTAGCCATTCTGAATTCCTCTTGGCATATTCACAACCACATATCCAGTGGTTTCATTACCCAAAACGGTACCATCTTCGACTTCAACCGTATAATGAATTTCATTACTGCAATTGTCGACTAACCATGCTGGTGGTACTTCCCAGCGACCAGTGCACGTCCATACTTCCATATTCACGATGACTGTATCAGGATAAAGCACTTTAGGTCCTTCCGCATCGGCAACTTTAATGATTTGGTTGGTTCCTCCGATGAGGCTGGTACACCAATCCATCACAGTCCATTTTCTAAGTAGTTTGTAACATCCCACTGGACCAGCATCGCAATTAGAAGTTTGTATGTCAATTACAATATCTACATAGTTTACTGCCAGATTTCTGCAATTTGCACCACCGGGATAACCGGTTCCATGCCACATGACGATTTCATCCGGGCCCCAGCAAATCGGATTATTAGGCCTCCAGTTTGGATGTGCAGGATAATAAACAGGATATGGACTTGGATGCCCTTGATAGGGACCTGAATCCAGACAATTCCAGCCGAGAACTCTTGGCAAACGCTCACCTGCAAGATCTCCTGCCGGACTTGGCAGGAATCCACCGGTGGCAAACCAATGTGCAGAATCGAGCAGGTACCCATCTACACAATAAGGAGATGGCAGATAGTGTGGAGTTAAGTTCTTATTAGGATCAATTTTTCCGTCGCATGATAACATTGGGTTCTCAATATTGTCCCAACTTAAAGGAACGTCAATATCGCTGAGGGTTCCAACACTGACATTGATAACATGCGAACATGTGCCTCTGTTTCCATAAGGATCAACAGCGATAAATGTTCTTCTAATGATCCTGTCAAACCCATCTGCACAAGTTAAAAGAGTAACATCATCTTTATAAGTGAGGCTGTATGTACCACAATTTTCCAATACCACTGGCGAACCCGTATAGGCTGGTGTTGTTGGAGAATAACAAGGCACACAAGTATCCCGAGGACAAGTAAGCACCGGAGGTAATTTATCTTCTACAGTTGCATGTCCCCAACAAGTATTCCCAGTCTGTGGATCGCGAACGGTGAGTTTTAGCTCTCTGCCGATATCCTGAGATCCAACCTGAGCACCAGGTACATTGGGTTGTCTGTCGACTAAAGCATTTGTGATCCAGTCTCTGATCTCAACGATATAATCATCGTAACATCTGTATGGACCACCAGTCAATACTTCATCAGCAGAGATGGTAGCAAAGCAATTTTCATCCAAGCTGATTTGAATTTCATCATTGCAGGCGAGTTGTGTTACTGTATTCGCATACTCATTAACACACACATCAAACTGACAAGTTGCAGTATTGCCCTGAGCATCTGTGGCCATATAACACAAGGTAGTACATCCAATCGGGAAGTAAGTGCCGGGTCCATAAGGTTGACCGCATGTTTGAACAACATCGATCATGGTTGTAGCAAACTGATAATTTACGTCTCCATTAAACATCCGTATTTGAAATGTACCGGATACCTGGAAGTAAGTAGTACCAAATTGAACCCTACCGCCAACTACGTCAATTTTTAAATTGGCATCACCCTGAGGTGTGGTCGAACAAGGAGCCGCACCATTTACGTAATATTGTGAAATCCCAGGGCCGGCACCATAAATTGCCATACCCTTTGATTCACCAGGTCCCAGTAAAACAGGAGTGGTAAAATCAAATTGGGTCAACAATCTTGGGTTTGGTGGTGGAAAAGTTGATTGCCCTATTTTCACCATATCTCCTGCCACCTGAGTCCACGCACCTGCCATGTTTGCAACGGGTTGCCAGGTTCCAGGATTGGTTGTCGAATAAATTCTGTATAAATTACCGACACCATTATGAGGCATAAAACTCAAGCCAGTTGCTGCAAGGAGCTGCCCACTTGTATTTTGTATATTAAACATCAGACCGATGAAAAATCCTCCTGCGGTAAGGAAGTTATTGGCTCCTAAAGTACAGCCTACGGAAGTCATTCTTACTCCCCCTAATTGGGTTCCAGAACAATTATCCATCGCCATAAGCGGTGGGGCATCCCATGAAGCCTCGCACTCGCCGGGACCTAAATTGAGAATAACTGCTTTTGGACAACCTACTATTACAGGAGGCTCCATATCGGCAACGGTCACTGTAAAGGTCAGGGTAATGCAACCATTCTTAGCTGTTACTGTGGTCACTCCCCCTTTAAAAGTTGGTCCGGGTGGATCGAATATGGCAGTACAACCTCTCGGAGTAATATAATCACTTAAATTGACATTAGCTTCACATGTACCGGGAGCCATCCCAACTGTAATGTTTTGGACTGAGAATCCAGGACAAGCCGGAGGTGGGGGTGTGAACAGGAAGCAATCGCCATTATTTAAGAAAGCGGTATTGAAACTCAACAAAGAAAACTCTCTTGGAGTTGCAACTATGTTTTCGATTCCAACAGTAGCACTCAAACCTCGGTCAAAGCCTGCTTGTGTTCCTCCAAAGAAAACATCCAGGTATTGAAATTTAAATTGATTGGAAGTTTCATATAGTTTTACCTGAAAAGTTACAAACTGGTTAGTAACTTCATTAAAATGCCCATTTTCAAACCATTCAATGGTAAAAATCCTATTGGGAGCTGTCCCATCTGTCCTGGAATATATACCAGAATTTGCGGAAGGTAAAGTTCCTGCCCCTGAATCCAAATCATCCCAAAAAGGATACATGGCTGCTCCAATCTGTGTTGCTGCAGTTGGCAAATTTGTGTTGGTAAGGGCTCTAGTCGTTCCTGTACTTGGAAATACAATAAAGCCATTGTTGCTTACTTTGATATTTGTATAGTTATTACAGTAGTAATTAAATGTAAATGGCAAATTGACCGTAAAAAAAACATCGTCACCTCTACCTACTAAAGTGGTACCTGCCTGTCCTTGAATTTGGACGTAGGGGTCTGTACAATTAGTTCGTGTGTAAAATTGTGCATCTGCACCGGTCACATTAAAAAATGCAACCACAAAAAGTAAAATACTCTTTAGAGATGCTCCAAATAAGTTCTTTTTCATGAGATTGAGTTTTGGCTATTAATGGTTATGTGGGAATTAGAGTTTTAAAAAATTGACCAGGTCATTGAATTCCTGCCTCCAGTGCTTGCGCTGAAAACGCATCAATGCTTCTGTATCGTTTGCCCCGTATCTGTTCACTTCGTGATTGAGGAAAGCAGAAGTGACTGCATAATCGGTTGTGCTTGGAATGATCGTAGCTTCATTTAAAAAACTCAAAGCCAGTGAATACAATTCCAATTTCGATTCAATTGCATCGCTGGGATTGTTGTTAAATGCAGTTTTGAGGTTATCTAATTCAACTCCAAGTAACTGCTTTGAAATTTCACTCGATTTCAGATTGGGTAGAACTGATTGCGCCTGCAGCCCTACTGAAACGAAGAGAAAAAATGAAACGAATAAAAGACTAAATCTTTTCATGAGATTATGGTTTATTAAATTTAATTCAAAAATCAATAACCAAAACCTGAAACGATTTTGCGGATACACCACAGGTACTAATAAGTTTAAATTACTTATTAGAAGATTTGAAAAAAATGACAGAAATCAAATGGATGCTTCGTCCGTAAAATTTCGTCTTAAGCTTTGGTTATGTAAAATGTCTACGGTCTGGCCCCTTCGAACCAATCCAGTGCAAATGTAAAGTACATTATAACATTTCCAAAAAATAATAGGAATAAAATTAAAATATTTTTAAAATATTAATTCCCAGCAATTTACACATATGTTAAAATAGTATTGGGAAATTCTTGAAAGTGAGTGTTTTAGCTTCTTAGCCAGCGCTTATTTAGTTGCTTTTGATCTCAGAAACGAGTTTCGTAAGCGATTCTTTTGCGTCCCCAAATAACATAAAGGTCTTGGGTTCAAAGAACAAGGCGTTGTCAATTCCTGCATATCCGGCCTTCATGGAACGTTTTAGAACAATAATACTCTTTGAATCTTCAACATCCAGAATCGGCATGCCGTATATTGGGCTTGCAGGGTCGGTTTTGGCAGCAGGATTAACCACGTCATTTGCGCCCACCACAAGAACGACATCTGTTGTAGCAAATTCAGGGTTGATGTCCTCCATTTCAACGAGTTTGTCATAACTGACGTTACTTTCAGCCAACAATACGTTCATATGACCGGGCATCCGTCCGGCAACAGGATGTATGGCATATTTTACCACCACTCCTTCTTCCTCGAGCAGATTTTCGATTTCATGACAAACGTGTTGTGCCTGAGCCACAGCCAATCCATAACCGGGAACAATAACCACTTTCTTTGCATATTTCATCAAGACTGCAGCATCCGACATCCCAATTTCTTTGATATTACCCTGGACATTAAGGCCCGAACCACCACCTGAGCTTCCTCCCCCAAAATTACCAACTAAAACATTGGTCAGCGAGCGATTCATGGCCTTGCACATGGCCACTGTCAAAATCGTTCCGGCAGAACCCACTAAAATTCCTCCGATCAGCATTACATAATTGTCGTACAAGAAACCTCCGCAAGCTGCAGCTACGCCTGTAAATGAATTTAATAAGGAAATGACAACAGGCATATCTGCTCCTCCTATCGGAAAAACAAAAAGTAATCCATAGATCAGGGACAAAGCCAGAATTGTGTAAAACCAAAGATCTCCACCAAGTTGTCCGACGGCAAAAAGAACCGAAGAAACTAATATCGCAAGCAGCAAACCGATATTCAGAAACTGTTGCCCTTTAATACTCCAGTCGTTTATTTTACCCTCCAATTTACCAAAGGCGATCATACTCCCTGCAAAAGAAACAGAACCGATGACCAAACCTGCCAGAATGATGACGATTTTTTGAGAAAAGGTTTCGCTCGAAGCCAGGTTTGGGTCGTGGGCGAGGTGTCCATATTCGATCAAAGAGATCATCGCGGCACAAGCACCTCCCATTCCATTGAAAAAAGATACCATTTGTGGCATGGCAGTCATTTGGACTTTTTTAGCCATCACATAACCAATGGCAGTTCCGACGATCAGTGCAACAAAAATCCAGAGCAGATTTCCAAGATGCTGGCCTTCGCTATTGGTGTATAAAAAAATAGTTGCAAAAATAGCCAGCGTCATGCCTACAGCTGCAATGGTATTTCCATTTCTCGCAGAATCGGGTTTGCTTAACATTTTGAGTCCAACCATAAATGTTACAGCGGCTATCAAGTATAGGATCTCCAGTATATGTTCCATTATTTTTTCTTCTTAAACATTTCCAACATTCGATCTGTCACCACAAATCCTCCAACGACATTCAGAGTCCCCAGAACAACTGCTATAAATCCCAAAATCAAATGCAGCGTTTCCTGAGCCTGGCCCATTACAATAATGGCTCCAATGATAACCACTCCATGTATGGCATTGGCACCAGACATGAGCGGTGTATGTAAAACAGAAGGCACGTGTGATATCAGTTCAATACCCACAAATATCATGAGAATGATCAGGTAGATCATTTCAATGTTTTCACTGATCAATTGTAGAATACCCATTATTATTTTAAAATTTTTCCCTGGTGAACAATACGTGTGGCTTGAGTGATCTCTTCGTTAAAATCATCGACCCATCCGTCTTTTGTTGAAAGGTGGGTGAGTAAATTGTAAATATTTTTAGCATACAACTCGCTTGCATTGGTGGCAAGACTCGAAGGTAAATTGGTAATACCCACTATGCGCACGCCGTTTGCCTGTACGATTTCTCCTGTTTTGGTCAACTCGCAATTTCCTCCCTGCTCGGCTGCCATATCTACTATTACGGAACCGTATTTCATCTGATGCACCTGATCAGCCGTGATCAATGTTGGAGCTTTCTTGCCCATCACCAAGGCAGTTGTGATCACCAGGTCGGCATTGAACAAAGATTTGTTGACTGCGGCTTTTTGCTTTTCGAGATATTCAGCGGTAACTTCTTTTGCATATCCGCCCTCTGTGGTTACGCTATTATCTTCTACGGAAATGAATTTTGCACCGAGCGATTCAGCCTGTTCCTTAGTCTCCGCTCTTACGTCTGTGGCTTCCACGACAGCACCCAATCTTTTCGCTGTGGCAATGGCTTGCAATCCTGCAACACCAACGCCATAAATCAAAACTTTCGCAGGTGTTACCGTGCCGGCCGCAGTCATCATCAAAGGAAATGCCCGGGTCATGTAATCAGAACCAAGCAGCACTGCCTTGTACCCGGCTAAATTACTCTGGCTGCTCAACACATCCATGCTCTGGGCTCTGGAGATCCGCGGAATGGCATCCATTGAAATTGCGGATTGCCCGGCAGCGGCGATTTGCTGACACAACTCGGGATTCAATAAATGGTACATCAAACTCATCCAGCTTAAACCTGGTTTTCCTGCTTTGATCTCCTCAGAGGTAGGTGGGTTGATTTTAACAGCAAGGTCCACTTTTTGCAACAACTCATTTTTGTCATTTATAATTTGAGCCCCGGCCAGTTCGTAGTCCTGATCTCTGAAAGCAGATCCAAGACCTGCTGATTTTTCAACACATACCTGGTAGCCTTTTGCAATCAATTGTTTAACCACCTGTGGTGTCCCTGACACCCTCAACTCCCCTTCCCTGCTCTCTTTGAGAATCCCAAGAATCATTTGCTTCATTTTTTGAAGGTGCAAAAATAATCCAATTCGGTCATAATAAAAGACAATTTTGTCTTGGGGTTAAAGTGGTCTTATTAAATGGCAATACGTGTTTAAAAGTCCGTTCTGACTGTTTAGTGGAAATATTTTAAAAACCTTAAAATCGAAACCTCTTTAGGCAACATGGAGCCCTGAATCAAATGCTCGGTAAAAAGTTTAGCCATATACGGAGCCAGAGAAAATCCTTTGGTACCCAATCCGTTGAAAATGCCCAGTTGGCCGTCTGCAGGATGAAAACCAATGACTGGTCTCCTGTCGCGAATGGCTGGGCGAATACCTGAAAAATCATTAATGATTTCGTAATCTACATGAAGATAACTTTCAATAAATAAGCGTCGCTCACGGGCAAGTTTGGGATCTACATGAACACCATCGTCGTGCATGGAAAAATTGGACCCGCACCAATAAAAATCATCGCCCATAGGAACAATTGCAAACTCATCTTTCAAAATGAATTCCCATTTCAGCTCTTTCGAATAAAAAATAGTACAATCGCCCTTTAATGGCATAAAAGGCAATTTGTTGAAATATGGATTGTGAATTATCCTGAAACCTTCTGCAAAAACGATGGCCTTTTTAATCACGAGATCCTTGTACAAAAGTTGACCATTGCTGTGCACTAATTGACTATAATCAAATACTTCATCTATCCATTTTCCAAGCTGTCTGACACTATTACTAACAACTGTTAGTAAACTTCGCGCATCGACCCTCCAGGCATTCTTCATAATTCCGAAGTGCATTCCCTTTTTGGCCACAAACGTATCTGGAAAATCCAATGTGATTTCGGCGATATATTTTTCGTATAAGGGGTCCTGATTTCTGATCATCCAGGCATTACATTCAAGATCTGATTTCAGGTGTTGATACAAAGGAATAACCGCCAAAAGTTTAATCTGATATTTGTTTTCAAGAGACCGGTAAAACCGGATGAATTCATTTTCGAGTTCCGGAAATTTCCAACTCAGCACAAAGCGGATCCCTGTGACGGGATTTATTAAACCTGCACTTACCGCGGTAGATTTTCCGGGAAGGTCAGAATCCATCAGGTAAAAGTCCAGCTGCGATGCATCCATGTATTCTGAAAGCGTCAATCCTGCAACTCCAGCTCCAACGATCAGATAATCGGTTACCGGCATTCAAATTGGTCTTTAAATTTCAAAGATTTTACTACCAAATGAAAGGAATGATCAATCCATTCCTTGAGCAATTGATTTCCAACCCGTCCTTCAAAGTCGACGGTATTCCAATGTTTCTTATTCATGTGGTAGCCGGGTTGAACTTCGGTATAAGAATCCCGGAGCAATATGGCTTTTTCAGGCTCGCACTTGAGGTTTACTTTAAAGCGTTCATCGTTCAGCCCCGTGATTGCAAATATTTTGCCTTTCACTTTATAAACCAGTGTTTCCGGCCCAAATGGAAAGTCTTCGGTCACATGAGGCTTGTTCAGACAGTATTCCCTGAATTCTTCAATGTTCATTATTTCAATTTCCATGCAAAATTGCGATATTTACCAAATGTTTTTACTAAAGAAAACCCTGGCTATTTCGATTGTGCTTTATTTCTTTGAATGCTCCATGCCCGCATGCCAGTATCAGCAGCAAAAAATATTTCCAACAGACAGCGGATATTTCCTGATCCAAAAACTTGTGATGGCATATAAACCTGTCAATGTATTGGATTACAGCGCAGCGCGCGTGAAGATGTACAAGGAAATATACAACAGAACGGACAGCGTGGATTGTGTTTATACGAGGCACAGTCTTTACCTCGATCCCAATTATTCGGATCCGATTGGTTATTTATCAAAAAATGGAAACGACAACGGCATCAACTGCGAACATAGTTTCCCGCAAAGCAAGGGCGCAGAGAATGGAAATGCAAAATCCGATATGCATCATTTGTATCCGGCAAGAGCTGCTGTTAACGAAGCAAGAAGTAATTATCCATTTGGTGAAATTGACGACAACAAAACCAGCAAATGGTTTTACAAATCACAATCGCAGAATTTTATCCCAACAAAAGACAAAGACGAATACAGTGAATCCATCAGCGGACTGTTTGAACCACGCGAAGATCATAAAGGGAATGTTGCGCGGGCTATTTTTTACTTTTTCAATATGTATGAATTGCAGGCCGACGCAGCATTTTTTGAAAACATGAAATCAACTTTATGCTCCTGGCATTTGAAGGATCCGGTCGATTCTATTGAATATCACAGAACTTTTCTCATTGCAAAATATCAGGATCAGAAACCCAATCCATTTGTATTGGATTGCAGCCTGGCGAGAAGGTGTTACTGTCCTACCCTTCCTGAATGCCATGCGATCACGCAAACAGAAAATCAACATGCCACACCTTTTAGGGTTCATCCCAATCCCTGCAACGAACAGTTGTTCGTAGAAACGAATGTTTTCATCAGAGATCAAGAGGTACAACTTTTTGACATGCACGGAATTTTAAGACTCAAGAAACGATTCAACGCATCCGGTACATCTAAATTTGAATTAAATCTGCAAGAAATTCCGTCCGGATTTTACACTTTGACAATCTCAGCTGAAGGAAGACTTTTAAACAAAGCAAGAGTGCTGAAATATTAATTCAAGATTGGATTTTAATGAACAGTCGGTTATACTAATCGATGTTGTAAAATATCTACCTCATACCCAGCCCTTCTCTCCCGATTCGAATGTATCGGGATGGCGTGGAGAAGGGAGCGATTTCGGTTTTTGATTTATTCTATTTTAGGGATTCCCCTTCTTGGTCAGGGAGAGCCTGTCTGCCGACCAAGCAGGGGGCCTGGGGTGAGGTGAAGAGTCTAAAGCGAGCCCATCACCATGAAGATAACAATAAATTCAAATTTACATATTATAATATTTTATAAATTGTATATAGCTGTTATTCAAGCATTTTTAATATTATTGGTATGATTTTTTGCTCCCTTTTCCAAATGTGGCATAATTTATGTGCATGCCCTATCATGGCAATTAATATCAAAGAAATCAATAGAAAACATCTGTTAAAATCGGATGTCGTTTATAGGATCAATTACGGATTGTGCAGCAGGCTGGTCAATTTCAGAAACGGCGTGATTTACCTCGAAGTCATGTTTACCAACAAATGGAAGAAAGATTACAACGAAACCACGGAGGAGCTTGCCTTTTGCTGGAAGGAACGCAATGAAGAATTACAAAAAGCCATTGGTTGTAAAGTTTACATCATCGACGCCCGTCAATTTCCCTATAAAAAAGAATTATACCTCCAATCTGGTGTTGCCAGTTACGACGCTAAGAAAGGCATGCTGTTTGAGATCGATCACCTCAACTAAAGCTCAACTAAACCCAAAATAATAGAATATCAATCTACCCAATCTGCCATAAACAAATTGGTATCGTGCGTTCCTCCATTATTTCTGTTGGATGACCATACAATTTTTTTGCCGTCGGGTGAAAACATGGGGAAAGAATCAAAAGTCTTATCAAAAGTAATTTTCTCCAGACCTGTGCCATCCGTATTGATCATAAACAAATTAAATTGATAGCCCCTTTCACTGGCGTGGTTTGAAGAAAATACAATCTTTTTACCTGAAGGATGATAAAATGGCGCCCAGTTGGCTTTACCTAATTGGGTGATCTGTTTAAGATTGGTCCCATCGACATTACAGGTAAAGATTTCCATTTCGGTAGGTTCAACCAATCCTTCCGCCAACAATTTATAGTATTCCATTCGCTTTTCTGAAGTAGGCGGCCTTGAAGCTCTGAAAACCAATGAATTTCCATCGGGCGAAAAAAATGCGCCTCCGTCATACCCGGGAAGGAAGGTTACCTGCTTCTTATTTTTTCCCGTGACATCCATGGTCCATAGATTCAAATCTCCTTGTCTGAGGGCCGTATAAACAATTTTATCTCCTTTCGGAGACACGGTTGGTTCTGCATCATAACCTTCGGAATTGGTGTACTGGATTCTCAAATTACCGCGAAGATCGGCGGCATAAATGTCGTAGGATTTATAAATCGGCCAGACGTATTTTCCCCCTTGTTTGCGCGGTGGAACGTGTGGACAACCAATCGTATCCGAATGTGTCGAAGCAAATATGATTAAAGAATCTCCAGGCAAAAAGTAAGCACAAGTGGTCCGTCCATCTCTCAGTGAGATTCTTTTCGGAGGATTTTTAGAAAGATCTTCAGTGAATGGATTAAAAACAAAGATCTGATCGCAGGAAACACCCCATTTCGGATTATCGGATTGAAAAACCAACATTTGCCCATCAGAGCTCCAATAAGCTTCGGCATTGTTTCCTCCGAAGGTCAGCTGTTTAACATTTTTGAGGTGAATTTCTTCGGGATAATGGACCACTCCGGCCGCACTATCGATATTTGTGCCTGCATGGGAGACCGGTACTTCGGGTTTTTGCTCTTCTTTTGCTTTACAGCCTAAAAAGAAAATTAAGGCTCCAAACACAATTGGTGTCATTTTTGATATATACATATTTTTGAATATTAGCCCATGAATCAAGCGAAAGTACCCTCTGATATCGAAATTGCCCAGTCGGTAAAGCTGACTCCGGTCGCAAAAATAGCTGAAAAGCTGAATTTAAATGAAGATCAACTGCAGTTGTATGGCAGATACAAGGCTAAACTTCCCCTGGAGCTCATCGATGAGCAAAAACTTAAAAAGTGCAAGCTGATCCTGGTTTCAGCCATTTCTCCTACCCCTGCAGGAGAAGGCAAGACCACTACATCCATCGGATTGTCGGAAGGCCTCAATAAAATCGGTAAAAAAACGACAGTGGTTCTGAGGGAACCCTCTCTCGGACCGGTTTTCGGCATGAAGGGCGGCGCTACCGGTGGAGGATGGTCTCAGGTATTGCCCATGGAGGACATTAATCTACATTTTACCGGGGATTTTGCAGCGGTTGAAAAAGCACATAACTTGCTGGCGGCACTCATCGACAACAATCTTCAAAATAAAAAATACGGATTAGGTCTGGATCCAAGGACTATTTCCTGGAAAAGGGTTATGGACATGAACGATCGTTCGTTGCGAAAAATAACGATCGGACTTGGTGGAACCGGTAATGGAATTCCCAGAGAAACAGGATTTGATATCACAGCCGCTTCTGAAATCATGGCCATACTGTGTCTGGCTAAGGATCTCAGGGATTTAAAAACACGCATGGGAAACATTTTTGTGGGCTTCACCTGGGACAGAAGACCGATTTACGCACGCGATCTCAAAGCTGAAGGAGCCATGGCCGCTTTGTTGAAAGACGCGATCAAACCCAATCTCGTGCAGACCATTGAGGGAAATCCAGCCATTATCCATGGTGGACCTTTTGCAAATATTGCTCAAGGCACCAACACCATAGTCGCCACAAAAATGGGAATGTCATTATCTGATTATGTAGTGACTGAAGCCGGTTTTGGATTTGATCTCGGAGCAGAAAAATTCCTCGATATCAAATGCCGGACAGCAGGAATATCCCCGAATGCCGTGGTCCTTGTAGCTACAGTGAGAGCTCTGAAGTATCATGGAGGAAAGTCTTTAAAAAAATTGTCTGACCCAGATGCAGCGGCTGTTGGCAAAGGCTGTGAAAATCTGGAAAAACATCTTGAAAATGCCAAACAATTTGGATTACCCGCCATTGTTGCCATCAACCGTTTCACTGCGGATACTGACGAAGAATTGCAAACGATCAAAGCTTCGTGTGAAAAATTCGGAGTTGAAGCCGTTTATTCAGAAGTATGGGCAAAAGGTGGCGATGGAGCCTTGGAACTTGCAGAAAAAGTAGCAGCACTCGCAGATACATGGACCAGTCCGTTTATACCCTGTTACGACAACAACTGGCAACCCATTGAAAAAATTGATGCCATTGCAAGAAAAATTTATGGGGCTTCCAAAGTTGAGTATTCAGTAGAAGCAAAGGCTGATCTTAAAAAAATAGAAAGTTTAAATTTAACACAACTTCCGGTTTGCATTGCAAAAACGCAAAAATCACTTTCTGACAACCCGGATCTCATTGGAAGACCAAAACAATTCACACTAACGGTGAGACAAATTGAAATCGCGGCAGGCGCTGGATTTATCATACCGATCACCGGAGAAATGATGCGTATGCCTGGTTTACCGGACGAACCTTCCGCAGAAAAAATTGACATCGATGAGCATGGGGTGATCAGCGGGTTGTTTTAAGAGCGGCCTTTCGAAGTTTCGAAATTTCGACATCCCGATAAAATGTTCGTGATTATTCATTTTGTAAAAAAACTATATAATTTTATTGGGAAGGCTTTTCGACTTTTCGGGATTTCGACTTTTTGACTTTTTGACTTTTTGACTTTTTGACTTTTTGACTTTTTGACTTTTTGACTTTTTATTATAAGTTAAATATAAAGATCTGCGTAAATCTGCGAAATCCCCGCCTGACCGAACAAGTTTTCCATTATTTTAAAACAAAATATCAGTCGGGCAGGAGCGGGAAATAAATGGAATTGGTTTTTATGAAAATGAACTTTTCGAAGTTTCGAAATTTCCGGTTCAAGAATTAATAATTCAGTAAAAGCATTTTTCTTGAATCCACTTTTTTCCCATTGATGTAGAGTGTATACATATAGGTTCCACATTCGTATTCATGCCAGCCAAAATCATACATCACCTCATTCATTCCATGCTGTAATTCCAGAGGGATGTTTCTAATTAATTTTCCTTCTTCGTTGTGAATGCTCAAATAAGCTGATTTGATCACAGCAAGATTGTTGACCTGTATAGGGATCATGGTCAATTCATCAAATGGATTGGGTTTGTTTTGCCACAATTCAACTGCTTCGTTTTTCTCTTCGCTTCCCGAGGTATTATTTGGTATGCGAATGTTGTATTCTTGTCCGAACATACTCAACCAATTCTGATCATCGATACCCGCTGCCGCAACATAATATTGCGTAGGAATGAGGCCTGTTATTTCCACCTGAGGCTGGTCAGAAATAAAGATTGTATCAAAATAAACACTATTGATCCTGCGCAGACCGAAAACAAACTGCTTTGCATTTTGAGGATTCGTTATTTCAGCAATTAGGGTAAATGGCTTGGCTGTAAGAGACAGATTGAAAGGACTAAGCTCATTACTTGCGGCATTGGAAACAGACAATGCATTGACCAGGGTGTTGTTGCGCAAATAATTAAAATTTACAAAAAAACTATCCAATTTACCATCGCCATTTGTATCCATTCCCAGGATATCGCGAGTGCTGTGTTGCCGGTCTTCATATCCGGGCTGACTGGGATTGCCATCTCCGTTTTCATAAGATGAAGTAAATCGGATGGAAGTAAAACCTTGTTCGCGAAAAGGTATATGATCGCCTCCGCGTCCGGTTCTGTCTTCGCCATACATGACATCAATAACTGGCGCCTGAGGGTAAACTGGTGCCAGATTCCTTTCAACCAATAACCTTGTTAGTCTGGCCAGATTTTTAGGCATACTGTTAGTGATCCCTGCTGAAAAAATGCGCAATCTCAAACTATCGACGAGGGCCGGACCCGGACAGCCGGGAGGAGAAGAAGTCATCCCGCATTCTATGCCGCCTACTATATCATTGTTGAATACAGCTTTGATGACGATGTTGTTCTCTTTGCAAAAAGTCGCGAAAGCACGGGCCCCTCCCAATCCTTGTTCTTCACCTGTCGTCCAGATCAAAACCAAGGTCCTGTTTAGTTTGATTGATTTCATAACTCTTGCCATTTCCAACAGCAAAGCGCATCCACTTGCATTGTCGTCTGCACCTTCAGCAAGGCAGGCAGTATCACAAAGCACTTCACAGCGACTATCCAAATGCGCTTCAACGATGACCAATTCATTCCTTTTATCGCCTGTGCCAGGAATCACTGCAAATGCTTGTGTATGCCTTAATCTTTGGCACATCGTATAGTCAAATGAGAATTCTCCAGGAATGAGCGATGATCCGGGTTCAGAATTCCAGGCATTCAATCGACTTATTAAATAATTTCTTGCTGCGCGAATTCCTTTTTCAGGAAACACGACATCGTCATTTATCGTATTTCTGTTTTGAAAAGAAACAATGGCCTCCAGGTGCTTTTTTAAAGAATCGACTGAAATTAAATTGACCAAATTGGCTGGTAATTCTGCATTTGGAAGTATCGTTCTGTTGTCAAATGAATCGCTCCGAAAATTTCCGGTAAGCAGATTTTTCAATGATGGGTCTGAAAGGCTAAAGTTAGTTTGTGCGGCAGCACCAGAATTCAGCAATAATGCCCATACTAAAAAGATGAATTGAGCTTTCATTTGTTTTTATTTTAGTTCGAAGGTAATTTTTTAAACGCAGTCTTCACAATCATCGGAGAAAATTAACAGAAATCAAAATAGTGCCCTGATCCTTCCATATTAGGGATGCCGCGGTTCTAAATCCTCCCCCCAAGCCAATACTATCATACCACATATAAGATTATATTTGAATCGTCAAAGCAATCAATCGTACCTGGAATTCCAATTTAATGGGAACAATGAACCACGAACCTCATCTTAAACACATTAAAATCCTTAAATCAAAAGAAACGCATCAAATCGTTGATGATGTGGTTAGCGTAGAAGAACCTCTGGAAATGGTACTTAAATATTATAAACACGAGAAGCAAGTAGTAAATACCCTGAGCATTACCATGCGCACACCAGGCCAGGATGAAGAATTGGTACTGGGATATTTACACAATGAAGGCATACTTCAACACCCCATCGAAGATGTAAGTCAACTGGAATTCAGATTTGATTGCCACGGAGAATGCATCGAACAACAGACCATTGTCATCCATATTAAAAAAGGAATTTTACCCCATACCGAACACATGAGTCGGACGGGATACAGCAATTCCAGTTGCGGAATTTGCGGTAAAGCCTCTATTGATTTATTGATGAACCAGTGTGTGTATTTACTCCGGAATGAACAAGCCGTAATTCCTATTCAAACGCTTTACGCGTTGCCCGAAAAGCTCAGGCAAGTTCAAGCTTCCTTCAACCAAACGGGCGGTATCCACTGCTGTGCTTTATTTGATTCCAGCGGACATTTAGAGCTGTGGGCTGAAGATGTCGGGAGACATAATGCCATGGATAAATTGTGTGGAATGTTGCTAAAGAATAACAGAATACCCCTCGGTGATCACATCATCGTTTTAAGTGGCAGGGCCAGTTTTGAGTTGATATATAAAGCCTGTATGATTGGTTGTCCGGTCATCGCGTCCATCGGTGCACCTTCCAGCCTGGCCATCGAAACAGCAAATGCTTATGGAATGACATTGATTGGATTTCTAAAATCAGATCAAGCCAATATTTACACCCATCCTCAAAGAGTGTCTGAATTTTCGAAAATAAAGATTTAAACGCTAACTAAGACTTTTGCAACAATTCAGTTTGCTTTCCAAAATGTTCGATAAACGAATTGAAATCATTTGCCAAGTCTACATTATTCGTAGCTCTTAAATACGTTTCACATAATGACCTCAAGGTATAAAACATAAATCGATCCATTTCCCCCATTTGGAAATCTGAAGTCCATAAATCGAGTTTCATCGTATTTCTGGAATCTTCTTCGAAAATCGACAACAAAAAGGCTTTAGCTTTTATCCAGTTTTCCTGGTTTTCGTCTGCTCTCCACTCTATGGAAGCTGGTATTTGACCCTCATCCAGTCGAACTCTCATTTGTATTATTTTATAAGCATCCATACTACTCTTTTGGTACAATTAAAGTATAAGTTCTGCAATGTTGTGTGCCAAAGATACCTAAGGCACCTGGAATATTTCCCTCTATCCTGACATAAGAAGAAAATGGACCTTGCCTTGTCCGCGAAGCTTCCAGAGAATTCCAGAATTGAAAATGTTCTTTGGGGATATTGCACCATTTGACACGGATGGTATCTCCTCTGCGGAACAATCCTGTATTATCATCAAATTCTTCATCCAGGCCTCTGGCTTTAAACAATGAAAATTCAAAGGACTTGCCATCAAAAAAAACATCGTCGGTCACAGAATTCAGATCGGGTATCAGCCGCTCACCTTGACCCGCAGTATAATAGCGGTAGTAATCAGCAACTAAAGGATTATCGGAAATAATGCAATACAGCTGTGCAAAGGTATCGTTGTTATTTCTCCCGGGAGGCTTTTCAAACCAGAAACTATCAATATTGTTGTATAGCGGCATTTGAGCGATGGACCGCGTTGTATCGCCATTGAATACAATTTCCAAAGTATAAAAATCTCCAGGCTGCAACACTATTTCCCTTGCGATATCCAGATAAGCGCAAAAATCAGTCTGAACACTATCGGGATCAAAACCAAATTGCCTGATCAACTCAGACCGGAAAGGCTCCTGAAGCTGACTGAGGCAGAATTCCTGTAAGATCACTTTTTGGTTGTTGTATTCAACTGAAACCTGTGCGCCTCTTACGTAGATATTATTGATCACACCAGTATCCAGGCCTGAGGTATAAGGAATAGAGGATGTCAGGATGCAGAACGGCGGTACTGTTTCATTGCTCAATTCAAGATAAGACTCGACTGTTAACTGCTTTTCATATATATCTGTGGAGGGAAAATATTCTGTTTCACATGCCGCAAATAAAACGACACTAACGTATGTTAGGATGCGGTTAAATTTATTCATCATTTGATTTCTTTTTAGAAAGGTTCCAATAAAAATTCCAGGTCACAGACGGAATAATGGTAAAAATGGTAACTTCATATGATTTCACTGATGCATTGCCGGTAAGAATGTCTGAATTGAAATCGGTGTATGTAAAAAATGAATTTTTATTATTGTACACATTATAAATACTGAATGCCCAACTCGAATGAAATGATTTATTTTTCTTTGTTTTGTTTTCATAAACAAACGACAAATCCATTCGATGATAATCGTCCAAGCGCTGACTGTTTCTTGGTCCGTATTCTATGTTTGGCCGTCCTTCAATGATAAACAAACTCTTGATAGGGGTAAATGTCTTCCCGCTTGCATAAATAAAACTTGCTGAAACATTCCAGTTTCTCGATAAATTGTAGTTCAGCACAAGCGACAAATCATGAGGCCTGTCGTATACAGCCGGATAGATCCTTCCATTTTCGATGGCATCAAACCACCGTTCAGTTTTCGAAAAAGTATAACCGATCCATCCTGTAAAACTGCCTTTGTTCTCTTTTAAGAAAAGTTCTAATCCATAGGCCCTTCCCTTGCCGGATATGAATTCATTTTCGACATCGGAGCTGAAATTTTCAACATAACTTTCCCGGTAATCCAGTTGATTGTTCATTCTCCGGTAATACAGTTCTACCGATGTTTCGAAAGAATTGTCGTCGAAATTTTTAAAGTACCCTATGGCAACCTGAGCTCCTTGTTGTGGTTTGATCAATTCCGTGCTAGGCACCCAGACATCAGCCGGCAAGGTGCTGCCAGAGTTGCTGACCAGATGTATATATTGGTTGGAAAGCGTAAATCCGGTTTTTATGGAACTGCTTTGATTCAGTATCCAGTTGGCTATGATCCTGGGTTCCGGATTGAAATAGGTTTTCACCAATTCATTGCTATTAAATTCTTTTTGTTGAATTATTGAATTGTATGGACCCACATGCAAGAATGAAGATAATCTGAGTCCTAAATTAAACTTCAGATGGCTGTGGATGCTCCATTCATCCTGAACATAAAGCTCAATTTCGTGTCCGTATTTTGGTTCAAATTCAGTTTCAAAGTTTACATCGCCACTGGTTGCTGTAACAACATTCGGACTCAGTTTATGGTAAGTATACCTGGATCCAAATTTCCATTGATGCTGTGGATTTGGATAATAATCTGCGTCCGTCTTTAACGTAAAATTGCGAACACCCGATTTAATATCAAATTGGAAACTCTCCTGTCCGCCGTACAAATTAAAATCGTAATTGTTTGTGATCAAAGAGACATTGGAAAAGAATTGGTCAGACCATAAATGATTCCATCGTATGGTTCCCGTAGAATTTCCATAAGGGAGAGAGATCCCGAAATCGCGCTCCACATTTCTGAATTTAAAAACATCTCTTCCAAAGTAACCGCTGAGATATACCCGATCGCGATCTCCCAATTTATAATTGACTTTTGCATTCAGATCGTAGAAATAATAATTAGTGCCTTCGAATTTTGTCTTATTGATAAACGGTTGAGCGAGATCCAGTGCGTAGGTTCTTCTTCCAGACACGATAAAACTACTTTTACCGGAAGCAAGAGGTCCCTGGACCGTGAGTCTGCTGGCAATCAACCCTATCCCTCCTTCAGCTACAAAATCTTCTGAATTGCCTTCTTTCATCTGTACATCAATTACCGATGAAATTCTACCTCCATATTGTGCAGGAATGGTTCCTTTGATGAGGGTTGTATTTTTTATCGCATCTGAATTAAATACGCTGAAAAATCCAAAAAGGTGACCCGTGTTGTAAACGATGGCTTCGTCCAGCAAAACGAGATTTTGATCCGGTCCGCCACCTCTCACATAAATTCCTGCAGTGCCTTCAGATGCAGATGATATTCCAGGCAACAATTGCAATGATTTCAAAAGATCAACTTCTCCGAACAAAGCCGGCAACTTTTTGACAGTTTCCATGTCGAGATCGATCGTACCCATTTCGGTGTTCTCCACATTTTTCCGCGGATCTTCAGCCGACACAACAACTTCCTTCATCTGAATTCCTGGGGACATTAAAATGTCTTGATGGATGTTGCTGTCGAGTTCAATTTTTAATGGAAAAGGCAGATAACCCAAATAAGAGAAAACCAATGTATGAGTGCCTTTGGGCAATGTAAGCGAATAAAATCCGTACAAATTACTTACTGTACCGATATGAGGCTGATCGGCTAAAAATATGTTTACTCCAATCATGGTTTCTCCGGATTCCTGCTCTTTTACATAACCACTCAGCGTATGAAATTGCTGTGCAGATGCATCCCAACAGAAAAAGAAAACCAAGCTTGCTATTTTGAGGGCGTTCATGGGTACCGAATTTGTAAAAAAAGGAAAACAAATTACAATGGAATCGGTTTTAATAAACAGGACTTATTTTTAAGCAACCGGAGGACACCAAAAGATCCATATAAATGTGCTGCTCCACAACTAAAAAAGCAGCTTTTGGTTTGCATTTCATTAAGAATTTTTTGAACCATGATGGCGTTGCGGTCGTACAACATAGACTTTCGATGGCTGCCTAACATTCGTTTGCTTTCCTGATACAGGTATTTTATATCCTGTTGATTATAATGCTTCACCATTTGTTTCAACCGGGTACGGGCTTTTACAGGATTCGCAATCAACTTTTTTAACATTTTGATTTGTTGTGGCACCGGGTATGAATGCATGGCATCAAAATGTTGTTCGATCGATTCTAAACCTGTTTTTTCAAGACCCAAATCATCAGCAAGCTCCCAAAGCGACTGATCGAAGCTTTTTGCATTTTGAATCTCAATCATTTGCAATGTCAGCAAATGAATCAATAAAATGGGATGATAGGACTGATAGTCCTGAATATGAATATTAAAATACTGCAAAGCACGTTTTTCGAGTTTTACTCTTTGGTTTTCCCTAAGAAGTTGAAACCAGCTTGGCAGATCATTCATTCTGAATAATTCTGCCATTGGAATACCCTGCAATTGGTCAAGATTTACCTCAGCTGCAAATGTGTGGCATTCTGATAAAATTTTTTTAAAAAGCATGAAATGCCTTTCAAAAAAAACACTATTCATGTGAATCGTTCCTAATAAATAGGATGGTTTACTTTCCGGTTGTTGGATGGACCACAATAATCCATTACTCAATGCCATTCCTTGACGAGCGTCTGAATAATCAGGAATCTATATCTTCCAGGCGGATTGGCAATTTATTGGAAGACTTGACAATGGACAAGGTCATCAAAGTCTTCAAGCGCTCAACTTCTTTGATCTGGGATAATTTTCTGAACAATAAATTCTCATAAGCCTGAATATCCTTGCAAACGACCCTCATTAAAATGTCGGCATCGCCCGTGATCACATAACAATCTGTGATTTCATCGATCTCTTTAATTTTTGCAACAAAGCTATCCATTGCTCCGGGAATATGCCAGGCCAGATTGATTAGCACAAAAGTGCTTATTGATAAATTGACCTTGTTGGGGTTTATTTTAGCATGATAGCTCTCGATGATCTCCAATTGTTCGAGCTTTTTCACTCTTTCTAATGTTGGAGCAGGAGACAAACCAATTTTCCTGCTCAATTCAAGATTGGTTATTTTGCTATTCTCTTGTAAAAAATTGAGAATGCGAATGTCTACTTTGTCCAGTTTATCAGCCATAAATAAAATAATAATTTGTAATTAGCAGTAAATAACGGCAAAATTAGAATATTATTTTGAAAAATGCCATATTAACTAAAAAAGGCCCGCGACTGGTTGTTTAATTGAACTCTCCTGGGGATTAGGCACGGAGGCTTGGAGGCACGGAGGCCTGGAGGCTTGGAGGCTTGGAGGCTTGTAGGCATGTAGGCATGTAGGCATATAGGCATGTAGGCATGTAGGCATGTAGGCATGTAGGCACGGAGGCCTGGAGGCATGTAGGCATGTAGGCACGGAGGCCTGGAGGCTTGTAGGCATGTAGGCATGTAGGCATATAGGCATATAGGCATATAGGCATATAGGCATATAGGCATGGAGGCATGGAGGCATGGAGGCATGAAGGCTTGTAGGCTTGTAGGCTTGTAGGCTTGTAGGCTTGTAGGCCTGGAGGCATGCAGGCATGTAGGCCTGGAGGATACTGGAACAAATACTGGCTATGGAAATATACCCAGACTTGCGTAGTCGTTGGAGATTTTTTCCAGTGCCGCGACAAAAGCCGCACTTCTCAATCCGTCGATATTGGAATTTTGCTTGTAGGTCTCCCAAATTTGCTGAAAAGAGGTCACCATCGTTTCTTCAAGTCCCGAACGCACCAAATCGATTTCGTCTGCTCCACGTGTAAGGAATTGCCTTTCTTTTTCACCTATCGTTTTGGATGTAAGTTTTTCGATGAGGCCCACAAAGTTTGAATAAGTGTTTGAATCAAATCGTTTTTCCATCCGGCCAAAGCGCATGTGGGAAAGGTTCTTCAGCCATTCAAAATAAGAAACGGTTACACCCCCTGCGTTGAGATACATATCCGGAACAATGAATATTCCTTTTTTTAGTAGAATTTCTTCTGCTACTGAAGTGACCGGACCATTAGCCGCTTCACCTATTATTTTTGCTTTAATGTTGTTTGCATTTTCGAAGGTAATTTGATTTTCCAATGCTGCCGGAATAAGGATATCACATTCCAGCTCGAGGGCTTCTTCCCTGCTATTCAGCGTTTTTGATCCCGGAAAACCAACAATACTTCCGTTGTTTTCATCTCTGAATTTTAATAATTCAGAAAAATTGATGCCATTTTCATTGTAAATAGCGCCTTCGTATTCGCTTACTGCGATGATTTTAACATCCCCCTCTTCCTGCATGATAGACCCGGTATATGAGCCTACATTTCCCAGACCCTGGATCACTACTTTTTTACCCGCAAGCCCTTTGGTGAGACCAATTTTATGCATAGCATCTTCTGTATCGCACATCTCGCGCAATCCATAATAGACACCTCTTCCTGTAGCTTCTGTTCTACCACGGATCCCATTCTGGTTGATCGGTTTGCCCGTTACGCAGCCGGCAGCATCTATATCTCCACCTCTGAACGTTAAAAATGTGTCGTAGATCCAAGCCATTTCACGAGAGCCCGTTCCGTAATCTGGAGCTGGAACATCAAGGCCCGGGCCAATAAAATTTTTACGGATAAGCTCAGTGGTATACCTCCTCGTGATTTTTTCGAGTTGATCTTCTGTATATAATTTCGGATTGATTTTAACTCCACCTTTAGCACCCCCAAAAGGAACATCGACAATTGCACATTTGTAGGTCATTAGCGCTGCAAGTGCTTCCACTTCTTGTTTATCGACGTGTTCGTTGTATCGGATACCTCCTTTGGTCGGAAGCCTGTGATGGCTGTGCTGAGCCCGGAAAGCATTGATTACTTCAATATTGTCTCCAATGCGAACCGGAAATTTCATTTCGTAAACGGCATTGCAGACCTTTATTTGCTCGAGGATGCCTTTGGGTATTTTTGTAAAGGATGCCGCTTTATCAAAATTCTGGTTGACACTGGCTAAAAAGGATTGAACTTTATTATTGCTCATGGTCTGTTTTATTTTCTAAATTTTTTAAACGTTTTTCAAGAAAGAGTAAAAAAACAACGATACCGAGGAAAATAACCGTCAAAACAGCATATACGACATGAATTTTACCGGTTTGCCTCATAAAATCGGCAGAACCTAAGATAAAAAATCCAGGTGCATTGGTGTTTAGGAAATTGCGGATCTGATGGAAGATATTAACCATTTTAGGAAAATACTGGGCGAAATTGGGGTATAATTTTCAAACGGAGAAGTATTTCAGTAATTATTCTCTTTTTCAGAAATAATTGCATGGATCCGGTCTATTCTGTACAACAAACTTGCCAACCACAAACCCAACAACATAAATGCCAAAACAGACGGATAAAATATAAGCCTCAGGGCATTGTCCATATCATCGGTCCCAAAAGCTGGATTCCCCCCATTACCCGGATGGAGACTGTCCGTCAGTCTGGGCAAAACAAAGATCATAGGAATGACAGCGATCAGTGCAAATATGTTGTAGGCAGCAGCAATTCTACGCTTCCTGTCCATGTCTTCGAGAGAAGCGCGCAGGACCAGATAAGCGATATAAATCAACATACTCAATGCTGCCATATTTAACTTAATATCGGTGATCCACCAGGTTTCCCAGGTATATCTGGCCCAAATGGAACCTGTGATGCATCCGAGCAATCCAAAAAGCAGTGCCGTTCTCATCAGAGCAAATGCTTTGAGGTCGTGATCCGGATTGGGGTCTTTTAAATATTTGAAACTGAAATAAACAGACATGCCCAGAAGCAGGAACATAGCAAACCACAGCGATACATGAAAAAACGTATTTCGTATCGTTTCTACAAGTATGTTTCTGTATGGAAAATGGAACTTGTTTTTAAAATGAAATTCCGGTTTTTCCTTCGAGGTCCACGAAGCCAGGCCGCTTTCCAGGTTGATGCTATCCTGTTGGATGATCACTTTCGATGGAATCACTGCAGCTCCATCGACGGGATTGTCTACGAGTACGCTGAATAAACTGACGCCGACGATATCGGGATTAAAATTTGGAAGTTTGAAAAAAGCGCGAAGTTTCGCGTGATCTATTGCTTCAACCTTGTTTGCTGCGAGCATTAATATAGAAGATCCATGTATTTCACCGGGTACAGGTCGCAGATATACTTGTAGGGAATCTTTACATAGATCGTAATTGCTGTTATAAGCATAAATATCAAAACTGATGTCTTCACCAGCAAGAAACCGGGAAGGCTGCACATCGACCAAGCCGTGTTTCAAGGGGGTAAGCAGTCCCCGGTGGAGTACCACGAGAAAAAGGAGTGCAGCCAATATTTTCCACCACAAATGCCTGGGGGTCATCATCTAATTTTTCCAGGTCAAAGGTAAGAGGAATAGCACGAATGCAAACGCAAACAAATCAATAGCAATAACCGGATATAATTTAGAAAGGACCATTTGCAATTCTTGTCCTGATAAAATCCCGGCTGAACATGCAAAAGCTGTACCCATCAAAGGGAAGCATAGAGGAAGGGTGATCACCACCATAAGCATTTGCCTGGACTGTCCATGGCTTGCAATAAATGAGGTAAAACAAGTAAGGCAGGCAAATCCAAAACTTACCAAGACCAACAACGGCAACCATTTCCAATCAGCCCCCCCGGGTATTGGCAATAGAATATTGTAAACGAAGAGCAGAACCATGCCTAAAGCAAACAGCAAAAAGCCCAGGTATACCATTTTAGCCAGGAACAGCTGCATGGGTTGATAGAGCTGATGGTTGTAAATTCTGTATTTCAGATTGTCTTCTTCGTAAACCCTCGCGGCGGAGAAAAAACAAAGAAATAAAAAAACCAGCCAGTAAAGCAAATTCCAAACTTTGGGATCTGTGCGCCCGGAGAAAAAGTAAACCAGAAAACTGACTCCAGCCAGAAAACTCATCAAGCCCCCAATCTGATAAGGATTTCTCCATTCCGCCAGGGCTTCTTTTTTGATTAATTGCAACATGATTTCCAAACAAAATTAAACTGAATATCAGTAGTTTATATAATGATTTTTTTTAAATTATAAAATAATGTTATACAATGTTTTATAAATTATAAATATTCGTAATATATTTGAAGCCAAAATATTTTAGTATGCGGATCTTCCTCATATATATGCTTCTTTGTCTCCTTCCGGGAATGGCATCATCAAATCCTGTTCCGAAGTCAAAATCTGTATACGTCACCGTAAAAGCTGCAGATGGCGATGGCGTCTATTCGCTGTTGAGAAAATACAGATTATTGGATGACCCTTCCAATCTAAAACTTTTTTACAGTTTTAACAAGTTAAAGCCCAATGTTGAACTTATTAAAGGTAAAACTTACAAATTACCCCTTACCATTCATAATTACGATGGTAAAAGCATCAAAAGCAGTATGGGATGGAAAGATGCCATTTTGGTTAAAGGACTGGAGAATTACAATCAGTTTCTAAGCGAACAAAAATTAAAATCGGGATTTGATCAAAAAGCGAAAAAAATTTATGTTCCTGAAAAAAAACAGATGCTTCAGGGCTGGAGTAAAATAGAGCAGACCGTTGTTCATCAAAAAAATCCGAGTGAAAAGAAATCAACAAATTTGGAAAATGCTCCAGGTAAAGGCAAAATCAAAGAAACCGTTGCAACAAAACAAATCGATCGCAAACAACAATTTTTAATTGCCGGCATGGGAAAAACCTCGATAGAATCAAAACTGGTTGCAGATCGTAAACTCAGTTTAAGTGAAATCAGGGAACTTGAAGTCCGCTTAACTGCAAATTCAAAATCTTTGGTTGGAAGTGCCGTCAGGGCATCGTCGAATACTTTGAAGGTCCCGTTGTTTGGAAAGAAATATGAATCTGTCGAAATTAAAAATGAGTCTTTAAGCAATCAGGTGTTTTATATTGTACCCGGCCATGGAGGGCCTGATCCGGGCGCTATTGCTAAAAATGTCGATGGCGCTTATACCATTTGCGAAGATGAATATGCCTATGATGTCAGTTTGCGTTTAGCTAAAAATCTGATGGAACAAGGGGCAATCGTTTACATCATCGTCGAAGACGAAAATGACGGAATCAGAGATGAAATGTACCTCGAATGCGATCAGGATGAAACCAACATTGGCGGACTTAAAATTCCTGTTAATCAGAAAAAACGATTAAAACAGGGAATCACGAAAGTGAATAAGCTTTATAAGAAATACAAAAAGAAAGGTTATACAAAACAATGGATGTTATCCCTGCATATTGATGCCCAAAGTGAAGTCAACAGGCAGGATGTCTTCTTTTATTATCAATCGGAAAGTCAGACCAGTAAGAACAAAGCCATAGACATCCAAAAAGTTTTTGAAGATAAATACCAGGTCTACCGAAAGAACCGGGAATACGATGGCACGGTGAGTGCCCGCCCTCTCTATGTCGTCCGCAACTCGGATCCGGAACCTGTTTTTATTGAATTGGCCAACATTCACAATCCGGAAGACCGAAAGCGCATTCTGTTTCCAAAAAACAGGCAACTGCTAGCCGATTGGATCACTGAGGGATTTATGAACTAACTTCGATCGTAAAGCAGCGCGCAGCCCCGTTGTTCGGCAACTTCAGCTCTGCCTAAAATTTGCAACGATCCATCATCTGAAATGCAAGCCATATCAGATGTTTGCAAGAATGCACATGTATGTATATTGCTTAAATCGATGATCCGCAGTAATCCTCTGCTCCCCTTCTCTAACAGCACTCCGGGAATAGTGGGATGTGTGATCGAAAATTTTAAAAACGGGGGGGCTTTCAACCGCTCGGGTTCAAGACCGTAAGCCTGAGCTGTAAGTTCGGTCATACCATATTCAGCAGCCAGCGAGATGCCTGTCATTTTGTTTTTTATTTTTTCTATAAACTCCAGATTGGATATTTCTCGACGCCAACCTTTCATCCCACCTGTTTCAATAACAGTCAATCCTTTATAAGATCCCGGGTAAGCTTCAGCAAAATCGAGGAGTGCAAACCGAACACCGAAAAGCAAGGGTTTTTTTCCATTGAAATTCGAATTTAAAATTTCCCGAAGTTGATGGAATTCACGAATAAAAAACTGTTTTTCATATGACTGGTCTGATGCATCAACGAAAGACTTAACCATGTTGACCAATGAAGCATGTTTGCGCTCCAGATAACCCGGCAACAAAGCAAAAAAAACATAGCTTTCTATTGGACCAAAATGATATTCAAAACAATGTTTACAAACTCTGTGATACCAGGTTAGCGATTTTACATAGTGCCTGGAAGGCACTTGCCGGGAGGTCCCGCTGGATTCAAAAAATGTTTCTTCCACCCAGGAGCCTGTTTTGATATCCCGGTATTTAAAAACTTCCACTGGCAAACATGGAATTTGACTGGAATGATCTACATCCTGAACTTTTACTGAAAGTCTTTCCAAGTATTCGGAATAAACAGGGTTGTGGTGTGCCTGAAACCTGAATAAATTCAATGCAATCTCCTCGAAAGAATTTTCGTTTACTTTAAATATTGTATCTTCGAAACTCACAGACATGGCATGTATAATTCCTGTTTAAATTCAAGCCCTAGGATGAAGTTTTGGCCTTATATTTTCACGGTGCTGCTTACCCTAACATTCAGTTGCAGCCAGGAAAATCAAGGCGATGAAACGCCAAAGATAGAAATCATCGGCTTGAGTAAACATGCTATGAAACAGGGAGACTTAAATCAGGACTCCGTATGGCTGCAATTTCGCTTTGAAGATGGCGATGGTGATTTTGGATATGGGGTTAACGATTCCAGATCGGAAATCAAAGTATTCGACAATCGCACAAATCTTCTGTACGATCAGTTCAAGATCCCTGAACTTCCCCCCTCTAATGGTGCCGTACAAAAAGGAACGATACAGATCTTACTATTCACCAGTTGCTGTTTATTCCCCAATGGCATACCGCCCTGTAGCTCCCCACCCCAATTTCCGGAGGATAGCCTTCGATTAAAAATTCACATTCTCGATCGTGCCGGTAACATGAGCAATGAAGTAGTTACAGATAAAATAACCCTGTTTTGTATCTGAACTTAACGATCCCCTGCAGTATGGCCTTCGATTAAATTTTTCATTCCACTTATAGCTTCTTTTGTATGGCCCGCATAAACCTGCTTTTTACCCCACACCACCGGCCTTTTCAAAAAAGTATAATCCTCGAGAATCCACTTTCTGAAATCATGCTCCTTTAAATTTTGATCTTTCAATCCGAGGGATTGATATTTGATTGCTTTTCTGCTGAACAAAGATTCATACGAACCTGTAATTTTAGCCATCGCATCCAATTCAGAAGCTTTTATTTTAGATTCTTTGATATCTTGCAAGGTGCATTCCGACGTATCGATCTCACTTAATATTTTTTTACAGGTTCCGCAATGCGTCAGATGAAATATTTTTATTTTTTTCATTATCGTTAAATTATGGATACCCACTGGATACTCAACAAAGACGGCAGTATTTACCACTTAAATCTGCATCGCGAAGAGCTTGCGGAAACCATCATCACTGTAGGAGATCCCGATCGCGTGCATCAGATTTCTGCTTTATTTGATTCCATAGAAACGCAAAAACAATGCCGCGAGTTCAGAACCGTTACCGGAGTCATCAATTCCAAAAGGATCAGTATCGTTTCTACAGGAATCGGCGTAGATAACATCGACATTGTGATCAATGAAATTGATTATTTATTCAATTGGGATGTAGCAAATCAATGCAGGAAAGAGCAAACTACCACTTTGAATTTTGTGAGACTGGGTACTTCAGGTGCCATACAGCATGAAATTGCTGTAGACAGCATTTTGATCAGCTCCAATGCAATTCACCGAAGTTGTTTCCTATCGCATTATCCCTGTCCGGAAATCCGGATATTGGAATTCAACAAATTTTTAAATCATCTCCCGGAGGTCCCCGTTTTTCAGGTGGCATGCGATCATCAATTAATGAATCATTTTCAAAGCCATGAATTTCTGGAAGGTACGACCATGACCTGCGATGGATTTTATGGACCCCAGGGCCGGGTCAACGGGATCGGTACCCATAATTATTTAAATGACTGGAGTACATATCGTAGCCCCGAATTTGGAAAAATCACCAATCTCGAAATGGAAACTGCCGGTATATATGGCTTGTCTAAGTTTTTTCGCCACCGTGCATTATCAATCAATGCGATCCTGGCAAATCGCGTCACCCAACAATTTTCTGTACATCCGGAAAAAACCATCCAAAAAATGATTGAACTCAGTCTGGAAAAGATCTTAAGCTTTTCCTGACAATTCATGAGCTTTCTGATGGTCTTCGAGGAATTTTTGCAGACCGATATCGGTCAATGGGTGTTTGAGTAAAGATAAAATAGCATCCAAAGGACAAGTGACCACATCTGCGCCTGCCTTAGCTGCTTCTACTATGTGCAAACCATTCCTAATGGAAGCAGCGAGAATTTCGGTTTCATAACTTTGAAGGGAGTAGATATCAAAAATGTCGCTGATTAACTGCATCCCATCCCAGTTGGTGTCGTCTATACGCCCAATAAATGGAGAAATGTATGTTGCACCCGCTTTGGCTACTAAAATAGCCTGACCGGCACTGAATACGAGTGTACAATTGGTTTTGATTCCCAAAGCGGTCAACTCACTGATCGCTTTAATCCCATCTTTGATCATCGGAATTTTAACCACTATGTTCTCGGCAATTTCTGCAAGAGCCCTGGCCTCTTTCATCATGCCTTGATAATCCGTTGAAATGACTTCCGCACTTACATCACCGGAAACCAGATCGCAGATTTTCTTGTAATGGCGGTAGATATTCTCTCGTCCGGTAATCCCTTCCTTCGCCATCAAACTGGGATTGGTCGTCACCCCATCTAAAATTCCTAAATCTTTGGCTTCTTGAATATGGTCCAGCTTGGCAGTATCAATAAAAAATTTCATGAGTTGGGAATTTTAGCAAAAAATGTAAGAGCTCATCGCACCGCTCAACCACACACCCTTGCTGCATTTCTACCCTGGGGGATTCAGCGGGAGCTGGTCGTGAACTCTTACGCCGCAAAAATAATCGAATTCACAGGAGCGATGTGGTTCTGCTGACCAGTCCGGTCACCTTTCTGCGCATGAGTTAATGCTAAAGCCTTATCGCACAATACTTTAAAATTAAATTTTTTTAGATAAAATTTCAAAATGAGCCTCCTGTACGCCAGGTGAATCCCTTGGTTTATGACAGGTTTATTTAACTCAGCTTATTCAGGAAATTTTTAAATTCATACCAGAATTTTCGATCTTTTGGCAGGGAAACCAGGTGCATCTGCTCTTTACTGACCGGGTGTTCAAAACTCAAAGAGTAGGCATGAAGAGCCAGATCGCTTTCGATACCTTTAACTTGTTTTCCGTACTTGGTATCCCCAAGTATCGGACAGCCGATGTGAGCCAATTGTGCCCTGATCTGGTGCGAACGGCCGGTCATCAAATCAATTTGCAAGAGACTGTTTCCATGAATATTGGCCAGGGTGGCATACGACAATAAACATTTTTTAGCGCCTGGTCTGGGCGCCTCGTACACTTTCGTTTTGTTTTTTGCTTCATCTTTAATGAGGTAGTGCTCCAATGTAGCTTTCTCTATCATAGGATGCCCTTCGCATAAAGCCAGATATTTCTTTTGAAAATTGCCCTCAAGCATCATTTTATGCAAACGCGAGGCTGCCTTGGAGGTCTTGCCAAAAATGATCAAGCCACTTACCGGTCTGTCCAGTCGATTTATCAAAGCCAGGTAAACATTTCCGGGTTTTTGGTATTTTATCTTCAAATGATCTTTAAGAAGATCAAATAAATTGGGGTCGCCTGTCTGGTCTCCCTGGGAAAGCAAACCCGAAGGCTTATCCAGAATGATCAAATGGTTGTCTTCGTAAATGGTGATTGGATCGAGTTGTAACATAGATGAACAAGTGCTTAAAAGTAGGGATTTCTCCGTGTCCGAATGATACATTTATCTTCGGCGCCTGGATATTGGGCTTCATTGAAGACTCCAACAAGCTGGAATTGCAGGTAAATTACCTCGATATACAGAAGTTGAACGAAGCTGCGATGACAAAAGATTACGATGTGATCAAAATCAGTGCGAGTCAGGCGCACAGGATTCATCCCCATTATCAGATTCTCGAGGTTGGAGCAGCGCTCGGTGAAGATTGCGGACCCTTACTTGTATCCAAAACACCACGCCGCACGAATCCGGAAAAACACTGGAAAATAGCCAGTCCGGGTAAAGACACCACTGCACAATTGTTATTTCAAAGTTTATTTCCCGAATGTGTGCATATTGAAGCAATATGCTTTTCAAAAATAGAAGAAGCCGTATTGAATGGGGAATTTGATGCCGGCATTATCATTCATGAATCCAGGTTTACCTATCGGGAAAAGGGACTTGAGCTGGTAGCGGATCTGGGCCAATTATGGCAAACCATAAACCGACTCCCCATTCCACTTGGATTAATCGCTATAAAAAGCGAACTCGACGACTCCATAAAGCAGTTCATCAAAGCCCAAATTCGCGAAAGCCTGAGTTTTGCCTATGCTCATTACGATGAATTACTTCCTTTTATACGGTCCCATGCTCAGGAAATGGCTGAAGAAGTGATAAAAGCACATATTGAATTATATGTAAATGCATACAGTTCCGAACTGGGGGAAACGGGAAAATCGGCCATTTTGAGACTTAATTCTTTAGAAAATACGGACCAAACGAATCGACAGAGCTTGTTTATTTAATTGTATTTCTTTTTTTTACATATTAATTAATATAAATATATCTATATTAAATAATTATAAACATTTATATATTAAATATTTGAATAATGTGTATTAAATTTACACCGTGTAAGTTTTGGTTATTAAATGTAAAATTCGTTTTTGCTCGTGAAACGTCACGAGCTTTTTTATTTAAGCCCACCTCTGTTTGAATTTTACCCCACTGCGATCTCAATCTTCCATTATCGCAATAATCTTTTGCTCTTCTCTCCCATATACAGGGAATTCATTTTTAAAATACTTTTCATAATTCTTCATTGACCGGAATTGGCATGATTCTTGGATAAACTAATTCGAGTTTTGAGTTTTGGTTATTAAATGAAGATTTGCCCGTATAACTGTATACGGGCTATCTTTTTTTATAAAAAGGCGTAATTTATCCATCTGTCGTATTTTCGCCCTGTCGAAAACAGTCCCCTATGATTATTGGAGTTCCCAAAGAAATTAAAAGCAATGAAAACCGCGTGGCGTTGACGCCAGCAGGAGCCCTTGAATTTAAAAAAAGAGGCCATGAAGTTTATGTACAATCCACTGCAGGCATTGGAAGCGGATTTTCCGATCAGGATTATCTGAACGCCGGTGCCGGAATCCTCGAGGATATTGGCTCTGTATATGCCAAAGCCGATATGATCATGAAGGTCAAAGAACCGATTGCATCTGAATACGGATTGATCAGGGAAAATCAGCTCGTTTTTACTTATTTTCACTTTGCTTCCTACCAGCCGCTTACTGAGGCCATGATTCAAAGCGGAGCGGTCTGTCTTGCCTACGAAACGGTTGAATTGGCCGATCGAAGTTTGCCGCTTTTGATACCCATGTCTGAGGTAGCAGGGAGAATGGCCATTCAGGAAGGTGCCAAATTTTTAGAAAAGCCTCAAAAAGGAAAAGGAATATTACTCGGAGGCGTTCCCGGAGTGCCACCCGCTAAAGTTTTGGTTTTGGGTGGTGGAATTGTTGGGACTCAGGCTGCTAAAATGGCTGCAGGCATGGGAGCCCAAGTTACCATTCTCGATATTAATTTACCTCGATTGCGTTATCTGGCAGATGTACTTCCATCCAATGTAACGACGATGTATTCCAATGAACTCACCATCCGAAATCTTATCAAAACCCATGACCTCATCGTTGGAGCAGTTTTAATTCCCGGCGCAAAAGCCCCGAGCCTGATTACAAGGGATATGCTGTCCACAATGCAGGAAGGCACTGTTCTGGTGGATGTGGCGATCGACCAGGGGGGTTGTATGGAAACCAGTAAGCCCACTACTCATGACGATCCAATTTATATCATAGACGATGTCGTGCATTACTGCGTGGCCAATATGCCCGGAGCAGTACCATTCACATCTACTCTGGCCTTGACCAATGCAACACTTCCTTTTGCCATACAACTTGCCGACAAAGGTTGGAAAACTGCCTGCAGGGAAAGCAAACCATTAAGTCTGGGTTTGAATGTGATTCAGGGAAAAGTCGTTTATAAAGGCGTAGCAGAAGCATTTGACCTTGAGTATCATGCTGTAGAAGGGTTTCTCTAAACCTTCTTAGATTTTTTTTGTATAAAATACTTGGAAGATCCTTTGGAACGTATTAATTTCAAGGGTCCAATTTTTAATCACCTAAATTCATCTTTATGAACATCACTTTAGACGAACTCAGAAAGATCAAACACAGTTTACCAACTGGCAGTATCAAGAAAATAGCTGACCAGTTAAATCTGGATGAACAAACCGTTCGAAATTATTTCGGCGCTCACCATATGGAAAATTCCGGAAATCATATTCAACCAGGACCCCATGGTGGAATTGTTTATATCGAGGATTTGACCATCTTAAATATGGCCAAACAAATCTTACAAGAAAGTTCCCAGGACAATTAAAATAAATATTTCCTTACCTATTAATTTATGGGTTTGCCTGCCATACGACAGCAAACCCTTTTTTTTTAAACGCTGCAACTTGGAGACCTCTCAAAAACAAAAATTGATCGCGCTGGCCATCCCCATTATTCTGGGAAACCTTTCGCAGATGATCTTAAATATCATCGACTCCGCCATGGTCAGCCAGATCAGTTATGTTCATCTTGCAGCAGCGTCGCTGGTCAATAACATGATCGGCTTTCCTTTAGTCATGTCGATGGGATTTACCGTTGCAATTTCTCCTTTGGTTGCAGAATTAAGAGGTGCCGGAAAAGAAGAACTCAGTGGCTCATTGTTAAACAATGCGGTATTCCTGAATACCTTGTTGAGTTTTTTAGTCGTCACCATTCTTTTCTTTTGTGGCGACGTCATTTATCATTTAAAACAGGACCCCCAGGTCAGCCATTTGGGAAGGCCATATTTAAACTGGATGCTCTGGTCGATCGTACCCATGATCGTATTTTTAAGCATCAAGCAATTCTGCGATGGACTTAATCACACCAAAGTCCCTATGATCCTTTCACTGGCATCCATTCCGCTCAATGCACTGTTAAATTATTTTCTGATATATGGAACTTTTGGCTTTCCAAGAATGGAACTGGAAGGTGCAGGCATTGCCACGTTTATCAGCAGGATCATGATAGCTCTGGCTCTTGGAATTTACGTAATCAAGCATCCCAAGTATAAAAAGTATCAGCTCGAAAAAAGAAAACTGCTCAAAACTAAAATCAATAAAATACTCCGCCTCGCCATTCCTTCGGCTTGGCAATACTGCAGCGAGGTGGGTGCATTTGTAGTGTTGGGAATCATGGTTGGATGGTTTGGCGCCATACAACAAGCGGCTCATCAAATATCCATGTCAGTAGCCGCTCTAACGTTTATGGTTTCCATGGGATTATCTACGGCGGGCTCCATTCGCGTTGGTGAAGCCTATGGTCAAAGAAATCTCACGCTGGTGAGAACCATCGGAATCACTGTACTCAAAATGGCGATTGTATATGGAATCATCTGTGCAGCCACATTTATTGTATTCAGAAATTGGATCCCCTTAATTTTTACAAATGAAAAGGAAGTCGCTCAACAAGCTGCTCTGCTCTTCTGTCTTGCCGCTGCGTTTCAACTCGGAGATTCGCTGCAAGCGGTTGGAATCGGCATCCTCAGAGGTATCCAGGATGTTCAAGTGCCGACCTTATATACCACCTTGTGCTATTGGTTTTTAGGAATTCCCGCCGGTTATATTTTCAGTGTTTGGATTAAATGGGAAGTCGTCGGGATATGGATTGGATTTATTGTCTGTTTGAGTTTCATGGGCATCCTGCTCCTGACCAGGTTTTTAAAAATTACAAATTTGCCTATAAATAGAAGTCCTGAGTGAGTGCCCGAAATTCAGGCGTTTTCGTGTGTTCGTTTTCGTATAAAGTCAGCTCCGTAAATTCAAATGGACTGCTGTGGGGACCATACTCACACAAACACAATCCCGGTTCGGAATTCGATGAATGCTTCACCGTACATTTCCGCTTCAGATACAAACCATATTTACTACTAACACTTGTTAGTTTGTACTCCAGGTCCCGGGGAATGACAACGGCCAGATTCCCTTCGTGTGCCAAATAAAAAGAAGCCAGTCTGGCCAGTGCTTCGAAATCAAAATCCAATTGATGTCTCGCTCTCGACTTCATTTCCGTTGGCGAATTCTTTAATTTTTTAAAATAAGGCGGATTGGAAATGATCAATTGAAACGACTGTTTTTGAAATGGATCCGTACCCAATTTTTCTATTAAATTGACTACATTCAACTGCAACGCAAAAAGCTTGTGTCGCCAGTCTGATCGCATAAAATTTCCCATTGCAATTTCGATACTTTCAGCATGATGATCCAAAGCAATGACAACGCAATCATCGCTTGTGCGTTGTGCAATCATCAGACTTAAAATACCGCTGCCGCAACCAAGATCAAGGACCTTGTGAACACCCGAGGTTCCTACCCAGCTACCCAATAAAACGGAATCTGTCGTTACAGGAAATACCCGATCCGTTGTATGAATGGAAAATTGCTTAAATCTGAATTGCTTTGAAAGCAAACCAGTGGTATCAGGGTTGGACATCGCCAGGGCTCCTGATACTGATTTGCTTGACTAATAGCGCACCTCCCTGATTGACTATACCTGTAATCCTGACTTTTACTGTTGGGAAATCCTGATTTGAAAACAAGGCAGCAGGCCGGGTGTATAGTTCCATTTGTCCGCTCGCATCGGTAATCACGCAACTTCCGGAATATGTTGTTCCGCTGACTTTGGAGATTTGAACATCCTGAATGATGACAAGACTGGATTCGAGATCTTCAAAATTTGCAAGCACATCAGCAATGGTGTAAGTCTTTGCCTGAATTTGGCCTGTACTTGTTTTAACTGCTTTATCCAAGGGAACATTGTTGACTTCAAGCAAGCCTTGAAACTCGGTGAATTCTTGTCCGCTTATATCTATATCCAATTCATCGCCCAAATTAAAACTATGATTTGCCGTAAACCTCACTACAATCCCTCCGGTCGAATCCTGAATATGAATATTTCGAAGCGTTGTATTTTCAAGAGTTCTGTCGCTGACTACGATTCCTTTAATTTTTTTACCGGCAGGTACAGAGCTTGTTGAACCGGAAAATGACCTCCGCAGAGCAAGAATAGTAATGTATTCAGCGGTCGGATTACTGCCTCCCGTAATGTCATTCAAATTTCTTATGGATATTTGTTTGGCTTGAGAACTACCTCCCTGATTGATAAATCCAACCAGTTTAAGATTACCAACCGGAAAATTAGAATTTGCAAAAGCGGCATAAGATTGCGTAAACAAATCCATGATTCCAGTGGCATCCGTTAAAATGCAAGTACCGGAAAAGTTACTGCCGCTTGCCTTATTTATCTGCACATCTCGCACTTCCACCAGCGTGGATTCCAAAGCCTCAAAATTTGACAGTACTTCTGCAAGGGTTTTGACTACAGGCGTAATGGTATTTGTTCCTGTCTTCTTTGCACGGGAGATATCGACGTTATTTAACTGAAGCAAGCCTTGAAACTCAGATAATTCCTGCGTTGAGATATTTATTTCAATCAGATCTCCCAATGCAAATGTATTGCTGGTGAGAAAGCGTACCACAATACCCCCCGTTGCATCCTGAACAACCACATTTCTGCTAGTGATGTTGGATTGCTCTTTATCGCTGATCACCGTGGCAACTATTTTTGTACTGTCGGGAGCAGCAGTAGTAGCACCTGAATACAATGCACGCAGAGCCTGTATAGAAATTTCCCGCAAATTAGCGGGACCTGTATTGCAGGTTGGTCCGTAAAATTTTATATCGCTGGTATCCCGTATAAACAATTGCACATCTGTTCGGAATTTACCCAGAATACCTACAATTGGTCCATTCCCCTCCGGAATTTGAATGTTGGCAAAATCCGCAAACCCGCTGCTGCGGAGGATGATTTCGTTTTTATCGCAATCGGTAAGGATTAAATTTACGGAATTCTGACCTACAGCATCAGCATATGTTTTTCCGAGTTCACCGCTTGAAAATTCCAATCTTTCCAATTGAACTATCGTACTAATGTCTTGTGCCGTTAGCGTATTGATTGTTTTGATTTTCGGAGTGATGGTTTGGTTTTTAGGTCCTTTGAATAAATAGTTCTCAATCAGCACATCTTCGATCCCGGCAATGTTTGTAAAACTCCCATCCTGATAAGTTCCCAATCCGAGTTGAATTAAGCCATTGTAATCGCCAATGGTCAGTCCTTGACATCTCAGTCCCACTTTCATCCCAACGGGAAAACTTGAATATAAGCCAATGCGATTGAGTTTAAGTTCAATCCCTCCGGTAGAATCCTGAATGATTAGAGTTTTGTAAAAATTTCCACTCCGGTCGTCAGCAACAACAACTGCATGAATATCCAGTTCGACCGGGATTTCGACAAATTTTCCGGCAGCATAATAGGATTTTAATTGCGCAATTGTACCGGTGGCAGGAAAATCCAGGGTATCCACAATAATGGGTGGTTCGTCAAATTCCCTGTCGACACAAGACGCAAATCCTAAGAATAATAAAGCTATAAGCAAGCTGGTAAAATTGAAATCGCCAGTATTGTTTTTTAAAATTGTCATATTTTCCAAGTTAAGCTGATAAAATAGTTGATTCCTTGCAGGTAATAATATTTCGAAGGAAATGCATTTGGATTTTTTGTTTCATAATCAAATCTGAATTGTTCAAATCCGCCGCTTTTCAGATTTTTATTATCTAATAAATTCTGCACGCTCATCGAAGCTGTAAACGATTCCCCAAACAACTTGAATGGCTTATACAGAAACAAATTGAGATAAAATGCAGATGGCAGTTTTTCCTGAGCAAGGATATCAGCAAATTGCTGAGAATTTCTATCGACTTCGTCGACGGCTTCAGCTATCCTTCGCAATGGATTTAATTCGAGGAATTGCCTGTCTAAAAAATTTGCTGTCAGGGTAACAAACCCACTTTTAGGAAGATCGTAAAAAACACCAAGGCTTGCAGCACTTTCTGCAGAGCCGTGAACTTTGTAATTTTTGATATAGATCACATGCGTTGCGGTAGCTGTGCTGAGTTTATCATTGATATGCAGTGTAGGTCGGGAACTGATGTAGTGATCGCCCAATGAAGTTGCAGCAAGAACTTTAAATCCAGCACCAAGTTTCATTTCCAATGAAGCTTCAATGCCTAAATGATTCTGGTCGTAATTTGTATAAAATGCATTAATGAGGCTTCCATCGGCAAGTTCTGCGTTGGCCGCTGATTCCAATTGATCGTCGAGAAAAAAGTTCTTGTTGATGATTTGATTTTGCAGCTGAACAAAATAAGCCCCCAGTTGAATTTTTAAGCCGGGACTTCTGTGGTGATATGTCAAATCTGAAGATCGAATCTCCGTTTGATCTTTGATGTGGAAGGCATCTGACCGCCATTCCGGGTTAATGAAAATCTGATCAAATCTGTTGGGCAACTTTTGATACGCACCATTCATTTGAACATAATTTCTGCCGTCTATTTTCCAGGTTCCCGACAATCGTGCAGACCATCCGAACGAAGAATTCCAATCTGATTTACCCAAACTATTCGAAAAGATAGCATTCTGCCAAAAGCCCTCTCGCTGGAATGAGGCATTTTTAATATGGGCAGCAAGATTTAAATCAAATTTTCTACCGTAATAAACATATCCTGCAGTTGCGCTTGTCTGACGCGATGCAACTTCGTAGTTATACCCATACTTTTCATTCTCTGTGACAATTTTCTGGGTTTGCAATACATCCGGATGTTGTTTTGCAGGATCATCTATAAAATCTTCTACGTCGACCAAAAAATCTGCTCCCAACAAATCACTAGCCTCGAGGTATTGCTGAAGATTTGAAAATTCGATTCTGTATTTTAAATTGAGTTCATGACGTTTACGGATCCAGTTTAAATTACCAAAATGTTCAAATTCAGTAAAGTTTGAAAACCGTTTACTGATCCAGTAAACAGCCCTTTTTCCGTTCACTACATGATTTTGAATCCCATCGGCACCTTGTATCGACTGTATATTGTTGTAGTTTGCCTGATAAAGTCGATCCCAATTGATCTGACGGATGTTTACATCTGACTTCCATTGGGAAGTTACCATCGCTGCAACCGAACTGTCTTCAATTGAAGATGGTAATTTTTGGTAATAGTCCGGACGCGGATCCGGTGCATTGTGCCAATCCAACTGACTATCGTAACGTTGAGACCGCACAGCCATAATTCCTGTTTGAAAACTTAGGAATTCGCTGATGTTGGACCGGAAGTTGAGGAAGGCTACCGGACTGTTGGTCTTTACTTCCCTACTGTTCCGTTTTTCTCCATTTTGGTAGCCCCAGTATGAATTATAAAAATGATCCCCGCTAAGATCGTAAACTTCCTGCGTACCAGGACTGCTTTTGCCTCTGATCACCGGGGCATAAAGAGCCATGAAGCTGAGTTGATTTTTAGCATTAAACGACTTTGTGAAACCCAGGTATGCACCCCAGGCATCATAGAAGCTTCCTGGAATAAAACCTTCCTGGGCCCATCTTCTTGTACCCCCTGCAATCCACGAAAATCCTTTTGATCTGATCCCGGACGCAAAATGAACACCAATGCGTCTATCGTAACTGCGATTTGTTTCGCCATAGTTCACTGCAAATTCCTTTCGGTATGCCGCCGGATTCGAAGTAATCCATTGTCCGACACCAGCACTTCCAAAATCAAACAGGTTTTCTTTATATCCTACATAATCTTCGGAGTATTTACTAACAAGTGTTAGTCCCGAAAATAAATGAAAAGGCAATCTTCCGTATTCGAGATCATTGAGTAAAAAACCATTAAATCCCAATTGATCATATGAATTGGGCAATCCTTTCAATTTAAACCGGAAGGCACTCCACTCAAAACCTGCCACTCTCAACAAGGCATTCTCGGAAGAAGAAAGCAGACTGTATACGTCGCCTGAAGACTCATCATCTGTTTCTTCATTTTGGATGATATCCAGACGTGCTTCGACTGCGTGGGGAACCGGTTGCAAATAAATTTCCTGCAAATTTTGGCCCCAGTCGGCAACACTCAATTGCAAATAATAGGGTTTGTATTGATCGGCAATGATCTCCAATCTGATGTTCAGACCGAGTTTCGTCTGATCAAGTTGCAAATATCCTTCCTGATCGGATATCAATTTGGCACCGGACACCAGTTCGGTAACTTTGGCATTACCGACAGGTTTTTGATCGACGTTATCCAGTAATCTTGCCTGAATTACTTGAGAATAAAGATTTATCTGGCCGGCTGTTAGAAAGATGACCAAATAAAGAAACGAGTTTAACTGCATTGGATTGAAATTCCGGGTAAATTTGGTTTATTTGCGCAATCTTCGGTCAAAGTAACAAAAAATAAATGAGAGCAAAATCAATCCTGTTGTTAACTTTTTATTGGATTCCATTAATAATGGTCAATGGTCAGGAAAAGCAGCTGGCCATAGGGTTTTACAATCTCGAAAACCTGTTTGACACCCATGACGATCCGGATGTCCAAGACGAAGAGTTCACCCCGGGTGGCGAAAAGAACTGGACGACAGATAAATATCAAGATAAACTCGACCGTCTATCCAAGGTAATCAGGAGCATCCAAACAGAACTACAGAACATACCTTTAGCCATTCTGGGGGTTTGCGAAATTGAAAATCAAAAAGTTCTTGAGGACCTGGTCCGTCATCCTGCCATCAAAGACAAATACTACAAAATCGTGCATCGGAATAGCAGAGACTTTCGCGGCATTGATGTAGGATTACTGTATCGTTCAGATTTATTCCACGTCATCCAGGTGAAAGCTTATCCGGTTGTTTTGCCTCCCGATGGAGAACGGGAGCGGATCACCCGGGATATACTGCTCATTAAAGGCATGTTACAGGATCAACTTCTGTTTATTACCGTCAACCATTGGCCTTCGAGAAGAGGTGGCGAAATGATTACCAAACCATTTCGTGAAGAGGCCGCGAGGATCAATAAAAAATTGTCCGACTCCATCAGGCTGCAACATCCGGAAGCCGGCATGTTGGTTATGGGAGACCTGAACGACAACCCAAGCGATAATTCGCTCATTTCAGTGTTATCTGCGAAATCCAGGCGCAATGGATTGGACGCCTTTGATTTTTACAATCCCTTCTTTGAAAATTATCAAAAAGGAGAAGGCACAGGAGCTTTTAACGATAGTTGGGGGCTGTTTGACCAGATTCTGATTTCTGAAAACATGCTGGGCACAAAATCAATTTGGAAATTCCGCAAAAACAGGATATTCCGGAAAACTTTTATGCTCGAAAGAGAAGGGCATTACAAAAATTATCCAAAAAGAACTTTTTCAGGCAACATCTACAATTATGGCTACAGCGATCATTTTCCGGTTTATTGCATTTTTTCAACTGAATGATGTCTGATCCTTCCGTTCTCATACTGGAATCTGAACAGCATTATGTGCTCGATTGCCTGGACCGAACAGAAGGAAATTATTTTTTAACAGGTAAAGCGGGAACCGGTAAATCGACATTACTGAATGCCTTTCGCAGAATGTCTGATAAAAAAGCAATTTTCTTAGCCCCGACAGGGATTGCTGCCATTCAGATCAAAGGCCAGACGATCCACAGTTTTTTCAAATTTCCTGCCAGTTTTATCACCCGCGACCATTATAAAAAAATTGCACGAAGTCTGCTTGAAAGTGCTGACTGGCTTATCATTGATGAAATTTCAATGGTACGGTCTGACTTGATGGATCACATCGATCAAGTGCTTCGATTCTCACTTCAAACCGACAAAGCATTTGGTGGAAAACCCATGTTCTGGATTGGAGATCTGTACCAACTGCCTCCTGTTGTAGCAACCCAGGAAGAAAAAATTTATTTGCAAAACAATTTTGGAAGTCCTTATTTCTTTTCATCCAAAGTATTTCAACAACTCGAACATTTTGAAATGATCGAGCTCTCGAAAATATACAGACAAAAGGAATTACAATTCATAAGATTGCTTAACAAAATCAGGAATAACGACCTGGACGAAACCGATCTCGATGAAATCAATGAACGGTATTTTCCATTGGGAACAAAAGATGAAGAGCATGTATTCCGCATACATTTGTGTACCCTGAACAACATTGCACAATCGATCAATCTCAGCAAGCTGGAGCGTTTGCCCGGAGAATCAAAAGTCTATCAGGCTCATAAAACAGGGAGCATCCATCCCTCTCAGTTCCCGGCCGATGAACATTTAGTATTAAAGGAAGGCGCTCAAGTGATGTTGCTGCGCAATGATCCTCAGAAACAGTTTGTAAACGGAAGCCTGGCTATGATATACAAATTACATAACGATCGTGTAGAAATCGAACTGGAAGACACTGGTAAGATCATCAGTCTTGAAAAATACGAATGGGAAATGATCAGGTATAAAACCACTTCCGGCGCTTATTCCGCATTGGAAACTGAAATTACGGGTTCCTATAGACAATTCCCATTAAGGCTGGCCTGGGCTGTTACCATTCACAAAAGTCAGGGAAAAACCTTCGAGCATGTGCTTGTCGATATGGGACCCGGAGCTTTCGAATTCGGACAGGCCTATGTAGCCTTGAGCCGGTGCACTACGCTCGAAGGATTGCAACTGGCGAGGCCCCTGAAATTCAGCGATATAAAGATGGATGAGCGCGTAGTCGATTTCATGAACTTATACCGTTAAATGATATCGGGTATTATTTGGATTTACCCTGAAAAAACCTTTACATTTACCGTTAAATTCCGGAATATATGTCTACCCATAAGCGACACAGTAGAATTCACGATCAAAAGGCTGGAAAAAAATTAGTGTGGATCATGATTGCCATAGCATTCGGATTGATGGCATTGATGTACCTGATGTTCCGCGCCACTACCTAAGCCCAAAAAATTTGAAACTCAATCTGGATATTAAATTTCCAAGTCCGCCCGAATGGATAGAAGCGGTCATGAATGATTTTAACAGCTTTTTGCAGGATCATGCTGATTGCGAGCGTAAAGCTTCCGCCATGGCGATGAGTTTCGTGGCTAAATATCCAAATCGCAAAGAGATCATCCCCGAATTGATAGAAACGGCATTGGAAGAACTCGAACATTTTAAAATGGTCTATGAGATCATGCAAGAACGGGCTGTATCACTACCGCATAGCATGAGTGAAGATCCTTACATAAAGGCCTTACTTCAGCATTGCCACACGGGAATTGAGCAACGTTTTCTGGATCGGCTTCTGATTGCTTCTGTTGCCGAAACCCGAGGTGCTGAGCGATTCCGTTTGGTTGAAGAACATTTAAATGATCCGGAGATGAAAAAATTCTACAAAATGTTATGGACTTCCGAAGCTAAACATGGGCATATTTATATAAAAATGGCACTTCAGTATTTTCCAGAAAAACAAGTTTACCAGCGATTGAATGAATGGGTCAACATCGAAGCTGAGGTGATCAAACAATTACCGATCAGGGCCGCACTTCATTAATCCGAATTAAATCATGCATCCGCATTATATTGTTCCGATGTTTTCTTTGCAGTGGTATTTGGGTGCCCTGCTCAGCTTTATGCTTTTTTATGCATTAATACAAATCGGGAAATATGCGTTGGCGAATGGATTTGAATTAAAATACAGACTTTTTCTGGCAGGAATTTTTCTGATTCGAGAAATTTACCTTTTTGCATATATTGCCGATAAAGGAATGTTTACCTTACAAGATTCACTTCCACTGCATCTGTGCGGAATTTCGTACATGAGCATGATCGTATTTTTAATCAGACCCAATTTGTTTATTTTTGAATTTTTATTACTTCTCAGTCTGGGTGGTGCTTTGCAAAGCATCATCACTCCGGAACTCACTCATGGCTATTCCACTTACTTTATTATCGATTATTATTTTAGTCATGCAGGCATCATCTTTGTACCCATGTATGCTTTGTTCGTTCTTAAATTAAGACCAAGAAAAGAAGCCTGGTGGAAAATCTGGGTATTGGCTCATGTTATATTAGGCAGTGTATACCTCTTGAATCTTCTTTTGGATTCCAATTACATTTATCTCATGAGAGCACCACTGGTGAACAATCCCTTGATACTACACCCCTACCCCATGCATTTGCTGGGATTTGAAATTTTTGGAACCCTCCATATTCTGCTATTGTTTTGGTTAAGTCGAAATGTATTGCCAAAACCTCATTTTATGAATACAAATCCACTATGATACGAGCGATTTCTCCATTGGATGGACGTTACTCCGATAAGCTCAGGGAACTGGGTAATTATTTTTCAGAATTTGCGCTGATAAAATATCGGTTGAAAGTGGAAATGGCTTATTTAAAACGGCTTATTCAAACTGAAGTCATTCCAGCCAAAGCAAATAATGCTCAGTTCAATTTGCTTAATGAAATAGTTCTTGAATTCAACGAGGAAAAAGCAACACAAGTCAAGGAAATCGAAAAAAAAACCAATCACGATGTAAAAGCGCTTGAATACTTTATTAAAGAGCAATTGAATAAAATCGGACTGAATCAAATTTGCGAGTTTGTCCATTTTGCATTGACTTCGCAGGATATCAACAATACTGCAACACCCATGATTTTGAAAGATTTCACGTCTCAGATTTTACTTCCGAGGCTCAAAAGTTTAAATGCAACCATACGCGACAATGGAAATCAATGGATCGGACAAGCTATGCTTTCGAGAACTCACGGGCAAGCTGCAACTCCTACAACAATGGGCAAAGAATGGCTGGTCTTTGCAGAGCGGCTTGAAAATCAAATCATGCAATTGGAAAGATTCAAGTTCAGCGGGAAATTTGGAGGAGCTACCGGGAATTTTAATGCGCACTGTGCTGCTTATCCCAATATCAATTGGCCTGAATGGGCTGATTCTTTTTTATTGGAAGATCTCGAGCTATACCGCCAAAAATATACTACACAAATTGCTCATTACGACGAGATTTCCGAATGGTTTCACATGCTGATCCGGATCCAAACATTATTGCTGGATTTTTGCAGAGATATCTGGGCTTATATCTCACTGGATTATTTCAAGCAAAAAATAAAAGCTGGTGAAATCGGTTCTTCCACCATGCCACACAAGGTGAATCCAATTGATTTTGAAAATGCCGAAGGCAATCTGGGATTAGCCACTGCAATAGGTTCTCACCTGGCTGAAAAATTACCGGTTTCGCGGTTACAACGCGATTTAAGCGACAGTACTGTTCTGAGAAATGTTGGCGTTCCCTGTGGACATTTATATCTCGCATTGCTCTCGATAGAGAAAGGAATATCAAAACTCATATTGAATGAAGATAAACTTTGGTCTGATCTGGATCATCATTGGATCATCTTAGCCGAACCTATACAAACCATACTGCGAAGAGAAAATTATCCCCAACCTTATGAAGCCCTGAAAGAACTTACGAGGGTAAACAGTTCCATTACCAAAGAAATCCTGCACGATTTTATTCATCAATTGCAAATCAGTGATCAGGTAAAAGCGGAATTACTTGCTTTAAGTCCGCATAATTATTTGGGAACGCTTGGAAAAACTTAGTCCAATCTGGTTATTAAAATATAAGTCAGGATCCAATTAGATTTGATTCATTTGATCCACGAGTAAATCCACAACAATAACAGCACCAACAGAATCACAACACCTGCCCAAAGAAACGGATTAAATTCCCGGCCTTCAGGAGTCGATTCAGGAATAAAACCTGATTGATTTTCTTCGCTGTTTTTCAGAAACTCCCGATAAGTTTTTAGTCTTTCAAAGCGTTGTTTAAAACCGGGATCATTTTTTAAAAGATTTTCCAGATAATTTTTTTCACCCGGATCGCAATTTCCATCCAGGTATTTCCAGATCAATTCTTTATCCGGTTCTTGGCCCACTCCGGTTTAATATTTAAATTCGCCGAGATGGCTTTTTACAATGACTTCTTCCGTTGAACCCGGTTCGACCCTGCCTATGATGCGCGCGTCAATGTTATAAACTTTACAGATTCTGAATATTTGCTCTACAACATTTTCTTTGGCATAAATTTCAAGTCGATGCCCCATATTGTAAACCTGATATAGTTCCTGGGGACTGCAGAGTGAATATTTTTCCAATAGTTTAAACAGTGGCGGTAATTCAAAAAGCTGGTCTTTGATGATCCGGACTCTCGAAATAAATTTTTTGACTTTTGACTGTGCCCCTCCGGTACAATGGATGATACCACTAATACCTGCTTTGTGACTGGCAAGCACTTCTTTCAGTACCGGCAAGTAAGTCCTTGTAGGCGACAGTAACAAATCGCCAACCTTGAATTGCATATCCCGATCCGTCCAGATGTCTGACAAAGACCAGGGGCCTGTATATATATGTTCCTTTGCAGTTTCCGGAGCATAGGACTCTGTAAAATTCGCATAATGCTTGTCGAGCAGATCGTGCCGCGCTGCAGTCAAGCCATTGGAACCAATTCCACTGTTGTACTTGTCTTCATAACTTGACTGTCCGTATGAGGCCAGTCCGATGATGAGATCACCAGCTGAAATATTGTTGATCAGCAGATCCGATTTTCTCATTCTGGAAAATGCTGTAATCCCAACGTCAATGGTGCGCACGATGTCGCCTACATCCGCCGTTTCACCACCTCCGGAAATGATGGTGATGCCATGATCTTTCATTTTCGATATGAATTTCTGCGTTCCGTTGATGATCGATTCAATGACATTCCCTGGAATCAAATGTTTATTGCGGCCAATGGTAGATGAGATGATTATTTGGTCGCAACAACCCACGCAAGCCAGATCGTCGAGATTCATGACCAATGCGTCCTGAGCAATGCCCTCCCATACCGAAAGATCTCCGGTTTCTTTCCAGTACAAATAAGCCAAACTGGTTTTTGTGCCCGCAGTATCCGCATGAATTAAATTTACAAATTCATCATCATTATTTAACAGATCGGGTAAAACCTTGCAAAACGCCTTAGGAAACAATCCTTTATCTAAATTTTCTATGGCTTTATGTACCTCTTCCTTACCTGAAGAGACCCCCAAAGCGTCATATCTTTGTATTTCCATGAAACAAAGGTAGGATATTTATTACGTGAAAATTGTTGCAGGCAAGTTGATTCTTGCCATTCAAACCTGAATTTCAATACCTCAATCTTATAAAAATGGAGCTCGTTTCAATTCCAAAACTTAGCGGTCTTACACCGCATGAATTCGCAGAATCATTCCTAAATAACAAAAGGCCCGTTGTATTTAAAGATCTTATCAAAGATTGGCCGGCTTTCCAGCAATGGGATTTTCAATTCTTTATAAAGAATTATGGCCATTTGACTGTTCCGGTTTATGATCCAAATTTCAGCAAAGCCGGAAAAACTTACATGAAAGCATCATTCCAAATGAAATTCGGAGACTATTTAAATAAAATATTGGAAGGGCCCTGCGAATTGCGAATTTTTTTATGGAATATTCTAAAACAAGCGCCGGAATTAGTGAATGACATCCGAATCCCCCGCATCATGAATGGATTTTACAATGAATTTCCATTTTTGTTTTTTGGAGGTCAAGGTTCGTATACCAAAATTCACTACGACGTAGATTGCTCACATGTTTTCCTCTCTCAGTTCAGAACAAGAAAACGGGTACTGCTTTTTTCACAGGATCAAACTCCTTTACTTGGCCAAATTCCTTTTACTGTTGGATGTTTGGTTGACATGAACAATCCCGATGAGGATAAATTTCCGGGTTTGAAATATCTCCAGGGTTGGGAAACAACCTTAGAACACGGAGAGACCCTATTCATTCCTAGTATGTATTGGCACCATATTGAATATATTGATCCGGGATTTTCAATTTCCTTACGGGCTGCCAATAGCTTTACACAAAAATTAAAAGGAACCGTAAATCTCGCCAGACATTTAGCTGTAGATCGTGGAATGAACTTTATTTTGGGTGCAAAATGGGGAGACTTAAAAATTGATCTTGCCCGTAAGGCTTATTCGAGAAAGCAACTGTGGCATGAAATTTGACTAAATAACCATAACAACGAAACCAATTACTGTAGTTGTTAAAACCAATCTGATAATGGGGCTGGCCGAAAGGCTGGCCTTTTTTATTGAGCTTAATTTAAACAATGAAATAAAAGATTGTTTTTTCAATCCTCGTTCATCCGTCTGCTTTGATGCTGAATAGATTCAATATGTATCGCTTCGATCAGGGAGAAAATAAATTCCTCACTCAGCTTAAGTTTTTTGCCTTCACCCAACAAGGTATCAACAATTTGGTCCCAGCGTTGCGGCTGGAAAATTGATACACCTTGTTCTTTTTTATGATGGCCGATCTCTTCGGCAAGAAGCATGCGTTTTGCAAGCAATCCGACAATTTCGAGATCGACCTGATCTATTTTTTCACGAATGTGATCTACAGTTTGATTATAAGTTTCGTCCAGGCTAAATCCTTTTCGTAGGATTAATTTATCCCATATTTGTTCCTTAAAAAATTCGGGAGTGACTTGCTGGTCCGCATCACTTAAAGCATGAACCGGGTCCCTATGCACTTCAGCCATGATTCCATTGTAATTGAGGTCAAACGCAATTTGGGCAATTTCTCTCAACAACCCGGGCCGACCTCCAATATGGGAAATATCTGCGATCATTTGAATCCCTGGCAGTCTGCGCATGAGTTCAATGGGAATTTGCCATCTGGGAATATTTCTGTAAATGGAGTTACCATAGAAACTAAATCCGCGATGAATAGCCGCAATTCGCTTTATCCCCGCATTCAGAATACGCTCAATAGCTCCTTGCCACAAATGAAGATCCGGATTCATCGGATTTTTAATAAAAACAGGGAGGTCAGCTCCTCTGAGGGCTACCGCAATTTCTTCGACATAAAATGGATTGACGGAGGTCCTGGCTCCTATCCAAAGAGCGTCGAATCCCGCTTTCAAAGCAATCTCGACATGACTGGCATTGGCGACTTCCGTGCAAACTTTCATTCCCAATTCCTGTTGCAAAGCATTCATCCAAGGAATGGCTTCTTTGCCATATCCCTCAAAACTACCCGGCCGGGTTCTGGGTTTCCAAAGGCCAGCCCTGATGAAATCGGGATTCAGGTTCTTCAATGATCGGGCTGTTTCGAGCATCTGCTGTTCTGATTCCGCACTGCAGGGTCCTAAAATCAACACTTTTGAATCTCCCTGCTTGTCAACTGCTGGTTGCATGTAATAATCCCTTAAACTTTAACATATAGGAAACAAATGTAGTATCAAATTGATGCAACTGTGGAAATGATTCTTTACATCTTTGCAATCGAACCATTAGTCAGCACGATGCGAAATTTTTTACTAACTGCCCTGTTCATTCCTGCAACAATTTTTCTGGCCTCTGGTCAGAAAATAAGAAACAGCTCCGAGATCATGGAAGATCTCCAAAAATTAAAGGTGCTCGGATCTGTACTATATGTCGCTGCCCACCCCGATGATGAAAACACCAGACTGATCACTTATTTATCAAAAGGAAGGCATTTCAGAACTGCATATATTTCTTTGACCCGAGGCGATGGCGGACAAAATCTCATTGGAGATGAACTCGATGAGTATCTGGGAGTGATCCGAACTCAGGAATTGGTCGAAGCCAGAAAAATTGACGGAGGGACTCAATATTTCAGCCGGGCAAACGATTTTGGATATTCAAAAAATGCTGAAGAGACATTTAGCATATGGGATCGCGACAGCATTTTAGCCGATGTTTTGAAAGTAGTTAGAACATTTAAGCCCGATGTGATCATCAATCGCTTTGATCACAGAACCAGTGGACGCACGCATGGACATCATACAGCATCTGCTATACTTGGTCTCGATGCTTTTAAGTATTGCAATAGTCCACTGACTATGCGTGAAGTTTTAAAAAATACGGAGCCGCATCAGGTTCAACGCATTTATTTCAACACTTCTTTTTTCTTCTACGGAAGGGAAAAGTTTGATACTATGGACAAATCCTTTCTTTACCAACTCGATGCCGGACCTTTCTACCCTGCTTACGGAGCATCCAACAACGAAATCGCTTCATTGAGCAGAAGTATGCATAAATCTCAGGGCTTTGGAATCAATTCGAGCCGTGGTACCATGACTGAATATTTCGAAAGATTGGATGCACCCAAACCCAATGATGAAACAGATCCTTTTGACGGTTTAGATCTGAGCTGGACTCGAATCAATGGTGGCGGAAATGTCGATAAAGTTCTCGATGAAATTATACGATCCTACGATTATAAGAACCCATGGAAAAGTATGGCCTTGCTGCAAAAAGCTGAGCGGTATATGGAGGAACTGCCCGATCACCACTGGAAGCAAATCAAACTGAATGAGATCCGTTCAATTATTGCCGATTGTGCAGGAATCTATGCTGAAGCTTTTACCGACCAGCAAATGATCAGTGCCCAATCAAAATTCAGAGTCCATACCGAATTCATTGTCCGGAATCCGGTTGATCTCGAAATGATGAAGATCGAAATACCGAAATTAAATTTCGATAGCAGCTTTCAGACAAGAGCAGTTGTTAATAAAGCATACACATTCCAGAAAGATTTTGAGTTGCCGGCAGGCTTAAGCCACACTGCACCTTTCTGGCTGTTAAAAGGCAGGCCCAATAATTATTACCAAACCAGCGACAGTCCCCACGGTTTGCTACCTAATGCTCCCAAAGAATTAAATATTCATTTCCGTTATAAAATAAACAACAAGGAATACGAACACGTCAGTCCCTTGGTTTACAAAAATGACGACCCGGTCTTGGGAGAAGTTAAAGAAGGGCTCGACATTCTCCCTTCAAGTGTAGTTTTGGCAGACGATCCTAATTTCCTTATACGAGAAAGAAAAGCAGTTTGTTCGCTTCGCATTTTGTCCACCCTGCCGGCACAGGATGTTTTGGTAAATTTAGTATTGCCGGTGGGAGTAAAATGTCCAACGAGCGACATCTCTTTGCATTTTGAAAAAGCAGGTGAAACCAAATATGTGGTTTTCGAATTGCAGATTACTGATCAGACCAATGAGAAATTTGAAATTCCGGTACATCTCGATCATAAACAAGGGTACTTTTACAAATCCATTAAATATCCACATATTCAAAAGCAAAATGTACTCACTCCTGCAAAAATTCAACTCATACATGCCCCTAAAGTACATAAACCAAAACGCATCGCCTATGTAGAAGGAGCAGGTGATTTTATCGATGAGGCCCTGATCAAATCAGGTCATCAGGTCTATTATCTCGCAGCTGCAGAACTCGATCAGTTGTTAAACAAAAAATTTGATGTCCTCGTTTTTGGTATACGCGCTTTGAACAATCGCGATGAACTAAAACACTGTAAAAAATACATCACTCCGTTTATAGAACAGGGAGGAAAAGTAATCATGCAATACAATACTACTGCAGATTTAGTGACTACAGATTTTGCACCAGCTGAATTAAAAATCGGAAGGGGCAGAGTCACGAATGAAAATGCCGAAGTTACCATATTAAAACCCGAACATCCCGTTTTCAATTCACCTGATAAAATTAGCCATACCGATTTTCAAAATTGGGTTCAGGAACGAGGATTGTATTTTCCATCGACCTACGATAGAAGTTATGAAGAGTTATTGAGTATGCAGGATGGAAAGGAAAATCCGCAAAAATCCGCATTATTAATTCGAAAAACCGGACAAGGACATTTCATTTATACATCGCTTTCCTTTTTCAGACAATTAAAGGCAGGGGTTCCAGGGGCATATCGTTTGTTCAATAATCTTGTTTCATTCGAGTAGTATGAAAACCGAATCATCCTGGAATAAGTATTACAAGTTATTGATAGGTTTATTGCTGTTCTACATCCTGGCGCTTGGCAGTTTGTCTTTGAAATATCCGGCAGTAAAAAATCCATTGGTTCAAAAAGAAATGCGTTGAGCACAGCAGATTGGATCGTTCTGACTCTGGTGCTGGGGTTCATCATCGTTTACGGAATTGTAAAAACACGCAAACAGAAAGACCTCAACGAATTTATATTGGGTGATCAATCCAATCGTTGGTGGATGGTAGGATTTACCGTTATGGCGACCCAGGCAAGTGCCATCACGTTCATCTCAACGACCGGTCAGGGTTTTTCAGACGGATTGCGATTTGTACAATTTTACTTCGGATTACCCCTTGCAATGATTGTAATTTGCATTTCTTTCATTCCAAGATTTTATCAACTCAAAGTATATACTGCTTACGAATACCTCGAACAAAGATTTGATTACAAAACAAGAACATTAGCCGCAATCATTTTCCTTATTCAGAGAGGTCTTGCGGCAGGAATTACTCTCTATGCACCCAGTATAATTCTTTCCACTGTATTTGGATGGAATTTGCAATGGACACATGTCATCAGTGGAATAGGCGTGATCATTTACACAGTAAGTGGCGGATCCACAGCTGTTACCAAAACTCAATTACAACAATTGTTTGTCATTTTTGCCGGCATGGTTTTTATTTTTTTCTACATGCTGGAAGATTTACCGGATGCCATAAACTTTTCAGATTCTCTGGAAATTGCATCCTGGAGCGGAAGGATGGAAGCGGTAGATTACAGCCTGCATTTTAATGATCGCTATAATTTGTGGGCCGGACTCACAGGAGGTTTTTTTCTGGCACTTGCCTATTTTGGTACCGATCAATCACAGGTTCAACGCTACCTGGCCGGAAAAAACATAAGCGAAAGCCGGATGGGATTGATCATGAATGGCATACTAAAAATTCCTATGCAAGTCTTCATATTGCTGTGTGGCGTATTGCTTTTTACGGTTTACCAATTTGAATCAACACCCATTCATTTTAACGGTAAAATCGAAAAGGAACTCCAAACGAATCACCAGGCACAATGGAACACGTGGCAAGCAAAAAATGACAGCATTCATTTTCATCTGCTGTCCATTAGAGGATTTTCAGATAAAGAAATGCTCCGTACGAAATTGAATGAAATCAATCTGGAGAGAGAAGATTTAAAATCAGAGGTCACTGCATATATCAAAAAAGAAATGCCGCAGGAAGAAAGCAATGACAGGGATTACGTGTTTCTTCATTACATCATCCACCATCTTCCTAAGGGATTCGTTGGACTCATGATCGCGGTGATCTTATGTGCAGCCATGTCATCGATTTCAGCAGAACTCAATGCTTTATCGGGAACGAGTACCGTAGATATCGTAAAAAGGTCATTTCCGCGATGGTATTCCAAATTTCCGGAATTGAGCTGGTCGAGAATACTAACGAGCGTTTGGGGATTGATCGCTATCGGGTTTGCTATGTATGCCCGACTGTTTGAAAATCTGATTCAATTTATCAACATCATCGGATCTTTATTTTATGGTACGGTATTGGGAATTTTTCTGAGTGCATTTTATTTGAAAAAAGTTACCGGAAACAGCGTATTTACCGCTGCATTGATCGCACAAACGCTGAATCTGGTTTTGTTTATTTATACGGATTTGGGATTTCTCTGGTTCAATGCGATCAGTTGCGGGATCGTCATGGGTATTTCGCTGTTGTTAGAAAAATTCAGGCCCAAAAGAGCTTGAAACTTGGTTATTCTTCATGGCTGATCTGAACGAATAAATTGAATGCAGATAAAAATAAAACTTTGAGCAATATATTGCGTAATAAAAAACCCGGACCTGATGTTCTTGGCCCGGGTTTATATTATCAATAAAAATTATTTTCGTATCAATTACTCCATTCCTGGATCGAACGCTCATTCATTTTTACGTATTCGTCGTTGTTGGCTTCTATGGAAAGAGCCTTTGATCTTTGAGCCACCTCAATAGCTTCTGTTTTTCTACCCAATCCGGCAAGGATCAGCGATTCCAACCTGAGCTTCCAAAACGTTGGAGCCATTTCATTGGCTTTATGAGCCCACTGCAATGCCAGGTTTTGATCCTTTTTAGCATCGTAATAATATCTGGCAGCTTGATAATAATCGTTGCTGGTAGGACCGGCAAGCACTTTATCGATACTGGACATCACTCTGCTGTCTGTATCGAATTTTAATTTAATGGGCACTAAAGTGGTCTCCCAAATCAAATTCAAAGTAGCAGACTCGTTGCGAATTTCATTAAAATCAACAATAAAGTTTTCGAAGGTATAAGGGATAAGTTCCGGAGTAACCGTTACTTTGGCGACTTCTTTGGTCACATCGTAATTTTGAGGAACTCCCGAAACATTAGAATCGCTGTACAGGATCACATCCCAACTGGATTCTCCGGGTACGGTAAATAAGGCATATGTTCCTTTGCCCACCTTTACACCCGATACTTCAACATCATCGCTGAAAGTGATCTTGGTTGCAGCATTGGCTCCGGTTCTCCACATTTTGCCATAGGGCACAAGGTCACCGAATACAATACGATCTTTTTTACCCGGCCTGCTGTATTCAACAGTAACCGTTCCCAGGCCAAGCTTTTGTTCAATTTTACAAGATGGACTAGGAGCCGGGACAGAAATCTGGGCAAATCCTGGAAAGAGGTATGCCGAAAGAGCTAAAACGAGAATTTTTTTAAACATGGCTATAATTTTAAGATATAAACGCAAATTATTAAAAATTGATCACAAATTTTTTTACAAACATATTATGATCTTTAATAATATGTTATATATTTGCACACAGGATAACTCAAAATAACAAAATTATGATCATCGCAACGACTTGTGCCCTTTGTTTTTTATGCAGCTGGTTCTTATTACAAATGAAGACTGCAGAACAGGAACAATAGTTTAACGCAATACCAGCGTCTTTACGACATCCTCTCCTATATATTCATTCAATTGGCTGATTATCAATTGAATATTATAATTTAACTCATTCCGTAAAACGGCCGAATCCAATTCTACAGTCAGTTGTCCGTCGTGATATCGGAGTTTCCGCGTATATATCTGAAGGTCTTTATAAAGCTCTCTCCAGGCCTGTTCCAGTCGCTTTTGGGTCAATTTTGTTTTAATCTTTTCCTGGCCGGAAAACAGTTTTAGCAATGCGCCTATTTTGACCTCGTCGTTCTTCATTTATTAAAAATTTAACACTTTTAAGGGTTTATAATACCCTCCGGATCACCCCCTGACCCGTCTGGTAAAGATGACAACTTTCATTCAGGCTATTCATCAGCTTCTTAGATCGTTCAATATCTGTATCCGTAATAAAACATTGCTGGATCTCTTCTTGGCTCAGTACCTCGAGTAATTGATTGACCCTTTCTGCATCCAGTTTGGCAAAAATATCATCAAATAAGACAATAGGCTGTTTATGAAGACTGGTCTTCATAAAAGAATATTGAGCCAGTTTCATCGCAGCTACGAAAGTCTTTAATTGTCCCTGGGATCCCGCTTGATAGATCGCTTTTCCTTCCAGTAAACATTCTATTTTGTCCTTGTGAATACCGCGCTGCGTCCTCCCCGAAAAATAATCCTTTTCGCGGCTTTCCCGATATGTTTGCATAAAATTTTCAGAAATATCGGCCAAGTATTGAAGACTCCCCTGCTGCTTCCCATTACTGATGCTTTCAACGTACGATTCAACCAGTGGATTCAACACTTGAATCAATCTCGACCTGCCATCGACAATATAAGCAGCATTTTCAGACAATCCATGATCCAAAGCATCGAGTAATGGAGGATCCATCCGTCCTGCCAATCGCATTTGTCTGATTGCTGCATTCCTTTGCTTCAAAAACTGATTGTATGTTATACTTCTTCTCAGATATTCTTTATCCGTTTGCACAAGAATCTGATTTAAATATTTCCTTCTTGCTTCACCCGAATGCATCAATAAATAAATATCGTCAGGGGCTAACAAAACCAAGGGTATTTTGCCAATATGATCGGTCAGGCGTTCGTATTTTTTACCCTGTAAAGACCATTCTTTGATGGATGGAGGTTTGAATTTTATTTCATATTGTTCCTTTTGATTACTTTCTGAAACATCGGCTTCTATTCGTAGAAATTCTTTGCTATTTTGGATCAGTTCTTTGTCTGAATGCTGAATAAAACTTTTTCCCAAAGCCAGAAAATATATCGAATCCAGGAAATTGGATTTTCCGGTTCCATTTTGTCCGGTTATAAAATGAAATCCTGGACCCAAACTCAAGTTAAGATCTTCGAAATTTTTGAAGTTGTATAAATGCAATGAATTAATAAACAAAAAGACCAATTTATTACACAAAGATGGGAAAGTCTGGCTCAACTATCTTAAACACCAAGCAAAAACAGGCTTTGCCCGTAAATAATTAACTGGAATTCGATATTCTCGAAATGCCCTATTTTTGGGACACAATTTCTGCTATGAAAGTTAATATTTGTTTTATCCTGTTGTGGATTTCTGGTTTTGCTTTTTCCCAAAGTCTAATGACAGAAGAGTTGTTATGGTCGCTGGGGCGCGTACATGGTGAAGCTGTTTCGCGCGACGGCAAATACCTGTATTATACGGTTACGAAATACGACAAAGAATCAAATAAAAGTCAAACCCAGCTTTACATGACTCCTATTCAGGGGGGCACGAGCCATTTGGTTTCTGATGCCCGGAATTATGCCGGAAATGTGTGTTTTGACGGGGGTGGCAACCTGATGTATTCCAAAGATGGTCAGGTGTTTCACGATCTTATCCAAAAAAATCTTGGAATACCAAATTTGGAATATTCAAATCTGGCTCCTGCGCCTAACGGGAAGTGGATCGCATTTTCGCGAAGCGTAAAAATCGACAAGATCCGTCAGGATTATTATCCGGATCTGGATAAATCTTCTGCTATGATATACGACGACCTGATGTTCAGGCATTGGAAAGATTGGGAGAACGGGTCCTACAATCACCTGTTTATCGGCAAACTGACTCCGGATGGCATCGACCAGGAAGTTGATATTATGCCGGGCGAACCTTTCCATACTCCCACAACACCTTCCGGCGGATTGGAGGATTTTGCCTGGAGCACCGACAGCAAATGGCTGGCCTACGTTTGTGTAAAAAAGAAAGGCAAAGATTATGCTGTCAGTACGAATTCAGAAATATATCTGTATCACCCTGAAAGCAACCAAACCACCAACATTACAGAAGGGATGATGGGTTACGATACCGAGCCCAGTTTTTCTCCGGATGGAAGATATCTTGCCTGGCTGAGTATGGAAAGAGATGGTTACGAAGCCGACAAGAAAAATCTGATCGTCATGGAGCTCAGTTCGAGAAAAAAACATACGCTTACCTTAAACTGGGATGAAACGATCAACCATTTTAAATGGAGTCCAGACTCGAAATCCATTTTTACAAATGTTCCCTATCGGGGAAATATTCAAATCTTTGAAATAAAATGGGATCTGGATCTGAGCCAAAATCCAGCCATTCGCTACCGACAGGTGACCCATACAGAACATGATTTTAACGACATCGTCGGGTTTGCAGGAAATGAGCTCATTTGTTCGAGAGTCGATGTCAACCAGGCTGCTGAAATCTATGCAGTCGAACTTCAAAGTGGTTCAAGCCGGGCCATCACCCAGGTTAATGCCGACATCTACAAACTGGTACAAAAAAGTCCAGTTGAAAAACATTGGATTAAAACCACCGATGGGAAGGATATGATGGCCTGGGTAATTTTTCCACCGGGATTTGATTCCACCAAAAAATATCCAACTTTATTGTATTGCCAGGGTGGCCCGCAATCTGCATTGACACAATACTATTCATTCCGATGGAATTTTCAACTCATGGCTGCCAAAGGCTATATTGTCATTGCTCCGAACCGAAGGGGTATGCCAGGATGGGGCACTAAATGGAATGAACAGATTTCAGGTGATTGGGGCGGACAATGCATGAAGGACTACCTTTCGGCAATTGACTACATATCCGCAAAGCCCTATGTAGATGTTGCTCGCAGAGCAGCTGTGGGAGCCAGCTTTGGTGGATATTCGGTTTTTATGCTTGCCGGGATGCACGAAAAAAGATTTAAAACTTTTATCTCTCATTGCGGTACGTACAATCTCGAATCCTGGTATGGCAGTACCGAGGAATTGTGGTTTGCAAATTGGGACTTGAAAGGCCCTTATTGGGAGAAGAAAAACGAATTGAGTTATACCAAACACTCCCCCCATAAACTGATCCATAAATGGGATTCACCGATTTTGATCATCCAGGGAGGTAAAGATTACCGGATACCCGACACTCAGGCTTTTGAAGCCTTTACCGCCGCAAGGCTTAAAAATTTAAAATCCAGACTGCTGTACATTCCCGATGAAGGACATCACGTATTAAAAATTCAAAACGGATTGCTCTGGCAAAAAGAGTTTTTTCGCTGGCTCCAAGAGACCCTTTGATCTAAAGGCGGAATTCATGAATGTTTTTCGCTTAATTTTGCGACCCAATTTATTTAGGATCCATCAAATACTTTACATCTAATGGCCGGTAAAAAGAGCAATAAACCTGAATATCCAAAAGCACTGTGGCAACAGTGGTACCGGATCATGCTAAGAATCCGCCGTTTTGAAGAAAAAACCCTGATGATGTATTCACAGCAAAAAATACGCGGTTTTTGCCATGTATACATCGGACAAGAGGCAGTAGCTGCTGGCTTGATTTCCGCTATTAAACCTCAGGATGCAATGATCACCGGGTATCGTCAGCATGGATTGGCCTTAGCCCGTGGTTTGACTGCAAATTCCTGTATGGCAGAATTATTTGGACGCGTTGATGGATGTGTCAAAGGAAAAGGGGGTTCTATGCATTTTTTCTCGGCCGAACACCGGTTTTTTGGTGGTAATGGCATCGTTGGCGCGCAAATTCCGATAGGAACCGGCATAGCTCTGGCTGAACAATACAAAAACACCGGCAACCTTTGCGTAACTATGTTTGGAGATGGAGCAGCAAGACAGGGGGCATTGTTTGAATCCTTCAACATGGCCATGACATGGAAACTACCGGTCCTTTATATCGTTGAAAATAATGGTTACGCCATGGGGACCTCTGTAGAAAGAACCAGCAATGTTGGAGATCTATATAAAATTGGCCAATCATTTGATATGCCTTCTGAAGCAGTTGATGGAATGCATCCGGGCCCCGTCCACGAAGCCGTTACCAAAGCTGCCGAACACATCAGATCTGGAAAAGGCCCGTATTTTCTGGAAATAAAGACCTACCGTTATCGGGGACATTCCGTTTCGGATCCTGCTACCTATCGGAGTAAAGAAGAAGTTGAATATTACAAGTCTATCGATCCACTCATCGTCGTTGAAAATCAATTGCTTGAATACAAAATGGCCGATTCCGCCTGGTTGGCTCAAATACAGGAAGAAGTAAAAAATGAAATGGAAGAAGCGGTTCAATTTGCAGAAAATTCCCCGTTTCCACTGGAATCTGAGCTTTATGAAGACAATTATACCCAAGCCAATTATCCGTTTATTGTAGATTAAGGCTTGAAGCGAACATATTTCCGGCTATAATTGGCCAGACTGTGTTATTTTTGCGCAGTTTTTAACAAACCTAAACTTTGATTATATATGGCAAGAGGTTATCGATCACATGTGACGCCGAAAAATGTGAATACCACAGGAGGAAAACAGGATACTTTACTCGACATCAGCGAAGTTAAGCATCAGGCAGAAGATTTTTTCGAAAAATACAGGATGATCATTCTTGGAGGTCTTGGTGGATTGGTTTTAATTATCGGAGGATGGTTATTCTACAAGTACATGTATCTGGAACCTAAAAATAACGAAGCCCTCGATCAGATGTACCAGGCCGAATTTCTATTCGAAAAGGACTCCTTTGAGCTGGCACTAAACAATCCAGGTGGAGGTTTTGCCGGTTTTGCAGAAATTTCCGAAAACTATGGCTCTACACCTGCCGGTAATCTTGCCCGATATTATGCAGGGATCTGTTGTTTGAATTTGAGAAAATTTGAGGAAGCAAAAACTTACTTCGAAGATTACAATGCCTCAGGCAATCTTATGCCCATTTTAAAAAACGGTCTGCTAGGCGATGTTAACGCAGAGCTCAATGATTTTGATAAAGCAATTAGTTATTACGAAAAAGCGATTAAGTCCGACGATGAATTGCTTACCGCTTCTTACCTGAAAAAATTAGGTGTTTTGCGCCAGAAACAAGGCGATAAAGAAGGCGCTTTGCAGGCCTTTAAAACGATTAAAGAGAAATATCCGAACTCTCCGGATGGAAACGGGATCGATAAATTTATCATCCCTCTTGAATAATATACCTTGCATAAACAGATGGCAGGAAATTTACCAGGCCATTCAGGTTTAACTCCACAGGAAATAAACGATGCCTGGCACTTCCGCTATGGAATTGCTGTTGCCCTTTGGAATGAGCATATTACCGGCAAATTACTCGAAGCTTGTCTCGACACATTGAAGGGTTGTGGTGTAACTGAGGCAAACATCGTCATTCAAAAAGTACCGGGCTCTTTCGAACTACCCTTATCTGCAAAATATCTATTGGATCAGGAACTAGTCGATGCCGTGATTTGTCTGGGGTGCATCATCAAAGGAGAAACCGATCACGATTTATACATTGCTCAGGCCGTTGCTCAGGGCCTCATGACTCTAAACCTGACACATGGAAATCCGGTGATCTTTGGAGTCCTGACTGTGTTATCAGAAAACCAGGCCCAGGAACGCGCCGGAGGTGCATTGGGGAACAAAGGTGAAGAAGCAGCGGTTACAGCCATTAAAATGTTAATTCTGAAAAATTCAAATCCATAAACGGAGCTTATAAATGAAAATGAAGCATGATCAAAGCCTTATATAAAATTAATTGTGGTTATTTCAAATTGGATGGAGGAGCCATGTTTGGGGTAGTTCCCAAAACGATGTGGGCCAAACAAAATCCACCTGACGAAAACAACATGTGTACCTGGGCTTTAAGATGTTTACTGATTCAAACAGAGGACAGCCTAATCCTTGTGGATACCGGAATGGGAGATAAACAGGATGAAAAATTCAGATCTTTTTTTTATCCGCATGGGCAGCAATCTTTACTGACATCTATTGAAGGAAAAGGATTTGCAGCAGGAGATATCACAGATGTATTCCTCACCCACCTGCATTTTGATCATTGTGGCGGCGCAGTGATCAGAAACGAGAAGAATGAATTGATTCCCACTTTCCCGAATGCAAAATATTGGAGCAATCCCAGACATTGGGAATGGGCTATGAATCCAAACGATAGAGAAAGAGCTTCATTTCTCAAAGAGAATTTTGTTCCTTTACTCGATCATGGAGTTCTTCATTTTATAGAAAACGACAAAGCGACTTTGGAATGGAGACCCGGGATTGATATCCGATTTGTAAACGGTCATACAGAAGCGATGATGTTGCCGGAAATCAATTTCGAAAACAGAACTTATATTTATTGCGCCGATTTATTTCCAAGTTCGTTTCACGTACCCATGCCTTATATCATGAGTTACGATGTGAGACCTCTGGTCACTTTACAGGAAAAAGAAATTGTATTAAATCAGGCAGCAGATAACGAACATGTGTTAGTATTTGAACACGATCCCTTTGTTGATGCAGCAACTGTAAAACGCAACGAAAGGGGAAAAATCATCATCGACCGAACCATCGAGTTATATTGAATTAACTCCTATCAAATTGCAGTCTCATGCCCTGTTGTGGAGTATGCACCGATTGCCCATCAAACACCTGAAAGCCATTAACCCAGGTACTTTTTATAGCTCCTTTTAATGAGCCGGCTTCAAGGGGCGACCATTTGCATTTGTACAGTAATTCATCGCGATTCACTTTTGTTTGACACTCAGGATCAACCAAAACCAAATCCGCGTAATAACCTTCGCGAATATATCCCCTTTCTTTCACCCGAAAACAGATCGCCGGATGGTGACACATCTTTTCGACGATGAAAGGAAGACTCCAGTTGTACTTTTCAGAAAGACTTAACATGAGTAACAAACTATGTTGAACCAATGGCAGACCGGCGGGTGCCTGTAAATAAGGTTTTTCCTTTTCTTCCAATGTGTGTGGAGCATGATCCGTTGCGACCACATCGAGAATTCCGGCCTCTAATGCAGCTGCCAATGCCAACCTATCCGATTCTGATTTAATAGCCGGATTACATTTTATCTTATTTCCTAAACTTTCATAATCTGCGTCTGTAAAAAACAAATGGTGTACACAAACTTCCGCGGTAATCCTTTTCTCTGCAAGTGGAATTGATGATTCAAACAAAGCCAATTCTTCTTTAGTCGTCAAATGCAAGATATGCAACCTCGTATTGTATTTTTTTGCCAGTGACACCGCCAGAGATGAGGATATATAACATGCTTCCCTGCTTCTGATCTTCGGGTGCATAGATGCATTCAATTCTTCTCCGTATTGTTGTTGGTAATACTGAAGATTCTGCCTTACAGTGGCCTCGTCTTCACAATGCGTAGCAATTAGCACCGGGGCATTTCTAAATAGATTCTCAAGCGTTTTTTCATTGTCGACCAGCATGTCTCCGGTGGATGAACCCATAAAAACTTTGATGCCGCAAACTTGTGAGTAATCAACGCCAAGTACGTTTTCCAGGTTGTGATTCGATGCTCCCATGTAAAAAGAATAATTGGCCAATGAATTCCTGGAGGCCATGGCATATTTTTCTTCCAGCAATTCAGCATCCAGAGTTTGCGGTACGGTGTTCGGCATTTCCATAAAGCTGGTCACACCACCGGCCACAGCAGCCCTGGATTCATTATAAATATCTGCCTTATGCGTAAGTCCTGGTTCCCTGAAATGGACCTGGTCATCGATGCATCCGGGCAACAGACACAATCCATTAGCATCATAGATCTCCTCGTTGCTTGTCGATATACTTGTATCGATGCGTTCTATTCTGGATCCCGAAACCAGCACGTCTCCGTAAAACTGCTTTCCTTCATTGATGATGAGGGCATTTTTAATAATTAATTTATTCATAATGTTTGCAAAGAATGTTCAAAGGTCTTAAACCTTAAGCAAAGCTTTCCGAATTTCGCAATAATTATGGGAATTTTCAATCCTCGGTCCAGAAAAATAGGAATTTTAGGTGGCGGACAATTGGGTAAAATGCTTGCTCAGGAAGCCTCCAGAATGGATCTCGATGTCTCTTTTATGGACAAGGATAAAGGTTATCCTGCAGCAAAGGTGTGTCCACAATTTTACGAAGGCAATTTTAACAACTACGACGATGTGTTGAATTTTGGAAGAAAGATGAACGTTGTTACAATTGAAATCGAACATGTTCATATAGGAGCCCTGAAACAACTCGAATCAGAAGGAATTCAGGTATTCCCACAACCGCATGTATTGGAATTCATACAAGATAAAGGATTGCAAAAGCAATTTTATAAGGATCATCATTTTCCAACTGCCGAATTCAGTTTGTACGAAAATAAAATAGAAATTCTGGAAGCAGTAAATCGTGGCGATATAGAGTTTCCTTTTGTACAAAAGCTCCGCAAAGGCGGTTATGATGGAAAAGGTGTTCAGATTGTAAATTCCAGGGACGACCTTTCCAAATTAATGGATGAACCTGGTATTATTGAAACAAAAGCGAAAATTCAGAAGGAAGTTGCCGTAATCGCTGTGCGAAATACTTTTGGCGAATGTAAAGCATATTCTCCGGTGTCCATGGATTTTCACAGCGAAGCAAATCTGGTGGAAGATGTGGTATGCCCTGCAGAAATTCCAGAAGAAACTAAAATGGCTGCCATAGATTTGGCCATCAGAATTGCCAACAAACTGGAGATTGTTGGATTGCTTGCTGTGGAGATGTTTTACAACGAAGATGACAGCTTATGGATCAACGAAATAGCACCCAGACCTCACAACAGCGGACACATTACTTTAGATAACGGTGCAATAAGCCAGTTTGAAAATCATCTCAGAGCTATCCTCGGACTTGGTATCGGACAGACGACCTGCATGTTGCCATCCGTCATGATTAACCTCCTCGGAGATCCTGTTTATTCAGGAAAAGCATTATATTCAGGTTTTGATGAGATCATGAAAATGGATGGCGTTTTTGTTCACTTGTACAGCAAAGAAGAAACCCGTCCGTTGCGGAAAATGGGACATATCAACATCCATGGAAAAAATTTGGAAGATTGTAAAAAGACAGCAACATTAATCAGAAACACTTTTAAAATCATCGCATGAAAGATCAGGCAGTAGTAGGCATTATTATGGGTTCAGACAGCGACCTGCGCATTATGAAAGAAGCTGCAGATGTATTGGAGCAATTTGGAATTGCTTATGAATTGCGCATAGTATCAGCACACCGAACTCCGGAGTACATGATCGAATATGCGAAAACAGCAAAAACAAAAGGGCTCCGGGTCATCATTGCCGGTGCCGGTGGAGCAGCGCATTTACCAGGAATGGTTGCTTCAATGACTAATTTGCCAGTCATTGGAGTTCCAATAAGATCTTCCAATTCTATTGATGGCTGGGATTCTATTTTGTCTATTCTCCAAATGCCTAACGGGGTCCCTGTGGCAACCGTGGCTTTAAATGCCGCAAAAAATGCAGGACTTTTGGCATGTAAGATTTTGGCCGTAAATGATGAGATCCTCTATTCAGATCTGGAATCATACAGGTGGGAAATGGCATCTAACGTCATGCAAAAAGATGAAAAAATATCGGGTAGAATGTCAACGCGTAAGCCCATAATGTAATTTTATCCTGGTTTTAATAATTTAAAGAAATCATTGTTCTGACAACCCACGAAAGGCTTCAAAAATCATTCTGAATTCGATCGGCTTCAGGCTGCTGCCACCCACGAGAACTCCATCAATATCAGGCATTTCAGCAAGTGTCAAAGCATTCGCTGAGCTGACACTTCCCCCATACAATATGGGAATTTCCGCTGAGACCTGGCCATAAAGTTCTGACATCTTTTTCCTGATAAAAACATGCATTTCCTGGGCCTGTTCCGGACTGGCATTTTTACCTGTTCCTATAGCCCAAATGGGTTCATACGCGATGATCAACTGCCCCAGTTCACCGGCTGGTACCAAACTCAAATCACCGGACAATTGATTGCCTACCCATGTATATTCGGCTTCCCGTAAACGGGTTTCCAAAGATTCCCCGCAACAATACACCACATGGAGTCCTGCATCCAAAGCCCTTCTGATTTTCTTCGAAACCCACCCATTTTCATGACTATTCCTGCTCCTGGCTTCACTATGACCTACAAGGACATGCGAACAATTCAGATCTGTAAGCATTTCAACTGCAATTTCTCCGGTAAACGCTCCCATTTGCTCTAAAGAGCAATTTTGCGCCCCAAGCTTAAAACCTAGTTGCAAAGCCGCTTTCATCATGCTGATGTGCGTAAAAGGAGGAAACAAGACCACCTCTGCGGCATCTTCTCCAAATTTAAAATCATATTGAGCAACTAAATCCATAGCATCGGAAGGCAACAGATTCATTTTCCAGTTTGCAGCAACGATCTTGGGACGATTTACAGACATGTTGGTTTGATATTTAACCGGCGAAACAGCCTAATATTTAATACAAATATAAAATAGCCAGTTGGTGCGAGTCATAAAACTCCGCTATTTTTGAAGTTTTTATGTCCGATCCAATATTCAACCAGGAGTCGCTGGAAACGACCGTCAGACAAGAATATATAGACCGCGATATCAGCTGGTTACATTTTAACTACCGGGTATTGCAAGAAGCCAAAGATGCCGATGTTCCCCTGTTGGAGCGATTAAAATTTCTGGCCATCTATTCCTCCAACCTTGGAGAGTTTTTCAGAATTCGGGTAGCTCACCATAAAAACCTGGCCAAATTAGGCAAAAACACCAAGAGCCATTTGGATTACAACCCCAAATTAATGCTGAAACAACTTTACAAAATTGCCAACAACCAATTGACGGAATTCAATAATATTTTTGACAACCAAATTATACCCGAACTCAAAAACCATTCGATATATCTGCTTTCTCATATAGAAATTTCTGAAGCACAACAACAATTTGTCGAAAATTATTTCAACGAAAATTTACTTCCTTTTGTACAACCTGTGCTTCTTATAGAACAAAAGGTAAAACCCTTTCTCGCCAATTCAGAACTTTACCTGACGGTCATGCTGAAAGACAAATCTTTGCTGACCCAAGAACTGCACTATGCGGTCGTAAAAATTCCTTCCGATCACCTGCCCCGCTTTATTGAATTGCCCTGCGAAAAAGACAGGCATGATGTCATCTTGCTCGATGAAATCGTGCGGGCCTCTTTAAAGTGGTTGTTTCCGGGATTTGATATCATAGATTCCTACAGCATTAAACTAACGAGAGATGCTGAGTTGTACATTGAAGACGAATTTAGCGGAGACCTGCTCGAAAAAATTAAAAAGAGTTTAATTAAAAGAAATATCGGTCCGGCTTCGAGACTGGTCTATGACAATTCAATGCCAAAAGAAATGCTGGCATTCCTCCTCCGGCTGCTGGAAATTGATAAGGATGACTTAACACCCGAAGGACGTTACCACAATAATTTTGATTTTCTAAACTTCCCGGATTTCGGCAAAAAAGAATTAAAAAATAAAACGCTAAGACCGATAGATTACCGAGGATTAGCCAAAGGTTCAAATATTTTTGACAACATCAGCAAATCTGAACACCTCTTGTGCTTTCCGTATCATAATTATGAGCCGGTTATCCAGTTATTTGAACAGGCTGCCAAAGATCCGGATGTCACTTCAATTAAAATCACCCAATACCGTGTTGCACGAAAATCGCGCATCATGGATGCCTTAAAGCTTGCAGCTTCTGAAGGAAAGAGTGTTTTTGTTTTTATCGAAGTTAAAGCCCGGTTTGACGAAGCCAATAACTTAGCCTGGGGAGAGGAACTCGAAAAAATGGGGGTTAAAGTCAGGTATAGCTTTCCCGGACTGAAGGTGCATTCAAAAACAGCACTCATTACGAGAAAGGAAAACGATACTCTTGAGCATTACGCATATTTATCTACTGGAAATTTTCACGAACTCACCTCGCGCATCTATGTAGATTATGGATTTTTTACCAAAGATGAATCCCTCACTTCTGAGATCAGCCGCTTTTTCAGTTTTTTGGAAAACATCAAGCTGCCCAATGTTGGATTCAAACATTTGTTAGTGGGACAATTCAATCTCAACGATGAAATCCATTCGTTGATCGAATTTGAAAAAAATCAGGCTAGATTAGGCAAGAAGGCTCAGATCATATTAAAACTCAACAACCTCCAGGATTACGAGATTATGGACATGCTTTACAAAGCTTCTGAATCCGGTGTCGAAATTAAACTAGTCATCCGTGGTATTTGCGGAATGATTATTGGCAAAAAGGGACTGAGCGAAAACATAGAAGGCATTGCTATAATAGACCGTTTTTTAGAACATTCCCGTATCTATTATTTTTATCATGGCGGTGAGGAAAAGTTGTTTTTGTCTTCTGCAGACTGGATGGCAAGAAATCTGCATTTCCGGATTGAAACCGCATTCCCAATTTACAATTCAAGATTTAAAAAAATAATCCTGGACAATATCGATTACCAGCTCAGAGACAACGTAAAGGCACGGACCTTACATTACGAAACTTTGAATGCCTATATAAGACAAGAAGGCAAAAGAAAATTCCAATCACAATTAGAGACACACAAATACTTTAAAGAATTAAATGAACAACAGTACGGCAAATAATCTGATTGAATCATTATTACCAAATTGAACAAGCGCTTATGAATAAATCAATTGTTTTTTTCTACATACCCTATCCGGACGAAATATCTGCAAGAGAAACAGGTATGCATCTCATTGAAAACAAAATAGCTGCCTGTGTTCAGTATTTTCCAGTGCATTCAAATTTCCTTTGGAACAAACAATTTGAAAAATCCGATGAAATTGTGTTGATTGCTAAAACTCTGAAAGCATCTCAAAAAGCTCTTAGAAAAGCCATTCGAAAAATGCATCCTTATGAATTACCTTTTATAGGCCATTTTGAAATGCAGGTCAACAAGGAATATTATAATTGGGCCAGGAGTATTGTGAAAAAGTAATGGACATCGTCTGCAAGCATTTAGCTGCCAGTTAAATGCACTTTACTTATACCGCAATCTGTGCAATCTGCTTGAATTCCCGAAATATTTGGCCCGCAGATGACGCAAATCGCGCAGATTAAAATACAGAAATTTTAGAATAAAATAAGCCAGAATTATTTTTACTGCCTGAGCCAGGAAATATAACTTTGTAAATAAATATTTTTTTTTGGACAGTTTCTGGAAACAGCGGTTCTATACAACCATAACACTATTCCTAATTTTCAAAAACTTAAAAGGTCGAAATACACATTCGTTTATTCAAACAAATCTCATTCCCCCGCAACTTCCTGTTTACTCATCAGATAAGCTTTCAGAAACTCATCGATATACCCATCGAGTACCAGTTCAGTTTGAGAAGTTTGATAATCTGTCCTGTGGTCTTTCACACGGCGGTCATCCAATACATAAGAACGGATTTGTGAACCCCATTCGTTTTTCATTTTCGTGGCTTCGACTTTGTTTCTCTCAAACATCTGCCGCTCGAGTTCTTTTTCATACAATTTGGATTTTAGAAGTTGCAATGCCTTTTCGCGATTTTGATGCTGGGACCTTTCCTGCTGACATTCCACAACCAGTCCACTTGGCAGATGTCGTACCCGCACAGCGGATTCTGTTTTATTGACATGCTGTCCTCCCGCCCCACTCGACCTGAATGTATCCCATTCCAGATCTGCAGTGTTGATATTAACCTCAATGCGATCGTCGACAAGCGGATGCACAAATACCGATGAAAATGATGTCATCCGTTTACCCTGAGAATTAAATGGGCTGACTCTCACCAATCGATGTACACCATTTTCTCCTTTCAACATGCCATAAGCATATTCGCCATTGATCTCGAGTTCTGCAGTTTTAATACCTGCCACATCGCCGGCCTGATAGTTGATCTGACTCACTTTGTAGCCATTGCGCTCTGCCCACATCAAATACATGCGATACAACATCGCCGACCAGTCACAGGATTCAGTACCCCCTGCTCCGGCATTAATTTCAATTACGCAACTCAATTCATCTTCCGGTTTATTCAGTGTGGATCTGAATTCAATATCGTCGATGATGTGGATACATTCCTGATACTTATCATCGAGCTCCTGTTCGCTAACATCGCCGGTTTCGGCGAATTCCCACAACACTTCCAGGTCATTTACCGCTGTTTCAGCCTGAGTATATGAGGAAAGCCACTTCTTTGCAGATTTAATTTCCTTCATGATCTCTTCCGCCCTTTCCGGCTGATTCCAGAAATTCGGGTCCAATGCCTGTTGCTCCTTATCCTCTATCTGAATTCTCTTATGATCGACGTCAAAGAAACCCCCTTAGCTCACCGAGCCTTTTCTTTAAATCTTTAAATTGTTCTATAGTCATAGACAAGATCTAAAATTAAAAATCAAAAGGGATCCGTCAAAAACTTGCAAATCCCTTTTGCTATTTCCTAAATAAAAATTATTAATTAACTTTCTGAACTTCAATATAAAACATCAATTCAGAATTTCCAGGAATCGATGGTGGAGCTCCCTCTGCACCATATCCCAATGCTGCAGGTATAATCAGGGTAGCTTTTGCCCCTTCGTTGAGATTTGATACTCCTTCGTCCCAACCTGGAATGACTTGTCCCTGGCCCAACATAAATTTAAAAACATCTCCTCTGGACCACGAATCATCAAATTTAGTACCATCCATCAACATCCCGTAATAATGCACTGAAACCGGTTTGCCAGATTCTGCTTTCGGACCATTACCTGCTTCGTGTACGATGTACCTCAATCCACTTTCTGTCTTTAATAAAGTTGCATCGAATTTGCCCGCTTTAAAGTCCGCTAAAATTACTTTAGCTTTTTCTGCAACAGCAGCAGCTTCGCCTTGCATGGCTATTCTCTTTTCTTCAGCTTTCTTTTGTTCTACTTCCATGTCTGCTTTGTAGGAAGCTTCATCTTTAACGTCCAAAAGAGCAACATAAAATGATAACTTCTCGACATTAGAAATGCCAATTGCTTTTTTCATATCCTCATCTACAACCTGATGCACGACAGCACTATCGCCTTTTGACATTAAATAAATGGCTTCAAGCATGGGTTGAGCATTCTTGGCTTCCTGCTTTTCAACTTTAGGCAATTTAAAGCGGATCATGTCGTTTTGCATGGTCGATGAAAACAACAAAGAATCCCCGGTTTTAACATAATAGCGAAAATAAACATAATCGCCTTCCTTAGGTGACTCGCCGGATTCATTCTGAATGAATTCAAAATCAAATCCGTTCAGTGTTTTTTGCATAGATGCATTTTGTTTGCACCCGTTCAATAAAAAAACTGATGCGACAGATAAAATAAATAAAAAGTTTTTCATTGTTATAATTGTTTCTGATTAAATATGAATTGTTGCATTTATGAAACCACGTGCATGGCTTGTTTTAATTTTAATATGGCCTCTTCTAAACCCGACTTAAAATAACCACCGGAAGCATTCCGGTGACCTCCTCCGTTAAAATGTTTTTTACACAACTGTTGCACGGAAAAATCTCCTTTAGACCGAAGCGATAATTTTACAATGTTGGGTTGATTCATCACCAAAGCTCCTACCCTCACGGATTTTAACATCATCAGGTAATTGATGATGCCTTCCGTATCGCCACGCTTGATATCAAAATTCCTGTAATCATCCTTACTCAACCAGATCAAACCAAATTGCTGTTCGGGATACAATTCCATCCTGTTGTGCAAACAATGGCCCAGTAATTTTAAATACTTATCCGGTTGACTATTATTGACCAGTTCCTGGATCCTCGTATCATTCAATCCCATTTCTTTAAACTCGGCAAGGATCTTAAAAACTTTCGAACTGGTTGCATGGTGAAACGATCCGGTATCCGTCATGATACCCGTATACAGGCAATCCAGGATCAAATTTTTGCTGCTCTTTTCTTCGCTTATATGCCTGATGATTTCATAAACCATTTCCGAAGTGGAACTGGAATGTTCATCGCTGAATTGAAGGTCCGCAAAAGGCTCCGGATCGATGTGGTGGTCGATCATGATCTTGGGAACATGGCGTTCGGAGACCATCACTGCCATTTTATCAATGCGCTCCAACGAATTGAAGTCCAGACAAAAAATTAAATCTGCCTGTTGAATATACTGCTCTGCCAATTTGGGATTCAAATCGTAAATTACAATTTCTTCAGTCTGAGGCATCCATTCGAAATTGACCGGATATTCACTTGGGAAAATGACGCGTACATTATGCTGATATTGCTGAAGAAATAAGCTCAGACCAAGACTGGAACCAAGAGCATCTCCATCGGGATTTCGATGTGAAAGGATGATGCTGTTTTTTGGCGATTGTATGAGCTCTTTTAGCTGATTGATTGCATCCATAAAGCCTGCAAAATTGCCTAGAAATAGGCGTTATTTTTCCTTTCTAATTGTTAATGACTGCACAAACTAAGTAAGCAATTGCCATTGAAGACGCGAACTACAATAGATTTGCTGCCCAAATTTTATTCAAAATGAAAGGGACCAGGACATTTATGATGATCAAACCGGATGCTGTTGAATCCGGACATATGGGAGCAATACTCGACAAAATAATTGGAGGTGGTTTCAGGATCGTAGCCATGAAATACACAAAACTATCTCCCGAGAAGGCAGGTGAATTCTATGCAGTGCACAGGGAAAGACCTTTTTATGGAGAACTCGTAGCTTTTATGTCAAGAGGTCCGATCGTAGCCGCTATCCTTGAAAAAACAAATGCCGTTGAAGACTTCAGGAAACTTATCGGAGCCACGGATCCAGCAAAAGCAGAACCCGGAACGATTCGTGCGCTTTATGCAAAAAATGTAGGAGAGAATGCTGTACACGGTTCTGATTCCGATGAAAATGCAGTCATCGAAGGAAGTTTTCACTTTGCAGGTACCGAAATATTCAATCAGTAAAACTGATATTGAAAAAGGGAATTTTTAATTCCCTCTCATTTTTTCTTCCTGAATCTAAGAAAGTTAAGTATCGATTCGACTTCTTCGTAGGTCAGAGTTTCCACCATGCCATGGGAAGGTGAAGACTGCATCGAAAGCTTGGCCTGGTACATATCCAGTTGCGCATTAGAAAAATTGGGAATGCTGTCTTTTCCCGCCGAATGGATCCCATGACATTCAGAACAAAACTCTCTGTATAAATTTTTGCCTTTGTCCAAATAGACAATAAATGAATTCCTTGTATTGGGATGCATGTCGGCTGGCAAAAAGTATTCGCTTCCTTTTTTGGCGCATGCCAGCACCCCCAACATAAAACATATAAAACTAAAGCTCTTTAGATTGGTAATTGTAAACATATTGATCAATAAACGCCCCCCACTGCGCGTTGGTTTAATTCTTTTGTTTTGCACCCCGGTAAGGCAGGTAATGTGGATTGAATAGATACATCTTCGTTCAAACTTTCTAAAAACCGGAGCAGTTGTATCTTTTCCGAATCTGTTAGATTTAAATGATCCTCCGGCAAGGTTTGGTTATCCAGACTCAACCCTCTTCCCTTTGCACCTCCTTTGTTGTAAAATTCAATGACTTCCAGCAGGCTATTGTAAATTCCATTATGCATGTAGGGTTTCGTTCTGGCGATGTTGCGCAACGCACCCGTTCTGAAGGCATTTCGCATTTCAGGAACCGGGTGCACACCAAATCGTCCGGGATCAGGACTCAGCGAGGTAAATTGGGTATCGACGGGCACTCCTAAAACCTCAAATTCGTTTCCGGTGTATGGTGGCTTGATGCCATTAAAATGTGGAGCAAAGTGACAGGTTCCGCAAGCCGCTTTTCCCATAAATAAATTAAATCCCTTTTTCACGGTTTTGGAAATTTCAGTCTGACCTCTTATGGCTTTGTCAAATCCAGAAACCGAAGTATCGAAACGGGTGTAATAAGCTATGATGGCTTCTGCCACATGGTCAAAAGACAATTTTTTTTCGGTACTCTGCGCAGCTAATGCTTCGAGTTTGTTTTTATAAACAGAACAGGACAACAACTCTTTCATGGTGGTCACCACATCCCCTTTCATTTCTTCTACATTCAGATGCACGGCTTTTAATTGATCTTTCAGGCTTAAGTGCAAACCGTCGTACATCATCAGGTGGTTGCTTGCTGCATTCAAAAGGGTTGGTGCATTTCTTGCCAACAGGCCCTGTTGGTCAAAGGTCAAGGCTGTCCTGGTAGCCGTATCTGTAAAAAATTGGCCGGGTTTATGGCAAGATGCACAGGATCGCAAATTGTTTCCGGATAACAAAGGATCGTGAAACAACAATTCCCCCAATTTAATCAATTCTGCTTTGGTGGTTGCAGCAGCCCTTTTAAACAGAAAAAAATTCTCCTGCGCGCGGTAGAGATTCTTAGAAAAAATATCTGGAGCTTGATTGTTGAGGGCATAATCATTGAAGCTCTTCGATCTCAGATTGAGCTCAAGGATTCTTTTTGCGTTCAAACGGTATAAGGGATTTACATAATCTTTGATAAAAGTAAAATGGTCGAAATTCGAATATACTCCCTGACTTGAATTGATAAAAAAGATCATTCTGTAGAACAGGTTGGTGTAATCAGCAGGTAGTAAATAAGCAGGATGAGAAAGTGCAAATGCTGCGTAAATGTCCCTGGTCTTATGGAGCATCGATAATAATTCGGGCAGAATCTGAGCTGTATCCGGATTCTCAAATCCACTGGTGTATATCACAGCCAGATTCAATAGAAACAGCCTGTTCGCAAAATAAAAATGACCCGGATCGGAAAGTTGCCTGGTGTTGCTGTCTTGTCTGAATGCAAGAATGGCCTCCTTTGACTTCCGCAAAAGCAATTTCATTGGATCAGGATCGCGATGCGTTTCTCCAAGTTGTTCTTCCAGAAGGAAGAATCCTCCTCCTTCTCTTCGATAGGGAGCCTCCCATTTTTCAAAAACTTCGACTTCCCATTCGACAGGCAGGACTCCGTTCAATTTTCGGTATTGAATGGGGTCTATATACCTCCAAAAAAAATCGCCGGCCTTTAAGGTTTTTCTGGCAGCTTTTAGGGAAGATTCCAGATTGGAATAATTCGATATATCCTTATCTTCCAGCAAATTGAGTAAATGGTTAACAGAATCTCCCAAAGCCGTTAACCGTTCGAAATAAAGTTGTTGATATGGAGTAAGCTCAATTGGGTTTACAGGTTTAAAATAAGTTTTTTTCGAATGGTGTGAAGTCAAACTATCGCCGAATGAGTGAAGCAGCCAAAATAACAGAAAAAGACTGATGCTGTAAACATTAGATCTGATACTCAAAGATCTCATTCGATTATTGGATATTGAAATTTAAAAGCGCTTTTCTTTACCAAATGCTTTTGCATAAATAGTGAAATAAATCATTCAAGGCGAAGTTCTTAAACAAATTAACAAAAAATAATATATGGATTTATCAAAAAAGCACGAAACAGCAGAGGAATAAATAAATCCGATCTTTGATTTTGACCTTAATTCAACAATCAAGTTAAGAATTTTAGCTTCCTGAAATGTTAAATTTTTTAAAATAAACTGAATATTTATTACCTTTGAATTGACAATTTTAAGACAGTAGTAGTAGTATTTTATTGGTTTTCAGGCAGATATAAATAGTTAAATATTTTATCGCGTTTGGAGCTAATGCAAAATGTCCGATTGTCATTGACTAAACCTGAGAAATATGGTTGCAAAACCAGGATATCTGGCATCTACATTAGCTTGTACCTACCAAAACACTCAATGCATTTGCTTTGGAGCTGATAAAGAGTGTTTTATTCTCCAATCCAAAGATTTTTTTCGCAGAGTCCTGCAATTCAAAATTGAAACTGGCAGACCGTTGACCCTCTTGTTCCAAGGACCCAATGTTTGGCACCTCAAATCATCCATCTGTTCTTTTATTTCATTCATCATTCATTTTGCTGCATCATGAAAATGCCTGTACATTATTTTTTTAATCATAGACCAAGCCCCGACATGATTAATCATCATAGACATTCAAGCTTGGGCATACCAGCTATCATTCAGCAAATTTTATTTTTCAGGTACTTGTCCCTGATGGTATTCTGTTTATTAATGGTTTCTACTGCAAAGGCCCAGCAGACAAAAAGTCTGGATCCTCAATTAGCTGTTCAGGTCAAACAAACTTTAAAAGAGAATGCAGCTTTATTACAATTTGTACAAAATAAAGGTCAATTGAAAATCGACAGTGTCTTGTATTACCTTGACAGCAAACACGGAACCATTTATATTGAAAAGGACCAAATCAAATTTGTTGCAAAAGAATATATCAACTCCCCTGCACCTGTGGGACTTAGCTCCGATATGATCGCTGAGCAAGATCCTCTTTTAATTTCCGAACACGCTTTTGCTATGCGTTTTAAAAACGCTAACGCATCGCCAAAGGTCCGTTTAGGAGAACAGTTTAGCACGAAATTCAACTATTTTATGAGTAAAAACCCGAATGACTGGGTTACCGGGGTACAAGCAGCTAAAGAATTGACCATAGAAGATATCTACGATGGGGTCGACCTGAGAATTTACAGCAATACCGATGGATCTCTGGAATTCGATTGGATCGTGGATAACGCATTGGACTTTCAAAAAATTCAAATGGAGTTCGACGGTCAGGACAAACTAAAAGTTGATAAAAAAGGCAATCTCGCAGTTCAATTACGGTTTGCAGATGTGAAATTCAATATCCCCGAAGCTTATCAGGTAGGACCTCAAGGAAAAATTCCGGTACTTTTTGCTTTTGATAAAATTGACAATAAAAACATCCAATTTAAAAATTTATCACCACTAAATGAACAACTTCCATTAATCATCGATCCGGTATTGATATGGGGTACTTATATGGATGGAAATGGTACAAACGGAAATAATGGCAACCCCGGTGCTACGTTCGATCAATACTTATATGCAATTCAATTGGATACACTGACCAACATCATGTATTGTGCAGGTGCTACCAATCTTGCAATTCCAACCGGAACTGCCCCATACGACGCCAATGGCTGGAGAAACATCATAACGGGTCTTGATGGGGGCAGCAACAACAACGAATATGTAACTGTCATATACAGAATCAACTCGGCCGGCAATGATCTTCTCGACCTGACACTTTACGGAAATAACTCATCTTCCAACAATGAGACCAGCAGGGCGCATTCTTTAAGTTTATCTCCTAACAGAGTGTTCGTTGGTGGATTTACAAACCACGATTTACCAATGACAGGCAGCCCCTTTGATGCTACGAGAGGCTTCCAGGATGCTTATGTTGCAGTTTTTAGTAAGAATCTCGATACATTTCATTATGCCTCCTATCTGGGCAGCACTACTGGAAACGAAACCTTTGGAACTACTTCTATCCAGGCAATTGATGACTACTCTTACGTACTCGGTTTTACACCGGATGCTGCTTTACCTGCCGCCACTCCAAACTATACTCCTGACGCCAGTGCCTATGATATCACCTTTAATGGTGTTTACGATATCTTCATTTGCAAATTCACGAACCTCAATACCATGAGTTGGGGAACTTATGTTGGTGGAACACAGGGAGACACCTTAAATGATCTGGAGATCATACCCAATGGAAAAATCATCTTTGCTGGTTGGACACAAAGTACAATAACTGAAGTCAATGGGGCGGGTGCCAGTGGCGCAAATACGGATGGTTTGATCGGAATTTTGAGCTCCAATGGCCATACTATGGATTATCTGGATAAATTAGGCGGGGCCAACCGGGACCGAATTTTTGACGTAGAATGGTACAGCGGAGTATTGTATTTTACCGGCGCAGTTGGAACAGGTTTCCCTCTTGGAACAGGGACGAAATACGATGATACGTACAATGGTGGTAGTAATGCACAAATTGGATTTAATGTGTCTGCTTGTGATGCCATCATTGGAAGGGTTGATGACACCGGTGGTTCAGCAAACTATAAAGCCACATATTATGGTCCCCCGGGTAATGGTCTAACTCAAGGATCGAATTCCAATGATCTTGGAAACGGCATCAAACAGGTTACAACAGGAGGCTGCGGAGGAAACACCTCCCAAACATTTATTTTAGTTTGGGGTACTGTTACAGGAGATAGCCTTCCTACAAAAAATCTAAATAACGAAAGTTTCTTTGACTCACTGGGAACCAACGGAGGTGTAGACATGTTTTTTGCGGGTTTTAAAAATACTTTAGATACCTTGGTTTATGCCACTTATGTGGGCGGAAACAATAATGATTATTTAGGAAATATTGGAGATCCCAGAGGCGCCAATCATCTGTTTGTCTACGGAAGTAACATTTATGTTGGTACTACAACCCACTCTGATGGTAATAACGCCCCGACATATATCCAAAATGGATTTGATATTTCAAAGTCCAATGGCACCAATGATTCCCATTGCATTTTCGAAATCGAGATCGCTTCAATCGTCGAAACTGATTTTAGTGATGCTCCACTATGGCTTGGTAAACCATTGCATACAATTCTGTGTAATGACCTGCGAATCGGGCCACTAATAGATGCAGAATCCTCCTCACAACATACCAAAGATGCAGATGGAGATGATACTCTTGGTTCGGATGATGAAGATGGCGTTCCCAATCCACCATCATTAACCGCAGGGACCAACCAAAATATTTCTATTACAGTTGATAGTATAAAAAACACAACTGGCAACAGTGCCACTTTATATGCATGGATCAACCTGAATGGAGATAATATGTTTGGCTTCGAAGTTGCTGAAGCGAGGACTGCGACCATTCCCAATGGTTTTAATGGATCTGTAACTTTGAATTGGAATGGAGTTACTGTCAGTGGCCCTGATACAAACAAATATTTGAGGTTAAGACTTACCACTAACAATCTAATTGACAATGCAGCTACACCGCGGGATGAACGGGCATATTCATCTGCAAGCAATGGTGAAGTTGAAGATTATAGCCTGGTTGAACTCAATTGTCCAGCTCCGGGTTTCGACTCTGCCTGCGTTGCACAAGACACCATCAATGCACATTTTGATGCCTGGTTGCTAAGCGCAAGTGGCGGGGGTGGCTGTGACGGTGTTTTGACCAACAACAATTCCGGACCACCTGATTATTGCGGCGATACTGCCACAGTCACCTTTTTTTATGTAAGTACCTGTGCTCCCGATACGACCATGTGTACTTCAACATACACAATTTTGGTTGATACTTCTGTTCCTAATGTGGTATTGACTTGTCCGATGAATTTGACCATAAGCAATTGTCAAACCCAAACTGCTGTAGATGATGCTTTTGATGATTGGTTAAATACCGCCATGGTAGCCGGAGGTTGCAGCACCATTTTATCAAACAACAATACCGGTGCACCATCAAAATGCGGGGGATCAACGACTGTAACTTTTACTGTAAACTCTGGTTGCGAGCCCCCTGTAACCTGTTCTGCGATATTCACAGTGACAACAGCTCCATCTGCCACTATAACCTGCCCATCTAATCAAACCGAAGGATCTTGCCAAACACAAGCTTCAATCGATGCTGCCTATACTGCTTGGTTAAACAGTGCCAGTTTTTCTGGCGGTTGCCCTGGTGGTGTTTTATCAAACAATGGGGGTTCCGCGCCTTCAAATTGTGGTGGATCCAAAACAGTGACCTGGACCTTGAATTCTTTATGCGATACACTTACCTGCACTTCTGTGTTTACCGTTACTGCAGCACCGGTTGTTACCATTACTTGTGCCTCAAATAACACCCAGGCCTCTTGCCAGACACAGGCTGCCATTGATGCCGCTTATACAAGTTGGTTAAATACTGCTACTTTTTCCGGAGGTTGCAATGCTGCCATTTCAAACAATGGTGGATCAGCTCCTCCAGCTTGCGGTGGGTCCAAAACAGTGACTTGGACGGTTACTTCTTTATGTCAGGCTAACGTAAGTTGTTCAGCGGTATTTACAGTTAACGCTGCACCCTTACTCACCTTATTCTGCCCAATCAACGTTACGGAAGCTTCTTGCCAAACCCAGGCCAGCATCAATACAAAATTCACCAACTGGTTAAATTCAGTGAGTTCTACTGGCGGATGTTTTGTTGGGATCTCAAATAACAACAGTGGAGCACCATCGGCTTGTGGAGGTGCAGTAACTGTAACGTTCACTGCAACCAGTGCATGCGAAGCACCCAAAACCTGTAGTGCAGTATTTACAGTTACGGCAGCTCCCGGACTAAGTGTGACCTGCGCGACAAACACAACTCAGGCTGCGTGCCAAACACAAGCAGCTATTGATGCTGCATACACCGCATGGTTGGCCACTACCACCACATCTGGTGGCTGTAATGTAAATATTTCTCATAATGGAGGTTCTCCACCTAATTTCTGCGGCGGTTCTAAAACGGTAACCTGGACTATAACCTCAACTTGTGCAGCGACCACTACATGTAGTGCAGTGTTTACCGTTACAGCAACTCCAAACATCAATTTAACTTGCGCTACCAATACTACACATGCTCCATGTCAAAGTCAGGCTACAATAGATGCTGCATATGCAGCTTGGTTGGCTTCTGCTACTTTTACCGGTGGATGCAACGCCGCTATATCAAATAATGGTGGTTCTCCACCTTCTGCTTGCGGAGGCACTAAAACGGTAACCTGGACGGTCACTTCAAGTTGCCAAGCTGATGTCACCTGTTCAGCTATCTTTTCAGTTTCAACTGCTGCTTCAGTAGCCCTAACTTGTGCTACAAACAATACACAGACAGCTTGCCAATCACAAGCAGCAATAAATGCGGCTTATACAGCATGGTTGGCTTCCTCAACTTTTACAGGTGGTTGCAATGCGACAATTTCCAATAATGGTGGTTCTGCCCCCTTCGCTTGTGGTGGATCTAAAACCGTTACCTGGACCGTGACTTCTACTTGCGATACAGACAAAACATGTTCAGCCGTTTTTACTGTTTCAGCGGCCACTCCTGTGAGTCTGACGTGTGCAATTAATAATACTCAAGCAGCCTGTCAAACACAGGCAGCTATCGATGCGGCTTATGCCACATGGCTTACTTCAGCCACATTTACCGGTGGATGCAATGCTGCCATTTCCAACAACGGGGGTTCTGCCCCACCCGCCTGCGGAGGCTCCAAAACCGTAACCTGGACAGTGACCTCTACTTGTGATGTCAATAAAACCTGTTCTGCAGTATTTACTGTAACTGATGCTCCTGTTATCGCACTGACTTGTGCCAACAATAACACTCAGGCCTCATGTCAATCTCAGGCCGCGATTGATGCTGCTTACGCATCCTGGCTTACTTCAACTTCGTTTACCGGTGGTTGCAATGCTACCATGAGCAACGACGGTGGTTCTGCCCCACCCGCCTGTGGTGGTTCCAAAACAGTAACCTGGACGGTGACTTCAACATGTGAAGTGGACAGAACTTGTTCTGCGGTCTTTACGGTTACTACAGCTCCTGCGGTCGTTCTCAACTGTCCCATGAATGTTTCAGAACCGGCTTGTCAATCAAAAGTGGTCATTGAAGGAAAATTCAATACCTGGCTGAATTCTGTAAGCTTTAGCGGTGGTTGCAATGCCAGCATTTCCAATAACAATTCGGGCGATTTTCCACCATGCGGTGGTGGTAAAACGGTGACCTGGACGGTAACCAGCAGTTGCGAATCTCCGGTCACTTGTTCGGCATCGTTTACAGTTGAATTTGATACCATCGTGCCTACATTTACCAAGCCTGCTGATGTTACTATTTATAAAGGCAATGATAATCCGGATACAACTACTTTGGTTAATTACAGCTTCAATTCCGGAACAAGTTACGATGGCCTCTGCCCTGAATTATTTGCAGGTATTGCTTCCGAAGTCGATGCAAGTTCCAACGTATTTAAAACAGATATTGGTGTAGCATCGGGTTCTCTGGCATATACTCAAAATACCATTGGAGGAAGTGCGCTCCTGGTCGATTCATCTCACACTTCTGGTCATTGGCAGTTTAATCTGACTGGTGAAAACTTACCCAAAGCAACAGATATCGCTGTTTATATTCAGGCCAGAAAAAATGGCATCAACAGTGCTGATAATCTGGTATTGCAATACAGTCTGAATGGAACTACGTGGACCACGTTCAGAACCAAAGCATTGACCTTGGCAACATGGATTCAGGATACCGCAACCATTACCGGTGTTGCAAACCCGGATTCATTATTCCTCAGAGTCACCTATTCAGGAGGAAACACGGGTTCCAATCCTAAATCTTTACTCCTGGATAATTTCCAGGTAAGGGCAAACATGTGTTGCGTATTCGATGCTTCTCCAAACAAAACCGGAGATGTGACCGATGAATTCGACAGCTGTAATCCGGATATAGAAGCCACTTACTGCGATTCTATTGTAAACTCACCCTGTGAAGGTTCGCACATCATTTACCGGACTTGGACCTTAATGGATAGTTGTGGAAATACAGCTCCGTCGCAACTCCAAACGATTACCGTCAGCGACAGCAGCCGTCCAACATTTATGCTTCCGCCAAATGTCACCATCTATCAGGGTACTGCTACAACCGATACGTTCACATTGGTGAATTACGATTTCAATAATGGAACTTCCTATTCCAAACTATCACCGAAGTTACATTTTGGAATTACTTCAAAAATTGATACAACATCCAATCCATTTAAATTGGATAGCGGTACAGTTACAGGAACCCTTGCGTTTACAAATAATCCGATTGCACGATGGGCACTACGCGTTGATACATCCAATAATCCGGGCTATTGGCAATTTAATATCAAAGGGGGAACGCTTCCCATTTGCTCCGAATTTGAAATCTATACCCAAACTTATAAGAAAGACGAAAACAGCTCTGATACCATTTATTATTATTACAGCATTGATAGTGTGGTGTGGAATAAATTCCATCAATATACCACACTTGAAGATGTATGGGTGCAGGACACTGCCAAACTACCAATCACAACCAGCATTTCCAATCTGTACATCAGAGTCACGTATTCCGATACTACAGGCCCTGAACCATCTGTTTTGTTGATGGATAATTTCCAACTTCGCGCCATCATCGAATACGATTCCTGCAGTGTAAATCCGTCACCAGATATCACAGGGTATCCAACGGATCTCGAAGACAATTGCGACACCATTCCTACACTTACCTATGTGGATGAAATCATCCCGGGAACCTGCCCCGACAATTATACCATTGAACGGAACTGGATTGCATACGACAATTGCGAAAACACCCGAACTGAAATTCAATTGATCACTATTGAAGACACAACCAGACCAACAATTATATGTCCAGGCAACATTGTTACCATTGATTGCGAAGCCAATACCAGTCCGGATTCTACCGGGTATGCAAGCTCGACAGATCTATGTTCTGAGGACGTAACCGACATTGAATATACAGACAACATCATACCGGGTACCTGCCCTGGTGATTTCACGATAGAAAGAACCTGGACAGCAACCGATTCCTGCGATAACGAAGTCAGCTGTATTCAAACCATTAATGTGGATCCTTTACCGGGTCCAACCATTAATTGTCCGTCAAGCCAAACACATGGACCATGTCAGACCCAGTCAGCAATTGATGCAGCCTATGCAGCCTGGCTTGCATCCGCTACTTTCGACGGGGGCTGCGACTCTGAAATCTCCAATAACGGTGGCTCCGCTCCTCCGGCATGTGGTGGAACAAAAACGGTTACATGGACCGTAACAAGTTCTTGTTCAGCACCGGTTACCTGCACGCGGATTTTTTCAGTTAGTGGATCGCCAACCATTAATTTAACTTGCGCAACCAACAGCACTCAGGCTGCTTGTCAAACTCAGTCGGCTATCGATGCCGCTTATGCATCTTGGTTAACTTCGGCAAGTTTTACAGGAGGTTGCAATGCAGCTATTTCCAACAACGGGGGTTCAGCTCCACTCGCTTGTGGGGGCTCAAAAACGGTAACCTGGACTGTAACTTCCACCTGTGAACCTAATGTAACATGTTCTGCTGTCTTCACTGTAACGGCTGCTCCGGTTATTAATTTGACCTGCGCCGCAAACAACAACCAGGCTGCTTGTCAAACACAATCTGCAATTGATGCAGCATACGCCAGTTGGTTGGCCACGGCTACTTTTACAGGTGGCTGCAATGCCGTTATATCGAATAATGGGGGTTCCGCTCCACCAGCATGCGGAGGCTCAAAAACAGTGACCTGGACGGTAACTTCCAGCTGTGAACCGGACGTGACTTGTTCTGCAGTGTTCACAGTTGCCGATGCTCCGATGGTAAATATTACCTGTCCTTCAAATAATACACAGGCTGCATGTCAAACGCAAGCAGTCATTGACGCAGCGTTCACAAGCTGGCTGGGTTCTGCCAGTTTTACTGGTGGTTGCAATGCGATGTTGTCCAACAGCGGTGGCTCTGCACCTCCTGCATGTGGAGGTTCAACGACGGTGACCTGGACGGTTACATCCAGTTGCCAAACACCCGTTAGTTGCAGTGCGGTATTTACGGTGACCAATGCTCCGGCGGTCGTCTTAAATTGTGCTGCAAACACTACACAGGCAGCATGTCAAACGCAAGCGGCTATAGATGCTGCCTATTCAACGTGGTTAAGCTCTGCCAGCTTTACAGGGGGTTGCAATGCTGCAATCACCAACAACGGTGGTTCAGCTCCTCCTGCCTGCGGCGGATCTAAAACTGTAACGTGGACGGTAACGTCAACATGTGAACCCAATGTCACCTGTTCTGCAGTGTTTACTGTAACTGATGCGCCTGTTGTGAATTTAACATGTGCAAGCAACAATACTCAGGCAGCTTGCCAAACACAAGCCGCTATCGATGCAGCGTATTCCGCATGGTTGGCAACGGCTACTTTTACAGGAGGATGTAATGCAACGATTTCAAATGATGGTGGGACTGCTCCCCTTGCTTGTGGCGGATCTAAGACCGTTACCTGGACGGTAACATCCAGTTGTGAAACACCTGTGACCTGTTCCGCAGTTTTCACAGTAACTAATGCGCCAGTTGTCAATCTAACTTGTGCAACCAATAACACACAGGCTGCGTGCCAAACCCAATCAGCCATCGACGCAGCATATGCCACCTGGTTGGCTTCCGCAACCTTCACCGGTGGTTGTAATGCCATGATCTCCAACAATGGTGGTTCTGCGCCTCCGGCTTGCGGTGGTGCAAAAACTGTAACCTGGACAGTAACCTCAACTTGTGAACCCAATGTGACTTGTTCAGCGGTATTTACGGTAACCAATGCACCTGTTGTAAATTTAACCTGTGCAACGAATAACACTCAGGCTGCCTGTCAAACGCAAGCAGCTATTGATGCAGCATATACGACCTGGTTGGCTTCGGCTACATTTACGGGCGGTTGCAACGCCGTCATCTCCAATAATGGTGGTTCTGCACCACCTGCATGTGGTGGTTCTAAAACCGTTACGTGGACGGTAACATCTTCTTGTGAAGCTAATGTCACGTGTTCTGCAGTCTTTACGGTAACCAATGCGCCAGTTGTTAATTTAACCTGTGCAACGAATAATACTCAGGCTGCCTGTCAAACACAAGCCGCCATTGATGCAGCTTACTCAGCATGGTTGGCAACGGCTACCTTTACCGGTGGCTGTAATGCCGTCATAAGCAATAATGGTGGTTCAGCTCCTCCTGCCTGTGGTGGTTCGAAAACCGTTACGTGGACGGTAACTTCTTCCTGTGAAGGTCCGGTGACTTGCTCCGCTGTTTTCACAGTCACAGATGCTCCGGTGGTGAATCTGACTTGTGCAACAAACAATACTCAGGGAGCATGCCAGACACAGGCTGCAATTGATGCAGCATATTCTGCATGGCTGGCCACGGCAACATTTACAGGGGGCTGTAATGCAGCCATTTCAAATAATGGTGGTGCTGCTCCTGATGCTTGCGGTGGATCCAAAACAGTTACATGGACGGTCACTTCTACTTGTGAGACACCTGTCACTTGTTCAGCTGTCTTTACAGTAACCAGTGCCCCTGTTGTAAATTTAACCTGTGCAAGCAATAACACTCAGGCAGCATGTCAAACGCAAGCAGCTATTGATGCCGCATACACAACATGGTTGGCAACGGCTACTTTTACAGGGGGTTGCAATGCCGCAATTTCCAATAATGGAGGTTCTGCTCCTCCTGCGTGCGGAGGTTCCAAAACTGTAACCTGGACCGTGACTTCATCATGTGAGCCTGATGTCACCTGCTCTGCTGTATTTACTGTAACGGCTGCTCCAAATGTAGTTTTAACCTGCCCAACAAACAATACGCAAGCTGCTTGTCAAACCCAGGCAGCTATCGATGCCGCATACACCACATGGCTAACAACTGTTAGTTTTAGCGGAGGTTGCAACGCAGCCATTTCAAACAATGCCGGACCTGCACCTGCAGCCTGCGGAGGTTCTGTAACGGTTACGTGGACTGTAACTTCATCTTGCCAGGCCAATGTAACCTGTTCGGCCACATTTACAGTGACCAATGCTCCCAATGTAGTATTGTCCTGTGCGAGCAACAGTACACAGGCCGCCTGTCAGACCCAAGCGGCAATCGATGCAGCTTATGCAAGCTGGTTGGCAACAGCGAGCTTTACCGGTGGATGTAACGCTGCTATTTCAAACAATGGTGGATCTGCTCCTTTGGCTTGCGGTGGATCTAAGACCGTAACCTGGACCGTTACCTCATCATGTCAGATGGATGTTACCTGTTCTGCTGTCTTTACAGTAACAGCCGCACCGAACGTAAATCTAACCTGTGCACCCAACAGGAACAGACCTTCGTGTCTTACCCAAACCAATATCAACAACAATTTTGCAAACTGGCTATTGCTTGCCACTTTCAGCGGAGGCTGCAATGCAACCATTACCAATGACAATACCGGACCACCAGACAGATGTGGTGGATCGACCACTGTAACCTGGACCGTGACTTCTTCTTGTCAGTCACCTGTAACCTGCAGTGCCACTTATACGGTTACTGCAGCCCCACCGGTTGTCCTGACTTGTGCAACTAATCTTACAGTAGCTGCATGTCAAACACAAGCGGATGTGAATACAGCATTCACAAATTGGTTGGCAACGGCAAGTTTTTCCGGTGGTTGTAATGCCACGATGACCAATAACAATACGGGGGCTCCCCCTGCTTGTGGAGGTTCAACGACAGTCACCTGGACGGTCACTTCATCGTGTCAGAGCGATGTGACCTGTTCCGCAGTATTTTCTGTAACGAATGCCCCATCTGTAGTTTTAAATTGTCCCTCCAATCAAACCGAAGCAGCTTGTCAGACTCAGGCAGCGATCAATACAGCATTTGCAAATTGGCTGGCAACGGCAACTACATCCGGAGGATGCAATGCTTCCATGACCAATAATAATACCGGAGCTCCACCAGCCTGTGGTGGGTCAACAACTGTTACATGGACGGTGACCTCTACATGTGAGGCAAATTCGACCTGCTCGGCAGTTTTTACAGTTACAGATGCGCCCTTGGTTAATCTTACTTGTGCCATCAATAATACGCAGGCGGCTTGCCAAACCCAGGCAGCTATCGATGCGGCTTATTCTGCCTGGTTGGCAACAGCCACTTTTACGGGAGGATGTAATGCAACGATATCCAATAATGGTGGCTCAGCTCCACCGGCTTGTGGCGGCTCTAAAACAGTGACGTGGACGGTGACTTCGACCTGCGAACCCGATGTAACTTGTTCTGCAGTATTCACCGTTACGGATGCTCCTGCAGTCGTGCTCACCTGCCCGGGAAATCAAACAGAAGCGGCATGCCAGACACAAGCCGCCATTGACAATGCCTTTGCTACCTGGCTAACGACTGTTAGTTTCTCCGGAGGTTGCAACGCAACTTTATCCAATAACAACACCGGTGCTCCGCCTGCTTGCGGTGGTTCTACAACCGTTACCTGGACCGTGACTTCATCTTGCGAGCCGAATGTAACCTGTTCGGCAACATTTACGGTAACGGATGCGCCCGTGGTCGTCCTGACCTGCCCCGCAAATCAAACCGTTGCGGCATGCCAAACCCAAGCTGCAGTTGATGCTGCATATACCGCATGGCTAACAACTGTTAGTTTTAGCGGGGGATGCAATGCAACCCTTACCAATAACAGTCCCGGTGCTCCACCGGCATGCGGTGGTTCCGTGACTGTAACCTGGACCGTGACTTCTTCTTGCGAACCAAATGTTACCTGTGCAGCAACATTTACCGTTACGGATGCACCCGTAGTCGTCTTGAGTTGCGCTTCCAATCAAACAGAAGCGGCTTGTCAGACGCAAACGGCCATCAATAACGCATTTACCGCCTGGTTAGCCACCACCACATTTACGGGTGGTTGCAATGCCACGATTTCCAACGATAATACCGGGGCTCCTTTGGCTTGCGGAGGTTCGACAACGGTAACCTGGACCGTGACTTCTTCTTGCGAACCAAATGTTACCTGTTCTGCAGTATTTACAGTTACAAATGCTCCGCTCGTTAATTTAACCTGTGCTGCTAACCAAACGGAAGCAGCTTGCCAAACTCAGGGTGCAATAGATGCCGCTTATACAGCCTGGTTAAATTCAGCAAGTTTCACTGGTGGTTGTAATGGCATGATTTCCAACAATGGAGGATCAGCTCCACCCATTTGTGGTGGATCCAAAACAGTAACCTGGACCGTGACTTCTTCTTGCGAACCAAATGTTACCTGTTCTGCAGTATTTACAGTCACCGCTGCCCCTGCTGTAGTGCTCAATTGTGCATCCAACCAAACTGAGGCTGCCTGTCAGACTCAGTCTGCCATTGATGCAGCTTATACTGCATGGTTAGCTTCTGCAACTTTTACAGGGGGTTGTAATGCGATGATTTCCAATAATGGTGGTTCAGCTCCACCGGCCTGTGGCGGCTCTAAAACAGTGACGTGGACGGTGACCTCAAGTTGTGAAGCTCCTGTAAGCTGTTCTGCTGTATTTACTGTTACAGCGGCACCAACCGTTTCGATCAATTGCGCTGGAAATCAAACAGAAGCGGCTTGCCAAACACAAGCAGCCATCGACGCTGCTTATGCTACGTGGCTTGCATCGGCAAGTTTTACTGGGGGTTGTAATGCCGCCATTTCCAATGACGGTGGCTCTGCACCTCCTGCCTGTGGTGGCTCTAAAACAGTGACCTGGACAGTGACTTCAACTTGCCAGGGTCCGGTCACCTGTACAGCTGTATTCACCGTACTCAATGCTCCAATAATTGCACTCACTTGTGCTACAAATAATACTCAGGCCGCCTGCCAGACTCAGGCTGCTATTGACGCTGCTTATACCGCCTGGTTGGCAACTGCTACCTTTACAGGGGGTTGCAACGCAACTATTTCCAACGATGGTGGTTCAGCTCCCGATGCCTGTGGAGGTTCGAAAACAGTGACCTGGACAGTCACTTCGACTTGTGAACCCGATGTAAGCTGTTCTGCAGTTTTTACAGTGCTTGATGCTCCAATGGTCACACTCACCTGTCCGACGAACCAGACCCAGGCCGCTTGTCAAACTCAAACAGCAATCGATAATGCTTTCAACGCCTGGCTGGCAACAGCCGGTTTTACAGGTGGATGTTTTGCAACACTAAACAACAACAATACCGGTGCACCTCCGGCCTGCGGAGGTTCAACAACGGTCACGTTTACAGTGACTTCAAGCTGTGAAACCGATGTGAGTTGTTCTGCCGTATTTACGGTGACCGACGCTCCTTTGGTCGTGCTCAATTGTCCGGCCAACCAAACTGTAGGAGTTTGCCAGACTCAAGCTGCAGTAGATGCAGCTTATGCAGCATGGCTCACAACTGTTAGTTTTAGCGGAGGTTGCAATGCGGCCATTTCCAATAACAGTACCGGTGCTCCACCAGCCTGCGGTGGTTCTGTTACGGTGACCTGGACAGTGACTTCAAGCTGCGAACCAAATGTTACCTGTGCGGCCATATTTACTGTGACCGATGCTCCTCCCGTTGTATTGAATTGCCCAGCCAATCAAACTGAAGCTCCTTGCCAAACGCAAACAGCGATTGACAATGCTTTCAGTACCTGGTTAACAACCGTTAGTTTCTCCGGCGGTTGTAATGCTTCCATCTCCAATGGAGGTGGTTCTGCACCATCTGCGTGCGGCGGTTCAACCACGGTAACCTGGACGGTGACTTCGACCTGCGAATCTCCGGTGACCTGTTCTGCAGTATTTACGGTGACCGATGCTCCTCTGGTCAATCTCACTTGCGCCAATAATCAAACTGAACCCGCTTGCCAAACTCAGGCAGCTATTGATGCAGCTTACGCAGCCTGGCTAGCTACCGCTACGTTTACCGGAGGCTGTAACGGAGCGATTTCAAATAATGGTGGTTCAGCACCACCCATTTGTGGTGGATCCAAAACAGTAACCTGGACCGTGACTTCTTCTTGCGAACCAAATGTTACCTGTTCTGCAGTATTTACAGTCACCGCAGCCCCTGCTGTAGTGCTCAATTGCGCATCCAACCAAACTGAGGCTGCCTGTCAGACTCAGACGGCAATTGATGCGGCCTATACAACATGGCTTGCCTCTGCAACATTTACCGGTGGATGTAATGCAATGATCTCCAATGACGGAGGTTCCGCTCCTCCTGCTTGTGGAGGATCAAAAACAGTAACGTGGACAGTGACCTCAACTTGCGAAGTTCCGGTGACCTGCTCTGCTGTATTTACGGTCACCAATGCTCCTGTGATTAATCTTAGCTGTGCTTCCAACCAAACTGAAGCGGCTTGCCAAACTCAGGGGGACATTGACAATGCTTACGCCAACTGGCTGGCAACAGCCACTTTTACCGGAGGCTGCAATGCGATGATATCAAACGACGGAGGTTCAGCTCCACCGGCTTGTGGTGGTTCGAAAACGGTAACCTGGACGGTGACTTCCTCTTGTGAAAGTCCGGTGACCTGTTCTGCTGTATTTACGGTCACCAATGCTCCATTGATTGCACTTACCTGCGCGACGAACAATACCCAGGCTGCTTGTCAGACTCAGGCCGCGATTGATGCCGCTTATACAGCCTGGTTGGCTACTGCTACTTTTACAGGGGGTTGCAACGCAACTATTTCCAATGATGGAGGTTCAGCGCCAAATGCCTGTGGAGGTTCGAAAACGGTAACCTGGACAGTGACTTCTTCCTGCGAACCCGACGTAACTTGTTCTGCAGTTTTCACTGTACTGGATGCACCACTGGTTACACTGACCTGCCCTGCTAATCAGACTGTTGCTGCTTGCCAAACCCAAACCGCTGTCGATAACGCTTACAATACTTGGCTAACAACCGTTAGTTTTTCCGGAGGTTGCTTCGCTGCCATCTCTAATAACAGCGCGGGTGCACCTCCAGCCTGTGGCGGATCCGTCACGGTAACCTGGACGGTCACTTCAAGTTGCGAACCCGATGTGACGTGTGCAGCGATATTTACCGTAACGGACGCTCCTCCCGTTGTGCTTAATTGTCCAACCAATCAAACGGTAGCAGCCTGCCAAACCCAAACCGATGTAAATAATGCGTACAATGCTTGGCTTACAACTGTTAGTTTCTCTGGCGGTTGCAACGCCGCCATTTCCAATAACGCCAGTGGTGCTCCTCCGGCTTGCGGAGGTTCAACTACGGTAACCTGGACCGTGACTTCTTCTTGTGAAGTTCCGGTAAGCTGTTCAGCCTCATTTACTGTGAGCAATGCTCCAGTTGTAGTCATCAGCTGTCCGGCCAATCAAACAGAACCTCCATGTCAGACACAGGCAGCGATCAACGCCGCATTCACTGCATGGGTGGCTTCTGGATCTTTTTCCGGAGGCTGCAATGGCATGATTTCCAACAATGCTGGAATCGCGCCACCAGAATGTGGCGGATCCACAACGGTGACGTGGACCGTGACTTCAACCTGTGAAAGTCCGGTGACCTGTTCTGCTGTGTTTACGGTGACTGATGCACCTGCTGTTGTATTAACCTGCCCTTCAAGTCAAACGGAACCAGCTTGTCAAACACAGGCTGCTATCGATGGAGCTTACACCGCATGGTTAAATTCAGCTACCTTTTCCGGTGGATGTAATTCGGCAATTTCAAACGATGGAGGCTCCGCACCACCTATTTGCGGTGGATCGAAAACAGTAACCTGGACGGTGACTTCTTCCTGTACCAGCCCGGTTACTTGTTCCGCAGTATTTACGGTCACCAATGCTCCGGCAGTGAATCTCAACTGTGCTGTTAATCAAACTGAAGCCGCTTGTCAGACTCAGGGCGCTATTGATGCGGCCTATACAACATGGCTTGCCTCTGCAACATTTACCGGTGGATGTAATGCAATGATCTCCAATGACGGAGGTTCAGCTCCTCCTGCTTGTGGTGGTTCAAAAACTGTGACCTGGACCGTCACTTCATCCTGCGAGAGTCCGGTAACTTGTTCCGCTGTATTTACCGTATCCAACGCACCTGTAATTAATCTTAGCTGTGCTTCCAACCAAACTGAAGCTGCCTGCCAAACCCAGTCGGACATTGACAATGCTTATAACAACTGGCTGGCAACAGCCACTTTTACGGGAGGCTGCAATGCGATGATTTCAAACGACGGAGGTTCAGCTCCTCCGGCTTGTGGTGGTTCGAAAACAGTAACCTGGACCGTCACTTCATCCTGCGAGAGTCCGGTAACTTGTTCCGCTGTATTTACAGTAACCAATGCTCCCGCGGTTAATATAACATGTGCTGTCAATCAAACTCAACCTGCTTGTCTGACGCAAGCTGCTATTGACGCAGCATACACAGCCTGGTTAGCTACTGCTACTTTTACAGGAGGTTGCAATGCGATGATTTCCAATGACGGCGGTTCCGCTCCTCCAGCTTGTGGTGGTTCAAAAACTGTGACCTGGACGGTGACTTCTTCCTGTGAGGGTCCGGTAACTTGTACCGCTGTATTCACCGTAACCGATGCTCCCGCCGTGGTCCTTACCTGCCCGGCAAATCAGACTGAACCGGCCTGTCAAACTCAGGCGGCCATTGATGCAACTTACGCTACTTGGCTAACAACCGTTAGTTTCTCCGGCGGTTGTAATGCGGCTATCTCCAATAACAGTCCGGGTGCGCCTCCCGCTTGTGGAGGTTCTGTCACCGTAACGTGGACCGTTACCTCTTCCTGTGAGGCTGATGTAACCTGTGCCGCCGTATTCACCGTGACTGATGCCCCGGCGGTGGTCCTTACCTGTCCGGTCAATCAAACCTTTGCAGCCTGTCAGACGCAGACCGATGTCGACAATGCATACAATGCCTGGTTATCAACCGTTAGTTTCTCCGGCGGTTGTAATGCGGCCATCAGCAACAACGCCGGCAGCGCTCCTCCGGCTTGCGGGGGTTCCACGACCGTGACCTGGACGGTGACTTCTTCTTGTGAAGTTCCGGTCACCTGCACCGCTTCATTTACGGTAACATCGGCACCGGCGGTAGTCCTTACCTGCCCGGCAAATCAAACCGAGCCTGCTTGCCAGACACAAGCGGCCATCGATGCGGCTTATGCTACTTGGCTTACAACTGTTAGTTTCTCCGGCGGTTGCAGTGCGGCTATTTCCAATAACAGCCCGGGGGCTCCTCTTGCTTGCGGGGGTTCTGTTACCGTAATCTGGACCGTCACCTCTTCCTGTGAAGTACCGGTCACATGTACGGCTTCTTTCACAGTGACCAATGCTCCGGCGGTGGTTTTAAATTGCCCTTCAAATCAAACAGAAGCAGCCTGTCAAACCCAGGCAGCTATAGATGCTGCTTATACCGCATGGCTTGCATCGGCTACATTTTCGGGAGGTTGTAATGCTGCGATCTCTAATGACGGAGGCTCTGCTCCTCCTGCCTGTGGTGGTTCAAAAACAGTAACCTGGACCGTGACTTCCACGTGTGAAGGATCTGTAACCTGTTCCGCTGTGTTTACCGTGACCAATGCTCCTGCAGTTGTTCTTAATTGTGCAGCCAATCAAACTGAGGCCGCTTGTCAGACTCAGAGCGCAATTGATGCAGCTTATACAACATGGCTTGCATCCGCAACTTTTACCGGAGGCTGCAGTGCAATGATCTCTAATGACGGTGGATCTGCTCCTCCAGCATGCGGTGGTTCGAAAACAGTTACCTGGACGGTCACCTCAACTTGCGAAAGTCCCGTCACTTGTTCCGCAGTCTTTACCGTCACCAATGCTCCTGCCGTTGCCTTGACCTGCCCCGCTAATCAAACCGAGCCTGCTTGCCAGACTCAAGCGGCCATCGATGCCGCATTTAATACCTGGTTAAATTCGGCTACCTTCTCCGGTGGTTGCAATGCGACTCTTTCCAATTCTGGTGGTGCCGCTCCTAATGCCTGTGGTGGATCAACTACGGTAACGTGGACTGTAACTTCTTCTTGTGAAAGTCCGGTGACTTGTTCCGCAGTCTTTACCGTTTTGGATGCTCCGCCTATCGTACTTAATTGCGCGGTCAACCAAACTGAACCTGCATGCCAGACTCAAACAGCTATTGATGCTGCTTATACTGCCTGGCTTGCAACAGCTACTTTCACAGGTGGCTGTAATGCCGCCATTTCCAATGACGGTGGCTCTGCACCTCCAGCCTGTGGTGGCTCTAAAACAGTGACATGGACCGTGACTTCTTCCTGTGGTCTGAACGTAAGTTGTTCCGCAGTATTTACCGTGACTGATGCTCCGGCAGTCGTCCTCAACTGTCCTTCAAATCAAACGGAACCGGCCTGTCAAACTCAGGCGGCTATTGATGCCGCTTATGCCACTTGGCTAACAACCGTTAGTTTCTCCGGCGGTTGTAATGCGGCTATCTCCAATAACAGTCCGGGTGCGCCTCCCGCTTGTGGTGGATCTGTCACCGTAACGTGGACCGTCACTTCGACCTGTGAAGGACCGGTGACTTGTTCTGCTTCGTTTACTGTGACCAATGCTCCGGCGGTCGTCTTAAATTGTCCAACCAATCAAACGGTTGCAGCCTGCCAGACGCAGACCGATGTCGACAATGCTTACAATGCATGGTTAACAACTGTTAGTTTCTCCGGCGGTTGCAATGCCGCTATTTCCAATAATGCAGGACCCGCTCCGAATGCTTGTGGCGGTTCCACAACCGTGACCTGGACCGTTACTTCTTCCTGCGAAGGACCTGTGACCTGTTCCGCTTCCTTTACCGTGACTGATGCTCCGGCGGTGGTCCTCACCTGTCCGGTTAATCAAAACGTCGCAGCTTGTCAGACGCAGACCGATGTCGACAATGCTTACAATGCATGGCTAACAACTGTTAGCTTCTCCGGTGGTTGCAATGCGGCCATCTCCAATAACAGTGCAGGGGCGCCTCCCGCTTGCGGTGGTTCTGTCACCGTGACCTGGACCGTTACTTCTTCGTGTCAGATGGATGTCACCTGTTCCGCTTCCTTTAGCGTAACGATGGCTCCGGCTGTGGCTCTCAATTGTGCTGTAAATCAAACGGAGCCCGCTTGCCAGACACAAACGGCTGTAGATGCTGCATTTAACATCTGGTTAAATTCGGCTACCTTCTCCGGTGGTTGTAATTCCATGATTTCCAACAATGGTGGTGCAGCTCCAAATGCCTGCGGTGGTTCCACAACCGTCACCTGGACCGTTACTTCAACTTGTGAGGTTCCTGTCACCTGCTCGGCTGTATTTACCGTGACTGCAGCACCTGCAGTGGTGCTCAATTGTGCTGCAAATCAAACCGAGTCTGCTTGTCAAACACAAGCATCAATTGATGCTGCATTTAACACCTGGTTAAATTCGGCTACCTTCTCCGGTGGTTGTAATTCCATGATTTCCAACAATGGTGGTGCAGCTCCAAATGCCTGCGGTGGTTCCACAACCGTCACCTGGACCGTCACTTCAACTTGTGAGGGATCGGTTACCTGTTCGGCTGTGTTTACCGTAACGGCTGCACCTGCAGTGGTTCTCAATTGTGCTGTAAATCATACGGAACCTGCCTGCCAGACCCAGGCAGCCATAGATACCGCTTACTCCAACTGGCTTGCTACGGCAACTTTTACAGGAGGTTGTAACGCGATGATCTCCAATGATGGAGGATCTGCTCCTCCGGCTTGCGGCGGTTCAAAAACGGTAAGCTGGACGGTGACGTCTACCTGTGAAGGCCCTGTCACTTGCTCTGCAGTCTTTACTGTTTTAGACGCTCCTCCAATTGTCCTCAATTGTGCAAGCAATCAAACTGAACCTGCCTGTCAGACGCAATCGGCCATCGACGCGGCTTATACAGCCTGGTTGGCAACGGCTACATTTACGGGTGGTTGCAATGCAAACATCTCCAACAATGGCGGTTCCGCTCCACCAGCTTGCGGAGGTTCGAAAACGGTAACCTGGACCGTCACCAATACCTGCGGTCCGGATGTGACTTGCTCGGCTGTATTTACGGTGACCGATGCTCCTGCAGTAGTACTTACGTGTCCGGTTAACCAAACGGTTGCGGCTTGTCAGACCCAAACCGATGTCGATAATGCTTACAATGCCTGGCTAACAACTGTTAGTTTCTCAGGCGGTTGCAGCGCATCCATTTCCAACAACAGCAGCGGGGCTCCTCCGGCTTGCGGTGGTTCTGTTACCGTAACCTGGACCGTTACTTCGACCTGTGAATCTGATGTCACCTGTGCCGCTGTATTCACCGTGACCAATGCACCGGCGGTGGTCCTCACCTGTCCGGTCAATCAAACCTTTGCAGCCTGTCAGACGCAGACCGATGTCGACAACGCTTACAATGCATGGCTAACTACCGTTAGTTTCTCCGGCGGTTGCAATGCCGCTATTTCCAATAATGCAGGACCCGCTCCGAATGCTTGTGGCGGTTCCACAACCGTGACCTGGACCGTTACTTCTTCCTGCGAAGGACCTGTGACCTGCTCCGCTTCCTTTACCGTGACCGATGCTCCGGCGGTGGTCGTCACCTGTCCGGTTAATCAAAACATCGCAGCTTGTCAAACGCAAACCGATGTCGACAATGCTTACAATGCATGGCTCACAACTGTTAGTTTCTCCGGCGGTTGTAATGCCGCGATCTCCAATAACAGTGCAGGTGCGCCTCCCGCTTGCGGTGGTTCTGTCACCGTGACGTGGACCGTTACTTCTTCTTGTCAGATGGATGTCACTTGTTCCGCTTCCTTTACCGTCACCGCTGCTCCGGCTGTCGCGTTGACCTGTCCGCCAAACCGGACCAGAGCTTCCTGTTTGACTCAAACCAATATCGATAACAACTTTGCCAACTGGCTGACCCTTTATACACTTTCCGGAGGTTGTAATGCCAGCATTACCAACGACAATTCAGGACCTCCGAATCGTTGTGGTGGATCGACAACAGTTACTTTTACGGTGACCAGCTCTTGCGAAGGTCCGGTGACCTGCTCCGCTTCCTATACTGTTACTGCAGCTCCTGCTGTTGCTCTTAATTGCGCAGTGAATAATACCCAGGCAGCCTGCCAGACTCAAACTGCTATTGACAATGCATTTGCCACCTGGTTGGCTTCCGCTACTTTCAGCGGTGGTTGTGATGCCGCTATTTCTAATACCAATACCGGCGCTCCTCCTGCATGTGGTGGTTCGACTACGGTGACCTGGACCGTTACTTCTTCCTGCGAAGGACCTGTGACCTGTTCCGCTTCCTTTACCGTAACGGCTGCACCTCCTGTTACTCTTACCTGTCCTTCAAATCAGACCGAAGCTGCTTGTCAGACTCAGGCTGCTATTGATGCTGCTTACACAGCGTGGTTGAATTCTGCCAGTTCAAGCGGTGGTTGTTTCCCTGCCATTTCTCATGATGGAGGTTCTGCTCCTCCGGCCTGTGGTGGTTCGAAAACCGTGACCTGGACCGTCACTTCGACCTGCGAGCCCAATTCAACCTGCTCTGCAGTGTTTACGGTCACTGCTGCTCCTGTTGTCAGCTTAAGCTGTCCGGCCAATCAAACCGAGCCCGCTTGTCAGACTCAGGCCGCTATTGATGCAGCTTACACAGCTTGGTTGAATTCTGCCAGTTCAAGCGGTGGTTGTTTCCCTGCCATTTCTCACGATGGCGGTTCCGCTCCTCCTGCCTGCGGCGGATCTAAAACGGTAACCTGGACCGTCACTTCGACCTGTGAAGGGCCCGTCACCTGTTCCGCTATATTTACAGTGACCGATGCTCCGGCTATTACATTAACCTGCCCGGCTAATCAAACCGAACCTGCATGCCAAACTCAGGCGGCCATTGATGCCGCTTACGCTACTTGGCTAACTACCGTTAGTTTCTCCGGCGGTTGCAATGCGGCCATTACCAATAACAGCAGCGGGGCTCCTCTGGCTTGCGGTGGTTCTGTTACCGTAACCTGGACCGTTACTTCGACCTGTGCTCCGAATCTGACTTGTTCGGCTGTATTTACAGTCTCCAATGCGCCCGCAGTGGTCCTCACCTGTCCGGTCAATCAAACCTTTGCAGCCTGTCAGACGCAGACCGATGTCGATAACGCTTACAATGCATGGCTAACTACCGTTAGTTTCTCCGGCGGTTGCAATGCCGCTATTTCCAATAATGCAGGACCCGCTCCGAATGCTTGTGGCGGTTCCACAACCGTGACCTGGACCGTTACTTCTTCCTGCGAAGGACCTGTGACCTGCTCCGCTTCCTTTACCGTGACCGATGCTCCGGCGGTGGTCCTCACCTGTCCGGTTAATCAAAACGTCGCAGCTTGTCAGACGCAAACCGATGTCGACAATGCTTACAATGCATGGCTCACAACTGTTAGTTTCTCCGGCGGTTGTAATGCCGCGATCTCCAATAACAGCGCGGGTGCGCCTCCCGCTTGCGGTGGTTCTGTCACCGTGACGTGGACCGTTACTTCTTCGTGTCAGATGGATGTCACTTGTTCCGCTTCCTTTACCGTCACTGCTGCTCCGGCTGTCGCGTTGACCTGTCCGCCAAACCGGACCAGGCCCTTCCTGCCAGACTCAAACGGCTATCGACAATGCAGCTTTGCCGCCTGGTTGGCTGCCGCTACTTCTCAGCGGTGGTTGTAATGCCGCTATTTCCAATACCAATCTCCGCCTCCTGCTTGCGGTGGTTCTACTACCGTGACCTGGACCGTTACTTCTTCTTGTGAAGGGCCCGTTACCTGTTCCGCTTCCTTTACCGTAACGGCAGCTCCTCCTGTCGTCCTCAACTGCCCGGCCAACAATACCCAGGCAGCTTGTCAGACTCAGGCCGCTATTGATGCTGCTTACCACACCTGGCTCAACAGCACAACTTCTTAGGTGGTTGCAATGCAACGATTACCAATAATGGTTCCGGTGCACCTCCCGCTTGCGGGGGGTTCCACGACTGTGATCTGGACTGTGACTTCTTCCTGTGAAGGACCTGTGACCTGTTCTGCTTCGTTCACCGTTACTGCGGCTCCCGCTGTTTCTCTGACCTGTCCGGCCAACAATACGCAGGGATCTTGTCAGTCTCAGGCCGCAATCGATGCAGCATACACAGCCTGGTTAAACACGGCTACTTCTTCCGGTGGTTGCAATGCTGCTGTTTCCAATAATGGCGGTTCTGCTCCTCCTGCCTGCGGCGGATCTAAAACAGTTACCTGGACGGTTACTTCTTCCTGTGAAGGTCCGGTGACTTGTTCGGCTTCCTTTACCGTTACTACACCTCCGGCGGTTTCTTTGACCTGTCCGGCCAACAATACCCAGGTAGCTTGCCAAACTCAGTTGGCTATCGACGCGGCTTATACCGCATGGTTGAATGCTGCCACCTTCTCCGGTGGTTGTAATGCTGCCATCTCCAACAACGGAGGTGCGGCACCTTCTGCTTGTGGTGGCTCGAAAACAGTAACCTGGACCGTCACTTCTTCCTGTGAAGGGCCCGTGAGCTGTTCGGCTGTATTCTCGGTAAATGCAGCGCCGGCTGTCAACCTCACCTGTCCGGTCAATCAGACCCATACAGCTTGTCAATCGCAGGCCTCTGTGGATGCTGCCTTTACCAACTGGCTTACAACTGTTAGTTTCTCCGGCGGTTGCAATGCCGCGATCTCCAACAACAGTGCGGGTGCTCCTCCGGCTTGTGGTGGTTCTGTCACCGTGACCTGGACCGTCACTTCGACCTGTGAAGGACCCGTGACCTGCTCTGCTTCCTTTACCGTACCTGCAGCTCCGGCTGTCGTGCTCAATTGTCCCACGAACAGCACTCAGGCAGCTTGTCAATCGCAGGCTTCCATTGATGCTGCTTACAATACATGGCTAACTACCGTTAGTTTCTCCGGCGGTTGCAATGCCGACATCAGTAACAACGCCAGCGGCGCTCCTCCGGCTTGCGGGGGTTCTACGACTGTGATCTGGACCGTTACTTCTTCTTGTGCTGCTCCGGTCACCTGCTCCGCTTCATTTACCGTGACTGCAGCTCCGGCGGTGGTCCTCACTTGTCCGGTTAACAACACACAAGCGGCCTGTCAGAATCAGGCGGCTATTGATGCGGCCTATGCCACATGGCTTACGACCGTTAGTTTCTCCGGCGGTTGCAATGCAGCGATCTCCAATAATGCAGGACCTGCTCCTGCTGCTTGCGGAGGTTCCACGACTGTGACCTGGACCGTCACCTCTTCTTGTGCCGGACCCGTCACTTGTTCCGCTTCCTTTACCGTCACTGCTGCTCCGGCTGTCGTGCTCAATTGTCCGGCCAACAATACTCAGGCTTCCTGTCAGACACAAGCGGCTATCGATGCAGCTTATTCCGCATGGTTAAATGCTGCTACTTCTTCCGGTGGTTGCAATGCCGCTGTTTCCAATAATGGTACGGGTGCGCCTCCTGCTTGCGGTGGTTCTACTACCGTGACCTGGACCGTTACTTCTTCTTGTGAAGGGCCCGTTACCTGTTCCGCTTCCTTTACCGTAACGGCAGCTCCTCCTGTCGTCCTCAACTGCCCGGCCAACAATACCCAGGCAGCTTGTCAGACTCAGGCCGCTATTGATGCTGCTTACAACACCTGGCTCAACAGCACAACTTCTTCCGGTGGTTGCAATGCAACGATTACCAATAATGGTTCCGGTGCACCTCCCGCTTGCGGGGGTTCCACGACTGTGATCTGGACTGTGACTTCTTCCTGTGAAGGACCTGTGACCTGTTCTGCTTCGTTCACCGTTACTGCGGCTCCCGCTGTTTCTCTGACCTGTCCGGCCAACAATACGCAGGGATCTTGTCAGTCTCAGGCCGCAATCGATGCAGCATACACAGCCTGGTTAAACACGGCTACTTCTTCCGGTGGTTGCAATGCTGCTGTTTCCAATAATGGCGGTTCTGCTCCTCCTGCCTGCGGCGGATCTAAAACAGTTACCTGGACGGTTACTTCTTCCTGTGAAGGTCCGGTGACTTGTTCGGCTTCCTTTACCGTTACTACACCTCCGGCGGTTTCTTTGACCTGTCCGGCCAACAATACCCAGGTAGCTTGCCAAACTCAGTCGACTATCGACGCGGCTTATACCGCATGGTTGAATGCTGCCACCTTCTCCGGTGGTTGTAATGCTGCCATCTCCAACAACGGAGGTGCGGCACCTTCTGCTTGTGGTGGCTCGAAAACAGTAACCTGGACCGTCACTTCTTCCTGTGAAGGGCCCGTGAGCTGTTCGGCTGTGTTCTCGGTAAATGCAGCTCCGGCTGTCAACCTCACCTGTCCGGTCAATCAGACCCATACAGCTTGTCAATCGCAGGCCTCTGTGGATGCTGCCTTTACCAACTGGCTTACAACTGTTAGTTTCTCCGGCGGTTGCAATGCCGCGATCTCCAACAACAGTGCGGGTGCTCCTCCGGCTTGTGGTGGTTCTGTCACCGTGACCTGGACCGTCACTTCGACCTGTGAAGGACCCGTGACCTGCTCTGCTTCCTTTACCGTACCTGCAGCTCCGGCTGTCGTGCTCAATTGTCCCACGAACAGCACTCAGGCAGCTTGTCAATCGCAGGCTTCCATTGATGCTGCTTACAATACATGGCTAACTACCGTTAGTTTCTCCGGCGGTTGCAATGCCGACATCAGTAACAACGCCAGCGGCGCTCCTCCGGCTTGCGGGGGTTCTACGACTGTAATCTGGACTGTTACTTCTTCTTGTGCTGCTCCGGTCACCTGCTCCGCTTCATTTACCGTGACTGCAGCTCCGGCGGTGGTCCTCACTTGTCCGGTTAACAACACACAAGCGGCCTGTCAGAATCAGGCGGCTATTGATGCGGCCTATGCCACATGGCTTACGACCGTTAGTTTCTCCGGCGGTTGCAATGCAGCGATCTCCAATAATGCAGGACCTGCTCCTGCTGCTTGCGGAGGTTCCACGACTGTGACCTGGACCGTCACCTCTTCTTGTGCCGGACCCGTCACTTGTTCCGCTTCCTTTACCGTCACTGCTGCTCCGGCTGTCGTGCTCAATTGTCCGGCCAACAATACTCAGGCTTCCTGTCAGACACAAGCGGCTATCGATGCAGCTTATTCTGCATGGTTAAATGCTGCTACTTCTTCCGGTGGTTGCAATGCTGCTGTTTCCAATAATGGTACGGGTGCGCCTCCTGCCTGCGGTGGTTCTACTACCGTGACCTGGACCGTTACTTCTTCTTGTGAAGGGCCCGTCACTTGTTCCGCTTCCTTTACCGTAACGGCAGCTCTTCCTGTCGTCCTCAACTGCCCGGCAGATACAACTATTGCTTCCTGCCAGTCACAAGCACAAGTCGACGCCGCTTATGCTGCATGGTTGAATGCTGCGACTTCATCGGGTGGTTGTAATGCTACTATTTCAAACAATGGAGGATCTGCTCCGCCATATTGTGGTGGCTCGAAAACAGTAAGCTGGACCGTCACTTCAAGTTGTGAAGGACCTGTAACCTGTACTGCTGTATTCTCGGTAACAGCAACTGAAGATGTTGCTCTTGCCTGTGCGGTAAATAATACGCAAGCTGCATGTCAGACACAAACTGCCATAGATGCCGCATACTCCGCATGGTTGAATACCACTTCATTCTCGGGAGGTTGTAACGGATCTATTAGCCATAACGGAGGTTCCGCACCATCTGCCTGCGGCGGATCTAAAACAGTTACCTGGACGGTGAGCTCCACCTGTGAACCCGATGTGACCTGTTCAGCAGTATTTACCGTTACAGCACCATCTGCAGTTAATTTGACCTGTGCAGTAAATCAAACATTATCTAATTGTCCGGATCAGGCGACAGTGGATTCCACATTCAGTGCCTGGTTAAACACAGCAAGCTTTACCGGAGGATGCAATGCAGTTCTGAGCCATAATGGCGGAACAGCACCCTTAGCATGTGGTGGTGTAAAAACGGTAACCTGGACGGTTACTTCCACTTGCGAACCTCCCGTAACCTGTTCAGCTGTATTTACGGTGACTACTCCGAATCCGGTCAACCTTAAGTGTCCATCCCCTTCCGGAACGTCTGCTTATTGTTTAAGTCAGGTTCAGGTCGATAACTTCTTCCTGGATTGGCTGGATGATGCAGGAGCCACCGGAGGATGTAATGTAGAAGTAACCAACAACAATACCGGTGCCCCTTCAAAATGCGGTGGTACTAAAACGGTGACATTTACAGTAACCAGTTCCTGTGATGTGACCAAGACTTGTTCTTCTACATTTACGGTAAGCACCCAACCGCCTCCATCGATCACCTGTCCTCCGGCAGATACGATCCATTGCGATGAATCGCAATTGCCAACCAATACCGGGTTTGCAGTGGGTTCTGATTACTGTGGAAATGCTGTTGCACTTACTTACGACGATCAAATCATTCCTGGAAACTGTCCTGGAAATTATGTGATCAACAGAACATGGACGGCAACCGACAGTTGCAACAACATTGATTTCTGCAGTCAGAACATAACAGTTGTAGATACTGTTGAACCTGGTTTCAATGTACCTCCAAATCAAACTGTCTATACTCAACCCACACCAAGTGGAAATAAAGTATTGGTGAATTACGATTTCAATTCCGGATATTCATATGCATCCCTGCAACCTAAATTATATTCCGGAATTTATTCGAAAATTGATACTTCTTCTAATCCATTCCTGACGGTAAACGGTGTGGTCACCGGTGCCAATGCATTCGACCTTAATTCCATAGCCGGAAAAGGATTGAGTGTCAATAATTCAATGGTACCTGGTCACTGGCGCTTCAATTTATCGGGGCATAATTTGCCTGCATTTAGCGATTTTGAAGTTTATGTTCAGGCATATCGAAAAGGAAATGGCAGTGCGAACGATCTTTTAATGGAATACAGTACCAACGGTATAAACTGGACCCAGTTCAGTACAACAACATTGGTACAGGGCCAATGGATTGAATGCCTGGGGAACATTACGGGTGCCAACAATCCTGCAAATTTGTATATCCGGGTGTATTACACTGGCGGCAATAATCAGCAAACCAAGGAATTGCATATAGATAATTTCCAGGTCAGAGCAGACAATGGCGACATTCCCTGTAATTTTATCTACACTCCCGATGTTACAGGATACCCAACGGATGTAGAACATCCTTGCGATCCTAATCCTGCAGTATCCTATGTGGATTCTCTGGTTTTCGGTGAATGCGCCGGAACCCAAGTTTTCAGGACATGGACCGTTACGGATTTCTGTGGCAATTCATCCACAGGCAATAGTCCGCAAGTCATTTCTGTAATAGATTCTTCGGGGCCAGTGATTATTTGTCCATCTAATGATACTATTGTCAGAAAAGCAGATACCATGACCTGCCATTTCATTGTTCCAGACATTTCACTGGATGCTACAGCAATGGATGAATGTACAGATTCAAGCAGTATAATCAACAGCTGGAATAACAGTCATACATTATTGGGACAGGAATTCAATGTTGGATACCATACAATAACCTGGACTGCTACTGATGATTGCGGCAATACTTCCACATGTAAATATGTGTTGAATGTCTACGAAACTGAACCTCCTGTTGCAAAATGTAAAGACTTTAATATTTATCTGGATTCTTTGGGTCTATATAATTTGAAAATAGATAGCATCAACAACGGATCGACAGATAACTGCGGAATCAAATCAATGAAACTGAGCAGATATCTATTCGGTTGCGATGATTTACCAAAAAGAACAGTGATCCTGACGGTAACCGATTCTACCGGCTTATCGGATACCTGTACGGCAAACCTCAATATTATTGATACGATCAAACCTGTCATCGTTTGTAAGACTTACAATATTACCTTGCCTCCTGGTGGTGGATCCAAATACATCCACCCGGATAGCGTTTTGCTGATCAAGAAAGACAACTGCGGTATTAAAACCAAAGTAACCAATCCCGACAGCATCACTTGTAAGAGCCCGAAAAACACTACAGTAACGGTTACTGTAACGGATGTGAACGGCAACACTTCCACATGTCTTGCTACGGTTACCATCGCCAATTACGTAGACGCCGATTGCGATGGAGTCATCAATGTTTGCGATGTGTGTCCGAACGGAGACGATTCGGTCGATAACAATGGCGATGGATTGCCCGATTGTAAATATCCTCCACCGTTCAAACAGATCAAGGCTTCCTGGAAATGTGGAACCAATCCAAACAGGGTATACATTGCGGAAATTGGAGGCAATGGGGTGTGTACCACCCGATGCGTCAGGTATGCCGACTTTGTTAACAACCAGGGACCCAATCAATTCCTTGGACCTTGTGTGTCCTGTCCTGAATTGTTGACGGGTGGAAATAACGGAGATATCCCTGGCGACAAAGAAGGAGATTTATTGATTCAGGAACCCGACGTTCTTTCAAACAGAGAAGGATTCAGGATCATTCCAAATCCGAATCATGGTATTTTTGAACTGATCTTTAATCAAACCATAAAAGAAGGATCTGTAAAAATTTACAATTTGTTGGGAGAAGAAGTTTGGAAAATGCAAATAGATAGTGAAACCGATATTGTTCAGATACAAAGCCATTCATTCAGACAAAAAGCTCCAGGTGTTTATCGCGTGGTTGTGAATAATGGCGCTGCCAAATCGGTTCAGTCATTGATTATTTTGCAGTAATATAGAATTCAGATCAAAAAAAAATGCTCAATGAAACAGAATCATTGAGCATTTTTATTTGGTTGAATAATTTGATCTATATACATTTCGACTTTTCGACATTTAAATTTTGAATTGGTCGTTTTGGCATTAGTCAGGATTCTTGATATTTATAATTATTTGCTACAATAATCAAGACAAATCATTAATCTTATTTTTTATTCTAAGAAGCATTGGATTCAGGGATATGTGGTTTGATATTTAATCTCAGAGCCTGATCGTAGAACAAATAGCTCCAAACCCAATTCACAAACACAACGATTCTGTTCCGTATTCCGACCAAAAAATAGATATGGATGAATAGCCATAAGAGCCAGGCAATAAAACCCTGTACGTGAAATTTTCCAAAATCAAATACTGCTTTATTTCTTCCGATGGTGGCCATTTGACCTTTATCCCTGTAATGGAACGGATTCAATTGCTTACCAAGGTGCTGCGCATTCAAATACTTTGCTAAAAACCTGGCTTGTTGCATTGCCACAGGAGCCAGTGCAGGAAGACCGTTCGGGAATGAATCAGAAATCATATAAGCAGCATCACCAATAGAGTAGATATCCGGATGATCAATAACACGACAGAATTGGTCAACCGTTAACCTTCCATCCGGAGCATAAACATGCACTGGAAGCCCCGGAACAACGATTGCCTTAACTCCAGCAGCCCAAATTATTTTTTTTCCGGGTATAAATTCCCGATCACTCAGTAAAACGCCATTATCGCGAATATCCGTTACTAATTTATTTAAATGCACATGCACACCCATTTTTTCTAAACATTTAAGTGCATATTCAGATGAGCTCGCAGACATGTTAGCCAAAAGGCGATTTCCGTTTTGGATAAGATGTATATCAATTAAGTTTGTATTTAAATCCGGATAATCTTTTGGAATGATATGCTTTTTCATTTCCGCAAGTGAACCGGCCAATTCTACACCCGTTGGCCCACCCCCCACGATGATGATATCGAGTAGTTGATCCTTCAATGCATTTTCCTTTTCCAAAACTGCCTTTTCCAGATCTTCCAGAATGCGATTCCTCAAGTAAAGGGCTTCAGAAACCGATTTAAGTGGAATTGAATTTAACTTTAAGTCTTGCCTCCCAAAATAATTCGTTGAATTGCCGGTGGCAATCACCAGGTAGTCGTATCCCAATTCTCCAATATCCGCAACGATCATTTTTGAACTTACATCAATCTTTAACACATCAGCGACCCGAATAAAAACATCATCTTTATTTCTAAAATTCTTGCGAAGTGGAAAACAAATCGAGCTGGGCTCCAGTCCCGACATGGCAACCTGGTAAAACAAAGGCTGAAACTGGTGAAAGTTATTTTTATCAATTAAAACGACCTGATAATATTTTACATTTAAATTCTGCGCCAGGATAAAACCACCAAATCCTGCTCCTATGATGACTATTCTTTTTTTCTCTGTATCCGGTATGTTAAATGCCATGATGTAATTTATTATAACTTTACGTCTGCCAGAGTAACAATTATTCCCTACAAATAGCTTAGAATTTAAATACATTAACAAATGGAGCCGTTTAAAAATGCATTTCAAAACATCGCTGAGCGATTTATGCGCTACACAAGAATAGACACACAATCAAATCCATTTTCTGATACCGTGCCTTCCACAGCCAAACAACTCGATCTTTCCAAATTACTGGTTGAAGAATTAACTCATGCCGGAATAAAAGACGTAGAATTGGATGAATTTGGTTATGTGTATGCTACCTTGCCGGCAACCAGCAACAAAGACATACCGGTCATATGTTTTTGTGCCCACGTGGATACAGCTCCGGACTGCAGCGGTAGTCAGGTTAAACCAATTCTTCACCTGAATTACCAGCTCCAGGATCTCTTGCTGCCCGATGATCCAACCTTACAAATAAGTCCAAAAGAATTTCCGGAACTCCTCACTAAATCCGGAGAAGACATCATCACTGCTAGCGGACTGACTTTATTGGGAGCTGATGACAAAGCAGGAGTAGCCGCCATCATGGAAGCCGCTTTGTATTTACATCATCATCCTGAAATAGCCCATGGAAAGATCAGGTTACTATTTACTCCTGATGAAGAAATTGGAAGAGGGGTCAATCACGTGAGTATTCCAAAGCTCGGAGCCCATTTTGGATATACTTTGGATGGTGGAGAATTGGGAAGTCTTGAAGATGAAACATTTTCTGCCGATGCGGTGATCATTAAAATTACCGGAGTTAGTACACATCCTGGATATGCAAAAAATAAAATGGAGAATGCAATTAAAATTGCCGCCGACATTGTTGCTGCATTACCACTTGAACATTTAATCCCTGAAAAAACTTCAGGCATGCAAGGCTTTGTTCATCCAGTGAAAGTGGACTCAGAGCTCGAACAGGCAACTTTGCATTTTATCATACGGGATTTTGAAACATCCCAGCTGGCAGTTCACGAGGATTATTTGAAAAAAGTGGTTGACAGGGTATTGAATAAATATCCAAACAGCAGTTATACCTTTACTATAAGTGAACAGTACAGGAATATGAAAGAAATTCTTTCCATAAACTCCCGCTCCGTCGATTTTGCAGAGCAGGCTATCGGCGAAGCCGGATTGGATCTTCTCAAAGGGTCTATCAGGGGAGGAACCGATGGAAGCAGGTTGAGCTTTATGGGCTTGCCTTGTCCCAACTTATTTGCGGGAGAACACGGGATCCATTCTAAAAAAGAGTGGGTATCAGTCCAGGACATGCAAAAAGCAGCTGAAGTTATCGTAAGAATCTGTCAGATAAGTGAACGATATGCCTGATTCCACGATTGTACCGGTATTCCCTTTGCCCATAGTTGTTTTTCCTAATGAAGAATTAAGATTGCATATATATGAACCCCGATACAAACAACTTATAAAAGATTGCTCGGAGCAAAATTTGGTATTTGGAATTCTTACCCTCCTTGAAAACAGGATGATGCCCGTAGGCTGTCTGGTTCAGCTGACAGAAATCAGCAAACTATACAAAGATGGAAGGTCTGATGTGAGATTGCAAAGTTTGGCAAAATTTGAAATGCAACGTTACATGGAGAAACTTGATCACAAACTTTACCCGGGTGCCGAAATATTCACAGCGGCTGAATTGGAAACCGGAGATCATGAAATGACCAGCCAAGTTAAAGAATTATTTGATGAGCTATGCGAACTAAACAGAGTCCAGCCATATCGTTCAATCCAATGGGATCAATTAAAAAGCTACGACCTCGGACATTTTGTGGGATTTGATATAACGCAGGAATACCATTTTTTAAGTTTGGAATCGGAAAACGAACGATTGAGTTTACTCATCAACCAAATTGGAATCATGATCGAACATAGTCGTCTGAGATCAAACTGGATAAAAAATATCCATATGAATGGAGAATTCAGAGATTTCAGATCAGAGGAATGGAAATAAATCGCAGTGATTTAAAACGTCGAACTAAAAATCAAGATTTAAGGAAATGAAATGCGAATACAATCCTACTCCACTATTTGCAACATTGGTCATTGCATAATCCAATGTTATTTTTCCTAAGTGCAAACCTATGCCCGCTGAAGGCTCAAAAGAGAAATCTCGTCTATTTGGCTCATCATCTTTTAATACATTTTGAAAATTACCAAAACCGAAACGTAAAAAGATTTTATTAAGATATGCCAATTCCCAGGCTATTGAAGGATCCACAACAAATTTCTGCGTTGAAATTAATGCAGCTTCGCGTCCATCTGAAGAAAACTGCAGATCAGCGGAACTCAATAACTGAAAAGATTTCGAAAAATTAAATCGGTAAGAAAAACCGGAAACTAATTTTGGCAAAGTATATTCAACTGAACGAACAGGTATATTGTTATTGGTTTGTTGCAAAATGGCTTTCTCTTCATTGGTAAAACTAAATTTGTATGCATTAAATGTAGTAGTTATGTCCCGACCCATTAAAGCCATAGAAAAATTATTACGATTATAATAAACTGCAGCATCAAATCCGAAACCCCAGGCATTGGCGAAGGAACCAAAATTTCGATGAATCATTTTGGCATTTATTCCAAATGACCAATTTGGGTTTGAGAGTTTGCGCCCATAAGACAGCAGAAATGCATAATCCGATACACTGAATTCCTCTATTTTACTGTAATCAATGCTACCATCGGGAGCGCGAAGCCTAAGTGTATTCGGTATTTTATCAATAGCCATTCTGATCAGGCTTATGGATCCGTAACTTTTAAATTCATTGTCGAGACTTTTACCAAAAGAAATATAGTCATAACTGCCAATGCCCGAAAACCACTCGGCATGTTGTGCGCTTACCTGGAAGCCGGATGGATTGAAAGGCATGGAAGCTGGATTCCAGTAAGCTGCCTGGATGGTGGTCGTATTGGATGAAACTGCTCCGGCCATTGCCATTCCGCGCGCTCCGATACCGATGTTCAAGAAATCGTTGCTGAATTTGGGAGCTTGTCCTTTGATCAGGCTGTTTCCGAATGATACCGCTATTATGATCAGGTAAATCCTCATGTTAAGGTTCTCAAAATGCAAATATATGATAAATATTTGTAATATGTTGTAGTTCTCAAAATTAATCCCCGATTGAAATTAAGGGATGAGCCAGAACCCGTTATTGAACATCAAACAATTAACATTCCGATCCCTTTTCCTGTAAAATAAATTTTACTCCACAGTGAGATCGTTCGAATGTCTGCTGCTGAAATCTATGCGCATGGAATTGCCGCGATCGTCGCTGATGGATAATTTGTGTTTTCCCCTGGGTAGCGTCCAGGGGAGTTCGTGATTGGATTTAGTATTACCGATGTAGGTTCCGTCCAGAAACCAGAACAAAGTGGCCTGCGCTTCTTTGTGGGTGGCTTTAAAAATAATTTTATTTCTGTTGCGATCCAAATCGACCGGAAGGTAGACCAGACTCCCGTGTATCGGATATATAATCTCTAATTCTGTTCCTTTGACCAGCTGGTTCGAACAATCACTTCTCCAGGGTGGAATTTCCTTGTATTCCGCAGGTCTGTTTTTATAGAAATAGCTCACAACTGGATTAAATGAAAAAACTATTTGAGGCCGGGCTTCCGGTTCACAATCTTTGGTCACTCGGTGCTGACCTGTCGGATCGACATAAATCAATTTGTGGTAATTGCATAATCCAAAAGAAATGGAATTATTCGAACAAAGTATTGTGTCGGGCTCCGGGCAAAATTGCGACAATTCCAATCCGCTTTGTTTACAGACTACTTGCGGGTGCATCTGATCCACTGGAGCCTTCCATTCCACGTGCATTTTCAAAGAATTTGCTAGATCAAACAACAAAGGTGCGGCCGTATGCAGTCCCAGCAAACCAGGCCTTCCTAATCCGTTTGAATTTCCTTGCCAAACTACAATCGTGTAATCCCCGGAAAGCCCTACACACCATGCATCCTTAAATCCAAAAGAAGTTCCAGTTTTCCAGGATATGTTTTTTGAAGAATTAAGATGAGCATAAGTCAAGTCGCCTGCTGCTTCGGGACTACCCTTCATCATTTCCAACATCTGGTACACCGAACCTATTTTCAATACGTCGCGGTGAAATTCAGAACTTGTCTGAGTTTCCGATTGCTCAAGCAAACTCAGGTTTTTTCTAAATATCCGTTTTCTTTTATCTGGTTCATTTTGATATTGAATAAATTGAAACACAAGGTTGGAATAAGCATTTGCCAGTTCCCAAACAGAAACTTCACCCCCACCCAAAACCAGGCTTAAACCATAATGGTCAGGAGATTTGGTAAAAGAAGTAAAGCCTAGCTTATGCAATTGCTCGTGAAATCTGAACAAACCGTATTCTTTCAGCAAACGAACTGCAGGAATGTTTAAAGACCATTGCAATGCCTGCTTTGCCGTAACCATTCCATAAAAAGTTTTTGAAAAATTTTCCGGAGTGTAATCGCCGTAGCTTGTTGGTATGTCCGGCATCAGTTTATGGCTGTGGATGAGCCCCAGATCTATAGCTGAAGCATACAATAATGGTTTTAGAATGCTTCCTGAACTTCGAAGTGCATGGATGTTATTGACCATTGAATTTTCTACGGGCACACCGATATCGGGTGTGTTGGGTATGTAGCATTTTACTTTTCCTGAATGGTTTTCGACTACCAACACCGCTGTGTTATGAATTTCATTGCCCCGTAAAATTTTGCAATGGTATTTGACAATTTCGTTCAGCTGAATTTGCAAATTCAAATCCACACTGGTCTGAAAGTGATGCTGGCCTGGATATTTATTTTTTAAAACATCGATCAAGCCCATAGCCATCTGTGGGATCTCGTGCATACCTTCTGGCAATGGTTCGAGTATAGCAAGTTGATAATTTTCCTGATCCAGCATTTGCTGATCGCTTAACATTTTAAGCAATCTGTTCCTTTTTTGCAACAACAAAGGCCTGTTCTTTTTCAAATGCAACCAGGATGGTTGATTAGGCAGGACGGCTAACAAAGCAGCTTCTGCCCAGGTGATTTCTCTGTGCGTCTTTTCAAAATACCTCCAAAGCGCTGCATCGAATCCTACCACGTTTCCTCCATAGGGCGCAAAGCTTGCGTACAGGCACAGTATTTCGTATTTTGAATATTTCAATTCCAATCCCAGTGCATACCAGGTTTCAATAATTTTCGAAAACAAATTCCTGTTTTGATGTTTACAAAGCAAACGTGCCAATTGCATGGTGATGGTAGAACCACCACTCTTAATACTTCCTGTTTTAACATTATCGTAAAACGCCCGTGAAAGTGCAATGATGTCCACACCAGGATGCCAGTTAAATCTTTTATCTTCAAAATATTTTAAGCAAGTAATATAATTCGTCGGTAATTGATTTACAGGCGGAAAGCGCCATTGGCCGTCAGCGCTTATCCGGGCACCCATTAAATGGTGGTCTTTGTCATAAACAACAATTGAGTATTGTTGCTTTTTCATCAGCGCATTTACAGCAAATACGGATATTAAAAGACATCCGGCGAGTATAGCTACTGCCGTTATCCCGAATTTCCAAAGATAGGATTTACCTCTTCTGTATTTCAAAAACTGGTGTACTGATCCTGGCATAAACAGATGGGTCATACATGGATTCACAGGTAATCAGTGGTGTCGCAAATTTTCCCGCAAAACTGGCATGCAAAGGGAATTTGAGACGCAAAGGTTTTCCCGATTGAAGATTAAAATAAGTTTTCACCTGGTTGTCGCGAAAATCCTGATAATCCACCCCGATCGGCGTTGCATTCTGTCCTCCGATGCGCTCATTGATTACTTCAAACGTACTGGGAAAATTAACTGTAAGTGCAATATTCTTCATGGTTCCATTGTAGTTCGTAAGCTGTACTTCAATGATGGCCTCTAACTGATCCCCGGTTTTCATAAGTCCTATATGGCCGGATTGATTTCTCATTTCACTTGTAATTTGAATTCCCCTCATTTCTTTTACATTTTCCATCAATGGCTCCACACCGGATTGAATAATATTCACAGACAATGGGATTCCCGAAGAATTCGCAAATAAAAGTTTATCTCCATTTCCATATTTTAGTTCCTTTGAATAATAACTCGAGGACATTTCATGCTTTTCCAATGTACCCAGCCACTGGTATTCAAATCTCACAGGGCTTGCTAATTTTTTTCCATATAAATTGGCCACTGCCTGCATCACAAAAGAAAGCTCCTGAGTGCTCATCTGATCCATATTTACGCCTGCGTTTGAAATTTTTTCGAGCAATCCAAAAGCGATTTGTTTCTTCCCCATCAAGCTAAAAATCTGTGCCAAAGCTGCTTCATCCCGGATTGCAGATCCAAAGCTCTCTTCATACTCGCGATAACTATGAATTACCGGAGCCTGTTCTGGCAACAAATTCGATGCCACGTCGTGTTTGCCACTTAAATAAAACGCACCGGCCAGAAACCCTGATGCCATAACATTTCTTTCTTTGAGTTGATACAGAACATTCATGGCAGCGTATGCAGGTTTTCCGTATAAGGCCAGTGTATAAAGTTTATATGCAAGTGCTTTCTGTTTCCAGGGATAGGAGATTAAATCCTTGGATTCGATTTTATTTAATGTGGTCAGCTGATACCGATACCATTTGTCAAGCATATCGGCCGGAATCTGATATCCGGAATTTTTAGCTGTGATCATAAAATGCCCTGCATAAGTAGTATTCCAATCGCTGATATCCGTTAATCCGGGCCAATAACTAAATCCACCGTTTGGCTGTTGAAACCTGCGCAATTTATCCATGCCTACTTTTATATGAGTAATTATTTTACTCTTTTCTTCCGCATTTAACTCCTGTAAAGATTGAAGTAAACTTTGAGGAAAAAGCGCAGATAGTGTTTGCTCCAAACATCCGTGTGGATATTGAATTAATTTTTCTTTGAGTTGGGTCAGTGAAATATTTTTTAAAGTCGATACTTCCAAATGAATTTTACCTGTGCCTGTCATCCCATAGGGTTCGAAGCGTTGATTAATCGACTTCCCTGCTTCGATCCAGTAGCTGGTATATTTCTGGGTAACCGGATTAGGATTTTCCACGAAAATCCCAATTTCGTGCTTAGCGACAATTCCGTTGGATTCTGCTTTAACTTTAAAAAAAGCAGGTCCCAATTTTTCTTTTGCACGAACATTGAAAAAATGAACATACTCCCCTACTTTATCTATTTTCAGTACTTTAGATGCAGGGTCTATGATTTGCACCGGTCCTTCCGCATCAAGAACTAAGTTGATCGATTTGATTTTTGGATCCGATACAAAAAGGGTAACTGGTACACTTAACTGATCCTTATAAGTGAGAGATCTGGGTAAACTCATTTGCACCATCATTTCTTTTTTGACCGGGACACTTTTCTCAGCAGAGCCTGCAGCCTGCAGGTTATTGGCAATTACCATAAACCGCACAGCACCCGTATAGTTTTCGATTTTAAAAGTATGTTTGTTTTTTTTGCCCTTTTCCAAGACATGAGGACCAGATGCTAAAAGTACCGGTTTAAATCTTTTGATGTTATTCAATTCCCTGGTAGAAATAGCCATATCACCGCCAATGCTGAATACTTTTTCAATTTCACCATCAAGATTGCCGATCACAGCATCAAAATTATCCCAACTCATCAAGGCCAATGCTTCCTTCGCCATCAAATCATCGTATGGTTGCGGAGTCTTAAACCGGGTTAAATTGAGCAAGCCTTCATCGACAATAAATAATTGATAGACACAGGGTCTTGATGACTCCTCGCCAATTTCCACAACGAAACTTTCATCGGGCTTGATGACATCGGGAACGTCCATTTTTGGAATCAATTTTTTATTTATATCCACAATGTTTAATGGGATAATCCCATACAGCCGCAGCGGCAAATCATTTTTCTTGTTGTGGCAAGCCTGGACAAAGCTTACATCGACATAAACATTCGGCGCCATGCCGGATTCTAGCGGCAATGCATACATGGTTTGAGTCGCAGCAGCAGCAAGGAGTTCCGACTTTACAATTCGATTTCCTTTGATCACATTGATCGTGTATGCGCCTGCTGGTGCACCTGGAAGTGCAATTTGTGCGGTCTCACCTGTTTGATACGATTCCTTATCAGCTTTAAAACTAAGGATATTCGCAAAATTTTTGGAACGGTCATCAGCGGGCCACCCTGTATAAAAATAGTCCCCGGTCTGATATAAATTATTTTTATGAATTACTTTGATATAATATCGATCGTAATCATCGACTTTCAGGTTGAATAATGCAATTCCATTCTTATCTGTTTTCAGATTCTCAGTCTTAATTCTTGTTTTAAAATTAGCAGTCTGGTAATAACTGGGAAATCCCGTTCTCATTTCATACCACCACTCATGGCTAACTTTATACAATTCGGCCGTTACCATCCGCTCAGCTACTGGTTTACCAGCAGCATTTACCACAACAATTCTGACATCCTGGTTTTTTCCCCGCTCGAGACTTTTATAACCATAGGGTCCATCCGGAATTTTGATCCCCACATATTCTTCAAACATTTGGATGTTCATCGGATAATAATCTGTATTGAGTACACCTGAAGATTCGGTAATCAACGTAGTCAAATTTCCTTTGACATCTCCAGTATTTTGCTCCAAAGGTAATTCTATATTCCTTCCCGTATATCTGCCTTGCTCATCCAGGCTTCCTTCATACAATTCCAATTCACCATCCGATAAGCGTACTTCAGGATCGATAAAATGGAATTCACGATATTTTTCAAAATAAGGTTCAACGAGTTTATATTTTAATTTGATCTGAGTCTTGAGCCCTGCAGCAACCTGTCCGTGCAACCACAAGGCCTGCATGTTTATGCCTTTTTTCAACAGATTATAATTCAACTTTTCAGGATGGCCCCAATTCACTTTTACATTATTGGGTTTGATGGTTTCGATCATCAGATTTTTTACAAGTTCAATTTGACCCGCCTGAATTTTGGCAACGTAATTTCCCGTGATGTCATTGGGAGCAAGTGGAATTTTGAATGCATATAATCCCTGGACGTGGGTGGACAGCGAGCTGTTGAAGACCACTTTTCCGTTTGGATTGGTTAAACTTAATTGAAGAGGAAATTTTTGCTCCAATGCTTGATCGGAAAACAAAATTGCATTTAAATGAATGGTATCACCCGGCCTCCAAACTCCTCTTTCGGTATATACCGAAAGTTTCATTCCATCTTTGCTTAGTACACCTTCTGTTTCAAATTCGGATTGCGACATGGATTTTCCCGCCTCCAAAGCGAGGTATGCATACTGTTTATTCCATTCGGCGATGGCATACATAGTTCTACCTGCAATCTCGATAGACATTTTTCCATCTCCTGCTGTTTTCCCCTGGCCTATCAATTGCAGCTGCCGATCGTAAATTTTTACCTGTACGCCACTTAGTGGATTTCCAGATTGAAGATCGTAAGCAAATGCATAACACGGACCGTTTGTTCCTGTAGATTTAACCGCTATACCAAGATTAGAAGCATACAAGGTTCTCTTAGCATAATGTTCGCTGTAGTAATAACTCAGACTACAGGGGTCATCTGCTGAACCATAGTCATAACCGGCTTCATAATCGTAATATGGATAATCCCTCCAGATGGATTTTAGATCGGGATCGCCTGAATCATCGGTAAAAAAATAATCCGGAATTTCAGGCAGGCCATTAGCACAAAGATAATCCGTATAACCAGGTCGAAAGCTCAATCTCAATTGATACATGGCTCCCGGTTCAGTTTCTATCAACTTACTCAAATCCAGCCCATATCGCTTCCACGAGTTTTTATTAGAACCTGGAGATAAGTTCTCCAACTTAATGGTTTGTTGTTTTATGACTCGCCCCAACCTTACCAGATTATAATTGTCGTCTTGTTTGCTGAAGTTCAAATGCATGTCGTAAAGAACATTATTCTGAAAAATTTTAAAAACTTCGACATCAATAGCATTCAGGTTGACAGCCTCAAAAGGCATAATCACTTTTTCGCTGAAAGGAAGTACGGTACCTTCGGATACAAATCGAATTTGAGGTTTCATTTCAACCAGTGTATAAGGCAATAGCTGATCATCACCCAAATCTTTTCCTGAAGCTGCTTTAAGCAATTTTAAAATTTTGATATTTCCCATCACAGGCCAATCGGCCTCTGATAGATCAATTCGAATATTATCAATGTCTTTCACTAGTATAGGAGAATGATTCGCCGTGTCTATCTGTACCAATCCTTCGACGTCCTGAACCGGATCCAGCATACTGGAAAAATATACCTGGTATGCACTAAGTTCTGAATCCAATCTTTCCATTCCTGTAATTGTGAATTCACTTTTTGAAGGAATTCTAAAAATATGTGTAAGGATATCATTTTGCTGACCTGCTCCAGTTAGTTGAATGCCGATCTGCACGTCGTATGGTTGCTCTGATTTGGGAATACCTCCAATGACCAGTATGTTTATTTTTGAATCAGATTCAGAGGGCATTATTTCAATACTTACATCTGTGGTATTTGGACCACTAACGCGAATCATTTTTCTGATGTCTTCGACATCCAAATCAGCATTGATCTCCAGGTTCGATTCGATATACATCATGTTAGTATCTCTTTGGTCAACTCTTGGGAAACCCCATTTTACTCTGGCGCTTAAAGGAGCAAAGTGAAAGCGGAAACCGGCTATCCTGAGCTCATTTTTTATTTCCGGAAAAATAGTTTTAAGATCCGCAACAATTGTATAATCCTGAATAGCCCGAGGAATATCTCCTTTAGGCCGGAATTCAATTCGCGAAGTACCTGACCAGATAAATTCACCCTTGAGAAGCGGTTGAATTTTAAAAACACGATGGTCTGGTTTGCTGCCAATTTTGCTTTCGCTCACTACCGGTTGTGTAAATTCGATAACAAATGACTCACCCCGCTCAAGCTGACCGGGAGAATATCCTGCTATGTATTCCTTATACAAATGGTTGTTCTCTGCAACCCAAAGTATTTGCTCCTTTTTACAAGCGATAAAGATTAAACTGAACAACAAAAGACTGCTCCAATTTTTAAAATACATAAGTTTTTCCGGATTATACGTTTGACAAATGCATGACTAATTCTAAATATAGATCTTCTTCACGTGCCGCACCCGACAAGTATCCTTTAGATTTTAAATCGTATTGCTTTAATAATCCAATAGATTGTTCAAGTGATTGCATGGAATATTTTGATGATGCTTCCCTATATTCTTTAAGGAAGGACTTAAAAGGCAATTTGACTATTTTATTTAACTCATCATCGTCCAATTTGCTGTAAGTTTTGGTGAGCCATATCCGTTGGTAATGATTAAAAAGAGCACCAATGGTCATAACCAAAGGATGGGATTTGAGCTGATTCGCCATGTTTCTGGCAATCCAATAGGATCGCGATTTATCCCGAAAACTTAAAGCCTTTTGAAGTTCAAACACATTAAAATCTTTACTGATTCCTATAAATTTCACAACAATTTGCTCGTCAATTTTCTGCCCTGCATTTAGAATAATTTTCAATTTGCCCAATTCATTGTAATAAGTACCCAGATCATTTCCGATGTATTCAAGCAAAAGGTATAAGGCCTTATCCTCAATCTCCAATTTCATATCACTGATCATGGACTTTACAAATGCAGGCAATTGATAGTCACTCAATGATTTAAATTCAACATAAGCACTGTGCTCTTTCGCTTCTTTCATCCAGCCTGACCTTCCATCCGGTTTTTTTGCAAACATCAAAACCAGCAAACACTGAGGATTAGGCTTTTTCATAAAAGGAGTCATCAATTCCAAATTTTTCAGATCCTGAGCATCTTTTACCAGGACCAGTTTTCTTTCGGACATGAAAGGATATTCTCTTGCCAGGTCTATTAAAGCCTGGGTCGTCAAGTCCTTACCATAGACCACGATTTGATTGAAGTCTTTTTGCTCCGGAGCTATAAAATCATTGAGCAAGGCCTGACTGATGGCATCGCTAAAAAACGTTTCTTCTGAATAGATCAGATAAAAAGGTTTAAATTTTGATTGGTTGATTTCTTTGATCAGTTGCTTATAATCCATGTTAACATTTGGTCTTGTAAAGTTAATTCTGCCGGGGTTATCTTTAAGCCTAATTTTAAACGGAAAATGGGAGAAAAACTGATTTTAATAACGAATGACGACGGAATTTTCGCTCCGGGTTTGCATGCATTAATTCAAATCGCAAAACCTTTCGGCAGAGTTGTCGTGATAGCCCCAAACAGTCCACAATCCGGCATGGGCCATGCAATCACCATTCATCAGCCCATTCGCCTTCATAAATTAAAGGATTTCGAAGATGTGGAAGCGTATGAATGTTCAGGAACACCCGTTGATTGTGTAAAACTGGCTAAAAATGTCATCTTAAAGGACGAAAAAATAGATATTTGTTTATCTGGCATCAACCACGGATCAAATGCATCGATCAACATTATATATTCAGGGACGATGTCTGCAGCTATGGAGGCATCCTTGGAAGGGATCCCTTCAATCGGATTTTCATTACTCGACTATTCGTTTGAAGCGGACTTTCAGGCCTGCGAAAGTTTTATCAGGGACATTTTGATAAAAGCCCTGCAAACCGGTATTTATAATTGTAATTTATTGAGTGTCAATATTCCTAAACTCGAAAAAAGCCAGATAAAAGGAATTAAAGTATGCAAACAGGCTGAAGGAAGGTGGGACGAAGAATTCAAAGAATCCAAAGACCCGCGTGGCGAAAGTTATTATTGGCTGACCGGCAAGTTTGTTGCCCCTGAACCTCAACCCGATACAGATATCTGGGCGCTCAACAATGGCTACATCAGTATTGTTCCATCGGGTCATGATCTTACCGTATACCCAGCGATTCCCGAAAACAAACATTTTGAACTCTCACAAGATCACATGAACACTGTAACCGAACATTTGTAAGTTTATATTTAATAAAACGTATTGCTTATCATGGATCCCATTTACAAATACAATAAAATCTGGTTGGGCTTAGTCGTAGGATTTCTGGTTCCTTTCACGGCCTATGGAATTCTATTGAGCTTGTACGATCAGCTCGACCATTGGGAAATATTCAACCCTGTAGGACTCTCGCCCACATTCCGTGAGCGCACGGTGGCGCTGTTGGCATTGGTATGCAATGTAATCCCCATGCAGTTTTTTAACAAAAGGTATATGTTATTTGCAATGCGGGGGCTTATTTTCCCTACCCTGATCTATGTAGCTTTGTGGATGTACTATTTTGGATTGGATCTGTTAGGATGAATACCGTTTATAAAATTTATTTAATCGCAGGGGAAGCATCGGGAGATCTACATGCCGGAATGTTGATTCGGGCACTAAAAGAATTAAATCCGCAAATTCAAGTGAAAGGCTGGGGAGGAAAAACGCTCGAAAGTGCAGGAATGGAAATTGAAGTACACTATGAGCAAACTAATTTTATGGGTTTTGTGGAAGTCATTAAGAATCTTCCCTTTATTTTAAAATTATTCAAAATCACCAAATCATCGATCTTAAACTTCAAGCCGGATGCAATCATACTCGTCGATTATCCCGGATTTAATTTAAGAATGGCAGAATGGGCACATAAACACAACATTCCCGTGTATTATTTTATAGCGCCGCAGATCTGGGCATGGAAAGAATCGAGAATTAAAATCCTGCAAAAATGCGTGCAAAAACTTTTTGTTATTCTTCCATTTGAAATTGAATACTTCACAAAATTTAACATACCTACAGCATATCATGGACACCCTTTGATGGAACGCATACATCAATTTGAGAGTGGATCTGAGTTTCGGACCAGGTGGAATCTTTCCAATCAATCTATTCTCGCGATTATACCAGGAAGCAGAAACCAGGAAATAAAATTATTGCTACCCATTTACCTCGATGCTGTAAAAGAAGAGTGCAAATACCAAATTGTAATCGCCGGCATGGAAAGCCACCGCGAACTGTACCAATCCATACTTACATCAAAAGGCGTAAATTATACTGTTGTATTTGATGACATGTATGCGTTGCTTCGCAACACCAGGCTCGCCATTGCAACTTCCGGAACAGCCAGTCTCGAGACTGCTTTATTTGAAATACCGGAAGTAGTTTGTTATAAAGGAAATACCGTATCTTATTGGATTGCACGAAAACTGGTCAAAGTAAAATTCATAGCACTTGCCAATCTCATTATGGGCCGAAAAATTATAGAAGAATTGATCCAAGCGGATTGTAACCCGGTCCGGATCCGTTCGGAAATACAGCTTTTAAAAAAAGGGCCACATAGAATTTTAGTAAAACAAGAACTTCGCAAGCTAAAAAATCTACTCTTTGAAAAAAATTGCTATTCTGAAATTGCAAAAGATCTATTTCAATGTTTGAATGATTATAAGTCCAAAACATGAGTTTAATTGATAAATTACGTTGGAACCGGGAGAAACGAAAATCTGAAATGCAACAAATCTCTGTTGACTTTCAATGGGGATATGAGAAAAAAGGGGATCCAGGGGATCTGGAGCAATTAAAGCACTTTAAACTTTTCAAATATGGCCACAGCCGTAAGGCTTTAAATCTAATTAAGCAAACTCAAAATAACATACAGCATCAAATATTCGACTATGAATATGTCATCAGCACCGGCAATTCAAGTGCATTATTCAGACAAACCGTTTACTTTGCAAATTCAAGGTCACTAACCTTGCCTCAGTTTTACCAAAAGCCCGAAAATTTCCTGGAAAAGCTGCTGGCATTTTTAGGCATGGAAGATATTGATTTTGAAAAATTCCCCGAATATTCAGACAAGTACCACCTCAAAGGAGAATATGAATCGGTAATCCGATATTATTTTTCCCCGGACATTCTTTACCTGCTTTCAAACCAATACAAATTGAGCATGGAGGGCATGCATTTTTATTTTATCCTCTACCAACACAAAAAAGTGATTCCAGGAACTCAATTGGCATCATTTAAAAATCTGGGAATGATGTTGACGGAATTATTTCTGGCGAGATCTTCTGAAGCGACCAAATTGCTGGAAGGAGAATGGAATGGTGGATGATGGATGTTAGTTGATAGATGTTAGTTGGTGGATGTCTGTTGATGGATGTTAGTTGGTGGATGTCTGTTGATGGATGTTAGTTGATGGATGTTAGTTGATAGATGTTAGTTGATAGATCTAACAACTTCCTTTTCCTCTTTCCCCTTCAGCCAATCCAGCTAAGGGCCTTACCCCTTCGATCTTTTCGCTTTCTTTGCAGGTGCTTTTTTCTTATTGAGTTTGTCGAACGCATTGGGAACAACTTCTTCGACGATGGATTTAAAATCTTCGACACTCATTTTGGATGCCATTTCCGAAGTAACTCTTTCGCCATTCTTTTTTGGAATGTTGATAAGCTTTTTACCAAATTTAATAAATGGACCCCAACGACCGTTTTCAACGGTCATTTTTAATTCATCGAATTTGTGGATGAAGCGATTGGCTTCCTTGTCTTCTTTGGCATCAATTAAGGGTATCGCCTGATCAATTGTTAGTTTATCAAAATCAATACGTCTAGGGATATTCACGAACAGACCATTCCATTTAACAAATGGTCCGAATCTTCCTTTCCCTTTAGTGACTGGCAATTCTTTATGATAACCAATCGGAGCATCTTCAATCTGTTTTTGTGAAATAAGCTCTATGGCTTGTTCTAATTTGATTTCAAGTGGATCCAATTCTTTAGGAATGGAAATAAATTGCTCGTTGTATTTTACATACGGGCCGAAACGGCCAGCACCTACAAGCACCTCTTGTTCTTTGTAGGTTCCCAGAATTCTCGGAAGTTTGAACAAGTCCATGGCCTCCTGGTAGGTGATCGTTTCCATACTCTGGCCCGGACGAAGATTTGCAAATAAAGGCTTTTCGTCTTCTTTTAATTCGTCGCGATCACCCAATTGAACAACAGGTCCGAAGCGGGTGAGTTGGACCAAGACTTTTCTTCCTGTTACCGGATCAATGCCGAGATCTCTTCGCCCTTTTGCGCGTTCGCCCTGCTCCATCACCACATCGACATTTTTGTGAAATGGCCAATAAAATTCGTCGATCATATGAACCCAATCGATTTTGCCCTCAGCGATGTCGTCAAATTCCTTTTCAATTTCTGCGGTAAAGCCATAATTGATGATCGTCGGAAAATGCTCTGCCAGATAATCGCAAACAATGGCACCAATGTCTGTAGGATACAAATGATTTTTACTGGCACCGGTCATCTCCGATTCCTTTTTGCTCGTCAATTTTCCATCAACAAGCATTAAGGTCTGGTAAAATCTTTCCGTGCCCGGTCTACTTTCTTTTACTACATAGCCTCGATTTTCTTCCATGATCTTACTGATCGTAGGAGCATAAGTAGAAGGCCTTCCTATGCCCAATTCCTCCAATTTCTTCACGAGACTTGCTTCCGTGTACCTTGCCGGAGGACGGCTGAATCTTTCCTGAACGAGAATTTTTTGATAATTTAAAATATCGCCTTGTTTAAGTGGAGGTAAAATGGATGCCTGATCTTCATCTTCTTCATCGCTGGATTCGAGGTAAAGTTTTAAAAATCCATCGAATAATAAAACTTCACCGGTTGCTACAAATTTATGAGCAGCAACATTGGATATAGAAATGTCGACTTGTGTCTTTTCCAATTCGGCTGCGGCCATTTGGGATGCCATAGCTCTTTTCCATATCAATTCGTACAAACGTTGTTGATCTGAATCTTCACCGGCTGTTTTTAAGTCCATATAACTCGGCCGAATGGCTTCATGCGCTTCCTGAGCTGAGGCATTTTTTGTTTTGTACTGTCTGGTGTGACGATATTTTTTTCCAAATTGTTTTTCAATCTCCTTTGCCATTTCAGACAAAGCTGTTTCACTGAGGTTGGTTGAATCTGTTCTCATGTATGTGATCCATCCTGCCTCGTATAATTTTTGCGCAGCAGACATGGTGCGGTTAACACCAAATCCGAGTTTTCTGCTGGCTTCCTGTTGCAAAGTTGAAGTCGTAAACGGAGGAGCAGGATTTCTCTTCAAAGGTTTTACTTCAACCTTTTCAACTTTAAATATTGAATTCACACAACTCTGCAAAAACTTCTCAGCTTCCTGTTGCTGTTTAAATTTATAATCTAAAGTTGCTTTTACTTGGGTACTGGTTTTGTCAGACTTAAGAAACCAGCCATCCGTTTTAAAATAAGCTTCCTGATTAAATTCGTTGATTTCTCTTTCGCGATCAACAACCAGCTTTACTGCAACAGATTGCACCCGGCCCGCAGATAATTTATTGCGAACTTTTCGCCAAAGAATTTCACTGAGTTCGAATCCAACCAATCGATCCAATACCCTGCGGGCTTGCTGGGCATTGACCAGGTGCAAGTCAACCATTCGGGGTTGTTGTACCGCTTTTTGAATAGCGGTTTTTGTGATCTCGTGAAAAACGATTCTCTTGACAAGCTTTGGGTCCAGACCAAGAACTTCGCATAAATGCCAGCTAATTGCCTCCCCTTCACGGTCTTCGTCCGTTGCGAGCCAGATCTCATCAACTTTAGCAGCCCAATCCTTTAATTCTTTAACAACTTTCTGTTTTTCAGGAGAAATGATGTAATTCGGCTGGAATTTATTCTGGATATCTACACCTTTTGTGCCTTTTTCCAGGTCGCGGATGTGACCATAACTCGATTTAACTTTAAAGTCCTTACCGAGGAATTTCTCAATTGTTTTTGCTTTAGCGGGTGACTCAACAATCAGCAGTTTATTTGCCATTCAGTGTCTTTATTTTCTGATAAATTTCGGGCAAAGCTATATTTTTTTTAATAACCCACTGCATTTTCCGGAATGGCGACTTATTGGAATCCGGATTTGATTGATCGAATAAACTATCCAAGAATTACATATTACATTGATTTTCAATATGTATGCTATATTAATTAGCCTGGCTTGATTGAAAAAAGCTCGAACTTTAAAATATGCCTTTAAGAGGCCATCACTCGCGGTGTTCTTCCTCTTGTGGTTTTTCGACAGGTCGTTGGCTTGATCTCCTCATCCGTTCGATATGCTCCATTTTTCTTTTGTTCTTATATTGTTCGATCAGCTGTTCAGCATCTAATTCTTTTCCACTCAAATGCCTGTACCAGCAACGAATAAGTAAATCCATCATATCATCGGGAAAACTGAGTCCCTTGCTTTTAAGATGCTCCATAAGGCGGCTTCCATCGCCGAGTCCCCAATGTATTTGCATCCATCGGCCGAGGCTGAAGTGCAATTTGCTGGCAACGGTATCTTCCGGAGAAGAGATGAGCTTTTTCGCTATGGCATCTTCGGTGAGCCGATCCAGCTCGGTCATAGCCTCTGCGATGTTTTTAGGAATATAGACATCGTTGATGCGTTCTTTCCGGATGCGTTCATTATAGATTCTGAGTACTTCTTCTTCCGTATTTTGTGCACTCAGATGCAAAGACAAGAAACATACCCCCAAGCATGAAATTTTTAATAAACTCATTATTTTAAAGCAATTTTAATGGCAGATCCTATGAAATCTACATCAACCAGGTTCAACAGCTGGATTGTTGCAGGAATCCTGACGATAACGTATGGGGTGCTCTGGTTAGTTCATGAGTATGTTGCCTTTTTTTTAACCTTGGTGGTGCCTGCAGTAAGTTTATCCATCTTACTAATCAGTCTGATTACTGAATATCTGGAGCGTTCCAATATACCAGGCTGGTATTATCGCCTCATGTTGCTATTAATCCTCATACCTTTGATGATTGGTTTAGTCATGGGATATTTGTTTGGCTTGGGAATGGATTTAAATGGTAGTTGACCTCCATGAAGTTAACAAGTTTTCAATGAGCAATTCACAGCTGGCAGTATTAATATAATGTATTGAGAATAATGAATTGTAAATTGAAAGCCAACACCAATTGCTAATTACCGACTACTAATTACTGAATGATGATGACTTCGAAGACGACTTTTTTTATTTTGGTATCTGTATATGTGATTTCTGTGATTGCCAATTCACTGAAAAACAACGGCACCATCGGCCATACTGCTGTACCTTATATCCTGCACGGAATTTTATTTCTTGCTTACACTTCGTTAAGCATCGTCCTGACACTAAAATTAAATAAGGAAGGCGCATTCCAATGGATTTCAGACCATCCGACGATTAGAAATTGTGCTTTGTTTCTGGGGCTGCTTGCGATCATCTATGCTGCATTTTCTGCAGCGATGGTGAAGCTCGATTGGTCAACTTATCAATATGATTCCACTTTAAATCCAAAAAACTTTATGGCTTATACAGCCTATATTTGGGTTCCACTACTTACGATAATCCCCTTTGCACTTTGGATCTTTTCCAAAGATTTTTCCACCTCTTCCGGATTGACTTTTAAATTTCTGGTCCTGTTCAATGTTTTCATAGGCGCTTCATTGTACCTGTACTTTAATTTTGGTTTTCTAAAGTCTTTGACATCGCCCCAAAAAAGCGAACAGGACTATTTTGTTCAACAAACCATAGAAAAAATTCAGAGCCAAAGTGAAGTCATTAAGATCCTGTATTACACGAGACCCTTAAATGAAAAGTCTGTCGTTGATGCCGCCTGGGTCAAAATTAAATCAATTCCAAACTGGGAGACTCAGCTTACAAACCAGCTTGAAAATTGTAATCATAACAGTGAATTCAACGAAATCTATGACTTCTTAAGTACTTATCGCTTAGACAACCCTGCTCCGTTCGTTACTCCCTTTTTGAACAGCATGGAATGCCTTTCCAAACAAATTCAGAAAATAGCCAACAACCCTTATACCCGTCCAAATGACCTGGATGCCCTGCGCATCAAAGCAATGCTACAGGCCATAGAAATGCAATTCTTAGATTTCGGAAATCAGGTAGATGCTCAATTAAGTCGCTTATCAGTCGACCTAAAAAGAATAACCAGAGAAGATTTTATTGATAAAATTCAGGATTTGATAAATGCCATAGAGGCCAACAGGAATAAATTGAAGTAAGAGATTAAAGATAGTTGCTATGTAGTTGATAAGGGAAGATATATTCCGCAGCTATACAAATGGGAAGGAATAGCTAAAGAAAATAAAACTCATGACCCAATTAAGCATGACAATTAAACTAGTACCTTTAGCAATCAGTTGCGAAAGCTCCGTTGAAATAAAAATAGATCATGATCAATAAATACTATGCATAGAATTTTAGTTTTAATTACACTTTCGGACAGTGGCATTTCTACCATTAAATCAAATCCCGAATTGCCAAAGAGGGAAATGGAATTCGTAAATCAATGGAAAGAAGAGAACATTTTGGAGAGTTTTTTTATTTCCGTCTCAAAAAAGGACGCGGTTCTAATATTTCAAAATGTCGACGAAATAAAGACAAAGGAACTTATTGAAGCTTTGCCTTACTTTCCTTATATGGAAAAAATTGAATACCACAATTTGAACAAGCAGTTTTAAGTGGATTGGACCGGATAAACAATCTTATACCCCACATTAAACTTCTATCGCCGAACAGCGTGAAGTTACAGCAGATCATAGCTCTAGGGCCAGAATGCAGCCTATGTGTTTTTTTTGAAAAAATTATGTCAGCTACAACAGTGGTAATTCTAATTAAATGTTGTTTGACATTTACACTATAAATCTGGCCAATGCGTTGCTTATGTAATAAAATTAAAAACCTATGCTTCATCATTTTATAATATGAATTTCAATCGGGAGATTGTGCTGGAAAACGAGGCTGTATTATTGCGTCCCCTGCAGCTGGATGATTTAAATCATTTGCAGCATTTCGCCATAAACGAACCTGAAATATGGAAATTCAGTCTGATCCAAATTCAAAGCGTCGATGATTTATCCAGGTATATTAAAATGGCAGTAGATGCACGATTGCAGGAGAAGGAATATCCCTTTATTGTCTTCGATAAACAAAGCCGGGAATATGCCGGAAGCACCCGCTATTATGATATTCAACTGCCCTATCAATACTTACAGTTGGGATACACCTGGTATGGAAAGAAATTTCAGGGAAGCCCGCTTAACAAAAATTGCAAACTACTCCTGTTGGAATACGCATTTGAAGTATTGGGCATGGAACGCGTGGAGTTCAGGGCCGATTCCAGAAACGAAAGGAGTATCCGGGCAATGAAAAGTATAGGTTGCGTAGTGGAGGGTGTTTTCAGAAATCATCTGCCCACACCGGAAGGCCAACGGAGAGATAGCATTTGTCTGAGCATTCTTAAAGATGAATGGTATCGGGACATCAAGGCGAATCTGGTTTCAAAAATACGCAAACCTCAATTTTAAAAGATCTTCGTGATCGCGGACAAACCCACCTTTCTCACAGCATTTTACTCCGAAAAGTTTAGCTGAGAGGATCAGCACATTCCGCACGGAAAGTATTATATTTACGGAGACTTGCTTCAACTTCTATTCGAACCCAAATTCTACGCATCAATGAGCCGTTTAAAATGCAGTTGCGAAAAAAATAACAGAAAAAAACACGGTCATACGAATCCATGCGTCTTCCCGCCTTCGGGCAGTCCATCCGAGTCTTCATTCACCTCCATCTGAAAATACAAATGAATACGTACAACATTTCCTTTTGGAATTTAGAGAACCTGTTCGACGTGGAACACTCGCCGAGAAGATCCGAAAAACTGGAAAGAGCCATTGGATCAGATCTTGAGGGCTGGACTCAAGTGCAGCTCGATCTGAAAATAGGGCAATTATCATCGATCATCCAACAACTCAACAATGGATTGGGTCCCGATATCTTGGGCGTATGTGAAATTGAGAACGCACATGTGCTCGGCTTGCTCGTGGATGCTTTGAGTCCGCTGAACCGGAATTATAAGATCGTTCATGCGGATACTGCTGACCAGAGGGGCATTGATGTGGCCATCCTGTATGACTCATCTCAATTCTCAATTGAGCCAGATATGGTGTTTAATCATTTCGTGATGCGGAGAACTGCAACCAGAGACATTCTCCAGGTCAACTTTCTCTCCACTGCAAACAACCAAAGACTTGTTGTGATTGTCAACCACTGGCCCTCGCGCAGCGGCGGACAATATGAATCAGAAGGATATCGCCAAATTGCAGGTGAAACCTTAGCCTATTTTCATCAGCGTATTCTCGATGTTCACGGAAGAGAAACTCCCGTGATCGCGATGGGAGATTTTAATGACGAGCCTTTCAATAAATCCATCGTGGATCATGCCCTCGCATTGCGAAGCAAAAACAAAGTCGCCAATGGCCGAAATCCCTATTTCCTGAACATGATGTGGTCGTTGATGGAACAAGGTTCCGGGTCTTTCTTTTTTGAAAATCTCCCCAACATGTTAGACCAATTTCTGATAAACTCCAATCTCCTTCATGCGACATCGCCCATCCGGGTAAAAGCAGATTCCGCACGGATCAACAACTTCCCGGTCATGGTCAAACCAGGCGATTATCCATCACCCATAGCTTTTGGAGGCATGGGAAAACCCATCAATGATTCAGGCTTTAGCGACCACTTTCCAATTTCTATAGATTTGGAAACATCCTGACATCGGAAACATTTAGTTTTCCGAGGATTTTCTTCAACATCAAAAGATTACATTTTTTATCTGACTGCATGATATCTGTTAAAATATTTGCAATCCTGAGTTATGCGATCTTTCCGGACTTGGCGATCGTCCCCGCTTTTTTTGTTTATGAAAAACAGACCGTGTCCGGATCCTTCACTCCGAGGTGTAGCAAATCGATGACCTTGCTGGCGATTTTTGTTCTGGTGCCTTTGTTGGTAAATCCCAATTAAATTTTAACTCAAACCAAACATCAAACCAAACAGTCCGATTGCATATTTTTGGCGTTGTGCACACCAACAAATGAAGATGATCAGGTAAGCTCTTGTTTTTTGGCTTTCGTGCTTATGTGATTTCCGAGCCACAAGTAAACACCAAACAAGATACCTGCCACAAGAGCCCCTTCGACAAAGCCAGCCACGACATCCAAAGGAAAATGTACACCTACATAGATTTGTGAAAATCCAATCAGAAAGGCCCAGCCCAACAATAACCACCTCCAGATCCCTCTTTGAAACCAAAATATTAGCAAAACCGCCAGCCCCATATGGTTGGTTGCATGAGAAGAAGGAAAACTATAGCCTCCGCTGCAGTCAATAGCAGCATTGTAACTGTCCTTAAAATATGCTTCGTTACACGGCCTTTCTCTCTTTACAAGTTTTTTGATTACATTACTATTCAACTGATCTGTTACAGTAATTAATAGGATACTTAGCAGCAAGACAATCCAGGTTTTTCTGCCCTCGTTAAAAAACAAATACGACAATAAAAAAATGTAAAGAGGTATCCAAGTGTGCTTATCTCTAAACAACACCAGCCAATAATCCAATCCGGGATTTCTTACATGCGTCTGAATCCACAGAAAAAATTCATGATCCCACTGATTGATCCATTCCATCGAAAGTCAAATTTATTGTTTTCGAAAAATGAGTATGATCCTCTCCGAAGATTCGTTTTCAAAGGACTCCAATCTATAATTCCCAAATACATGCTGTAATTGCAATCGAAAAGGTTTAAAAAGTTGAATCAAATCTTCCAATCCGAACAACCTGACCTGTTCTTTAAAATGAAATCGTTGGTCACCATCGCTGATTTCAATTTCTTTACAAATGTTATCGCAATTTAAAGATTTGCGTATATGAAAAGTTATCCCTTCCCGAATTACTGTTTCCTGTGCTTTAAAATGCTGTTTGATGTGTTCCGGATTTAAATAATCGATAACCAGAAATCCACCGGTTTTAAGATTAAGGGCCATACATTTGGCAGCGTTTTTCTCATCGCTCATGGAGTCAAAATATCCAAAACTGGTAAATAGATTTAATACCGCATCGAAATAATTGACTCTGAATATTCTGCGCATATCATGCCGGTAAAAATGCAAATGATTATTTGCATGCCGTACATTATCTTCTGTCTTTTTAAAAGAAATGTCTATTCCTGTAACATCGTAACCCAATTGTGCAAATGCTCGTGCATACCTTCCTCTACCACAACCTACATCCAAAATGTACGCTCCTTGCGGCAGATTTAAATACCTGACCAACCGATCTGCAAATTGGCTGGCTTCCCGGGCATCTCTTTGCCGGTATAGCAATTTGTAATAGTCGGTCTCAAACCAATCTTCAAACCAATCTTTTCTCATGTGTGCCGGTGGATATGGAAATCATATTAGGGTCGAAATTAATACATTTGCAGTTTAATGATGGTCGCATGGCTATAATCAGCTCAGTTTCCGGGATTAGAGGTACGGTCGGAGGGGATCCCGCCACTAATTTGAGTCCGCAAAAAATAATTGCATATTTAGGGGCTTACAGCCGGTTGCTACTGCAAAAGAACCCCCGCCCAAAAGTTGTCCTGGGTCGCGATGGCAGGCTGAGCGGTGAAATGCTGAACGCTTTGGCTGAAGGCTATTTGTTGTCTATGGGAATAGATGTCATTCAGACGGGTTACAGTACAACTCCCACGCTGGAAATGGATGTTATTCAAACCAGAGCAGACGGAGGGATTATGCTGAGCGCCAGTCACAATCCAAAGGAATGGAATGCTTTAAAACTCCTGAATAACCAAGGTGAATTTATATCGGAAGAGGTTGGAAACTGGATACGGTCTCAAATCGATATGGACATTGAAAAGTACCCGACTGTTGACCAGCTCGGTCAAAGCATTACAAAATCAGACAGTCTGCAAAATCATGTTGAAGCCATTATCAATCACCCTTTAGTCGCTACAGAAGCCATTCGCGAGAGAAAATTTAAAATCTCAGCAGACTGCATAAATTCAACGGGGGCACTTGCCCTACCCGTTCTTTTCGATGCCCTGAACATTGAATACAAATTGCTGAATGCGAATTCCTTTGGCGAATTTGCACACAATCCCGAACCGCTGGAAGAACATTTATCAGAGCTCATGTCCCTGACCCAAACAGGCTTTGATCTCGGCGTTGCTGTCGACCCCGATGTCGATCGACTGGCACTGATCGATGAACAAGGAAATTATTTTGGTGAAGAATACTCCCTCGTAGCCGTTGCAGATTATGTCTTAGACAAAAGGCCCGGAAACACAGTTTCGAATTTATCCAGCTCGCGCGCCCTGCGCGACTTAACGATCTCCAAAGGAGGAAATTATTTTGCTTCAGCCGTGGGCGAAGTGCACGTCGTCAAAAAAATGAAAGAGGTCGATGCCGTCATAGGAGGAGAAGGAAACGGTGGCATCATTTTACCCGACCTCCACTATGGTAGAGATGCACTCATCGGCATAGCTTTAATCCTGACCAATCTATGTTCAAAGAATTGCAGCCTATCCATGCTTAAAAAATCGTATACCAGTTATAAGATGCAAAAGGATAAACTGGTCCTGGATGAGAAAGTCAATTTTAAAGAACTGATCCCTTTTCTATCGGAAAAATATTCAGGTGCTTCTATCAATTTGGAAGACGGAATGAAAATTGATTTTGAAGAGGGCTGGCTGCACATCCGCAAATCGAACACGGAGCCGATAATCCGCATTTACAGCGAAGCCAAAACAGCAAATGAGGCCCTGGCCTATGTCGAAAACTTAAAACAATTGATCAACTTATTCAAGTCCTGAAACATGTCGAAACCTCGTTATTACCTGGACCATGCAGCCACTACGCCACTTCTTCCGGAAGTGAGAAATTACCTGATGGAAATCACCGGAAAGTACTATGGAAATCCATCGTCGACACACGCTGAAGGACGGGCGTCCAGGAGTTTTATTGAAGAATCGCGAAAGACCATTGCAAAAAACGTGGGAGCCAATCCCTCGGAAATTTTTTTTACGGCTTCGGGCAGTGAATCCAATAATCTCATTCTAAAAGGTGCCGTAGGTTCACTTGGAGTTCAAAGAATCATCAGCACCCGCATCGAACATTCCTGTAATTTGCAATGCTTCGAGTGGCTTCAGAAAAATAAACTTGCTGAAATTGTTTTTCTGGATGTGGATGCGCACGGACGGATTCAATTGGATCAGCTCGAAAGCCTGCTCAAAAATTCCAATGGAAAAACACTGGTTTCGCTGATGCATGTCAATAATGAAATTGGAACCCAAATCGACTTATCCGCAATTTCCCAACTTTGCAAACAATACGATGCGTTGTTCCACAGCGATACGGTGCAGGGACTTGGTTTTAACAAATACGATCTGAATGAAGTTTCCATAGATTTCCTCAGTGGGTCTGCACACAAATTCTATGCTCCGAAAGGTTGTGCCTTTGTGTATATAAACGGCCGCCATATTCTACAACCTTTAATCCACGGGGGTTCGCAGGAACGCAATATGAGGGCCGGCACCGAAAACATTTACGGAATCGGATGCATGAGTTTTGCGCTGAACTATTGCAACGAACATTTGGAAAGCCGTTTGGTACAACTCGCACACTTAAAACAAAGGTTTGTCAACGGAATCATGAATGTGGTACCCGGAGCCCAGTTGAATTCTCCCCCCGATCATTGTTCTCCGAAAATAGCGAATGTGCAATTTCCCTGGTTTGAAGGAAATGAATTGATGAACATCCTGTTTGATATCGAAGGCTTGAGTGTTTCGGCCGGCTCTGCCTGCAGTTCGGGCACAGAAAAAGGATCCCATGTCATTTCGACCATCAGGCCGGATCATAAAGGGAAAGCGGTGCGTTTTTCCTTTGCACACTTCAATACGGATGAAGAAATCGACTCCGCTCTTGAAATCATCGCCAAATGCCTCAGAGGTAAACTCTGAAAAAATAATGCAATGGAATGTAATCTTTTGTGCGTGGAATTTAAAACTAACGATTGTTAGTCCTTTCCATTGGTCAGCAGAAAAACATAGGCGGCGGCAATGGCTCCTATGGTTTCCCCCACAAGATAGATCCAGAAATTATTGAATCCTGAAATATTATTGATGCCATAACTCAGTGCGATGGCGGGATTAAATGCACCACCCGACAGGGGGCCAAATACAAGTGCCAGTGCGGCGACCACCATTCCAATTGCCAGCCCATAGTAGGAATTGCCAATCGTGTCTTTCGAGCTGGCCACATTCAAAAACACCCAGGTCATGGCGAATGTGCCTAAGATTTCGGAGAACACGGCCTGCAATGCCGTAACAGACAGATCCATTCCCTGACCAACTTTGCCCGTAAAAAAAACGCCTGCTGCCAAAGCAGCCACAGCAGCTCCAAGCAATTGGGCAAAAATATAGGAAGGTACATCTGCAGCACTGCATTTCCCTCTGATGAAAACTGCAATCGTAACAGCAGGATTGAAATGTGCTCCTGAAATATGGCCACCTGCATAGGTCATGGCAGCCAAAGTAAGTCCCATTACCCAAGGAACCATCGAAGTTTGCGTTCCCAGGGCACTTATGTTTATGATCAGTACCAGAAAGAAAGTACCCATACATTCTACCAGTAATTTATTTAGTTTCATACCCTATCCCTGTTTTAAAAAAAATAAATCTCAACCGTGAAGATATGTTAAATTTATTGCATATAAGAATCTTCAGAGAATTAAAAACCATACGCATCAAAGCTTGTTTAACAAAATAAAAATATGGACAGAAAGGAATTTATAAAAAACGGATTACTGGGTACCGGAATATTTGTTACCGGTGTTTCTCAGGCAGGAACGCTGATCAACGAGATTGATGAATTGCACAGCTTAGAACCCATCCACAATCCTTCAGACCTTGGTTTCAATCATATACCCAACACCCAATCCAAAATTATGGCCAGCACTGTTTTACATAAAGCCAATACCCGTGGCAACGCCAACCATGGATGGCTTAACAGCTATCACACGTTTAGTTTTGCCAACTATTACAACCCCGAACGCATGCATTTTGGAGTGCTGCGTGTCCTCAACGACGATACGGTCCAGGCTGGGATGGGATTCCCAACACATCCGCACGACAACATGGAGATCATCAGCATTCCGCTGGATGGAGACCTCGAACACAAGGACAGCATGGGCAATGTAGCGGTCATTAAAAATGGAGATGTCCAGGTCATGAGCGCGGGAACGGGCATCCAACACAGCGAGTACAACAAAAACAAAGACCGGCTGGTCAAGTTCCTACAGATCTGGGTTTTTCCCAACAAGAAAAATCTCAAACCGCGTTACGATCAACTCACTTTAAAACTGAGCGATCGCCAAAATAAACTGCAACAAATCCTGTCGCCCAATCCCAATGATCCTGGTGTGTGGATTCATCAGGATGCATGGTTTCACATCGGCAAATTCGACAAGGGCCTCAAGACCCGTTACGCACTCAAAAAAAATGGAAATGGCATATATGCATTCGTCATTCACGGAGATTTTAAAATTGATAACATCCATCTGAATTCGCGCGACGGACTTGGAATCTGGGGCACGCATTCCATTGAAATTGCATCCCAAAGTCAGGGAGCAGAAATTCTATTGATGGAAGTACCGATGAAAGCGTAGAATATCGATAATACAGATTGGTTGTTGGTTGTTGGTTGCTGGTTGTTAGTAGTTAGTTGTTAGTTGTTGGTTGTTGGTTGTTAGTTGTTGGTTGTTAGTTTGTTAGTTTGTTGGTTGTTGGTTGTTAGTTGCTGGTTGTTGCAATTACCTACTGACAACTCCTGACTCCTGACTTCTGACTCCTGACTCCTGACCAGGACAATTTATAAGCTCTGTAGCTGATAGATCTGGCATTTTAATCTGCGCGATCTGCGTCATCTGCGGGAACTACCATTTCAGGTTCCATAGTTTGAAGAATACTTTCTTTAACTGAATTCAATTCTTTGTCTAATTAGTACAGTGTTCGTACACAAAAGCATGTCCGGAATATTTCCCGCAACTGCCCGACTAAAGTGATTAGTTTATTGTTTGTAAAATTCAAGTCGTTCAGGCGAGGATGACGCAAATGACACAGATCAGGCAACAGCATGAATGAAAATCTCTTTTAAAATTATTGCAAAACTTATTCGACCAGGCAAGTATATCGCAGAAGCTTTAGTTAAGACTCCTTGTTTTCCTTAGCCATTTATACATTTTGCCTTAAGCCTTCCTATCGAAATGTTTCTCCTCCATACCTTATCTTTACGCAACAAGAAGTAAATCCGAATTCTGAAAAATGAGTCCTACGGAAGCGGAACTCTATATGCAACATTGTTTTTTTCTGGCCAAAAAAGGCTTAGGAAAAGTCTCTCCAAATCCACTTGTAGGTGCTGTGCTGGTTTGCGATCACAGAATTATCGGAGAAGGATATCATCGGGCTTATGGAAGTCCTCATGCTGAGGTTAATGCCATTGAATCTGTAGCACCGGAAAACCGGCATCTCATTGCAAATTCTACTTTATTCGTGAGTCTTGAACCCTGCAACCATCATGGCAAGACCCCACCCTGCACACTTCGAATTGTACAAGAAGGAATCCGGGATCTGTATTACTCTACTACGGATCCAAATCCAAAAATGTCGGGACAAAGCTTAAGCTGGCTAAAAGAAAACGGGGTCCGTATTCACGGTCCAATTATGCAGGATTCAGGGATTGAACTCATCAAATCTTTTCATATCAATCAGACAGAACAGAGGCCTTATGTAATCTTGAAATTTGCACAAAGCTCCGATTGGTATATGGCCATTGGCGGTCGAACAAAAATATCGAATCCTTATACCGACATGCTGGTTCATAAATGGAGACACGAAACTGACGGAATCCTTATAGGAAGAAACACACTCCACATAGATAATCCCGAACTGACAACCCGGTTGTGGCCTGGTAAAAACCCTGTCCGATTCTTACTTGGAAATATTGCCGTTGAAGAAAAGAAAAACTATAAATTTTTCGCTGAACATTCGCCAGCTTATATGCTGAATGAAATCTGCGAAGAACCTTCTCCACAATTGCCTCAAATTTTAAATGAGCTTTGGAGAAAAGGAATCGGCATTCTTCTGGTGGAAGGCGGGGCCAGGACCATTCAAAATTTTATAAATACAGGACTTTGGGACGAAGCCCGGGTAATTACCAATCAAAGTCTTAAAATCGGGGGTGGTCTCAGTGCCCCTTCTGTGAGAGGACAACTGGAAAAAGAGATCATATTAGATTCCGATATAATACGTATCATACGCAAAAATAGGCCTTCTTAGTTAAAATTCACTTAAAGTGAGCAGACTGGAAATCTAATACCTTGGTAAATCAGTTAGTACATCGTTACTTTGTTGTTTATTTTTATGGATTCAATTATGAAGATCGTTCACAGGCTATTTAAAAACTCAATCCCTGCTGGCATTTTCATTTTATTTACAAGCTGCTTTTCTTCCTCCTTGTGGGCTCAGGACCAGATCAAATGGGTTGACTGGAATCAGGTACAGGCCTTAATGAGAAAAGAAAAGCGTAAAGTCCTCGTCGATATTTATACCGACTGGTGTGGCTGGTGCAAACGAATGGAAGCTTCTACATTTCAAGACCCAAGAGTGGTTCATTACATCAATAAAAAATATTATGCTGTAAGATTTAATGCTGAATATAAAGAAGACATTCAGTTCAAATCAAGAGTATATAAATTTATGGAAAATGGCAAGAGGGGAATTCATCAATTGGCCATAGAAATAACAAATGGCAGATTGAAATATCCGACTTTTGTGTTTATGGATGAAGACTTCAATACCATTCAACCTTTTCCGGGATATCAGGATGCTGAAACTTTCGAGATTCTTGCAAATTTCTTTGGTGGCAATCATTACAAGACAACTCCCTATGAAAGTTTTGTGGAAAAATTTAAGCCTGAACCACTTCCCAAGAAACCCTGATTGATCTTCATTACATTCAGTCAAATCATCTGAGTTCCCTTATTCAGTACAACTCAAGTAAAACGCTTCTTACAATCCAGCTAAAACCACGATTTAGTCCTTCTGCGAGTTGCAGTAGTTTTGATTCCGAACATTCCCAATAACCCACGTGTAAGCTCCCGTGCTACAGTTCTTCCAACTTGCCGGGTCACCGTGCTGTCGAATACTTTTTCCAGTGTACTTTTCCCACGACGAGGGGCGCGGGTTTCTTCTTCCTGCATTTGTTGATCTTCAGCTTCCTGATATTTCTCTGCCAGAATTTCTGCTGCACTTTCTCTATCCATTACTTTATTATAAAATTCAGCGATCTCTGATTCATTCACCAGAGATTGAATTTCCTGTTCGGTCAGAATATCCATTCTCGACTGAGGTGCACGTAACATCACATGAACCAGAGGCGTTGGAATTCCTTTTTCATTAAGCGCTGTAAAAAATGCTTCACCAATTCCAAGTTCCGTAATTTTTTGATCGACTTTATAAAAATCTGTTTCCGGATAATTTTCAGCAGCCATTTTTATGGCTTTTCGGTCCTTTGCTGTAAAGGCTCTTAGAGCATGTTGAATTTTCAGACCCAATTGGGAGAGCACAGTTTCTGGAATATCAACTGGATTTTGAGTGATAAAATATACGCCAATCCCTTTGGAACGAATTAATTTTATAACGGTTTCAATCTGATCAAGAAGCGCAGAAGTGGCTTCTTCAAACAATAAATGCGCTTCGTCAAAAAACAGCACCAACTTTGGTTTTTCCAGGTCACCTGCCTCTGGAAATTTTGCGTACAGTTCTGCAAGAATTTGCAACAAAAAGCTGCTGAAGAATTTTGGTTTATCCTGAATATCCACAACGCGAAGTATGCTGATCACTCCCCTGCCATGCTTATCGCGACGTACAAGATCCTCCACTTCAAAAGAGCGCTCTCCAAAAAACAACGATGCACCTTGTTGCTCGAGTTCGATGACTTTGCGTAAAATAGTGCCCGTGCTTACCGATGAAAATGAACCAAACTCCGCTTCGATTGCTTTTTTTCCATCGTCGCTAACAAATTGAATGACTTTTTTTAAATCCTCCAGATCAAGCAGGAGTAATCCGTTATCGTCACAAAATTTAAAGATCATGGACAAAACACCTTGCTGAGTGTCGTTCAACCCAAGTATTTTCGAAAACAATACAGGTCCGAACTCTGAAACCGTCGCACGAAGCCTCGTACCGGGTTGTTCGCTAATGGTAAGCAATTCCACATAATTCAAGATCGGGGCCCATTCTTTTCCAAGCAGCTGCATCCTCGAACTAATCTTAGGGTTTTCTGTGGCAGCCTGAGCAATTCCACTTAAATCGCCTTTGATATCGAGCAACAGACTGGGAACGCCCTGAGCAGACAGTTGTTCGGCCAGGACTTGCAATGTTTTTGTTTTCCCGGTACCCGTTGCCCCTGCAATCAGACCATGCCGGTTCATGGTTTTCAGTGGAATACAGACCTCAACTTCGGGAATCGTATCGGTATCAAACATTCCTGCTCCCAAATAAATGGAAGGCGTCTGGAATGTATACGCTTTTGACATCGACTCCTTAAACTGCTCTTTTGACATAAGTTTGAATTAATTCATAAAGATAAAGCCTTTGGCCGTCAGACTCAGGTAATTTCAATTTATAACCTCGATTAATTCAAGCTTAAATAAATCATCGTCGGGGTTAAAAAAACCTTCGCGGCTATTGAATAAAAGCATCAAGGGTAAAAAATGTGGCTGATCTATTTTTACAACTATGTTTGTAAAGTTCGTTTTTCTGTTGATGATTTATTTGCCGCTTGCTGGGCAACCTGGCATTCTTTCTGAAGGCAGACATCCATCGAGTAGTGCCCGCGGACGAACAGGGATCTGCCAATGGAATAACACGCACAGCGAATTAAATCCGGCACTGCTTAGCAATCTCAGCCATAGTTCTGTATCCCTTTATGGAAAAAATTACTATTTTGTTAAAGGCCTTTCTAATGAAAACCTCCTGGTTCAATTTAAGCTCAATGAAAATTCCGGAACATCGCTTCTATTTTCGGCGGACGGAAGCAAAGATTATCGGGAATTCCTCCTGAAATGGAGTTATGGCAGACAATTGGGGCCTCACACTCAAATGGGATTGGGCTTTTATGGCATTTTAAAAAATCAAAGTACTTTTTCTTCCAGTTGGGTTGGCAATGTTCAATGGGGCATCATGACCATGCTTCTTCCTGATTTATTGCTGGGATGTGTGATCACCAACCCATTCGTCATTGCACAATCTACAAGCAACCGTTTGCCTTTTTATTTTACTGCCGGCATTAATTACAGCATATACAAAGGACTTGAATTTTTAATAGAATTATCGAAAGAAGGTTTTACGGAACTCTACACTTCGGCCGGAATACAATACCAGGTTTCAGAGCGGATCCAAATTGCAGTTGGAATTAAAACTTCAGGGCCGCAGTTAAGTGCAGGTATTTCTTATTCATTTTCAAATAATTTTGCATCCAGCCTGGCCATGGAAAATCATCCATTGCTGGGACTCAGTATAAACTCGGGAATTGATTACCTGATCAAAAAGAATTAATATGCATATTGGGATCGTAAGTGCTACTACAAAAGAAATCGAACCAACCCTTCACTACCTGATGGATCAATGGAACTCCATCTCGCTGATGAATTTTCAAAAGGGAGATAAATTGGTATTTCCCCTGGTAACCGGCATCGGAAGCACTGCCATGGCTTTTGCATTGGCCAGATTTCAATCGATGCAAAAACTCGATTTCATGATTCACCTTGGCATCGCCGGCAGCTACCAATCCCATTATGAAATTGGTGAACTCCGGGAAGTCATTAGCGAGCGGTGGGGAGATTTAGGTGCAGAAGAGGCTGACGGAAGTTTTCTGGATTCCTTTGAATTAAATCTGATTCAACCGGACCGATTTCCATTTCAGGAGAGCGTCATCCGGAATGAACAGTCTGTATTTGCTTCCAATTTACCGGTAAGCTCCGGATTGACAGTAAATGCGGCCAGCGGATGGAACCACAGCATCGAACTGAGAAAAAATAAATACAATGCAGATCTCGAAAGTATGGAAGGCGTAGGATTATTCTATGCATGCAGGATGCTGGATCTGCCTTTTTTATCGATTCGTGCCATATCAAATTTAGTTGAACCCCGAAATAAAAATAACTGGAACACGGATCTGGCCATCCGGAATTTGAATAATTATGCTATTGAATTTTTAAAAAAATGGGCTTGATCTTTTGAACCCGGTTCTTAAATTCTTAAATACTATCATTTGTTTTTCATGTATGGTTATATTCAATTTGAGAACTGTTTTTTCTTGTCAGCAATAACCAACGATACCATTTGATTGTAAGTAAATTCACCCTCGGGCATGCCGTGTTTCTTTAAGTAAAAATCGTATATCCAATCTCTGAAGGATGGAAAAAGCTCAGGATACTGATCGTGTTTATTACGCACATCCGCAAGGTCCTTAATGAGTAAGGCATTCAACTTTGTATAAACTTCGCGATACATTTCGTTATTCTTCCTGCGCAGATCTGCCAACAAATATTTGAGGTAGTTGAAAGCTGCTGCATATCGGATCAGCGGATCTTCGCTTTGGCTACAAACTTTATAAGCCAGAAAATTACAGACTGCCTCATTGGTGACACCAAAAGCATGCGCTAATTCATGAGGAATGGTGAATGCCTGTGCCAATACATGGAGTCCGGGATCCAGCAAACTCTCTCCGGTAAATGGAACGTACACTCCGGATGTAGACCAAACAAGCAGGGAGCCTTCTGGATAAAGATACCGGCAACGTGGCTTTCCAACCGCTTTGATTCCATTCCCGGTCAAATAATCCTGCAAAGCCTTTCGCATTTTTTGTTCGTGGATACTTTTATCGAAAATGGATGATCCCAAATCGAGCGTTGCTCTCAACTTGCCGGAATAAAGCAGATGATCATTGATTTCTTTGTAAAAAATAGAGTCCGGGACTTTTGACACGATCCAGGGATTGGGACGATTGTAGTTGAACCCCCAGGCCCAATAGAACCAAATGTAATGTATGGAAATCAGGATAAAAGTTGAAAGAAACAGGTGTAACCAGCTCAGTTTATTCCCTATTTTTAGGTACAGTCCATAGAGGATCAGCAATAAAACAAAGGTCAACCAAACTAAGGACAGCGCAACAGGGCTTCCGGCAAAAATGAAATCCCATGATTTCCTATACCACCAAAAAAAATGATTTAAATAAAAGTTTAAAATAAAACCTCCTGAATTTTCAAAATAACTATACAAATATTTGGTCAATAGCGCAGTTACAAATACAAGTAATGCCCCAGCAAATAACATTCTTTCGTTTTTTGACAACTTCTTCCCATGAACCATTTTCTGAACTGTTTTGTTATAACCGCAATAAAACAAAATTAGAATGGCATTTGAATTTACAGACGCAAATTTTCAATCTGAGGCCATGGCTCAGGACCGCGTAGCTGTCGTTGATTTTTGGGCCGAATGGTGTGGACCCTGCAGGTTGGTTGGACCGGTTATTGAAGAGCTCGCGGGCGAATATGGAGACCGCGCAAAAATTGGAAAACTCAACGTGGACCACAATCCTTCCGTTTCCATGCAATTCAGCGTGCGAAGTATACCTACCATATTGTTCATAAAAAATGGGCAGGTCGTTGACAAACAGGTGGGTGCGGCTTCTAAAGCAACCCTGAAACAAAAATTAGAGTCCATACTTTAAAATACAAGAAGCGTCAGATGGAGCCCTTATCTTTGCCGGTAAGGGTTTTTTTATGAGTTTTTTCGACCAATTTCCAGTTCAGGCTTTTAACCACCTCGATTTACTTGCAAATCAGGTTGTCGAAGGATTTATTATTGGCCTCCACAAGTCCCCTTTTCACGGATTCAGCGTCGAATTTGCCGAACATCGTTTGTACAATCAGGGAGAAAGTACGAAGGATATCGACTGGAAGGTGTTTGCGAGAACAGACAAAATGTTTTCGAAAAAGTTTGAAGAAGAGACCAATCTTCGTTGCCAAATCGTGATCGATGCTTCTTCGTCGATGTATTTTCCGGACACGGCTCTTAAAAATGGTCTGATCTTAAATAAAATTAAATTTTCAGCACTTGGTGCGGCTTGTTTGATGAATGTTTTAAGAAGACAAAGAGATGCATTTGGATTATCCATATTTGACAGTGAACTCCGGATCCACACCCATGCCAAATCAAATACGAGCCATTATCAGCTTCTGCTGAGTTATCTCGAAAAGTATATATTGGAAGAGGCCATAAACAAAACGACGAATGCCGCTTCAGCACTTCATCAGATTGCTGACCAGATCCACAAACGATCGTTAGTCATTTTGTTCAGCGATATGTTTGACAGACAACAGGACCTGGACGAGATCTTCAGTGCACTTCAACATTTAAAATACAACAAACACGAAGTGATTCTCTTCCACACCATGGACAAACAACTCGAACTCGATTTCGAATTCGAGAATAAACCGTATCAGTTTGTCGATCTGGAAACCGGAGAACAAATCCGGGTGCAGGCCCACCAGGTCAAAGAGATCTATACAGAAAAAATCCATCGTTACCACGCTGAGATCAAAGCGAAATGCCTGCAATACCGCATCGATTATCACGAAGCTGATATCAATGAAGGATACGATTACATCTTGCAATCCTTTTTTGTTAAACGTCGCAAAATGAATATTTAAGTATGGCTCAGATCAAACTTTCCAAAATTGAAACCGTTGCTCCTAAAAAGGCAGAGAAAGAAAAATTTAAAGAGAAAACGGCCAAACTTGCCAGGGAAATTGGTTCTATGGCAGAAATGCTTTATGCCAGCAAGAAAAACAGCGTGCTCGTCGTATTGCAGGGAATGGATGCCAGTGGAAAAGACGGCGTCGTTAAATCTGTATTTGCAAATTGTCCGGCTCTGAGCATCGATGCCCATCCATTCAAAAAAGCCAACCGAAGAAGAAATGGCGCACGACTTCCTGTGGAGGGTTCATAAATATGCACCTGCAAAAGGTCTGATTAAATTATTTATCAGAAGTCACTACGAAGACATTCTGATTCAGCGCGTACATAAGTGGATCGACGACAAACGAGCTGCCATGCGCCTGGATGCCATCAATAACTTCGAAAAAACATTGGTTGAAGACAATGGTACTACCCTCTTGAAATTCTACCTGCATCTGTCGCACGAAAGGCAGCTGGAAAAGCTAGAAGAGAGAAGAATTGAGCCCGAAAAACAATGGAAGTACAATCCGGCAGATTTTGAAGAAAGCAAGCTCTGGGACCAATACATGAAATACTATGAGGAGGCCATCAATGGGTCGAAATATTCATGGCATATCATTCCTTCGGATCAGCGTTGGTACCGGAATTATTGTGTCGCAGAAATTGTACACAAAGCCTTGAAAAAGCTAAATCCGGCCTATCCTACACTACCGCATGCCTGAGAAAATCAGACTGGATAAGTGGTTGTGGGCGGTCCGCATTTACAAATCGAGAACACTGGCCACAGAAGCCTGTAAAAAAGGACGAATACGCTGTAAGCAACAGGAACTCAAACCTGCGCATCTCATCAAAACAGGAGACCTGATCGAAGTCAGAAAGAATGGTTTCAACTTCCTGTACCTCGTCGTTCAACTCATTGAAAAGAGAGTATCCGCTGCATTGGCTGTCAATTGTTTCGAAAACAAAACACCCGCTGAAGAATTAAATAAATACGAATCCTGGTTTTTGCATTCCGGAGGCAAACAGGCCATCCGCACCAAGGGCTCCGGCAGACCTACCAAGAGGGAACGCCGAGAAATAGATGCGTTGGGTGGCACGACCGGGGACAGGATCACTGAGGAGGAATAAGGTTTTCCCGATAGAAATCAAATAACTTGCATTCAAAAGATACTAACGCGCGTTAAGTTTCAGCGTTTCGAATAGCGTGCCCGTTAGTCTAGAATTTCTGAATCCAGCTCACTTCACTCATTCCTTCTCCATGGAGGCGAATCAGGTTCATACCTGTGGGAAGCACACCAAGTTCTATCAGTTGCTGATCTCCCCGGAGCATAATTTGTCTTGTGAAAAATGGCTTTCCCTGCAGATCCAAACATTCCAAAACGTAACGGCCCTGCTTTATTTTACTTCCGTCGACGATTGCCTTATTTTCACCGGGTATAGCTAAGAGAGCTCTCTCTGTCCTGGGAGTAGCAATGGTCCTGGCAACTAACGACTGTAAGTCATTGCCATCAGATGCTTTACCGGAACTCCACTGCGCACCGATCAGCGTATTATTGGAACCTCTGAAATTACCATCGCAATCCGGGATATTGGGATTGGTATTGCTGATGACCACAATGGTTTTACACAGATCCTGATTGCCATCCTGATCTGTGACCCAAATCTCCACTTCGTTTTCACCGACATCGTCACAGGCGAATACGCGGGACTTCAGGCTGGTATCGCTGGAAAACGAAAATTTTAGATTTTGACCCGGGCATTTGTGCCAGCTACCTTTGTCGAGGTCGCTCGCCCAGACTTCGACCATGCCTTCGTCAATATTGCCATCCCGATCCAGATCGATGGGCATCAATCCGGCTATCACACCCGTAAGACAGTATGGCGTTGGTTTGATTCCATTGACAACAGTAATATGGACTTCGCATTTTTGAACCGTACCACATGCATATTCAACCAGGTAATAAAAACTGGTTTTTCCATTTGGATAATAACCGCTGGCATCAGCTCCTCCGTTCCCGGCATACGCTGAATTATTCACAATACTGTGATAAATCGGACAAGTTGAATGAAAAACTGCCGGAGGCAAATCGATCCAGATACTGTCGCAGTTTCTATTATTGACTACTACCGTATCTTTTATACACTGCAATTGCGGAGCATCGCTGTTCTGAATCAACTTAATAACCTGGGTATAGCTAAATATCCCCCGTCCCGGATAGTTGATAGGATCGTATTGGCACCAATCCAAAATTTTCCACTCCCTGAGCAATTTAATACACCCAGGATTTACCGCGAACCGCGTATCCTTATAACTCAGCATGGGTTTGGCACAAACGGTCCGCTCCCATTCGGGGGCGTCGTAGGGAGCAGTGAGTAATTTCAAATCGGATTCAGGATCGCAACTGATGATCTCAGTAGAAAGCGGCCAGGTGATGTCCCTGTATCCGAAAGAACCTGCATTGCTTATTGTAATGATTTGGGTACAGGTCAGCCATTTCCAATTCTCTGGATTCTCTGCACCCCAGGTCCTTTTAATCGTTCCCTTCCCGCAATCATCGAGTTCAATAATAGTACCACAATCGTGGATATAACTGATGAATCCATTGTAATCCGTGTATGCCCGTCCATAGACGTTCAGATCGTGAAGGTAGTCCTCCCTGCAATTGACCGTAACGTCTGGGGGACAAAACAGACTGAAATCTGCAAAGCAAGGAATGTAACAAACCAACACGATCAAGCTGGCTTTTAATAAGATTAAGATTGGTGTTTTCATCAGGTTCGGATTTAAATACGATGTCCTTCATGAGCAAATATAGAAATAATTTATATCAGAAAATAATTGATATCTGCATTTATCTGCTGAGACCGTGGTAATTTGCCCCATAATCGCTTTCGATGCGTTTAATTCAACTACCTGGTATGTTTCATGCGGCTTAGGTGGAAAAACAGCTTTCCTTTTATTAACACAGCGATTAAACATTTTGCTGAAATTAGCGTCTATCTTTCACCAGACCTTGCAACATGAGTTTACATTTGATCCTTGCATTTTTTTTGCTTATTTGGACTCCATCACCAGAAACAGAATCCGATCCCCAATTTCATGTGTATTTCTTTTTACTGGAAGATTGCAAGATCACAACAGCTTACATTCCTGAAATAAAAAAAATCCTCAAGGATTTTCAATCAACACCAATTGAATTCAAATCAGTTTTTTCAAATCCATCGTCTCATCCAGACAGTGTATATCAATTTTTGGATCAATATGCTTTGTCGATGGATGTAATTTTTGACGAAGACCAGCAATTGGCGAAACGGTTTAAAATTACGGTCATGCCTGAAGTTGTGGTTTTGAACCTGAAGTCGGGCAAAATGATTTATCAGGGACGCATCGATAATCTGTTTGCAAGCCTTGGAAAGAAAAGAGCCAGAGCAACCACCCGCGATTTAAGAGATTGCCTGAATCAACTTCAGCAAGGTCGTATTCCGGAATTTCGAAAAACAGAGGCAGTGGGTTGTTTTTTAGAAGGAAGTAGAATTTAATACTATTTTTGTAATATGAAACACATTGTTAGCCTGGTTCTTTGCTCGGTTTTTGCCATTTGCAGTTATGCCCAAACCTTTTCAGAAGATGTTGCAAGTATCATTTACACGCATTGTGGAAGTTGCCACAGACCGGGTGAAATCGGTCCCTTCCCGCTGACCAATTACGAGGAAGTTAGAAATCGTGGGAACATCATCAAGTTTGTGGTTGAATCCAAATATATGCCGCCATGGAAAGCGGACCCTGGTTACCAACATTATCAAAACGAAAATTATCTGGAGACTGAAGAAATTCAAAAAATAGTGGACTGGGTTGATTCCGGAATGCCCCAGGGAAATCCTACAAACGAACCTGCTTTTCCAAATTTCCCCACCGGATCACAGGTAGGAAATCCCGATCTGGTATTGTCCTTTTCCCAATCTTATGTTCATAAAGGAAACAACCGGGATGAATACAGATATTTTGTATTACCCACCGGACTTTCAGAAGACAAGGAACTGGTTGCACTCGAAATGAGGCCTGGAAATAAAAAAGTGGTCCATCATACCTTGTTGTGGGCCGATGCTACGGGACTTGCAAAAAAAGAAGACGAGAAATCAGCAGAGTATGGTTTTTCCGGAGGAGGCTCCGTCGGATTTTTAGGTGAGCAGCTTCCCGGATATGTTCCCGGACAAAAACCAAATCTTTACCCACCAGGCATGTCACAAAAAATTCCAAAGGGATCAGATCTGGTATTGCAAATGCATTATGCACCTACAAGCCTGAACGAATCAGATAGTTCTACAGTGAATTTGTTTTTTGCGAAGCAACCATCGAAACGAACTGTCTTTAATAAAATTATGTTGCCAACAGATCTGATCAATGGACCATTTATCATGCCGCCGGAGACAGTGAAAACTTTCCACGGAGTGTATAAAGTTCCGGTGGATGTGAGTGTGCTGGGCATATGGCCTCATTGTCATATGCTGGGAAAATCGTGGGAAGTCTATGCCAAATTGCCGAATGGTGACCAGATCCCCTTGATTAAAATCAATGACTGGGATTTCAACTGGCAGGGCTCTTACTATTTTAAAAAATTGATCGTATTGCCCAAAGGTTCTGAAATCCACGGAATTGCAACGTACGACAATACTTCCAATAACCCTGTAAATCCGAATCTGCCTCCCAAAACCGTTACCTGGGGAGAAGGAACCGCGGACGAAATGTATTATTTACCCATTTCGTACGTGCTTTACCAACCCGGTGACGAGGACCTCATTCTCAGTAATGAAGATTCAGAAACCGGTAATCCTGAATTTAAAAATATGGACAGTGAATTGTTGCCGGTTTATCCCAATCCTGCAAGCAGCTCTATCAGAATTCCATTTGTCCTGGACCGAAGCCAAAAAATAAGAATCGTGTTAAAGGATGTTTCAGGCATTACTTTGAGCAATTTGGCTTCAACCGCTGAATATTTTCGTGGGCAGCATTTATTGGATTCTAAAATTCCTGAACATCTACCCGGTGGAATTTATATTGTAGAATTAACTACCCAGGATGCAGTTTTAAGTCAGAAGTTTGTATTGAAAAGAGATTAGGAGTCTTTTACCAGTATTCCTCATCGTCCATTTCTTTTCAACATTGAAATAAAATTTTTTGGTGCCCATAGATTACATTTTATCGTTTTCAACTTTAGTTGCAGATAGTAAAAACAACAAGCTCATAGCGACGCAAATGCTTTCGAATCCATGAACCAACATGCACCCAGCTTCTGGGATTGGACCATTCTCATAGCAATGGCCTTGATCTGGGGGTTTAGTTATTATTTTATCAAACATAGCCTCACCGGATTTAATCCCTCGCAAATTGCTTCATTGCGCATGGTATTCAGTGCTGCCGCCTTACTTCCCTTTTTACCCAATGCACTCCGCATCGTACCTAAAGAAAAATTTATAACCATTGGATTTGTCGGATTGATTGGAAGTTTTCTACCCGCATTTATTTATCCTTACGCACAACAGGGCATTTCAAGCTCTGTTGCCGGGATCATCAATGCATTTACTCCAATCTGCACATTTGCTATAGGAATTGCATTCTATCATGTAAAAAATGATCGGATTAAAATGACCGGCACCATTATCGCTTTGCTTGGTGCTTTTTGTCTGATTGCACTTCGTCCTTATGCCGAACTAAGAGCAGAAGCATTTTTCTTTATCGTTGCATTTGCCGGACCCATTTTATATGGCTTTAATGGCAATATCATTAAAAGTAAATTATCCGGTATTCCCGGTATTGAAATGACTACGCTCATGTATTGGTTCACACTTCTTGTATGCATGCCTGCCTGTTTTCTCAATGGATCTTTCAGCCAGATCCCAATAGCATTAGCTCATGACAACTCCTTTTACCATCTTCTTGCATTAAGTCTGCTTGGCAGTGCCTTAGCAATGACCTTGTTCAATATTTTAATTCAACGCGTTCACGTCTTGTTTGCAAGCAGCGTAACTTATTTGATGCCTCTGGTTTCCATATTCGTGGGCTGGGCCGATGGTGAATCGATTTTGTGGAATGATCTGGTTGGGTTTTTGTGCATTCTGGTTGGGGTGTTGATTACGAATGAGGCCTTGAAACCCAAAGAGGAAAACAAGAGGTAAAGGTTATGGATGATGGAGCATTCATTATGGATGCCGGTCAATGGAGTTTCTATATAATTATTATTTTTAAGTTGCTAAATTCGTATATTTGAACTTGTCAAACTGACCAAATAATTAGGTACATGGCCGATAAAAGGCATTTATTTATAATTGAAATGCTATGAAATTAGTGATGCGAACAATGACATTATTTTTAACACTATTAATTTCTTACAGCTTTTGTAGCGCACAACCTATAATATCTGATATGCATGTTGCTAATGATATTGGGAGTAACAAATTTGAAATTGTCTATAATCTTCATCCATTTGAGGATTCAAAATATTTTAAAATTGATGTGTGTACTTATATCCATGGCAAAGAATTCAATTTGAAAGATATTAATGGTAAACTTTCTGGAGATTATGGTGAATTTTTAAATGTTGGAAATTCAAAGAAAATTATCTGGACAGTAAACGAAACAATTGTATCGTCAAATGCCGTTTTTTTTAAATTGGATGCAATTCCTTATTCTAAATTTTCCTCTAGTAAATACTATTTAAAATCGATGCTTGTTCCTGGTTGGGGGTCTGGTCAATTAATGAATGGAAAAATGGATAAATTAATGGCAATTGGATCATACTTGATTTTAGCTGCTGGAGTTGGATTATACCAGAAAGCAAAATCAGATTATAATTCCTATTTGTTGAAGGATAACGCAAAAGAAAGTGATCAACAGTATTCTAAAGTAACAAAGGAATTGAATCTAGCTAATTATTTTTTTGCTGGCTTTGGAGCTTTATGGCTTACTGATCTCATACGTCTTACTGTTGGCATTAATAAAAGAAAGAAAACTTATGAAATTGGAGAAGATGGCTATTATTATTTATCGGAAAAGCAGGAAAAAGTGTCAACCGCAGGATTCAAAATTTGGTTAAAATGAAAACTTATCAAATTATTAAATAACACTATATATTTGACTAATAATTAAAAATCTATATATTATTATAGAAAAATATGTAAAATGTTATATTAAAATTATTTATTACATTGAATATGTAATTTAATAAAATAAAGTATATTTGACAACTAAACATACTAAGTGTTTTAAAAAACAATAATCCAACCAAATTATTATGAAGGCATATCGTAAATATGTTCCCTGTTCAAAACTCATTTTGGGTTTTATTTTATCCGCTGTCTATATAACCGGATCCCTTGCTAAACCTTTAATAGGAAATGGAAAAGCTAGACATATACCTTGTCAATTAAGCATTCAGAAGCCCATTTTGAATTCCAATAATTTAGCAAGTAAACAGAACATGGAATCCAATGACATCATGATTGATTTGTTGCTTCCTCCAGAATTGAGACTACTTCGGAACAGCGTTTATTTTATTAAAATTACAAATGTTCAGGTTTACTTCAAGCAATCCCAGGAAATTATAGATATTTCAAAATATGGCTTAAGTTGGTCTGGGACTGGATTTCTGCTTGAAACAGGTGAGTTTATTACTGCACGACATGTCATCCAGCCCTGGAGGTTTATTTCTGGGTGCAAATCATGGAACCAGGACAATGAAAGGGGCGAAGCTATTCTAGCCTATATTAACAATGCTGAAATTGCTGGAGGAAGCGTTGAGGTAATATATGAAGCAAGGTCCGGCGATGGAGATATATTCACTTTTAGTAACAGAGATGTGATTTTTAATCAATCTGGTGATGAATTATTAGATTGCGAAAAGCTCGGCTCTGATAAACAATTAAAAACATGCCCAATTTATAACTCTGCATCAGACTGGGCCAAATTAACATTAAACAATAGAAAGGGATTACTAAAATTAAATCGCGAAATATCCAGAACACTGAGTCAAGAAACCCCCATATATGGTTATGGTTATTCTTATGGTTTATTTCTGCAAGGTTTTAATCAAGAAAGAATAGCACCCATCCTTATAAAAGGTGAAATAGTTCAGGATCGCACAATGAATGGCATGATTAACATCGCAGCTAATGGTTTGGCACAAGGTTCCTCGGGTGGCCCCATGATGATCAAAAATGCCATTGGAGAGTATGAGGTAATTGGCATTATTAGCAGTGGCTTCATTCAAGTTCAACAATTAGTTCCAGCTTACGAAATTAGATAAATTTTACTATCGTTATTGACTTATTTATGAAACAGTTTAGCATATTGATTGCCCTGATATTCTTATCACAATCTTCTTTTGCTCAAGATACGATAAGGATCGAAGATATCCTCAAGAGAAATAAGAGAGTAAACTCTTCAAAAAATCTACAAAAGAATAATGATGACTCTGGTTTACTAGAGGATGAAATATTAAATAAATTTAAAAAAGCCATTGAGCCCTATATTTATATTGTCGAAGTTCAATATCATCTTGTAAAGGAAAAAAAGATATATGGCAAGGGAGATAGTGATTATTTTGGCTCAAAAGTTGGCATAGGAATTAGCACAAATAAGCATATATATATTGACCCTACTATTTTGGAACCATGGAAATCGGATGAAGATTTTACAGATTACAAGGAAGATTATACACCTGAAATATTTAAAATAAATATCAATGAGTTTGGGAAAGAATCCGGTATTCTTCTAGCTGATGACAAATTTAAAGTCAAAATTCTGGACAATGGTTTGGGGACACTTGAAGTCAAAGACAATGAATTTAAACATCTTGAACTAACTGAAAATATTGATAATATCGGAATACTTATTTCATATTCAACTGTAAAAGGCAAAGTAACTAATAATTTCGATGTCAATATAGTATATTATCACCCGGATTGGACATCTGGTAAATCAAAGTTACCTGAAGATATTGAAAATCAAGTTGGTGGTTTTTACCTTCATATAGAACCTAAATCTGGAAGTGTTACGTTATCACTAGCTGGCATAATAGTTAAAAACAAACAAGACAAAAGTGAATTAATACAAATTAAGGAAAGTATAAAAAGCGGAAATAAAGAAACACTTCCAAGTAAGTCTGAACCAATAAGTAAAAAACCAATTTTAAAAGAAGTTAAAGTCAAAAAGAAATAGACTTGTAGACTGCCAAATATTTTTTTTATTAATGATTTTAATTATGCAGATAAATTTAAGCGCCAACATATCAAATTTAATCTTTAAGTCGATCTTGTATTGTTGCTCATTTTTATTTTTTATAAATCTACAGGCTCAAGATACACCTGGTCTGGAAAAAAAAATCTATGATAATATAAGATTACTTGAAAGTTTAATACAAACTATAGCTAATAAAAAAGTTGATATTAAAATAAGGCGAAATACAATAGAACAAGCTATTGAGTTATTTAATAATGATACTGCAAAAGTCGAATTAATTCCAAAGCAGGGGCAGGCTAAAAAATCGTTACCAATACGTGAATATTTGAACCGCGTCTTGACTTATGGGTATAAAAGCGTAGAGATTAACTGGAAATATATTAATATTATAGACGAAATCCGTCTAGGTGATGATGGGTTTTACTATGGAAAGGTAAAGATTTATCAGGAATTCACTGGTACTAGTAAACGATCATACAGGGACATAACTACGAAAGATATTGAAGTTAGAATTGAAAAGAAGTACAATAAGACAGGCAAAAAGAATAATGATTTTTACTATGAATTAAAATTAAATGGAATTGGAAATCCACAAATTATTGATGGCAAAATAGAAGAAAATACCATTAGCCCTAAGCCTAAAAGTGTACCTACTCAAAAACCATGAATTTAAAAATCATCTCATTTTTAGCAATTTGGCTTTGGGTAGCAGTAGGTAATTCACAAAGTGATAACCTTTATAAATTAAGAGCTACAAATTTGGTCAAGGATTTCTATAGCCAAATTAATTTGTTCATAAATCCAGATAATACTGAAAATGAAAGAAGAACCAATAAGGAATTCATACTGAAAGAATTAGTAACATCAAGTGATAGCATAGGTATATATGACAATATATCAGATTCCTATGAAAATGATATTCCACTTACTCCGTTTAATTATTTAAGGGAGTTAGAGCGCCAATTCAGCATGTTAATTGTCAAAGATGAAAATAAGATCGCATATCTTTCCTTTGAATTTGGTAATTTCAAAAAAGATACTAGTTATTGGCATCAAAACTCTTTGGATTGGATTTGTGAAATAAGCTTAGATCTTAGTTATTGCCAAACTTTGAATTCAGCTCGTAGTACCAAAAGGACAGATAGCATTTCATTTGAAGTGATATTTAAAGGAAAAGATTTAGACAATCCAAAGTTATTATCTTCATATAAGTACAAAACAATACCCACAGCCAACCTTCCAAAAGATATAGATTCGGATGGTGTTGTTGATGCTCTAGATGATTGTCCTGATCTAGTTGGACTGCCCGAGTGCAAGGGTTGCCCAGATAGTGACAAAGATGGGGTTTGTGATTTTGAAGACAAATGCCCTTATACAAAAGGGTCGAAAAAGCGAAATGGATGCCCTGAAATTCCGCTTACTGAAAAGAAACCTCCCATATTAGAAAATGTTAAGAAGAAAATATCGACTATTGAAATCCCTATAAATTTCAATATAAATGAACTGTTGGCAATGAAAGCAAACTCATTTGAATTGAGTTATTCCAAAATGAAATTCCCGAATATTCCAGAATTAAGAAATATTGAAACTATCGTTTTTCAAATAACCAAGAAATCAGAGCATACTATACAGGTAGACCTGCTAAAATTTATTAGTCCGGATAGAAAAAGAATCATTATTCTAAAAAACCTTACAAATCAACTAGATATAGCTGACAATAATAGTGAAGTGACAATAATTTATAATATAAACATTAAAGAACAAAGAGATTTGAATTCAATTTTACATATTAACTGATCCAAAATATAACTACTTCATTTTAAACATTTCTTTAGTATAATCAATCTTTCTACCGAGACCAAAATAGGCTGCAGAATTATTTGATATAGATATACCAAAATCAATTGCATTTATATCATTAGATGGACACCATTTCATCTGGATTGGATCAAATTCATACAACGCACTGCTGTTCTGTTTTGCTGCATATCCTTTTTCACCAAAAGTGAAAAATATACCACCAGAAAAATTACTTAGTGCTACAGGTAATGACACCCTAGTGTCAATCCATTTATTCATGGCAACATCAAGTGTCCATACAGTATTGCTAGAACTATTACCACCAAAGATATACAAGATGTTGTTAATAATAAAGTAGCCAGGCTGATATCTTGGGCCACAATCAATTACAGACTGATATTGATCCCAAGTAACCGTTCCATTACTATATTTGAACTCCCACATATCACTTAAAGGAGTATTTCCATTTTGACCACCTAAAACAAATGTCTTACCATAAAGCGTAAAGGCTATTGCACCTTTTCTTGGGAGGCCGGGAAATGGCCGAACGTCTGTCCACCGGTTAGTTCCAGGTTCATATTGCCAAACCTTTGTAGTGTCTCTTTCTAAGATATATATTCTATTGTTAGAAACATATTCAAAAGCACAAGCAACACCTCCTTGATTTTTACTACTTATAGGCATAGGCGCTTTAGAAATCCAGCTAGCCGATTCATCATATGAATAAAATTCAGTTTGAGAAATTAAATTTTTATCTAAGCCACCTCCAACATATAATTTACCATTTAAAATTACACCGACAGCAGATCTTAATCCATCATCTGGATAAGAGTGACTCTGCAAAATATCAATTGGACAACTTGTTTGATTATTGGGTAAGAAAATTGATTTTGGTTGACTATAAATAGTTTCATCACAATCAGTCACAAAAGATCGAACATAATATGTGTTATTCAACTGTACTGCGATTTTTGAATTAAAAGTAGGGATAATTGTGCTTCCCAAAATATTGGTATCAGAATTTAAAATTGTTGGGTTTGGATTTGTAGTCGAGTAACAAAACCCAAATTGTGTACTTAGGTAATTAGTGATATTGAAATTTCCAGAAAGCATCAAAGAATTATCTGATGGATTCTTAATGGGATCTGATATAGTAATAACAGGTACTTGCAAAGAAATTGTTGTAATCTGAGGGCTTTTTACAATTGTCATGTTTGGGCACTCATAATATAACTGCACATTGTAATTTCCAGGAATATTTGAATTAAAAATAGTGTCCAAATTTGATATTATGTCATTTTTTACGCTGAGTTTGGGCGAACAGTTAGCACCTATGCAAAAACCATAGTCAGAGAAAGTCGAAGTTGAAGCTATTGATCCTTTTAACATAATTTTGGTCCTACTTTTCTGTTGCCAACTAATTTGCCCAAAGCTTGCAGTACAGTTTGGCTGGGTAGTAGGCGTCCGAATTGTTTTTTCAACTGATGTAGTTCCAAATGAATTGCAAGATTTTACAAATATTTTGAATTTATAGGTAGAATTGTTTATAAACGATTGCAGTGGATATGACTGATTACCATATTTAATTGGCAAAGAAATAGGATTTTGGGTTTCGGATACATCCTGAACCGAATTAATATTGTAGCATAATCTTATTTCCTGTGGAGGAGTATTGGTATAATCAGGAATATTATAGTTGATAATTAATCTGTCTTTAATTGTTGTATCAATTGAATTTATGGAAGGAGGATATAAAGTTTGTGTCTTAGAAATGATAGAGTCAATTACACCTCTAATTACTTTGCCATTTTCAATACAATAAGGAAGTATATAAAATTTAAGACCACAATTATCCGGAAGATTTAAACAATATTTTAAATACTTCTTTGGATCTGGAAAAGGCAATATGGAATCTTGATCAAATGATTTGTTACCAGAATAAAATACACCACATGAACTATGCTGACCATCGCCAAAGTCAATTATTTCTAAGTATTTCTGACACATTGAATCACCCGATGTAATTTTAAATTTATTAATTCTTGGAAAATTCTCCTTAGAACAATTTGCCAATAAAAACAAAACAAAAAGCAATTTCAATATATTAAACAATGCCGATAGCCTCTTACCGGTAGTAAATGTGGCACTTTCTATTGTCATCATAACTTATAAAAATTTATATAACTATACTTGTGGTGTAATAAATCAAGCGACAAAAATGACACCCTTTGTATACATTTATAAATGGATTAAAGCACTATTATTCACTTCGAAATAATCCAACATTTATTAAGATTCTAATTTAAACAAACTTGACAAGCGGCGACTAAACATGCAATTGGCTAGAAAAGCAATAACATTGAACATGAGAGCCAGTAGATTTATTTGATTTCCCAAATATACTAGTTTCTAGTTAAATAAATCTTTAGCGAAACAAATTTATCTGTAAATATTGGCTTTACGAAGCTAGTATATATACACACATTATAAAAATAAATATGTATATTCAGTTTAATTATAGGTATATAATTTTGTTGAAAAAGTTTAAAATAAATTTGTCGTTTTAATTGATTTTTACATCCCAGTCCTAATTATATAGAAAATCGACAAAAATCCCATCACTTAAGGTCTATCGGTAAAATCGTTATACACAAACATATATCTGCATAATTTGATAATCATTCTACCTAATATCAACAAAAAAGGCCGGATCTCGCCTTGAAAGACCCGGCCTACCGTCGTAGTTTTAACCCTAATCTTATTACTTGCTGAACATCAGTTTTCCATATTGAACCCGATGCCCGTCTGTGAGCTCGTAAAACAAAACACCCGATGAATAAAGATCTGAAAGATCGATTTCGAAGGTTTGTTTTCCTTTTTCGAAAGAGCGCGAAAATTGCCTATGTATCTGTAGCTGACTATTGAATATTCTGAGTTTTACATTTGAATCTGAATTCAATTTAAAATTGAAATACACATGTTGACCAGTTACCGGGTTAGGATAGACCATCAGGTCCGTGAAGTTTCCGGGATGACTTCCCTTGGTCATAACTGACCTTTCCTGAATTTCAGCCAGTCCATTAAACCCATCGAGTTCGCCAATTTTAACAGCGGTGAAATTTATCTGTGGGTAATCAACCAGCACTGATTTAAATTCGACCCTGGGCTCTGTTACGCTTGAAAATGGATTGAGTGGATCGCTGAACAGTATCGGTTTTCTAACGATCCTCCAATGCCTTGGCAAGGATTGATAATCTGCATTTCCCTGAACGAGATCGTACAATAAATCGAAATCACCCTGATCGATTTGATCATCGCCATTGATATCTGCAGCCAGTAATTTATATGGGTCTGTCAGTTGTTCAGATCCAGAAAGATGCTTCAGCAACACAATGACATCGTTGATGTTGATCCCACTGAATTGCGGTTCCCTTTTATCCAAATTCAGAATATAATTTTTGTTCTTTGCGAGTTTGGAATAATTGTATTTTCCGTCAGAGCCAGTTTCAATTTGTTGCTCCCATACCGAATATAAGGTATCGGCTGTGCTGCGATAAGTCGTATCCTGCTTACGGATGTAGAAAATGGTTCCACTTTTGGCTATGAAGGTATCATATCGGGTTTGAATGAACGTATCCGTGTGTGTTTGGATCGTCATCAGTTGTTCGCCGGTGAGTTGCGTCTGTATTCCCTGGCAACTATTCCCTGAAGGATCGAGTACGATTCCTGCTATGGAAACAGTTGATGTAGTTAAACTATCTTTTCTCTTGCAATCCGGGATCCTCGCATTGTTGTTTTGCACTTCGAGATAGGTCTTGCAAAAACTCTGGTTGCCCAGTGAATCCGTAACATACATCCTGATTTCATTTTTACCTAAATCTGCACAGGTAAAGATTTGCGACATGTGATTGGTGTCTGCAGAAAATGAGTACCTCAATTGTTTATATCCACACGGATGATAGGAACCAATATTAAAATCCTTTGCCCAGATCTCAACCATGCCATCGTCAGGGGTACCATCTTTATTGGTATCCACAGGCATAAGTGCTACGATTAAACCATTGATGCAATAGGGTATCGGACCTATTTTATTCTTTACAGTGACCCGAACTTTGCATTTTAATTCTTTGCCACAGCCGTATTCGGCGATAAAATAAAATTCAGTAGTGCCCAAGGGATAATCGCCACTTGCGTCTGCACCTTTGCTTTTAGAATAAGGTGATGTATTTCTGATGTTTAAAGTATTTCCACACTTCGAAATAGCAGTGGCCGGGTTTAGTTGAACAAAACTTCCTTTGCAATCCAATTTTGACTCCACAACGGTATCTTTTGGACAGTTTAAGACCGCACTCGAATCGTTGACAACAAGTTTGATAACCTGGATATAAGACCATTGTCCGACGGGCGGATATTTATTTGGAATGTATTGACACCAGTCAATCACTTTCCATTCGCGCAGAACCTTCATACAACCCGCAGACACCGTGAATTTACTGTCTTTATAGGAGAACATCGCCTGACTGCATTTTAAGCGGTTGAACAAGGGATAGGCATAACCATAAGGCAAATTACGCGGATCCGGATTGGGATTGCATCCCTCAATGGTCGTATCGCGAGGCCAGCTAATATCGCCTGCCGTAAAAAGTACAGAACCCGTTACCGTAATCACCTGACTACAGGTATGAATTTTCCAATAAGGATCTTCGGCTTCCCAGGTTCTCGTGATGGTGCCTATTCCGCAGGCATTGGTGTTGTAAATGGTTGTTTTTGGAGTTATAGGCTTTTTCTTGTAGTTCAACCAGACATAAGCCTGGCCGTATTTGTCCAAATTCGAAACATCATCTGTACAGTTGATCGTGACATTTGGAGGGCATTCCAGATAAAAACTGAAATCCATAGATTTGGATTCCCAGCTGAATAAAATAAATAGCAGGCACAGCCTGAAGCAGGTAGTTTTCATATTTTGAATTATTTAAATTCCGGTGCTGCTGAATTCGGGAGGGCTGTGTGTAGAATCCAGTACAAATATATAAAAAATATTTAATATGTTGTATATCCGGCTTGAATGTTTTTTTTTAACAACCTGCATCAAATTTTGAACGTATATTTGATGTTAAGATACCAGATGACTTGTACCCGATTCTTTTAATCATCATTGAGGAAGAACACTACATATTATAGATTGAATAGCCAAAAACTAAAGAAGGGCATTCTTATTCCAGTCATTCTCAGTTTTATAGGTTACCTGATTTCTTTGTTGGTGATTCTGCCTGTATCGCGCCTTTCAGAGAGTTTCACTCACAACCACCCTTCTGAACATACCCAATGCAAAGAAGACGATCCCTGCCATCGAAAGATATTCCACAGCGATCTGATAAACGGTTGTCAGCACCACTCACACTATTCTGCACCGATACAATCCTGCAACATTTGTGATCTGTTTATCAAATGTGACTTACTTTATTTTATACAAGGGCATTCGAGCGGTAATTATTCTTTTAAAATAGCAGACAACAATTCGTATGCTGATTACCATCCTGCAGTTGACTTGTTTTTTAAAAAAGGCAGAGGTCCTCCATCAGCTTGATTCCAAGCCGGAAATAATTCCTATTTTCCACGACTTTTATGTATTCCTCTACATTGTGCAATAAAGCATAAATGTTCTATTTATTTATTATTAAATCTAAAAAATGAAACAAATCAAATTTGGTTCCCTTATAATTTACTTTTTCCTGTTTTCTCTGATTCTTGCATGCAGCGATGACGAGATTCCAAATGAAACGGAGTTGATTACATCCGTATATCTTGTTCTGGTAGATACCTTGCAACAGGACAGCGTGATTATTAGCTTTAAAGATCTTGACGGAAGCGGTGGTTTACCGCCGGTATATTCAACGCCTCCATTAAAATCGAGCACATTTTATTTAGGAAAAGTGATCGTACTGAATGAATCCGTCAACCCTCCTATGGATATTTCAGAAGAAATCGAATCAGAAGATGAAGACCATCAGTTTTTTTATTTGCCCTCAAATACAGCTGCAATGGACATTCAGTATTTAGACAGCGATTCCAATGGAAACCCACTTGGCTCAAAAATTTCTGTCCAAACCAAGCAGCCAGGTTCAACCAAGCTCAAAGTCATTTTAAGACATGAACCGGATAAAACTGCGACTGGAGTAGCACAAGGTGATCCTACAAATGCCGGAGGTGAAACGGACATCGAGATAGAATTTGATTTACAGATCCAATAAAGTATTGAATGCGTCTGATAAGTTTGTTATTTTGTTTTTTGATTCAACAGATAATCACTGGTCAGGATTGCCGGATCAATTTAAAGGTTCAGGTTAAAGATCATCACGATGACCATCCTCTTGAATTTGCGACTTTATTTATTGAAGAATCAGGCAAAGCTTACAGTTCAGACGAAAATGGAAATATTCTTGTCCATCAGCTGTGTCCCGGTGAATATCATCTGACCTTACATCATTTCGGATGTGATCCGGTCAAAAATTTTCTAACACTTCACCGGGATACTTTTTTCGAGATTTACCTTGAACATCATGCACATGCTTTACAAAGTGTCGAAATAAAGGATCAAAAGACAAAAAATACGGGTGCGAGTAAACACAGCATTCCATCCAAGGAAATTCAGATGCAATCCGACAAACCGCTGGCCAGCATCTTACAAAATGTGGTAGGCGTTCAGACTTTACGCAACGGCTCGACCATTGCGATTCCAATCATCCAGGGACTCACCGGCACCCGGATTTCACTGGTCAATCATGGCGTGCTGCAGGCTTCACAACAATGGGGAGCAGACCACGCACCGGAGATCGATCCGTTTTCCGCCGGAGAAATCACCGTCATCAAGGGAGTGGATGCGATTGCCTACGGTGGCAATGGCCTGGGAGGCATGATCCTGATGGAACCGGGCCCGATTTTAAAAGATCCTCACTTGCATGGAAGCCTTCAAAGTATTTACCGCACGAACGGTCGTTCGTATCATTTGGGAGTTAAACTTGAACAAGCATCCGATCTCTTTGATTGGAGAATCACCGCGTCAGGAAAAATTTCAGGAGATTACTCAACTCCTGCTTATTATTTAACCAATACAGGGACAAAGGATCTTGCATTTTCTGCCCTGGGAATGTTACATCCCAGTCCATCGAAGCTTGTGAAATATTACTACGCTTACTTTCATTCCAATCCAGGCATATTAAGAGGATCGCACATTGGAAATTTAACAGACCTCATGGAAGCGATCCAAAGGGACACTCCTTTTTTTACACAGAATGAATTTAGCTACCACATCGCAGCACCCCGACAAAAAGTGAGCCACCATTTATTTAAAAATTCCTATCAACGGGACGACGACCGAAGTTTCAGAGAATTTCAATGGGCAGCACAGTGGAATGCTAGAAGTGAATTCGATGTGCGTCGAAGCGGGAGATCAGAAATACCAGCGCTGTCTCTGAATTTATTCAGCGGACACGCACATTGGAAGGAACAATTTCATCAATCAACACTCAAATGGGATTATGGATTTTCTTACCGTTATTTCTTAAATGTAACGGATAAGGAAACTGGAATCATTCCGTTGATACCGGATTACCAGCTTCAAAACCCGGGAGCATTTTTGAAGATCCATTATCCGCGTGAACGTTTTCAGTGGGAAGCAGGAGTTCGGTATGATATGAATTATTATGCAGTAGACTACCTCAACAGATCCATCCCCCCTAAAATTGAACCGGTTAGCAAACTCTATCATAACGTTTCCATAGCGACGGGAACTGCATGGCAGATGGAACCCCTGAAAATCTCAGCCAATGCAGGCTGGACGCAACGTTCCCCGGAAATCCACGAACTTTATAGCAATGGCTTACATCAGTCTGTTGCAGGTATTGAAGAAGGAGACCCGGCACTCGACAAGGAACAATCTCTGAAAGCACAACTCACAGTGCAATGGTTGCAGAACGAATGGCTCAGTACTGAATTTAGTTTTTGGTTTCAGGAAATTTCAGACTTCATATTTCTGGAACCGCAAAAAGAACCAAGACTCACCATACGCGGAGCCTTTCCGGTATTTCTTTACAAACAAACGGATGCCAGACTGTATGGAGTGGATGGGCTGCTCAGAATTGAGTGGAATCACAAATGGCAAATTTTAAATAAATTCAGCTATCTGAGAGGAAAAGACAAAAACGGGGGGCCGTTGGTTTCAATGCCTGCACCCCAATGGAGCGGCTCTATACATAAGTACTTTTTGCCGGGTAAAAAATTCAGAAAACTGGATTTGTTTATTGCAGGCAGTTACCAGTTCACACAAGCATACTACGATTTAGAAAAAGATCTCCTGGCTCCTCCCCCAGCCTATTTCATTGGTTCTGTCGGAGTAGATGCAGAAATTCAATTATTCTCTCTGAACTGGCATTTCGGAATTGAAATTGAAAATCTGTTCAATAAAAAATACAGGGACTACCTGAACCGGTTAAGGTATTATGCGGATGAAGAAGGAAGGAGTATCCAGGTTGTTGTTGAAAATGGAATTTTAGCAATTGTGGCAAAGTTTCGATGAACCGTCTCAAAACAACGATAGGCAATCAAATTCTCTGGGAACTTCAAACGCGGAAAAGCTATTATATTTACGTTGTTCAATTAAAAACTTAAAACATAAATTTTATGATGATTTTACTTGGTTTAGCATTATTTCTTGGGCTGGTTTTTGTGTTTCTATACAATGGATTGGTAAAATCAAAGAATGCAGTGATGGATGCCTGGAGTAACATCGATGTCGCTTTGAAAAAAAGATACGACCTGATCCCAAATATAGTAAATACCGTAAAAGGTTACGCTGCACATGAATCCGGAACTCTGGAAAAGTCATTGCAGCCAGAAATGCGGCATTGAGCGTTCCCAAAGGAGACATCAATGGAAAAATAGCAGCAGATCAGGCATTGACCGCAGGATTGAGACAAATATTTGCACTGGCAGAGAGTTATCCCGACCTGAAAGCCAATACAAATTTTTTACAATTGCAAGACACCTTAGGCGAAATCGAACAAAATCTGGAGAATGCGAGAAGATATTACAATGCAACCGTTCGCGAAAACAACAACAAAGTTGAAGGATTTCCCGGATTCCTTATTGCTGGTAGTTTTGGATTCAGCACATTTGATTTCTTCGAAACCGAAGAAGAATCCAGGAAAAATATTCAGGTGCAGTTCTAAATGACTTTCATGCACAAATTCATTGCTGGTTTATTCTTTGTTTTCATTGTCTGTTTCCAACTCAAAGCACAAGGTGGCTTTGTCATCAAAAATTACGATGTCGAAATTGAACTGAAGCGGGAAGGAATATTTTATGTAAGAGAGATCATTCAGGTCGATTTTCTGGAGTCACGACGTGGCATTCTCCGGGATATTCCTCTTCAATATTCTTTGTCGCATAAAACTTCGGGTTCTTTTTTTGATCGATTTTTCACGCACAAGCTTTTTATCAGAGACATTAAAGTGGAAAACCATCCCTTTCAGGTAAATCGTCTGGGAATTGGAATACAAATTCGCATAGGTGATCCTGATGTATACCTCACAGGCAGGCAGACATACGATATTCGATATTCGGTTGAAAACGGCTTGTTGCATGGAGAAGCCGGCCCTGAGTTTTATTGGAATCTGATTGGCGACCAATGGGAAGTTCCAATAGAAGAAGCTTCATTTAAAGTTACCCTTCCAAAAGGAATTCGAATTGGCGAAGAAGATTATGAAATCCGGACCGGGGCTTATGGATCTGTTGAACAATCATCCAGTGCCAACTGGGAAAACAACGTACTCACCGGTAAATCGCTCGTGACTTTGGGAAACTATACCGGAATGACGGTTGCCATACGGATGCCTAAAGGAAGTGTTCAGGAATATCCATTTTACAAATTGCTGTTTTATTACGGAAAATTTTTGATCCTCCCTTTGCTCATGTTGCTCAGTTTTTATTATGCATGGAGGAGATACGGGAAAGACACCAGATTGGCCGATATGGTTGCCTATTTACCTCCTAAAGGAATTGATTCTGCCATGGCTGGATTTGCTATCGATATAAGGGCCAACATGCACGATGTACTTTCCATGATTCCCTATTTTGGTCACAAAGGCTATATTAAAATAGATCACCAAAAAGGGAAAGGCTTTTTTGAAGAGGATGAGATCACATTTATCAAACAAAAAAACCTCCCTGATCATGCTCCGGCCCATCAGCAGTTATTTTTTGATGCACTCTTTGAATATCGGGATACCGTAAAGCTCAGTCAGTTAAAAAATAAATTTTATACACATCTTCAGGCGGCTCAAACTGCGGTGAGTAATGCGGTCATGAACTCTGACTACTTTACCACTCCATCTAAAAAAGCTTACTGGAATTCTTTCTGGATCATTGGATTGGTCGCACTTGCCAATGGTGTTTGGTGTTTTTTCTCAGGCAAAATCGCTTTTCTTGTTTTCACTGTGGTCCTGGCTATTGTGCTGATGGTATTTGCTTACATACTTTTGAAACGGAGCCAATCGGGTGACATGTTGTATAAAGAAATTCGTGGATTAAAAAAATTCATCAAGCTTGCTGAAAAAGATAAACTTGAATTTCTCGTCAAGGAAGACCCCAGCTATTTCGATGCGATACTACCCTATGCTGTGGCCTTCGATTGCGCTGATACCTGGTGCGATAAGTTCAAAGATATAGCCATTCCTGAACCCAGATGGTTTCACTCCAATTCAACCAGTTTTTACAGCTCCCATGGAGTTTTCAATGCATCATCTTTCAATGCATCACTCAGCAAATCATTAACTGAAATGAGATCCGTAATGTCGAGCAGACCCAGCAGCTCTTCTTCTTCGGGCGGCGGAGGCGGTGGTTCCTTTTCAGGAGGCGGTTTCGGTGGAGGCGGTGGAAGCAGTTGGTAAACGCAGACTGCGGTTACTGTACTGGGGGTTTTTTGTATGCAACAAAAAAGTGCAGCCAGATGGATCTCGAGACTTTAAATAAGTAACCAAAGCCAACAGCCAGCACAAATATCAATATTCCCAGAGCATATTCCCAATAGATTCCCAAACCAAGGATCAGAATCCCCATGAGTATGAGAGAAAAAAATCCAGAAAAAATATAGGATATGAACATGGCTCCATAGTAGAATCCGGGTTCCCTGAAAAATGATTCATTACATACCGTGCATCTTTGATGCATTTGAAAAGTATAATCAAAGAAAACTCTCTTTGCCGGAAATAACTTTCCCTGCCGGCATGCCGGACAGTACAAACCAAAAATTGATTGAAGTTTAGATCTCATAGTAAAAATAAAACTCTGGAATTTTAAATAGCATGTAAGTTGAAAACCGCCTTTTCAATGGCTTTTAATGCAGGAATTCAATAAAAAATGGAGCATCAAATTTTATTACTTTTATTGTAGTTAAGGAAAAATAGTACAATCGATTAAAAATGTGACCCTGTGAGGAATCGAACCTCAACCTGGAGAACCGGAATCTCCCATTCTATCCGTTGAACTACAGGGCCAGGCCGCAAAAGTAAGCAACATCTTTCAAAAAAGGGTTTTGGAGTTTACAGAAGTATAACCACTGCATTCAAGGCTTCTCCATACTTATAAAAGGGATTTAAGCAGTTGGGCAATTCAGTGTTTTCATATTTTTTTGATGGATCTCCCAATTGAGTCAGGCTTTTTCCTTATCCAATTCAGTCGAATCTTTATTTAACGGAAATGATGGATAAATTGGTCTGAGCCGAGGATCACAGCTTTCATACTTTCATTACTTTCGTTTCCAGAACACTATTACTATGAACACCTCATTCGCCTGGCTATCCAGGTGCTTTAGTCTTATTGGCTTCATTCTGAATCAGGGATTAAATGCGCAGCAAGCTATTGACATGGAAGAAGATTCCAATTTTCAAATTTTAGAACAACTCTCTGAACTTGAAAACCTGAGCCAGAAAACGGAGCATTATTTTGAAATTGGTATTGAATTACTCGACTTGAACAAGCTCAAGTTGAGCGATTTGACAGGAATGGATTTTCTAACTTCCGGGGAGGCACAAATGGTCTATAAGCATTTGCAAAATCATAAACCTGTGCTTTCAGTTCTTGAATTACAAACGGTACAAGGAATTGCCCTGAACAAGTTGCGGACGCTGATCAATCATTGCTTTGTAGCAGGAGATCATAAAAGTTCAGCGAGCTCCACCGGAGCATTGAAAATTAAAAATCAAACATTATTGCTCAGATGGAACCGTAAATTTGAATCCAGTTCAGAGCATATTCAAGCAGACAGCTCGAAGGCATCAACAAAGCCCGATCCAAATAAGGTCTTAATAAAATGGAGAGGAAAGTTTGGCAACCGGATCAAATATGGATTGACCATGGAAAAGGATGCTGAGGAGGATTGGTTGATTGGCCATGATATGAAGTTACCTGATTTTATTTCAGCTCATTTAGAATTCAGGCAACCGGGAAAACTCGTCGAACAAATCATCGTAGGGGATTACAGCGTATCTTTTGGACTGGGATTACTGATTGATAATGGATCGTTTTTTCGTGGGATACCCGGCTTCAGAATTTCTTTCAATCATTCCAATCATGCAAAGCCCTACACATCGATTGGTGAAAACGAGATGCTGAGAGGGCTGCTGGTAAAATGGAATCTCAAGCCCAAACTAAATCTGGTCACCTATATATCACATAATTTCATAGATTCGAGTCTGGATACTTTTGAAGCGGATGGAAGCCAAAACAAAGAGATCAGGACCATCCGTTTTCAGGAAAGTGGAATTCATTCCAGCGACTACGAGTTGAGCAACCGCAAAAACCAGATTCACCGATTAGCCGGATTCGCTATGGAATACAAGTCATCGCACTTTGAAACTTGCACCCAACTTCAATATCAATCTTATCAATACGATGGCTCCTATGCTCATGATCCATTAAAAGTACTTCTCCCCCAAAATCGGAATCAATGGTTGGGTTCCGTTTTTTACAAAGTTATTTTTCAGAATATATCAGTCAATGGCGAATTCTCATCGGATTCAAGAATGAACTCAGCCATACACAACTCCCTGATAGCAGGTTTGGGAAAACGCTCTGAGTTTGCGGCGGAGCATTATTATTACAGTCCGGCGTTTAATATTCGCTTAAGCCAAACACCTGCTACAGGTAACCAGAGTTGGAATCAAACAGGCGTCAATTTTCAATTCAATATGAGCTTAACTAATCGATTAAAGATAGCTTTAGGATACGAGATGTCTAAAAAGCCATGGGTTGCTCCAGACTATAAAGAATTGGAAACACCTCATCATCAATATCACATTGCATGGACTATACAACAAAGAAGGAAATGGCTGCTAAAATCGAAAATCGAGTTCAGCACACAAACCGTCAGAGACCGGGAGTACCTGATTTTACAAGGGAAGGACCAAACTGTTGACTGCAAGATTGCCGCACAGCTATTTTATGAATGGACTTTGAACAGAAGCCTGATCTGGAGAACCAGAATACAGTTTAAACAGGATCTTTCTGAGAGAAACAAGCCTTCGGGATTTTATTGCGCTCAGGATTTTTTATGGAAAAAGCCGGGATCCAAGCTTAATTTTAATGCCAGACTAGCTTTTTTCGACATAGAAAACAGTTCATTAAAAATCTATGTTTTTGAGAACGACGTCTTGCATCATTTTGGAATTCATGCACACACCGGAAGCGGCTTCAGATATTATTTTAATGTCCGGTTGAAGTTGAAAAATAGTTTAAGTATCGAAACCAAGCTAGCCAGAACTGTTGAATTCAGGACGTTTGAGAAGTTTATAACTCCATGGACTGAACAAAATTCTACCTATATGGCAACCTGCCAGTTGACTTATCTGTTCTGACCAAATTAAGAATTCAGACAATTGTAGCTTTCCGCTTGCAGTTTGATTTTAAAAATCCCAATAGTAAAAAATTACGCTTTTTCAAAAAAATATTAAAAAAAATTTGCATATTTAAAAAATGTTATACCTTTGGTAAGATTTTTGATAAATGAGTTTCATTTTTTCAGAATCAAATGTTTTATTTTTATTCGTTAACGTAAAAAAATTAATCATGGCAAAAGCACGTTCAACTGCTAAAAAAACCACGAAAAAAGCAACTGCTAAAAAGGCGGCACCAAAAAGAGCCACCAAGAAAGCAGGAGCTAAGAAAGCAACTGCTAAAAAAGCAGCTCCTAAAAGAGCAACTGCTAAAAAAGCTGGTGCTAAGAAAGCAACTGCTAAAAAAGCAGCTCCTAAAAAAGCAGCAGCTAAGAAAGCGGCTCCTAAGAAAGCAACCGCTAAAAAAGCAGCTCCTAAGAAAGCAACTGCTAAAAAAGCTGGTGCTAAAAAAGCAACTGCTAAAAAAGCAGCTCCTAAGAAAGCAACTGCTAAAAAAGCTGGTGCTAAAAAGGCAACTGCTAAAAAAGCAGCTCCTAAAAAAGCAACCGCTAAAAAAGCGGCTCCTAAGAAAGCAACCGCTAAAAAAGCTGGCGCTAAAAAGGCAACTGCTAAAAAAGCAGCTCCTAAAAAAGCAACTGCTAAGAAAGGTAGCACAAGAGGCAGGAAAAAGCCTGCGCCTGCGCCTGCTGCAGAGCCTATGTCAACTGGAATGGGCGACATGCAGATGTAAATCTTATTATTATTATAAAAAAACTCCGGCTTTTAAACCGGAGTTTTTTTTTATCCCATCTTCATTTCCAGAATAAAGTCTGCTAGAACCAGTGCTGCAACAGCCTCCGCTACAACCGGAACTCTCAATGCAATACAAGCATCATGTCTTCCACTGATTGTAAATTTTTCTACTTGGCCACTCTGTACATTTATTGACTCCTGTGACCGGGAAATGCTGTTGGTGGGTTTGACTGCGAGCCTGAAAATAATTGGATTTCCATTACTGATCCCTCCGTTGATCCCACCTGAATGATTTGTCTTTGTCTTACCTTCCAGATCCAACAACATATCGTTATGTTGCGAGCCTGTCATTCTTGCTGCCTTAAATCCACTTCCAAACTCTATCCCTTTTACTGCTGGAATACTGAATACCAGTTGGCTTATTTTAGATTCTATCGAATCAAAAAATGGTTCTCCTAATCCGACAGGAACTCCTGTCACAACACATTCAATGATTCCGCCAATGCTATCCTGATTTTTAAGAGCTGCTTCTACCGAACTTTCTATATCAGTTGAGCCACCCGCTTCAATTAGATTTGCCGAGATTTGGATGGGATGAATAAGTTTCTTCGCAAGAACACCAGCCGCAACCAAGGCTACAGTCATTCTACCGCTAAAATGCCCTCCTCCCCGGTAATCGTGAAATCCTTTAAATTTTTTTAATGCAACAAAATCTGCATGACCTGGTCGAGGAAAATCTAATTGCTGCAGATAATCTCCCGAACGAACATCTTTATTCTCAAAAGAAATATGCAAGGGTGCTCCTGTGGTTTTCCCATCGAAGACACCGGAAAAAAACATGGGAACATCTGATTCAACTCTGTTTGTGGTTCCCAGCTTTCCAGGTTTTCTGCGCGTTATATCTTCAGAAAAATCACTTGCATCAATCGGAATTCCAGGTGGCAGACCATCTATGATAACACCAATAGCTGGTCCATGGGATTCTCCATAAATTTGGATTCTAAAATTTTTACCGTATGAATTCATATACCCTATTCTGTTCCAAAGTAAAACAATAAAATCTATTTTGTTTAATATTGTCCAGGAGGTTCAATGGCGTATTTGGCCAGAAGCATAACCATACCTTTCAATTTATATCAAAATTTCTCATGATCTCAAGGGCTTCGCTGACTGAACAAATGTCAGTTTGCTTTTGATCTGCCATGCATTCATTCCGGAATGCATAAAATGAATCCATAACGGGCTTTCCGGGGAAACCCTGGTTTGCTGCTTCATGCAGAAACTTCATAAGTAAGAATGGATCCAGGTATTTCGATAACCTGTTTTGAAAATTCGTTTTGTTCCCACTGTTATTGAAAATCTCCTTCAGCACTTCTGAAAAATCGCGGGACTCTAAAAACTTTCTAAAAACGGGTTCGGCAATTGCCGTTGACCAGGATTTGATATGACTCTTTAATTCTTCATAGGCCTCACACAATTGCTGTAAGCCTCTACAAAATATACCTATAGCCTTAGGATCGTAACTTAGGTAATTCTGACCATTGTAATTTCCATTAATAATTTTTTGAACTGCTTTCCCCGTTCCAAAAGGAACCCGTGATGAAATCCTGGCCGATGGGTAAACAAGAAAATCCTTAAGATTTCCAAGTTTTCCAAGTCGGCTGAATTTATGCAGGAAATAAAAATCCTCCCCGGCTTTTCTTCTATTCATGCCTCCCTGTTTCCGGTATGCCTCCGTCCGAACTCCAAAGCAGGAACCCAAAGTTTGAAAGGCAAACGGATAAGCATAATATTTCTGCCAGTTGATATAAAGCCTTAAATGCAACTCATAAAGTTCTATAGCCTCAACTTCACTGGCATTGCATAGATGCGTTTGGTGCTTAAAACCAATACTGCATGCATCCAAATGGGGATGTTTTTTGAAGAAATTGTCAGCTAAAACCAGGTAATTTTTATCGATCAGGCAATCGGCATCGATATTATATAATATTCCTTCCTTTTCAATTTTTCCAAATCTCCTGATCGCTTCATCCATTCCTATTTTTCGGGCCAGTCCAACCCCAGCTATGTTATCGGGAAATTCTACCGGAGGTATCACTTTTAAAGAAAGATTAGAACCCGACATATAAAGCGATTGTTCATGGAGCATTTCAAATTGCATTTTATGCAGTTCTTTGATGTCTACTGATGATGATTCTGCATGATTAAGCACCACGATGAGTTCCGCAATCCCAACCGAAGGATGCATAGCTCCCAGGCTTTGAAGGGTTTCAAATAGGCCAGGTTCATTGAATGAAGGCACTACGATGCTACTTGTCAAAGAAGGATCGGGAAAATCTTCGATGAGTTGTCCTGTATAAGAATGTTTTTGGAGATAACTTTGAGCGTTCATTGCATCAGATCATGGAGCAAAGCTATCGAAACCTATTGATCCACACTACGGCTTTTCCGGACATCCATCTGGCTGCTTACCTGAGTCAGTTACCAAAATTAATCATTGAGATCAACGAAAATTATCAGAAAAAATCAACCAGAAACAGATACAACCTGGGGAGCCATCAGGGTACACATACCTTATCCATTCCCCTCGAAAAAGGAAAAAATCAACAAAAAAATATTCGGGAGGTCAGAATTTTTCAGCAATCCGACTGGCGAATACAGCACCAGCGGTACCTGCAAACTGTTTACGGGAGAAGTCCCTATTTTGAATATTACCGGGACGAACTGGACTACCTTTATTCAAATCAAACCACCAGCTTATTCGAATGGAATCAAACTTCTTTACAACAGTTATCCAAGTGGCTGAAGTGGAATTTCCAAATTGAATTTACCGAATCATTTAAATTAAATTATCCTTCAGATACATTGGATCTGCGCAACCAAACAAAAGCAAACCAATTTGCACCCAATCCCTATTACGAACAATTATTTGGTACAATTTTTATTCCCCATCTTTCAGTTTTGGATTTGATTTTCCACTTAGGCCCGGAAGCGGAACTTTACTTAAAAAATTACAAACCCGTCCCGATTTCCGGAACATCGGCCCTCAGACAAGATTCGGGATCTGCGTTCTGATAAAACAATTAACTTATAAATACGTTTGTCAAAGACTGTTACTGCTTATGAAAACATTATACAGAATCTTACTTATTATTACTCCAATAGCTTTAATTTCTTGTGTTGACCAGCCAAACAAAGCTTCCATAATTCGCGAAGAAGATCCACACAGTTTCAGCAATCCGCTTATCTGTTCAGTTGAACACCTCGACCTCGATCTGGAAGTTTCCTTCGACCTTCAGAAAATTTCCGGAACTGCAGAATATAAAATTGCTACAAATTGCAGTGATAGCCTCATTCTCGACTTCATGGAATTGACAATTCTCGACGTTTCAGTTTACAATGGCTCGGAATACTCCAAAGTCAATTTCAGGATTACACCCAAGGATTCCATACTTGGAAATGGACTTGTTATTCCAATTCCAAAAGATACAAGAACAGTTAGGATTCAATATGAAACCGGAAAAGATGCCATTGCTCTGCAGTGGGTTCCCGCTGAACAAACCGCCAGCAAGAAGCATCCGTTTTTATTTACACAGAGTCAATCGATCTATGCCCGATCCTGGGTGCCCAGTCCCGACGGACCCGGTATGAGATTTACTTACCAGGCTAGAATTAAAGTGCCTCAGGAACTCATGGTGGTCATGAGTGCAGATGGAGCATCCGAAAAAAACGATTCGGGCATCTATCATTTCAAAATGGATTTACCAATTCCTGCATATCTTATGGCAATGGCGGTAGGTGATTTTGGATTTAAATCCATTGGCCAACGAACTGGAGTATACGCTCCTAAAGAATGGCTGGAACAAGCCCGCTGGGAATTTGAAGATCTCGAAAAAATGCTGATCGCCACGGAAAATTTATACGGACCCTATCCCTGGGAACGATACGATGTAATTGTTTTGCCTGCAAGTTTTCCTTTTGGTGGTATGGAAAATCCGAGAATGACATTTTTAACTCCAACCGTCATTGCCGGAGATCGAAGTCTTACTGCTTTACTTGCGCATGAGCTGGCCCATTCATGGAGCGGAAATCTCGTAACCAATGCAAGCTGGAATGATTTCTGGTTGAACGAAGGATTTACAACCTACATCGAAAGCAGGATCATGGAAAATCTTTACGGGAAAGATTACGCAGACATGTTGAGCTTGTTGGGATTACAGGATCTCAAAACTTCGATAGACGACATGGGAGAAAACAACCCCATGACTTGCCTGCATCTGAATTTAAAAGATATTGATCCGGAAGAAGCACTAACTGATATTGCTTATGAAAAAGGAAAATCACTGCTCCGTTTTCTGGAAGAGCGAAAAGGAAGAGCTGCACTTGATACATTTTTAAAGGCTTATTTCAAAGAGTTTGCATTTAAATCCAATACTTCACAAGGCTTCATGGATTTTGTAAAAAAACAATTACTTCCGGAAAACGATCCGATGTTAGATACCATACACATGTGGGTATACAAACCCGGCTTTCCTTTGGTCACAGGCAATTACAGTCGCCAAAAATTTGATCGGGTTGAAGAATATACAGCAAAAATACTTTCCGGCTCAGAACCGGATACGATCCAGACTGCCAATTGGTCGACCCACGAATATTTGCATTTTATCAGGAACCTGCCCGATTCAAAAAATCCTGACCTTTGTCTAAAGCTGGATCGATATTACAATTTTAAGGAAAGCCGGAATGCAGAGATCCGGTGTGCGTGGATGATTTATAGCATTGAAAACCAATATACTTCTTACATAATGCCTTCTATAGAGCATTTCCTGGGAAGTGTCGGTCGCAGAAAATTTATCCTTCCTATATACGAAGCGCTCATGGATCACGGTTTTCAAAATGATGCAAGGAGGATTTTTACCCGTTTTAGTCCGCTGTATCACCCTATCAGCAGGATTTCCATCGAAAAAGAGCTCGAAGGTTAACTATTTTCAAATATAATTACGAAATTCTTCGTAATTGCTATCTTTGCAAGCCTAAATACATAACGGTATATGAAAAATTGCAGATTTTTAAGCTTTTTAATCCTATTCATTAGCCTGAACCTCCAGGCGCAGGATCCAAACGCCCCTCAAAGATTTGATTTTGGTAAAATGTGGACTTTTGAAAATCCACCACGCGAATGGTTTAAAGAGGCCTATAATTTTACTCCTGAAGATAAATGGTACGATGATGTACGGAAAGCTTCACTTCGCTTTGCAACCTGGTGCTCAGCTTCTTTTGTTTCGCCCGATGGACTGATTATGACCAATCACCATTGTTCCAGAGATGTGGTGACATCGCTGCAACAACCCGGCGAAACCTTACTCCGCGATGGATTCTATGCAAAAACTTTGGAAGAAGAAAGAAAAGCCGAAGGCTTATTTGTAGAGCAGTTGATCATTGCGGAAGATGTTACCGATAAGATCTTAAAAAAAGCAAAGTCAGCCAAAGATGACATTGAACACAAAAAACTTGTCGATGCCGCATTAGAAGAATTGAAATCCGAATACGCACAAATGGATGCGTGGAAAAACCTGCGAATTCAGACCGTAACCTATTACAGTGGAGGAAAATTCAGTCTGTATGGTTACAAAAAATATAGCGACATCAGATTGGTGTTGATCCCTGAAAACGAACTTGGGTATTTCGGAGGAGACCCGGATAATTTTACGTATCCCAGGTATTCCCTTGATTTCACATTCTGGAGAGCCTACGACGAGAATGGCAAACCATTAAACACCAGTTCGAATTATTTTAAATTTAATCCTGCCGGCGCGGTTGAAGAAGAACCTGTTTTTGTAATTGGAAATCCGGGAAGCACAGAAAGATATCGTACCGTCAGACAATTTGAATACGATCGAAATGTAAGATTTCCGGCGCAATTAAAAATGATGAAAACCAGACGCGATCTCTTGCAAAAGGAGTACGATAAATCACCAAGCGATGCTTTGCTAAATTCGATTTTTAATTTAGGAAATGGAATAAAAGCCATCTCAGGTATATTGAACGGATTGAGAAACCCGGCATTATTTGGGCGGAAAGCTGCAATGGAAAAGGAAATCAGAAGTAAGACCAAATTAAAAGACATAGATTATTGGCAGGAAATTGAAAAAGAATACGACCTTTTAAATAAATACGGTAGTTCGACTACGATTTTAGGTCCTTCCGGAACAAAAGGCAACGCAGTTAACCTGATGTTTGCATTAGCAAATTACGAAAAATCACTCGCTGGTGCCGATTCTAAATCTCTGGAAAAACAAAAAATGCAAATCAAAGAGTTGGCTAAAGATTTAAATTCACCAAAACAACAAGAACTTTTAAAAGTCTATTTCGAAGAAATTGTAGAATTCGAAACTGCAGATTTTAAAATTTCCGATAAACTGTTAGACGGTAAGACTCCGGAAAAGAAAGCAAGAAAAATATTGGATAAAACGGATTTTGCCGATACAGATAAAATTGAAAAGTTGTTGACGATGGATGCTGAAAAGTTTTCAAAGCAAGACGATCCTCTATTGGAAGCTGCCCGTCTGATCGTTCCAAAATATATGGAAGCTGTTAAAGCGTTCCAAAACAACAATACGAAAAGAAAATCTCTTGAAGCAAAAATTGCAAACGCTGTATTTCAAGTAAAAGGGAACCAATTACCACCTGATGCTACGTTTACTTTGCGTCTATCTGATGGAAAGGTAAAAGCATATGATTACAATGGCACAACCGCACCGGTAAATACTACTTTTTACGGATTATACGACCGCTATTATTCTTTCAATAAAAAATTTCCATGGTCTTTACCAGAAAGATGGTTAAATCCTCCTGCTGAATTACTCAGATCGCCTTTTTGCTTTGTAACTACCAACGACATCATTGGAGGAAACTCAGGAAGCCCCATCATCAACCGGAATAAAGAAGCCATTGGCCTGGTTTTCGATGGAAACATTGAGTCACTTCCGGGAAATTTCATTTACGACGAACAAACCAACCGGACTGTTGGAGTGCATGCGGGTGGAATTTTCGCAGCATTGAAGTATATTTACAAAGCAGAACGCATTACTTCTGAACTTTCCAAATAAGCGGAAACACATGAAAAATTCACTATTCATCCTGATCGGTTGCTTTTTAATCCTGGGTTCTTGTTCAACGGGAGGATCCGTTTCTAAGGGGATTAAAGGGATATTGGGCAGGTCTGATTGCAAGGGTCCCTGTAATAAAACGATGGACTGCGAAGGAAAAAGTCTTACTGTTGAAATGACATTAGCCAACAACAACGTGATGATTGCAGGCAATACTATTTTTGCGCGGGACCCCGACAATTTTGATTATACCATCAAAGTTGAATTCGCTTCATCCATTCCGTTGGAATTGTATAGCGATATTAAAAATCCTGCTAATAAAAAATTTATTGCCACGGGAATCGTCCAGGGCTACGATCAATACGTGCATCAGGTGTGTACGCGTTCGTATATCCTCAAAGTAAACAAGCAGGAAGACTTTAAGGTATATACCAATTAATCAAAGACCCTCCTTCAAAATATATTTCATTCCCTCTCTGTAACTCAGGGAGGGAATTTTATTTTCTGCTAAAAATAATTTTACTTGTTCTGGATTGGTTTTGGAATATTGCCGAAGTGCCCAACCAGCTGCCTTTTGTATGAAAAACTCCTTGCTTTCCTTCCTCCGGTTTATGCAATATGAAAGCAATTTAAAATCTGTTTGTGCCTTGTAAAACAACTGCAATATCAGCGCAGATCTTTGGTACCAAAAATTTTCGTGTTCTATCCATTTTTCAGATAAAGATCTGATCATCGCTGGATCATGTTGTACTAACCTGCCTATGATTTGTGGCGCTATCCCATCTACTGTATCCCACCAGGATTCCACTTCAATCAGTTTTTCGTAAAAAGGTACACAAGAAGCGTCCAGTTTACGCACATGTTTTCTGCTTAGATCCAATGCCAGATATTTGAATTCGCGATGGCCTTCGGTCCAACAACATTCAATGAACTCCAGAAACTCCCCTACTCCTGTCCATAAAAATTTTGGAGCAACCAATTGAATCGATAGCTTCCTATCCGTCGATGAAACACCATAAAAATTAAACTGATTTCGCATATACGCGATCATTCCCTTTCTTCTTAAGGGCTGGGCGTAGCTTTTAAAAGCTATTGTGAAATCCCCGATCAAAGAGTCATTTAAAGAAGAGGCCATTTTGAAAATCAGCGAATCAAACTGAATGTATTTCTGGTTTCTACAGGTTCTCTGGCTAATGCTTTGTATTTCAGTTCGTAAATATATACGCCGGGGGGAATCTCTTTTCCTGTATTTTGGTATTTGCCGTTCCAGGAATCGGATGGATTGGTGGTGGAAAACATTAGCGAACCCCAGCGATCATAAATTGCCATTGAATAATATTGCATAGCTGCAAATTGACCGACCGGACCAAATTCTTCATTCTTCCCATCTCCATTTGGTGTAAAAGCATTTGGCATATACAAACTGAAATCCCTGAATGCAAATACAGTGGCCTGTAAGGTATCCGTACATAAAAAGCGATCCACTGCAATCAACTGGATGGAATGATATCCCGTGTCTTGCAACTCGTATGTCAAATTCTTATCGTAATAATACTTGTTGTTTTGAATGATCCACGTCCTTCCAATGGTACCTGTTGTCAAATCGTCCAAATGAATAACCGGATCGTTTAAGTTAACCATCATTCTGTCGATTGCCCAATTTGCAAAAGGTGGATCAAAAGCCTGAATTACGTTTGAGAAATCATTTTCCGTATAGCAACCCAAAGGGGAGGTCACTTCTAATTTCAGGCCATAACTCCCAGCCTGTCTAAAAATGTGATTCACCAAATATCCTGAATCGACAACGCCATCGCTAAACCTCCAAATAAAGCGATAACTGCTATCGGTTGGGAATGAAATATTTTTAAACTCAATATCCAGCGGAATACATCCTTCATTTTTATTTGGAGAAAAGATCACGACATTTGGCGACGGATACCATTTTATCTGTTTAAAAAATTGTTCCTGACAACCAAAATTATCTTTAACGGTCAGGAGAACAGGATACGTTCCAGGCCTCAAATAATTCACAATTGGGTTTTGCGAAAATGCAGTGATTCCATCTCCCAGACTCCAGTTCCATTGACTTAACTGCGAATATTGCGAAGAAGATAAATCCGTAAATTGAACCGGACCCGCCACACAACTATCGTAAACAAATTCAAAATTTGCATTTAAGTCAGGAACCAAATTAATCCTGAAAAAACCGGTATCTCCACAGTTGGTTCCGGGATTTAGAATAAATCGTCCCTCATGCCAACCTCCCTCCTTAAATGTTATCCTGGGAGCCCATCCGAAGAAAGTATCGAGGCTTCCTCCATTTTCATAAATCCACTGTACTTCGTTGATGAATCTCGAATCAATGCTTGCATTTTGCATTTGATAATCAAGAGAACCACAAACGGTAATACTAAAAAAATCAGGAGTCAATCGACTTGCACCACCCAACATCGCTTCAACAGCACCTTCACAGCTTGCCACATTAAATTGAAAATCTCTTTTCAATACTGATAACAGGACCCCGTTCCGGTATTCGTATACACACACCCCCACTACAAATTGCCCAATGGCGTCGGGGGTGCCGGTAATGATCCCATTTAAGGTGTTGATCGTAACTTGAGGGTTGCCACCTAATGGAAAAAGAGCAGTATAGGGAAATCTGTATTGAACCGGTGTATAGGGTGGAATGCAATCGGGAGTTGGGATTACAGACTGACAATTGTTGCCACCAACCCTGCCGCCACCCGTCAGGGGTTCGCAAAATTCATAAACCAACTGATCACCTTCGCTGTCAAATGCAGAATGGTCGAAGTTGAAAGGAGCATTCACACACAAGACCGTGGGTGGGAAATTAATAAATCTGGGACTGCTGTTGCAAGTCCGTTGAGCCTCCGGATGGATTTCAATAAAATAGGTAGCCCCTGTTGATTCCGGATCGACAATATTAGTAATGGTATTGTTGCGGCAGCATCTTTGCCATACAACCAGATATTTGGAGCTTATAATCGGTAGTTCAACTTCAAGTTGGTAGGTTCCTGCTTCTCCGCAAATATTCGGAGGCAATATCAGACAAGGATATTGAGGCGGATCGATTTGTGAAACCGGTTGTTGAAGATTGACCCGGTATTCGGAATTCGCTCCTTGTCCGGAACGCGTATTTACCCAGGAGTTCCCTTGTTGTCTAAAAATGGTAAAACCCAAAGGATTATCAAAATTTGCACCGCTTGAAGCACAATCGCGGTATAGTTTTATGGTAATCAGGTAACGTCTTCTCGTGGTATCCGCGCCATTGCTTCCATAACCCAGGCATTCGTAATACATTTCACCACCAATGATGTGGGCTGCAAATAAATCCCTGTCATCTGAAATGAAAAACAGAAGGGTCAAGGCGAAAAAGAGCTTTTGTCTCATGTGGATTCAAAGATAAAGATTTCAGGGAACTGGATCATCATGCTCTAAAAAACCTTAACATTTGAGAAGTTTAGCCATTACCTTAGTTGTTGAAAGCAAAAGCATTAAAACACCAGATTATTAACGTCATTTTAATAAAAATTAATATCCGATGCAACCTTTAGCCGAGCGAATGCGCCCTAAAACTCTGGATGATTTCCTGGGACAGGAGCATCTCACGGGACCCGAAGGCATACTCCGCATCGCACTCGAAAAAACCCATATTCCTTCTTTAATCTTCTGGGGACCTCCTGGTGTTGGAAAAACAACACTTGCTAAAATTTTAGCCAGCCAACTGAAAAGGCCATTTTATGAACTCAGTGCCGTTCAGGCCGGTGTTAAAGATGTCAGGGACGTTTTGGAAAAGGCAAGAAGCAATAGATTCTTCGATCAGAGCTCCCCTATCTTGTTTATCGATGAAATCCACCGTTTTAACAAATCACAACAGGATGCACTTTTGGCGGCTGTTGAAAAAGGTACCGTTGTCCTGATTGGCGCAACGACAGAAAATCCATCGTTTGAAATCAACAATGCCTTGTTATCCCGATGCCAGGTATATACTTTGAAATCCCTCGATGAAAAAGAACTCTTGCAACTTTTCCATTCAGTAGTGGATAAAGATTTTCTGTTTAAAGAGCGCACGGTAAATCTGTTGGAAAAGGAAGCTCTGATCCAGTTTGCTCAAGGCGATGCAAGAAAACTCTGCAACATTCTCGAACTGATTGGATCTCTCAAATCCGATCCGGTTGAAATTACCAACGATTTGGTCCGAAATTTGGTCCAGGAAAATATTGCGGTTTACGATAAAAATGGAGAACTGCACTACGACATTGCTTCTGCTTTCATAAAATCCATACGAGGTTCGGATCCTCATGCAAGCTTGTATTGGTTGGCTAGAATGATAGCAGGTGGAGAAGATCCCAGATTTATTGTACGCCGTCTTTTGATCTCAGCCGCAGAAGATATTGGTTTGGCGAATCCCAATGCCCTGCTCTTGGCAGCAGCTTGTCAGCAGGCTGTTGAGCAGGTTGGTTGGCCGGAATCCAGAATTATTTTAGCAGAAGCCGTTGTCTATCTGGCTTGTTCGCAAAAGTCTAATAGTGCTTATATGGGTATTGAAAAAGCAATGGCCATCGTCAATGCCACCGGCAACCTCCCAGTGCCATTGCATTTGAGGAATGCAGTGACCGGACTCATGAAAAATATGAAATACGGTGAGGGTTATCAATATGCACATCACTACCCGGGGCAGTTCAGCGAACAGGAATATTTACCCGATCAAATTCAAGGAAGGCAGATCTATGATGCAGGTTCGACCGGACATGAATCCAAAATCAAAGAATTCATGGACGAAAAATGGAAGGATAAATACAGCAAATAAGTTTCGGGCTGCTTTGACTATTTTTGCGGTCTTAATAAGATTTGTATGTCCCCGTTTGATTCTGAACACCTTCAGTTGATTAGAGATTCAGCCAAAAATTTTGCTGAAATGTACATTCGTCCTCATGTAATGGAATGGGATGAGGCTCAACATTTTCCTAAAGACCTCTTCCACGAAATGGGAAAGCAAGGCTTTCTTGGAGTATTGGTTCCGACTGAATACGGCGGATCCGGATTGACCTATCAGGAATATATTTCAGTCATCGAAGAAATTGCAAAAGTCTGCGGTTCCATCGGATTATCGGTAGCCGCACACAATTCCTTATGTACCGGCCACATGATGCTTTTTTGCAATGAAGAGCAAAAAGGAAACTATTTGCCCAAACTGGCTTCGGGTGAATGGATTGGAGCCTGGGGATTAACTGAGCCGAATACAGGCAGCGACGCCATCCGCATGAAATGTGTGGCTCATCAGGAAGGCGACTACTGGATTATCAACGGCACTAAAACCTGGATCACCCATGGAAAATCATCGGATGTCGCAGTTGTCATTGCACGCACCGGCGAACTACTCGACAGCAGGGGCATGACTGCATTTATCGTGGAACGAGGCACACCTGGCTTTTCTGCAGGAAAAAAAGAAAATAAACTTGGAATGCGGGCTTCAGAAACTACGGAAATGATTTTCGATCAATGCAAAATACATCAATCGCAAGTAATTGGCGAAATTGGAGAAGGATTTATTCAAGCCATGAAGGTCTTGGATGGGGGTAGAATCAGCATAGCCGCATTGGGTTTAGGAATTGCAAAGGGAGCATATCAGGCGGCTGTAAATTATTCTCAGGAAAGAGAACAATTTGGACAAAAGATATCCCAGTTTCAGGGCATCGCATTTAAACTTGCAGACATGGCCGTAAAAATAGAAGCTGCAGAATTACTGACCCGACAAGCAGGTAAAATGAAAGACCTGGGTCAAAAAATGACCGCCCAGGCGGCGATGGCCAAGTACTACGCTTCTGAAATAGCCGTGGCCATCGCCACAGATGCAATTCAGATCTTTGGTGGATATGGTTATACCAAAGATTTTCCGGTAGAAAAATATTACCGGGATGCTAAATTGTGCACAATTGGGGAAGGAACTTCTGAAATTCAGAAACTGGTCATTTCAAGGGAAGCTTTTAAATGAAAACGAGATTAAACAAAATTGATATAAATTCGTTATAGCTTCGATGGTGCATTACAGGATCCTCACTTTGTTGCTTTCTTTCCACGTGCTTGTCGCACAGATCGGGCTCAGCGTGTTCATGCTGTATTGTTGCTGTTCGAAGAATATTGAATATTCTTTTATTCCGAAGGAAGACCGCTGTGTTAAAACACATCCCGCCAAGTCCTGCCACCTGAAAGACAATAAATGCAAGAAGGAACATGGAAAGGCGGCACCTTGCGAAAATCAAATCGTAGAATACAAATCGCTTGATTTTGATGCAGAAAAACCTTCGCAGAAAAAGTCAGCCGATTTTACAACTCCAAGCCATATTCCGCAATTAAACATTCTGCCCCTTGCTATTGCTTCAGGATCACAAACAAATCCAATTCCAGACAAACCCTATTTTTTATCTGGCAAGGCTGTTTTAATAAATTACGTGATCTGGAGATGCTAGCCCATCGTGTTTAATTCTCTTAAACACTTTTTTTTCATTTATTATTTTTATACTTATCATGGGCAAAATCATTCTTGCTTTCATACTTACAATTGTTAGTATCGATAATCTTTCGGCACAGTTTCTGATGGGGAATGTGGTCGATGAAAAAAATCAGACCCTCGTGGGGGTAAGCGTCTACTGGCTCGAATCCAATAAAGGAACCATAACCAACGAAAATGGTTATTTTAAACTCGATCGGAAAGAAACAGATCAGCACCTGGTGCTTAGTTATACAGGATTTCAAAAGGATACAATAAATGTTTCAAACGAACTTTCCTTTGAAGTTTTTAAACTCAGGGAAGGCGTGTTATTATCCGGTGTGGAAGTAAACTCTGAACGATCTTCCAACTCATTTTCAAGATTAAATCCCTTAAACATCGAAACGCTGGAGAAAAAAGAATTTAGAAAAGCAGCATGCTGCAGCCTTTCAGAGAGTTTTCAAACCAGCAACGCAGTAGATGTTAGTTACACCAACGCCGTGACGGGATCCAAAGAAATCCAGTTTCTGGGGCTTCGAGGAATTTACACACAACTGCTCATCGAAAACAGACCGGCATATTCCGGAATAATCAGCAACTTCGGTTACGATTTGCTTTCCGGTACCTGGCTGGATCGCGTAGACATCCTAAAAGGAGCATCCAGTGTACAAACAGGAGTTCAAAGCATGAGCGGTGCTATCAACGTGCAACTTAAAAAACCTTATGAAGACCATCCGTTATATTTCAATTTATTTGCAGATGCTCACGGACGATATGAAGCCAATTTGCATTTAAACAAACAATGGAACCATGCGCGTTCGAGTGGGATATACCTGAACGGAAATCTTCAAAATACAAAGAGGGATCACAATCACGATGGATTTCAGGATGAACCGCAAAACGATCGGATCAATGGATTGATCCGCAATATCTTTTTCAGCGAAACTGTTGAAGGTCAGGTCAATGCCCAGGCATTATACGAAAAGAAAACCAGCGGACAATTGATTGAAAATAATCCATACCTGATACAACAGGAATTAAGCTATTTTAATCTGTTTGGAAATGTAGGCTATGTAGGATTTTCAGATCCCAATGACAATACTGGATCCATTTACGACATCGCATACACGAAAATAAAATCATTGTATGGAAACAGAAGTTTTGAGGCTACAGAAAAAAATATTCATTTAAAATTGCTTTACAATCACACTTTTAGTTCAGGAAATCATCAGATCATGGCGGGGCCGCAATTCAAATGGCATGATGCTTCGGAGCTGTTTGATGGAAAAAGCTTGGAGTACAAGTATAAGATTGTGGCACTTTTTGCGGAGCATAGTTTCAGAAGCAGCCTTGGACCCGATAATAAAATCACTACAACATTGGGCTTACACGCCGATTTTATCGAAAATTCGAAACCCATTTGGATGCCCAGAGCCAGTCTTCGTTATTTGTTTGCTGAAGATTGGACGATGCGGGCTTCTATAGGCAGAGGATATCGCTTACCCCGTATTTTTTCTGAAAATACCCATCTCATGGCCAGTTCAAAAAACTGGGTAATTAATGGCGCCCCTTCCATTGAAAAATCATGGAATACCGGAATCAATATCGTTGGAAAACCTTTTGTCGGTAGTAAAGAATTGGAGATCAACATGGATGCCTATTACACCTGGTTTAATCAACAACTTATAGTGGATCTCGATAAAAACTATAATGAAGTTAACATCTATGCCCTCGATGGAAAATCCAATGCATTTCAATCCATATTAACTTTATCCTATCGGTTTTTTTCATTCATGAATCTCAAGGCCGGCGGAAAATTTACTCAAACGGATGTACAATTCGATTCCGGCTATAGAAGTGCATTGTTGACTCCAAAGTACCGGGCGCTTTTATCGATGGATCTTGAGACCTCTGATAAGAAATGGCTTTGGAACATTACATCCAATTATGTTGGTAAAATGAGATTATCGGATAAGGAGGGTGTGCCTGCTGATTTATTGCATGGACATCACTCGCCTACAGAGGATTATGTGCTATTGCAATCACAACTTACCTTTACTTCGGGCCCTTGGGAATTCTATGCAGGCAGCGAAAACTTACTGGCTTACAACCAACACGATGCCATCATCCAGGCAGACAATCCTTATGGCAATTTTTTCAATGCATCGGAAGTATACGCTCCCATCTCCGGACGGAAAGCCTATGTAGGCATAAAGTGGAAAATTACGGGCAAGAAATAAGTACGAGCAGCAAAAAACGGAAAATCATTTGATACTAACGAATGTTAGTTTATTGAAATTTAAGACCAATATTGTAAGACTTAAGAAGGATATGGCAACATTCAGGTTCAACCGCATTGTTGTTGGATATTTTCTTGGATAATGGTATAAGATCCAAATTCTTAAAATCAATAATTTGAATCTTAAGCTACGAGGTGCTTTGTGGATTTGAATTGAGGATTAACAAAATGAATTTCTCGTAGAAAACTCTACAAAGGTCTAAAATGTTTTTTCTTTAGGTAGATATTCCTAATGGCGTTTTGCTTTAAGCTTCCCGCTTCAAGCTCTTCTTATAGGCCTCCAACATCTGTTTGATGTTCTCATACATCGGCTCCAATTTCAATGCATCGTCGATATGAAACCAATCGGCATGCTCGATGCCTTCTTCTGCCTGCAAGCTAAGATTTTCCGGATCATTGGCTTTGATAACATACCACTTCGTTCGTTTTAAAGATCTCGATTTGTTGATCTCGCGATACAGATGCCAGGTATTGCCTAGTTTCCATTCGAGTTCCAGGTTCTTCAATCCAATTTCTTCCCTACATTCTCTGAGCGCGGCTTGCCTTGATTTTTCACCGGGGTCAACTTTGCCTTTGGGCAGGTCCCATATTTTTTTTCTGAAAATCAAAAGCACCTTCCCATCCTGGCGATGAATAATCCCACCCGCAGCAGGAACCCAGTTGCATATACTTCTTAAATCGATAAAGATTTTAGATGGGTCCTCGCTTTCGAGTACAACTTCTTCAAACCGGTTAGATTTCTCAAGCATATCGAGGTACTGAAACAGCGTTTTCTTGTTTCCCATATAGGGCATTACAATGCGGTGTTTTACCAATTCATTCTGCTCCAAACTATGTTTGCCCGTTAATACCAGGCAATGATCATTAATTTGAATTTCGTAAATTTGCCTCCTCTTCGACATAAAATGACAATAGCCCACAAGATAGCGGATCGACTTCTGGAAATCCAATCCGTAAAGTTAAATCCTGGACAGGCGTACACCTGGGCCTCAGGACTTAAATCTCCAATTTATTGCGATAATCGCAAAGTCTTGTCCTACCCTAAGATTCGCAGTGAAATTGTCGATGGATTTGTCAGCTTGGCAAATCAATATCCAGACACCGGAGCTATAGCAGGTGTAGCAACAGCCGGAATAGCATGGGGAGCATTACTGGCAGAACACCTGAACTTGCCTTTCTGTTATGTAAGGAGTAAGCCCAAAGAGCATGGTTTGAAGAATATGATTGAAGGACATCTTGAGCCCGGAGCCAAAGTGCTCGTAATCGAAGACCTGATATCCACCGGGGGGAGTTCCATAGAAGCTTGTCAGGCAATTCTCGCGGGAGGATTTCAAATTGAAGGGGTTTTGGCTATATTTCAGTACGAATTCGGGATTGCAAAACAAAAATTTGCAGAAAAATCGCTAAAATTTCAAAGTTTAAGTCATTTTACAGCATTATTGGAACAGGCTTTGCTACATAAAATAATTACTTCAAACGAATATGAAAATCTCAAAAGCTGGAATTTAGATCCACAAAAGTGGTCTGAAGACTACCAGCTAAAGCAGCTAACCATATGAAAATTATAAGCAAATCCGCGGAAGAATTTTTACATAAATACCTCAACAATCCTTCGCCGACCGGCCACGAATCTGAAGGGCAGAAAATTTGGTTACAATACATCAAGCCCTACTTAAATGCCTGGAGCCTCGATCCTTATGGAACCTTATACGGCATTGTAAATCCGGGTAAAGCATTCAGGGTAGTCATTGAAGGCCATTCCGACGAGATCTCGTGGATGGTAAATTACATTACCGATGATGGATTTATTTACGTGATCCGCAACGGCGGTATAGATCAAAGCATTGCTCCGTCAAAAAGAGTGATCATCCATACACCCAAAGGAAAAGTAAGAGGTGTTTTCGGTTGGCCTGCTATACATACCCGCAAAGGCAATGATACCAACCTTACTGCAACCCTGGAAAATATTTTTATCGATGTAGGCGCCAAGGACAAAGCCGAAGTTGAAGGCATGGGAATTCATGTTGGCTGCTGCATCACTTACGAAGACGAACTCTTCAAACTCAACGAAAAGTACTACTGTGGAAGGGCTTTGGACAACCGGATTGGTGGTTTTTGCATCGCAGAGGTGGCCCGCCTGTTAAAAAAGAATAAAGTTAAACTTCCGTATTCTCTCTATATCGTAAATTCGGTCCAGGAAGAAATCGGATTGCGGGGAGCAGAAATGATCGCGCAAACCATTAAACCCAATCTGGCTATTGTGACGGATGTAACACACGACACCCATACACCGATGCTAAAAACCAAAGAACAGGGTTCCATCAAATGTGGTTTAGGGCCTGTATTGTGTTATGCGCCACCGGTGCACAATATTTTCCAAAATCTCGTCATCAAAACTGCGGAAAGAAAGAAAATTCCGTTTCAACGCAATGCTGCTTCGAGAACTACGGGTACAGATACCGATGCCTTTGCCTATTCAAATGGAGGTGTTCCGTCTGTGCTCATTTCAGTACCGCTTCGTTATATGCACACTACTGTTGAAACAGCCAGCATAGATGATATTGAAAATGTCATCAAACTTATTTACGAAGTCTTGTTAAGCATTGATCCCAAACAGAGTTTTAAGTATTTCTAAGAGAAGGACGAACGCGATTCGCAGTTCCCTTTTTTACGCAATACTTTTGCCCACCCTCCTGTTTCAGGTCAACAACATTTTTGCATTCGAATCTCTATCTCTGTCTGTATATACTTTTACATCCTTAACTACATTTGCTGCATACTTTTATCAAAAGCAAATTTGTTTTCATTTTCATTACAACAGAAATGGAAATACAGGTATGTATGACTGGATCCTCTTAGCTGCACTATTCATCCCGGCTTATTATTTCTTCCATCAATTTAATCAGCAATCACAAGTAATCTTATTCACCCTTACAGTCATCGGACTCCTTTATCACAATCATTCGCGTTTCTATTTATTCAGAAACATTCCACTTGTTAAAAATATTTGCATTTGCACCTGTTGGGTACTGCTTTTGTTTTATACTTTTGGAGACATCCATAGTACATTTGAAAAAAGACTGATTTATTCGGTTGATTTTTTTTTCATTTTGCTGGCTCAAAGTTTGTTGTTTGATTACAGAGACCGTCTCGATGACCTGAGCTTCGGACACAAAACCTTCAGCAATCACTTTTTATTAAAATCTTTAAAATCGGTGATTCTGATTTTGTTTGTGCTAAGCCTGATTCTTGAATGTTTTATGGTTTACATGAACTGGAAATCGTGCTGGAATCTCCTTTCCCTCTTTGTCATTTACTGTTTTTATTTTATATTTTTAAACACTTATTTACTTCGGTCAGGTACAAGATTTCCATTCAATCCTGATATCTTTCTGGTCATCAAACTTTCCCTTTAATTGAATTTTATCTAGTGTTCCATGTAAAAAACCAATTTTGAAAAGATTGGTAGCTATCCATTTTAATGTTAAGCCATATCCAAGATAAAGTTCAGATTCATTGGGAAGTAACGATTCATATCGCAAATGGTATCAATTCAATTCCGATAGGTGCTCGTTAAGCCAAATATGGATTATCCATTTTGCCTTACTTGTACTTAAGCCCTAAAAATATAAATTTCTTTGATTTAGTATGAAATCAATCCGGCAACAAAGCCGCTCTACCCCATGCAATGAACATGCAGATGAAAAATATAATGATATTGATGACAATCCTTTTATACTCCTGCCTTTTAAAACTGATTATTGCAGCGGGTATCATAATGAGACCTAAGCAAATTGAAGCAACAACCGTTAAAACCGGAAGTATGGCTAAATATTCGGGAAGTATCAGTCCGATTGCGCCCAGTATTTCGGAAATGCCAATGAAAATAACCAATGATGGAGATAAGCCCTCCACACCAGTCATCCCTTTGTCGACCAATTTAGGAACCGGATAAATTAATTTGGCTATGCCCGGAATGATAAAGGTCAAAGCCATTATGGCCTGAAATATCCAAAGAATAGTATTCATACCTGAAATGTTTATACGTGCAAAATTGCAGCAGCAGCATCAGGATCCATTTGATATATGTCAAAAAATCATACTTGAGCACGAATCCTGCTTAATGTTTCCTGCGTTATCCCAAGGTAAGAGGCAATCATTCCCAATGGAACGCGATGGATAATCGTAGGGTTTGTTTCCATTAAGGTTTTATATCGTTGAAGGGCCGTTGTAAAATGCAAAGCATCCAATTTCTGGAGCATTTGTACCAGGCTGAAATTCACTAATCGTCGGAAAAAAGTTTCAATGTTGTGGTGCTTTTGGCAAAGACTTTCTATACTATCGTAATGTATAGATAATAGAATAGAATGTTCCAACAGCTCTAATGCCCTTCTGTCGGTTTGCCTGTTTATGAGGCTGATTGGAGAACAGGCAAAAGAATTTTCAAAACTGAACCAATCGGTAACATCTTTGCCTTCTTTTAAATAGTAAGTTCTAACAAGACCCGAATGTACAAAATAAAGGTGGTTGCAAATTTTATCCTGATGCAATAGAATATGTCCTTTAGGAAATTCCAATCTCCTCAATTGATCACCAAGGTCTCTTTTTGCCTCTCCCGATAAGTTGGCAAATCGGGCTATTGCCTTAAAAAAATTGTCCATCAATGAATACTTTATCTTTTCCAATTAAAACAATATACAAACCAGGCTTGTGCCTAAAATAATAATCCAATAAAATACTTCCGGACCATCTTCATTTACTTCCTTTTGATTTTTGAAATTGTTTTACCAATGGTTTGACCCGGCTTAGCCATATCTGCTATTGCAAATTCAATCGCTTCCAGAATCAAAGCTTTTACTTTGGGATTTCTATAGTCATCAGCCTTTTTTACACTTATATGTCTGATTAAATTACCAGTTCCTTTCAAGAGTTTATGAGGATCTTTTAAAAGAGTTCCTTTATTAAAACCCAAATTCAGATGATTTGTGTAAATGGGTATCATACAAAAAGCATCGCTAAGCTTCTCTGAGATTGAAAAAACCGATGTCAAAGCATGCGTCTGGTATAAAAGTTCGTTACAGTCAGGGTAAACGTCTAATACGTAATGCCGTAAGTCGTTAAACACGTCTATGATTTCCTGGTTTTTGAAACTCAAAAAAAATTGGAAGTCCTGATGAATGGGTCGGAAAGTTTCCATCAACTTGCTTTAGAATCGTATTGCATTGCACAAATCAGGTTTCCTTCTGTATCTAAAAACTTTGCAATCCAACCCACATTTGGAATAACTGTCTTAGGCATAAGCATTTTTCCTCCATAACTTTTAACTCGTTCGATGGTGTCGTCAATATCCTCGACATTAAAAGTGCATTCCAAGCCAATGATCTTATCAGGAACAGGGGCATAAATTCTCGATTGTAAGGCACCTACTATTTCTCCGGTATCCGACTTATTGGATTGTATCTGCATAAAGTCAGATTGACCATAAGCATTGAAGCCCCAATTAAAAACTTCACCATAAAAATTCTTAGCTCTTTCCATATCGTCAATGTGAATCGCAAAATGTGTCAATTTAGTATTCATATTCTTACTTTTTATCGTTAACATATTCCAAAATATCACCAGGTTGGCAATCTAAAACCTTACATATGGATTCCAGCGTACTAAATCGAATCGCTTTTGCTTTTCCAGTTTTTAAAATAGATAAGTTGGAAAGGGTAAGCTCCACTTTTTCAGATAGCTCATTCAGCGACATTTTTCGCTTCGCCATCATCACGTCTAAGTTTACAATAATCGGCATAGCTTATACAGTTAGTTCGTTTTCATTTTGAAGTTCTACTCCCTTTTTAAAAATAGTAGCAATAATATAAATGACTGCACCCATTAAAATAAATGCCTGACTGTCTGCCAAAAATGCATCTAAGTTGCCTAAACTGAAACCACGATGCATTAAGTTATTCACAAACTGTCTGCTTATGTAACTTAACATGCCAATTGAAAGGGTGAAATAACTCATTAGAGAAATTTGGTTAGAAACAAAGGTGTTAAAGGGTTTTGATAAATCCAATCTGTGCATGAGATTGATGACAACATAAAACAGCAAAGCTTTTAAAATGGAGATGGAAAGAATGAGGCTGTAAATACCGAAGAAAGCCCATTTGGAATCTTTATAGATTCCGGTTAAATCCAACTTTTGATAAAGGTTTTGGATAAAATCAGGTTCGTACAGGCTGAAATAGAAATTGACTAATAAACCGCAGGCTTCTATGGATAAACCTACAAAAATGAGCCAGGCTACTATGTACAAGGCTTTAAAAACAAAATTATGTGTGGCTGTCATTTTTACTACAATTTTAATGTTCGGGACAAAGGTATAATAAATTTATTGTTTTTCAATATTTTTTTATTATATTTTATTATATATTAAACGTATTTCACTAAATATCAAGACATTAATTTTATTGATAAGCACTGGTTTTTCCCCATGCAACACGGTATATCGGATTCTGAACCCAGTCTTATAATAGCTTGTAAGAGAAGCCGAAAACTCCCCCATTGCAAAACCGTAGACTGAAAGAATAAAAGTCTTTAACCCGTTCTTGCCATTTCTTAAAAATGTTAGCCCTTGCTTTGTACGATGAATTTTCGATGGCCTCCCGAAGGCTACCAGCTTGCCTGGATACCATTGCTTGTGGTATTATTGAGTCTTTTCAAGACCATCGCGTATTGCCGATTCAAGCACGTCCATATTTATATCCTTCAGTGATTTGAATTTAATGCAGTATCCCGTTACAGTTGCTTTGCCCAATATTTTTCCATAAGTGTCAGGCAAATACTTTTTATCATCAATACCGATAATATACACAGAAATTCCCGTGGTATTCGCACTGATTCCAATTTGATAAAATTCCTTGTTATGGCCCTTTGCATACTTAATAGTTTGAAGTCCATAACCTATATTCGGATTTGAAATAATTTTACCGCTTTCATCTTTGCCGTCCAAGAACCATAATTTACAATTTGGCATGAGCTGCAGTAAACGTTGGTGCAAGACTTCCATTTCCACACGTTTTGGATCCGCAAGGCTGTTTAAATACTCTTTGATTTTTTCCTGTACCGTCATTTACCCTCTTTCAACCTCGTAATTCAGTTCCGTTACTCCGCAGGCAAATTGCCGGGTAGTTGGCAAAAGTTTGAGTTGTATTCTATCTTCGATATCGGAAAACAATGGAAAGCCGCGTCCAATTATAATTGGATTCAGGAACAACCAGTAGCCGTCAATTAAGTTCTGTCGAATGAGTGAATGCGTTGCCGTAGGACTTCCAAAAAGCAGAATGTCTTCCGCTGACCGGAGCTTAATTTCATGGATTTTGTCCGCAAGCTCGTTGCTAAGAATGGTCGTATTGCTCAGTCCTGTTTCTTGTAATGTTTTGGATAAAACGACTTTGTGCACATTTTTATACCACCTGGAATGTTCGATTTCGTGACGGGTAGCCGTCTCCTTGTCGGCAGCAGTCGGCCAATAACTCTCCATCAGCTGATAGGTTATGCGTCCATATAAAGCTATATCGGTCTTGCTAATCCGAGCACCGACATAATCAAAAAGTTCCTGATCAGCTTTAATCCAGTCCATTTCACCATTTGGGCCTGCAACAAAACCGTCAAGAGATACGTGCATAAAAGAAATTATTTTTCCCATAAAGTTTTATATTTAAAGTTGTCCATGTTAGTTGTGTCATGCCTTCAATGATCTGCTTAGCAGGCAACATAAGCGTGAAGCAAATATAAAGATTAGGTGCAAATGATAAGCCTGGAGAATAAATTGATTGCAGACCTTGCCCACAGCTGCAAAAATATAATTGCCGTAGATACAAAGTAATGTTAACTTGTGTGATGATCCAATTTATTACAGCATGAAAACTCTTCAACTTTTCATCATTTTATCCATATGCACAATTGACAAAAACATTTCTCAAAAATGCGAAACGGGAATTTCCGAGCGAGTTGATACGATCATCACTTTTGATACGGAAACCAAGGTCGAAGAAATAAAAATACTAAAATTCCACAATGTTTACATGAATGTCGACCCATGTGATTCACCGGCTAAACTATTTATTGCCAATGAAAGCAGTGCAACAGTTTCCCAGATCAGAGAATTATCTTCCCTCGAATTTCGATGCAATGGCCAGTATCAACGCGAATGGGAAAATGAATGGAAAATAGTCTCATTTCAAATGGTTTTATTCAAAGCGAAACGTTCAACCAAAACGTTAACGAATCCGGGATCTCAATTTACTACAGAAAATTTAAATTTTTTAGCTGAATTGAAACCGGGTGATAAGATAGCATTTGAAAAAATAATTTTGCAACATCCTCAAAAAGGCGAGGCAACCGCCGGATTTTCGTTGCGCGTTCAATGAGGGATCCATACATACAATAACAAATCTATATTAAATCGCTTAAATAACTCAATTAGGGAATTTCGGTAAATTCATAGCTTAATCAATCCATTTTTTGAAAACAGAATAATATTCTGGAATATTTTTTATAGAATGTTGACAAGCAGGTCATAATTGTTGAAAAGCTGTATTTTTTCAGACAGCTCCGCCTGGGTTATTTTTATAACTTTAGATTTAATGTGAATTATGCGGCTTTTTTGCTTGCCTTAATCTAAGTATTCTTTTTCCTCTGTCTACTGCATTGGCGGTAGGGATGCCGAAGAAAATGCAAAGAATTTCATTAGCTGCAGGCCTGGCCGTTATTTTAGATAACTCATAGACTGAATTGGGATTTTGTTTAAAGTGTCAATAATCTACAAATTTTTGGTTTGTCTAAATGCAATGTTCGCCATAATCGGTATGAGCAAGATTAATATTAATCCTTTTCCATTCATTTTTTATCACTTTCCTTTTTGCAAAATGTTTCTCTTTGTGTTTTGGTAATGGTTTCGGGCTGTACGTGCAATGCCAGTTCAAGAGGCTTTCCAGCCATTAAACGGATCCCTTGTTTGTAATATTTAGATTTTCTGATTTCAATCGTTTTTAAATCAGTTGTTAGCATGGGTTCCCGACTAAACGCCTGCATGTAGGAAGTTAAAAGAAGATAAAATAAGAAGTAATTTTTCATAAATGTGTTTTAAAATTTGAATAAATAAAATTTATAAAGATTGAATGCTTCAAAATGTGATTTAGATCTTGCATGATTTTGTATAACTCTCTGCGCATCTGCTATAAACATCCTGTTGATTTAAAAATGGATAACCTTTTAAACCGCAACAACAATCAACTTCAGTATGGCATGGCTTGCAAAAGCCCTGTGATCCTGGTTCGAAAACTGGTTCTTTAAAGCAGCTATTTAATGACAAAGAGATGAACACTACAGTCGTACTAAGAAAGCTTTTAGTAATTCGTTTCAGAATTGGATATTTTATATTTAAATAATATTGACATGTATATTCTTATCTAAGTCTTAGTGACGCATTGTCAACATCACCAGGCAGATTATTTTAAAATATAGTCAAGAGTAATACAATTTTTAATGTTTTAAAAACACACACATTTCACGCTCAGCGAGTTAGGAAATTTTTAATCCATTTCTTGTTCCATTTGTTATAATCTATGCAAGCCGTTCTATATTTGCGCCCTTTAAAATGAAGAAAAGATGAATGAAGTATATATCGTTTCGATGGCAAGAACACCCATGGGAAGTTTTGGTGGCACCCTGGCTGGTTTCAGTGCCATTCAACTTGGCATCCATGCAGCACAAGCAGCCATAGAAAAGTCCGGAATAGATAAATCCTTGATCGAACAAGTTTGGATGGGGAATGTATGTTCTGCAAATCTGGGGCAGGCACCTGCGAGACAGGTCGCTTTGGGTAGTGGACTTCAACCATCGACTGTTTGTACAACGGTCAATAAAGTATGTGCTTCAGGCATGAAAGCCATTGATCTGGCAGCGCAAGCTATTCAACTAGGGCATGCCGATATCATTCTCGCAGGAGGAATGGAAAGCATGTCAAATATTCCGTTTTATGCATCATCCATGCGTTGGGGTGCCAAATACGGACATAGCCAGTTCATCGACGGTCTTCAAAGAGATGGATTATCAGATGCCTACAACCACAAAGCCATGGGCAATTGTGGAGATGCAACTGCAGCGCACTACGGAATTTCGCGCGATGCCCAGGACGCTTACGCAATCAGATCGTATCAGTTGGCACAAAAAGCAACGGATGAAGGGAAATTAAAAAATGAAATCACACCCATTCCCATTCCGCAAAAAAAAGGAGATCCGGTTTTATTTGCTGAGGACGAAGAAATCCGCAAAGTTGATTTTTCTAAAATAGCATCTCTCAAACCCAGTTTCGGAAGTGAAGGCACGGTAACTGCAGCAAACGCATCTACCATCAACGACGGAGCTTCTGCACTTGTACTTATGAGCGGACAAAAACTTAAAGAACTCGGTTTAAAACCATTGGCCCGAATCGTTGCCAGTGCAGATGCAGAACAAGCACCTGAATGGTTTACAACCAGCCCCACCCTGGCTGCTTCACAAGTACTAAAGCGTGCAGGATTAAGCTGGAACGATATCTCCTTCATCGAAGTCAACGAAGCATTTTCAGTCGTACCGATTGCTTTCCAACAAATAATGAAAACAAACCCCGAGATCATGAATATACATGGAGGTGCCGTCTCCATGGGTCATCCACTGGGATCATCCGGTTCGAGAATTGTTATATCTCTTCTCAATATTTTGCAACAAAACAATGCCCGATATGGACTCGCTGCTATCTGCAACGGAGGTGGTGGTGCGTCTGCGATGGTGGTGGAGTTGGTGTAAGGATAGTTTTTAGTTGGCAGTTCTCAGTAGGAACTTGGGAGGTGAACCAACAAACTGCTAACTGCCAACTGCTAACTGCCAACTGCTAACTGCCCTCACTTTCCTTTCCCCTGAATCAAAACTGCCACGGTATAAAACATGATTTTAAAATCCAGTCCCAGCGATCGGTTCTCGATGTAAAGAATATCGTATTCCAATCGCTTCATCATTTCTTCGAGCGAAGAGGCGTAACCAAATTTTACTTGTCCCCAGGAAGTGATTCCTGGTCTTACTTTTAACAGATGTTTGTAGTGTGGGGCATTTTGCATGATCTGATCGATGAAATATTTTCGCTCCGGTCTTGGCCCAACTAAAGACATGTCTCCTTTGATCACATTGATAAACTGCGGAATTTCATCCAGTCTCCATTTCCTGAGAACCGAACCCCAGGGAGTAATTCGCGGATCACCTTCATAAGACAACAGCGGCCCATTTTCTTCTGCACCCATGTTCATGGAACGAAACTTATAAATTTGAAATGGCTTGCCATTTAATCCAATGCGTTCCTGACTATAAATTACCGATCCTCGGGAAGACAATCGCGACCTCAGATAAATATAGCTGATCAAAGGCAACAGGACGATCAACGCAATGATACTAACGGTTAGATCCAGGACTCTTTTAAAAACAATTTGCCACTTGGGCATAATCTCCTGCCGGACTTCAATAAGGATGGCACCATACAAATGATTTAACCTTACAGTTCCCAACAATATGTCATAAGTATCGGGAATGGTGCGTATGATGAGCCGGTCGCCGAATTCAAACAGCACATCCAAAATTGATTTTAATTTTTCGTGTTCGGTCGATTCAATTGCAATGATCACTTCTTCTATATTGAGATTGCGGATGACTGATTCAATATCCTTCAAACCACCCAGCTCGGGCAGGTATTGAACAAGATCATTTGAACTCGAACCGTTTGAATGAATAAATCCTAAAAATTTATGACCCAGTGAATAATGAAGAGAACTGATCTCTCTGAATAATTTAACAGCACTCTGATCGCCTCCAATAATAATGGTATTAAATCCAACCAATCCTTTTTTCAGGCGATTGCTTACATAGGTCAGGTAAACCAACCTGAACAAAACAACCAGCCCAAAATGCAAGGAAAAGTAAATGGCAATTGCCGAAAAATATCTTCCGTCGAATTGAATATTTTTATTGGCAAGAAGAATAAAAAACATGATTAAACTGCCAATAATTGACGAAATCAATGTCTGTGAAAAGACAGACCACCTCGACAACCGGTAAACATCGCGATATTGTTCTGTGAGTATGTAAAGTACAGCCCAACACGATGGCACCAAAATCAAACCCGAGTAAAGAAAAAGTTCAAATGAATCCGAAACTCCCGAATCAATAAAATTATTTGCTGACAGGTATTGGACAAATAAGTACCATGCTGTCAATGAAAGAAGAAAATCTCCAGCCTGGTAAATTAAATTTTCCTTTCTTTTAAACATGGATTACCGGTGAATCACTTTGATGTTATCCAATAATATCCTTTGTACTGCAATTGCTGTATCGGAACGATAATTTGCTGAAATTGCCAGCCGGTAGGAATTTGCATTCGAATCATTGATAATATCCCTGAAATTAAAGTATGCCTTGGTCCAATTTTTTTTGGGCAACAGTGTAGCGTTGATCAGATAATCTTCTCCAAGGGCACCCTTATTGCCAATAAATCCGATTGAAAACGGAATATCCGATTTGAAATGAAGCTCTAGAATTATCGCGTCAGGGCTTTGAGGGATTTGCTTTTCAATGTCATATACCGCCAGCAATGATTTTCTTTCATTGGTTAATTCGATAACCCCGGAACGCAATCCTTCAAAAGCTTCTTCTACGGTACTTAATAAAATTTTAGTTTCAGAATTTCCATCGCGATCTATGTTTAGAAAATGAATCCCTTCGAATTCTTCGAGAAATGTAAATTTCAAACCACTCTGGTACGCTGTTTTTGGAACAATATGCGTGGTTTCCAGGGGATCAAACAATGCGCTGGAAACATATGGCTCAAGCAAATCATACCGCGCCGGGTGTGTGATTTGGCCGTTTTCGCGATACCCGGGCTGGATCAGGATTTCAAGTAATCCGTTTCCGATAACGGGTAAAGTCGCAGGTAGTTGATATGCCCCAATGTACTGGTTGTCGATATAAATCCATGCATCGGATATCTGTTGTCTGGCTGTGCCTTCTCCAGGTTTTATCTCAAACTCGAATGGATTTACTTGAATGTAGGCCGGTGGTGGTTCTTGATCTGCATCACAGGAAGTCCAGATCCATAAACTCGAAATGCACAGAATGCGATACAGGGATAAGGTCATTGGTTTTGGTCGATTTGCTTCGTAATAGCCTGGACCAGAGTCATCACCTGAATTCCTTCAAGTAAATTAACCTCCGGAACTTCATCATTAACGATGCTTTTATGAAAAGATTTTAATTCTTCGACAATTGCATTGAAATTTTTAATCTCAGGCTGCACGAGACTGATGTATTTCATACCCTTATGGGTATCAATTTCAATAGTATTGTCCTGCGGTTCATCCACCAATCTGATAACCTGAGCTTCCTTGTCAAGCATGTCTAAACTGATGTAGGCATCTTCCTGAAAGATCCTGAGTTTGCGCATTTGTTTCATAGAAATCCGGCTTGCGGTAACATTACATACCAATCCGCTTTCAAACTCAATGCGGGCATTGCAAATGTCGGGTAAGGGGCTCACCAAAGAAACTCCGTTTGCCTTCAGGTCTTTTAGCGGACTATTGGCCATCAGGCAAATCAGATCGAGATCGTGTATCATGATGTCGTGAACAACAGAAACATCGCGACCTCTCGGATTAAAACTAGACAAACGATGGGCCTCAATAAATCGAGGATTTTTGATAAATGGCCTCACTGCTGCAAAACTCGGATTAAATCTTTCCACATGGCCAATTTGAACATTCACCTTATAGGATTCCGATAATTTCTGCAATTCAATGGCCTCTTCCAGGGTACTGCTCACCGGTTTTTCAATAAAGCAATGCTTCCTTGCTTTTATGGCTGAAGTTGCTAAAGAGGCGTGTGCCGAAGTCGATGATACAATATCGAGTGCATCGCATTTTTCGATCAACGCTTCGACATTGTCGAAAGCCTTTAAACCAAATAACTTTTCGACCTCTGCTCTGGTTTGAGCGGATATATCATAAAATCCAACCAGATCCCATTGCGGCAACTCCATCAGACATTTTAAATGAATCTTTCCTAAATGTCCTGCACCCAGCAGCCCGATCTTTAGTTTTTCAGAAGACATGAAACTAACGGATGTTTCTCATCAAAAAAAGTAAAACCAGGACAGCTACTATAACACCTACAAACAACACTCCGGTGGTAAGCATATGCCTTCTGAATTGATTCAGAAGTTCTACATCCTTTGGATAGTGTTCTAATACTTGCCCCCACCTGCGCGAGCTGAAGATATCTTTAAAATGAAACTGAATTCGCCGGTCGACCAGCTGTCTGTAAAATTTAAACGTTTTTATACGGATATACATGTTGAATCCGACAAACAATGCAAATATGCAAAAGATATAAACGATCGCTTTTATCATGAATTCAAATTGCTAAGTTGGGCACTAATGATCTGTTTTGCTTTCAGGATGGCTTGTTCCAGTCCAACCACTTTTTTTCCACCAGCCGTAGCAAAAAATGCCTGACCTCCGCCGCCGCCTTCAATTTCTTTGGCTGCCTCCCGGATCCATAGAGATGCATTTAAACCATGAGATTTAACCAAGGAATCTGATATCAAACACATCAACTGTGGTTTATCGTTTTCAACAAAACCAAAAACCACAACCGCTGGTTCCATTTCCTTCCCAAGTTGATAAATCAAGGCCTTTGCAATTTTGCCATCGTCAATCGTAATGCATTCAAACAAAGTCCTGATTCCACCCATTTTTTCACTTTTCGTTATCAACTGTTGCTTTAAAACAGCGGCCTGAGTTTCTTTGAGTTCTTGTATTTGTTTGTTTAAAGTTTTATGTTCGTCGAGCAATTGCTGTAAAGCTTCAACGGGTTCTTTCGGATTTTTCAATAAGTTCCGGATTTCATGCATTTGCTTAAATTGCTCATAGATCAACTTTTCGGCTTCAACCGATGTAACTGCCTCTATTCTTCTTATGCCTGCTGCAATCGCTGTTTCCGAAACAATTTTAAAGAATCCAATCTGTCCGGTTGTATCTACATGGCAACCCCCACATAATTCTATCGAATAAGAAGGGTCAAATGTGATCATTCGAACTTTTTCTCCATACTTTTCACCAAAAAGCATCATCGCTCCGGAACTTTTAGCTTCTTCTATAGGAGCAGATCTTCGTTCTTCCCTGACAATGTTTTCTCTGATTTTTTCATTGACCAGACGTTCAACATGGAGAATAGATTCTTCATCCATTTTTTGAAAATGTGAAAAGTCGAATCTCAAATATCCATCCTGAACCAGTGAACCTCTCTGCTGCACATGACTACCCAGGACTTTCCTCAAAGCTGCATGAAGCAAATGTGTTGCACTGTGGTTGTTTTCAATCAGATTTCTCCGGTATGCGTTTATTTTCAAACCAACAGTTTGATCCAATTTTTGTGGCAGACTGCTAGCTACATGAAGTATGAGTTCATTTTCTTTGACGGTATCGGAAATCTCAATTACAGCATCCTCAAAAACTGCTATACCGGTATCGCCAACCTGTCCTCCACCTTCCGGATAAAAAGGTGTGGTTTCAAATACCATTTGATAAACAGTCTGTCCTTTTATGTCCAACTTTCTCCATCGCAGGAGTTTTGTCGATTCAACGGTGTCGGTATCATACCCTACAAAATGGGTGCTGCCATCGTGGACCACATTCCAATCTGAATATTCTTTTTTTGCATCAGATCGGGACCTCTCTTTTTGTTGAAGCATGGCTTCATTGAATTCGCTCTCATCAACAATACAATGATTCTCCCTGGCAATCAATTGGGTCAGGTCAAATGGAAAACCGTAAGTATCGTAAAGTTCAAACGCAAGTTTGCCGGATATTTTTCCGGAAGATTTATCTATAACTTCTAGTTTTCGCAAACCACCTTCCAGGGTTCTTAGAAAGGAAGCTTCTTCTTCCATGAGTACATTCCCAATGAGTTTGATCTGAGCTTTAAGTTCGTTATAAACATCCCCCATCTGATCGACCAAAATAGGAACCAACCTGAAAAGGAACGGATCTTTAATGTTGAGGAATGAATAGGAATACCTCACGGCTCTTCTTAAGATCCTGCGAATCACATACCCGGGACCTGTGTTGGAAGGCAATGTTCCATCGGCAATTGCAAAACATACAGCACGGATATGATCCGAGATAACCCGCATGGCGAGATCTGATTGGGCCGCAGCATCATAGCTTGCTCCATAAGGAATTCCGGTAAATTCTGAAATATATCTGATGTATGGATTAAAAATATCTGTGTCGTAACTGGCCTTTTTATGCTGCAAGACCATCGCCAGTCGTTCAAAACCCATTCCCGTATCGATATGTTTATCAGGTAATTCTTCGAGTTGTCCGTTGGCCTTTCTGTTGAATTGAATAAACACGAGATTCCAGATTTCAATTACTTCCGGTGTGCCCGCATTGACGAGTTCAGCTCCTTCGACATTCCGGCGCTCATCATCACTTCGGATATCGTAATGAATTTCCGAACAAGGTCCGCAAGGACCCGTATCGCCCATTTCCCAAAAGTTGTCTTTTTTTCCAAAACATAGGATCCTGTCCTCGGCTACCCATTTTTTCCAACAGGAAATGGCTTCCTCGTCTTGCTGAAGACCTTCTTTGTTATCGCCACCAAAAACAGAAACATACAACCGGTCTTTCTGAAGCCCATAGACTTCTGTAAGTAGTTTCCAGGCCATTTCTACCGCCTGTTCTTTAAAATAGTCGCCAAAGGACCAGTTACCAAGCATTTCAAACATCGTATGATGGTAACCGTCGGTTCCGACTTCTTCGAGATCATTATGTTTGCCGCTAACTCTCAGACATTTCTGACTATCCGCAATCCTTTTATACTGTGCCTGTTGATTCCCCAGAAAATAATCTTTAAATTGGTTCATTCCCGCATTTGTGAACATCAAGGTCGGGTCATTTTTAACCACTATAGGAGCAGAGGGCACAATTTTATGCTGATGTTTTTCAAAAAAGTCTAAAAATGTTTGGCGAATGTTACGGGAATCCATATTATATTAAAAGTATTATATATATTTAAAGTGCTAATTTATTGATAATTATATATTTAACAAGAATTTATAAACTTTTTATAGGTCCAAACAAGGGCTGTTTATCAAAAAATCATTAATTTTGATGATTCAAACAAAGCGAGCGTAATCGGATCGCAAAGTTAGTATTTTTAACGCAGGCGGGTTTTAATGAGATCTGAAAAATACGTTTATAATCCACAAACCCTTCAGTTTGAGAAAGTTAAACTCAGCGGGACTTCGTACGTCCTGAGGGTTCTGGTTTTCTTATCCGCAGTTATTGTAACAACTTTTCTTATTTATTTCTTTACCTCAGAATTTTTCCCATCGCCTCGAGAAAAAGCCTTAAAAAGAGAGTTGAGTCAGGTCGAGTACCAAATGCTTACCATGAAGGACCAGATAGAAATCATGGATAAGGTTTTGGGGAATCTTCAAAACAGAGATGCGCAGGTTCACAGAGTGTTGTTTGGAATGGACCCCATCGATAAGGACCTTTGGGAAGGAGGTATCGGCGGGCACGACCCCAATGCCCTTGCAGGAAGTCTTAAGGTGACTGGAAATACTTTTAAAGATCTGAAAGGAAAAGTTGGCAAACTCGAGCGCCAGCTTTATATCCAAACAAATTCTCTGGATGCGATTGAAAAGAAAATGAAAGAACGGGAAGACTTTTTCCAAAGTATTCCGTCCATCAAACCAGTACGTGTCGACAAACTCAATCGCGGTGTGAGCCAGATGTCCGGTTACGGAATTCGCCTCCACCCTATTCATAAAGTTTCCAAAATGCATGAAGGCATTGATTTTGCGGCACCCGCAGGGACTGAAATTCAGGCTACAGGCAACGGCAAAGTCGTAAAAATTGAATCTAAAAAGAGTGGTTACGGCAGAAGCATTCTGATCGATCACGGTCATGGATTTTCTACGCTATATGCCCACATGAAAGAAATCAAAGTACGTCAGGGTGAACGCGTAATCAAAGGTCAGCTGATCGGCACCATAGGAAGCACGGGCACATCTACAGCTCCACATCTGCACTACGAGGTTCGCCAAAACGGAAAAGCTATCAATCCAATCCACTATTGCATGGATGGCCTCACCCCTGAAGAATATCAGGAAATGGTGGATATGGCTTCTACATTGAATCAGTCGTTTGATTGAGAAGTCGGAGCTTAAGGAGAAAGACAAAAAGTATACTGGTTAAAGGTAAGTAGGTAAAAACCTGAATGCATGGTATGTTATCGTATTGTCTGTTTTCATTTTGTACATGAAATCATTGAGAACTCCCATAGCGTAATTCACAACCTCAGCCCGAACTAAAATGTCATTTATTTGTAACTGCCCTATAAATCCTTTGTTGATTTATTAATTTTTGGCTTTTCTTCAGACGACTTGAAATATTTATAAGGATTATTTTCTATACCACTCTTGACCAACTGGGATAAACATATTTGTTTCAAATATCCACAAGACAATTTGATATAGTTGGTAAATTTATCTTTCTAAAAAAAATTTTAGAAACAATTCAACTAATGAATTGGAAAAATTGACATCGAACCAGGATAGCAATAAACCCTTACATATTGAGCGGTCAGAATTGAAATTAAATTTAACTAGGACAATGATTTATCTTGCTATCAATACCTTGTCCATAAAATTTCCCTGGACTCCTTTTGCCATCAACACATAAAATCCGTTTGGCCATTCGTTAGTTTGAATCCTGGTAACATCATTTTGAAGCGACTCTCTCAATACGGGTCTTCCCTGAGTATCTGTCACCACCAATTCCAATGGATGGCCTACATTCATGTTCTGCAAAACAACAATAAGTTCATTTTTTGCCGGATTTGGATACACTAAAAATGGCTCATCCAAACGCTCATCGCCAGTAGAAACGGTATAACTCAAATCTGAGGATCCTGCTTGCAAGATGTTCTTGTCGTTTTCCTGGATCCAGGCTATGACCTCGAGATTAGAAAAATCTTCAATACAATGTTCTGTCTCCAGGTTGATCATGTTGGCTGTTCGACCATCAATGGGAAGTCGGTAATTGCCTGGAACCAACCAGCTAAAGTTATAGATGATGTTGGTATCTCCCTGGATTTTGGGAATGACAAATCCTGCTGTATCCGGTAAAAATTTCTTTAATACATGATAAAAAACGGTTTCTCCATTACTTTTCATGTTTTTAGTGGATTGCTTTTCGCTGATCGCTACAAAAAGTTTTGACGCACTGTTTATTGGGGCTTCCCCTTTTATTTCAACTTCCACTTCAATTTGCTGACCTTTTACAGATCCTTTTGGCAAAACCTGGAAAAATGAAGGAATTGATTGAAGCGAAAGGAAACTTTCATCAGTATAACTTAATGCACTGTTGCCTGTAGCCCCATCAATGACCAGGGAAGGAATGGCATTGTTTCCTATATTGTAATATCTGCCTCTTGAAGCAGCTTCAATCGTATGATAAGGATCTCCTCCCTGAGGACTGGCCATTGGATATCTGAGCAACGCGAACAACCCCAGATTCTGATTGAATATTTTTGAAATGGTATCATATCCGGAACGACTCTGCATCGATGTAGGAGATGCAAAGTACTCGTGCATGAGCACCCTGTTAAAAAAAGTATCGTTGACGATAAATTGAGAACTCAAGGTGTCGTCTGATGGCAGAATTGCTGGTTGATCATTGATTTGTCCAATCCAAGACCTGACATTTACCAAAGCGAATCCTGTAAATGTATTTTGCAAAGCAGTTGGATGCGTAAGCGTGAATTCTTCTAATGGAGCAATGTTCAATCCGCTTATTTGTGCATCAAAAACAGGTCCATTACCGACCTGGTAATGGTAGCTTAGTTTCTGAATCGGATTTTTACCAATGTTTTTAAAACGTCCGACAAGGTCAATTGGAAATTCTCTGAATAGATAATAATCTTTGAATTGCTGACTTTGCCTTTCAACATCGAGATCAGGTTGCTGTCCGGGAATAAACTCGTAATAGACATTATCCTCGGTGGTTGGCAGGTTTTGATTTTCACTGGAATAATCGGGAGACCCGGGTACCATGTATGCCAGGGTTGAATCGATCTGAATGCCCAACGTCAGATTTGTTTTATCGGTACAATCCACATTGTTTTGCCGGCAAACCGTGCGTTGATCTACCAGGAATATTTTATTGGTGGTTTCCTCAAGCACGATAGAAACATAAATATGTCCACCGGATTTTAGATTGTGCTCGCTAAATGAATTGTATGAAATCCAGAGTTGTCTATGCGGTTCTTTCCCAAAAGTCCTTATCACAATATAATCACCCTGTAAAGCACGTAGTCCCCAGATACAAATCGAACTGTCTGGAATCCTGGACGTGGGAAGTGCAATGTTGTTTGAATCCACCCTTAAGCTGGTGCGCGTATTAAACGTCAAAACACCGCTTGTGGATGCCTTGTAATTTCGCACCAGAGCGCCGTTAAAATAAAATTTAAATGGTACCTGGAAGGTTGCAGACCAATTACCGGAAGCCTGGGGTCCCTGCAAGATGGTCATCCAACCAGCTGTGAGTCCGCCATTTTGAGGCAGTTCTGCATCTTTATTCAGATCACCTGGGTTTTTGCCGTTTTGAACAGGGGGAAGCAGATAATACTGCGCATCCAAACTAATAAATAAGAACATAAAAGCCATCAGGATCAGGCCTCTGAGAGAGAGATTATACATTACCATGCGGTAAAGATAATCAGCCCGGGAATGAAATGCTATGTTTGACTATACCAGGCGAAAATTTTAACAATTCAAGGAATAATCAAATGGAGCTTATAAGAGTACCGAAAATGTGAATTTATAAGCTTACTTTATTAATAATTTCAAAATAGCAAGTTTTAACAGGTTCTCTTTGAATCCAATTTAGCATCGCTTACAAATGTTAGTATCAATTTAAATGGAATAAAACTGATGGATCATTGATAAAAGTACATATTTAAAAATAAAGCTCCTTTAAACATTGTGCAGGTATTAAGAGCATCATACAAACTTTTTCTTTTATAATCATTAGAGCTCTTTTGCCTTTAAACCTTTCCTGGAAATGTAGCCCGGACAAGAATCGAACTTGTATCTAAAGTTTAGGAAACTTCTATTCTATCCATTGAACTACCGGGCCATTTATTTATCCGGGGGAGATTCAGCTTATAACCCGGAACAGCGCACAAATTTAAAAGGATTCACAAAATTCATCAGACAGAATTCTTTGTTTGAAAATGCATCAAGTCTAATACGCCATCTGCATTTTCGAAATCTTCCCTTTCATTCGAAGCAATAATGACCGTTCTTGCAAGACCATGTTGAGCCAATAAATTCCGGTACCATTCTATGGCTTTCGCATCGAGGTTCGTCAAAGGCTCATCGAGCAACAACACCCGACTTCTGCTCAAGATGGCCAAAGCAAGCCTGAGTCGTTGTTTCATCCCGGAAGAATACGATTTGATCCACTTTTTCTCATGGCCTTTCAAATAGCAGAGATCCACAAATTCCTCTTCATTCATGTCGATATTCAACTTCCTGAACTTTTTATGGTGTTTTAATAACTCACCTACGGTAAAATAATCATAAACCTCTGCATAGGGAGCCGCATAGCTCAGTTCCCGGAACCACAGATCCTCCGGCAAAATTTGATTGCCGTTCACATACATTACCTTCCCTCGAGAAGGAGGGATCAATCCAGCCAGAATTTGAAGTAAGGTAGACTTCCCGGAACCGTTGGGGCCGGCAATTCCGTAAATTTTTGAACTTTCAAAATCGTATTGGATGTTTCGGAGCACCCATTGCTGTTGAAACCTTTTGTACAATTGGTCAATGCGGATGTGCATGCCGTTTAACTTCTGTAGCCTTTCATCAGCCCACGGCTCGAATTTCTGACAAATTCAAGAATGGTGTCCTTTTCAGGAGAATCAGGGAGTTCCACTTCTATTGCTTTGATCGCTTTGCCGATGTTCTTGAATTTTACAAACATGTACCTGTATATCTCGTGAATGCGATTCACCTGATCAACAGAAAAACCTCTTCTTTTTAATCCAATAGAATTAATCCCCTCATAAGAAAGAGGATCTCTAGCAGCTTTGGTAAACGGTGGCACGTCTTTCATAACCAGAGAACCTCCTCCGATCATGGCATGGGCCCCTATTTTAACAAATTGGTGTATGGCCGACATCCCTCCAACAATTGCGTGATCCTCAATTTCAATATGCCCGGCCAGATTGACACTGTTTGCCAGGATGACGTTATTACCAACCAAACAATCGTGCGCAACATGCACATAGGCCATCAACAGGCATCGGGATCCAACCTTGGTGGTCATGGCAGCTTTTGTTCCTCTGTTGAGCGTACAACATTCGCGAATCACCGTATAATCTCCAACCTCGAGCAAGCTGTTTTCTCCTGCGTATTTGAGATCTTGCGGAATGGCTCCAACAACAGCTCCGGGAAAGACCTTGCAATTATTGCCAATTCTACTGCCATCCATGATCGTTACATATGGACCGATCCAGCAGTTTTCGCCAATGATCACATCCCCCTGGATGGTTGCAAAAGGCTCAACGACAGTTCCCTGACCAATTTTGGCATTGGGATGAATGTTACTCTGAACTAAATTCATGTTCCTCTTTTCGCGATTTGTGCGGTTAAGTCGGCTTCACAAACCACTTTACTTCCTACATAAGCCGTGCCAAGCATTTGAACAATTCCTCTTCTGATAGGGGCGGCCAATTCCATTTTAAGAATTAAGGTATCCCCGGGTACTACTTTTTGCTTGAATCTGGCATTGTCTATTTTTAGAAAATAGGTATCCCACTGCCCCTTGTCTTCTACGCTCGATAATGCCAAAATGCCTCCCGTTTGGGCCAATGCTTCAATTTGAAGCACCCCGGGAAAAACGGGATTCCCAGGAAAATGGCCTTCAAAAAAAGCTTCATTGCCGGTAATATTTTTAATTCCAACAACTTGTTTTTCACTCAGCTCGATGACCTTATCCAGCAATAAAAAAGGATACCGGTGGGGCAACAAGCCTTTTATTTGCTCGATATCGTAAACTGCGGGTTTGTCGGGATCATAAACAGGCATCCCCGACAATCGGCGTTGCTCGATCATTTTTTTCTTGAGAATCTTGGCAAACTCTACGTTGAGTTTATGCCCGGGTTTCTTGGTGAGGATGTTTCCTATAATGGGCTTACCAACCAGCGCAAGATCTCCGAGCACATCCAGCAATTTGTGCCGCGCGGGCTCGTTGTCGAAATACAATTTGATAGTATTCAACACCCCTTCTTTTTCAACTTTGACACTGGGCTTGTTTAGTTTCCTCGCCAGTTGATCCAACTCCTCCTGATTCATCATCCGGTCGACGATGACGATGGCATTATTCAAATCACCACCTTTAATCAAATTTTGATCGATCAGTTTTTCGAGTTCGTGAAGAAAAACAAAAGTTCTGCAAGGAGCTATTTCCGTTTTGTAATCTTCTATGCGATCCAGGCTGGCATATTGTGGTGCGATGATCTTCGAATGAAAATCGATCATGGTGGTAACTTCCAGCTTGTCGGATGGCATTGCTAAAAATTCTGCTCCGGTTTCCGGGTCTTCAAAAGAAATGGGCTCTGTAATTTTAAAATACTCCCTTGTGGCATCCTGGTAAACTCTGCCAGCCGATTCCAAAGCGTTAACAAAGTCGATTGCACTGCCGTCCTTAATGGGAATTTCAGGGCCGTTCAAAAGGATCAGAATATTATCGATCTGTAATCCTACCAACGCCGACAAAACATGTTCAACAGTCCATACCTGGGCTTCGCCTTCCTGAAGCGTGGTTCCCCGGTTTGTTGAGATAACTTTAGAAATATCTGCAAGAATGACGGGTTGGCCTTCCAGATCCATTCTTTGAAACCGAACACCGTGGTTTTCCGGAGCCGGCTGAAAGGTCATACTGACAAATGAACCCGTATGAAGCCCAATTCCATCAATTTGTATTTGTCTTTCTATAGTGGATTGTTTGCAACTGACATTCATGATTGGTTTGATTTAAGCTTGTCTTCCAACGCTTTGATTCTTTTGACTAACTCAGGCAGGGATTTAAATTCTGCATAGGACCTTAAAAATGCCAGGTATTCGATTGCGGGAGATCCATACCACTTTCCTTTAGGCTTTTCCAAGGAACTGGCTATCCCAGATTGAGCCTGAATTTGGGTACCGTCGGCTATGGTGAGATGTCCGGCTATGCCAACTTGTCCGCCGATCTGGCAAAAGGATCCGATCTTTGTACTCCCGGCAATACCGGTTTGAGCAGCAATAACGGTATGTTCTCCGATCTGGACATTGTGTGCTATTTGGATGAGATTGTCTAATTTACAACCATTTCCGATCCGGGTAGCCCCCATGGTGCCTCTATCGATTGTAGTGTTAGCCCCAATTTCTACCGAATTTCCAATTTCAACATGGCCGAGCTGTGCAATTTTTTGATAATTTCCACTCGCATCAGGAGAAAAGCCAAATCCATCTGAACCAATCACTACATTGGAATGAATAATACAATTATCACCGACTACGCAGCCCTTATAAATCCTGACTCCAGGGTAGATAAGCACGTTTTTGCCCAGCGTTACATCCTTGTCAATAAAGACCTGGCCATGTATTTTCGAGTGGTCGCCAATGACACAGGATCCTGAGATGACTGTAAAGGGGCCAATACTCACATCATTTCCAATTTGGCAGCTGCTCTCTATTTTTGCTGTAGAATCTATTCCTGTATATTTGTTTTTATTCTCTTCAAAAGCATTCAGCAGCTTACTCACCGTGAGGTATACGTTTTCGACCCGGATTAAGGTCGGATTCACTTTTTCCCTCGGCTGAAATCCCTTTTCAACCAGCACGGCCGAAGCCCTTGAAGCGTAAAGAAAAGATTCGTACTTCGGATTGGCCAGGAAGGTAATACTGCCCTCACCCCCTTCTTCGATTTTACTGGGATGGGTGATTATTACATTCGGATCCCCTTCCAGTGACCCTTCCACCATTCTGGCTAATTCGCCCGTAGTTATTTTCACGGCTCAAAATTAGCAAATAGCTTCCAAAGCTTGTATGCTTATGGAATTCCTCCAATCTGTAAATCCTTTTACCTTTGTAAGATCCGATCAATAAAATGGGACAGAAGACAAAAAAAGTAAAGCACACGCCGACCGAAACGGTCAAAGTGGCTCAGCAAGAATCAAAAATCCCTGGATTGAACTATCTGCTGGCATTGCTGGCTTTTAGTTTTATCATTTTTAGCCCCTCCCTAAAATGCGATTTTGTCAACTGGGACGACGATCGCAACGTTTATGAAAACCCTATGGTAAAAAACCTTGACGTCAAAGGTATTTTTACCCAAAATGTCATCGGAAATTATAATCCGCTAAGCATTTTAAGCTTTGCTTTAGAACACCATTTCTTTGGAATGGATCCTATGGTGATGCATTTCACCAACCTGTTTCTGCATTTATGTTGTATTTTCTTTGCTTACCTTATTTTTTTGAAACTGGGCTTGCAAATCAGATTTGCACTGATTGCGACAGCACTATTCGCATTGCATCCTTTGCGCGTTGAATCGGTAAGCTGGATTACTGAACGCAAAGATGTGCTTTATGGTTTCTTCTTCTGCAGCGCTCTCTGGTTGTATTTGAAGAATTTGGAAGTGTACAAAACTTCAAGATCAATTTTTATATTCATTTTATTCATTCTGGGTCTGTTTTCCAAAATACAAATGGTGAGTCTCCCTTTGACTTTCCTTGCCATCGATTATTGGAAGAATAAACCCTTGAATTTTAAAAGGATTTTAGAAAAATGGCATTATTTCCTCGCGGCAATTTTATTCGGTATTCTTGGTATTCTATTTCTCAAAGAACAGGGCTCGCTGGAAACGAACGATGCTGTTCACAGTGGTTTTGCCCGTTTGTTTATAGGCAGTTACAGCCTTCTTGTATACCTCATCAAGTGGCTGATTCCATTTCGGATGTCTCCATTATATCCCTATCCGGAATCCTTAACCATCTGGCATTATATATCTATGCCCGTAGCCCTGGCCATCCTGGCATATCTGTTTTATGCATTTAAAAAAGAGCATAAGCCTTTGGTTTTTGGAATGTCGTTTTTTCTCGTCAACATTGTATTTCTTTTACAAATCTTAGGAGCCGGGCAGGGATATCTCGCAGACCGTTTTACGTACATCGCGTATTTGGGTTTGTTTTTTATAAGCGCATATTATCTGCAACAATGGTCTGCGCTAAAAACAAATCTTTCAAGTATACTCATTGCCGGAACTTTAATTTACTTATTGACCTTATCCTTTTTGACTTACAACCAAACAAAAATCTGGAGAGATTCCGGTACACTTTGGACCCATGTACTTCAATATTATCAAAACACTCCTCTGCCTTATAACAACCGTGCAAATTTTTACAGAGACCAGAAAAAATTTGACATGGCGTTGGCAGATTACAGCAATGCGATACGATACAAAGCAGGCCACGCGACCTACAATAGCAGAGCCAAATTGTATTTTCAAAAAAACGAAGATGAAAAAGCATTGTTGGATTACGACAAAGCCATCAGTCTGCATCCCTCAGCAGAATATTATGTAAACAGAGGTGCAGCGAAAGCAAAACTGGGAAGGACCAATGAAGCATTTGGGGACATCAACAAAGGAATCCAGCTGGACCCCAAATGGAAAACTGGATACCTAAACAGATCTATACTTTTTAATCAAAGGGGACAATACGATAAAGCGGCAGAAGATATAGACAGTTATTTAAAATTGGATCCTTCCAATGCAGATTTGTGGTACGAAGGAGGACGCTGTTATCGCGCCATACGGCAATTCGACAGAGCGATTGAATACTACACCAAAGCGATCAGATTAAAACCAAACATGGGCTTGTTTTACCTTGAAAGAGGAAGAACTTACCAAATTATCAATAAAACCGCTCTGGCTGATCAGGATCTGATAAAAGCACAACAATTGGGCGAGAAGCTTCAGTAAATAAGGACATGTTAAAAACGCTCTACATCAAAAATTATGCACTCATCGATGAGTTGGATATATCCTGGAATCAGGGACTGACTGCCATTACCGGCGAAACAGGCGCAGGTAAATCCATCATCATTGGAGCATTACAATTGGCAACCGGCCAGCGTGCTGACAGCAAAGTAATCAGGGTGGCTCAGGAAAAGTGCATCATCGAAGCCAGTTTTCAAGTTCCGGATCATTTAAAAAGTAATCTCATGGCAGATTATGATCTGGATGACAACGACGAAATTTTATTGCGAAGAGAAATTTATCCAACTGGAAAATCCCGCTGTTTCGTAAACGATAGTCCGAAATTACTCTCTGAACTAGAACAAATTGGCAAACAATTATTGGTCATCCACCAGCAATTCGATCATCTTGATTTTTACGATCGAAAATTTCAATTGGATGTCCTCGACAATTTTGCCGGCAATCTATCGCTAACAGCCGAATACAAAAAGCACTATGATCAATGGAATGAAAAAATAAAAGAAAAAAAAGAACTCGAACTGAAAATCCGCGAATCCAACAGAGAAAAAGAATTTTTAAGCTTTCAGTTAAACGAACTGAACCAGGCAAAACTTCAAGACGGCGAACTGAGTCAGCTCGAACAAGATTTGTTGCTGACTTCAAAAGCAGATGACCTGAATACATTCAGTAGGCAGATCTGCGATCACATCCAATCTGAAAATGGAATCATCGATCAACTGCAAAACAGCTTAAATCTTTTGAAAACCATATTGCTAAACGATCAGTTACAGGGCATTTACAACAGGATGGAGCAAGTAAAACTCGAATTAGCCGATCTTTCCAGAGAACTCGAGCACATTGCAGATCATTCTGAATCAAACCCGGAAAGGCTATTGCAATTGCAAAGCAGAGTGGATCTGCTGAACAGCCTGTTAAAGAAACATAAATTGCAAAGCGACACGGAACTCATTGCCTTAAGAAATGAAATTCAGGGCAAGCTTGATCTTATGGAACATTCTGACGAGGAACTCGAAAAAATTCAATCGCAAATCCTGCAACTGGAAGATTCCTTAAAAAATACGGCAACTCAGCTCAGCATACGTCGTAAAAAAACAGTAAAAGACCTGCAATCCAAAACCACTGCCATATTGCAGAAACTGGGTATGGAATTTGCCAGATTTGAAATTCAACTCACTACAGACCAGGGTTTGATGGAAACCGGTAGTGATGTTGTTGAATTTCTGTTCTCTGCAAATAAAGGAAACAGCCTTAAAGCATTAAAGGATCAAAGTTCCGGTGGTGAATTGGCAAGATTCAACCTGGCTATCAAATCGCTGATCGCAGGAAAGAATGATACGGGTTGTTTGATTTTTGACGAAATAGATACGGGAGTATCCGGACAAATCGCCTTACAAATGGGCAATATTCTCAAGGATATCTCAACCCGGCAACAGGTAATCTGCATAACACATTCTCCTCAGGTTGCATCGAGAGCACCCCACCATTATTACGTTTATAAACAACATCAGGACAAATCCAGCGAAACACGAATTAAAATATTGAATGAAAAAGACAGAATTGTCGAATTGGCCAAAATGTTAAGCGGAGAACCCCCTAGCAAAGCCGCATTAAGTAATGCTTCCGAGTTATTGCAGATGAGCTTCAATTAATCAAAGTTAAAAATGATAGGCTAAAGAATAGTTAAAGGTCTATTTTTGCAATGTAAAAATGAATATCATGTCAAACAATCTTTTAACAGGAAAAAGGGGAATTATATTTGGCGCACTGGATGAACAATCCATAGCCTGGCACGTTGCAGAAAAATGCGTAGCACAGGGAGCACGAATTACGCTGACCAATGCACCGGTTGCTTTGCGGATGGGCAAAATTCAGGAGCTGTCGGCTAAATTAAATGCCGAATTGATTGGCGCAGATGCTACATCTGTTGAGGATCTTGAAAATTTACTCAGGCAGAGCATGGAAATTCTTGGTGGAAAGATTGATTTTATTTTGCATTCAATTGGAATGTCCTTAAATGTTCGAAAAGGCAAACCTTATACAGATTCCAACTACGATTTCATGCAAAAGACATTCGACATCTCTGCGATATCATTTCATAAACTCATGCAATCAGCAATGAAGCTCGATGCAGTAGCAGAAGGGGGATCCATTTTAGCGTTGACTTATATTGCTGCACAAAGGGTTTTTCCGGATTACGGTGAAATGGCAGAATCGAAAGCGTTGCTGGAATCTTTTGCAAGAAGTTTTGGTTACCATTTCGGCAGTTTAAAAAAGGTAAGAGTGAATACCATCTCACAATCCCCTACCTGGACTACTGCAGGATCAGGCGTCAAAGGATTCAAGGAATTTTTCGACTATGCCGATAAAATGAGCCCACTTGGAAATGCATCTGCTGATGCCTGTGGTGATTATTGCGTCGTTATGTTTTCGGATCTAACAAAAATGGTTACGATGCAAAATTTATATCACGATGGAGGATTTTCTCACATGGGCATGAATCCGGCAGTTTTAAACTTGTGAACATGCACAGAACACTCTTTTATTTAGTTTTCACATTCATCGGCTTGCAGGCAGGCCATGCACAACCTCAAAAAATGAAATTGCTGGGACATTGGCGCGACAGCACCATTGTGGGTTCAGCTGCTTACGACAATGCATTTAATGAAGCCTGGGGCCTCGCCGTGAACGGCCATGAATATGCAATAATAGGTTCTACGGCAGGCACGCATTTTATTGACATTACCAACCCTTCCAAACCTTTTGAACGTTACCGATTTCCCGGTGCATTCAATGGAAAAGGTGTCATACACAGGGATTACGACGATTACAACTGCATGCTCTATGCCGTTTGCGATGAAGGCAACAGTACACTTCAAATTATAGATTTTTCCAACCTTCCCGACACCGCATTTATAGTTTACGATTCGCGGGAATTTATGACCAGAGTCCACAACATCTATCTCGATATTCCTAAAGCCCGCCTATATACTTGTGCAGAATCCAGTGATGCTGGATTTAAGGCTTTAGGGCTTTATGATTTGACAGATCCTGCACAGCCAAAGTTTGTCGGGCACTATAACAGATTCGGCGATATAACAGCTTCCCACGTTCACGATGCATATGCTAGAAATGATACCGCTTATCTCAATTGCGGTAACGATGGGTTTGCCATCATGGATTTCAGCGATGCCTCCAATCCGAAAGCATTATTTACCGCTAAGCCCAACGAATATCCACATTCGGGATACAACCATTCGGGTTGGCTGACTCCGGATGGAAAAACCTATGTCATGGCTGATGAGAATCACGGTTTGCCACTTAAAGTATATGATCTTACAGATCTTGCAAATTCCAAAGTGGTTTCATTGCTTTATGCAAATAAAGATACAGCTGTTGGCATACCACACAATCCCCTGGTTAGTTGTGATTATGCATATGTATCCTATTATTACGACGGATTACAGGTTTACGATATTTCAAATCCAAAAGAACCAGAGTTGCTTTATTACTATCCTACTTCCCCTTTAAAAAACGATAAAAGCTACAAAGGCTCCTGGGGTAATTATCCTTATTTGCCATCGGGAAATATTGTGATTGCCGATATGCAAAATGGACTTTTCGTTGTAGAGGGTATTGAAAAAGCTTGCAACTCGGTTTACAACTGCCTGAGAGTTTCAAATAAAGAAAAATATAATAAATTTGAAATTCAGATTTTTCCTAATCCAGCAAACGAACGTTTGTCAGTAACGCTTCCTGATGGGCTTCAAGCAAAATCGTATTCTATCCATTCCTTGACCGGAACAATGGTTGAACTTCAGAATGTTGTTGGAGCGAATTTTGACATTCCTGTAATCCAATTGAGTAATGGGATTTATTATCTGACTATACATACAAGTACAAATCAAATAATCAGGGAAATCTTTATTAAAGCTTAAAACCTGTTATCAGCATACGTTCTTACGTTTATCGGCATATGAATTCTATCCGCCAGTTTGTAATTTCTGTCCTGGTTGTTGCATTCCATTTGCAACTGTGCGGCCAGTCTGTTCCGGATTCTGTCGCAAGGCCAAAATCCGACAGCATCAAAACGGCTCCTTTGAAATTGCAATTATTTTCAGCGAAAGATCCGACCCAGAGAATCCAGCTCGATACACAGATTTCTTTGTTGCCGGAGTTAAATGAATTTGGACTTGCATTGCCAAATGCTTACACCATTCGTTATTATCACTTTGACCAAAGTTACAACAGCAGGATATTTCAGCATGGGCAAAACAGTATTTCTCAAAAAAGAGCCTATGCAGAAAATTATGAATTCATACTTCCCAATCAGGCTTATACGGAAATCCAAACCAACCGATGGCGTGCGCTAAGTAATTCACAGGCAGGATTTCAGGATAATTTTGACATCAGTCTGATTTTTGCTTCTGCGTTCAGAAATAACATCACCTGGAATTTTTCATACGACCGCCAGATTTACAAGGGAATCTATTCGCATGAAAAACAACGGAACACCTTATTCACTACAGGTCTTCACTTCGGATCTCAAAATGGAAATGTTCAAACCAGTCTTATTTATACCGACGAAGGTCATTACCTGGAACATAACTGGGGTATCCAATCAGATACTTTTCTGACCAATCCTCAGTTTTCGGTGAGAGAGTCTGTACCGGTCAATCATCAGTCTCCATTAACAGAATCTTCGGGGAGAAACATTCAGTTAAATAATAGCATAAGGCTGAAGAAAGATAGTTCCCGTGCTTTTTCCTCCATCCATTTAAGAAGCACTTTGAGTCGTTATACATCCTCTTATTTGGATCCAGACAACAGAGGAATTGATTCGCTTTATTTCAGCTACGCTGTAGACAGCATCATCAATTTAAACGCCGAAGAAGACCATTGGCAAAATATATTGTCATTTCCGTTGCTCGCCGGTTACCGACAAAAATTGGATTTGAATCTAAAGCACGAATGGCAATCCTTCAAAACCGGGCTTGCTGAAAATACAAGAACAGCTGTTAGCCTGGGATTCAAACACCGATATGCGATCAACACGGAGTTGGTGCTTGAAACCGAAGGAGGCTATTCATTTAGCGATGAAATAAATTATCCTGAATTCAGAATATTGGCCGATTATAAAAAAGCAAACCGGCTCTCTGCTCAAATGAATTTGTTCCACGTACAACGACCTGTGCCGAATATGTATTCATCGATTAATCTAAACGACAGTATAAGCATTCCTGCTGCAATCAACAATCGGGATTATACTATAAACGGCCTGAGTTTGCTATTGAATCACCACTCTTTATTAAAGCCTTACTTCCATATCGAATACAAGAATTACAACCGATACTTTTATTTAGGGCGCGATGCACTTTTATCGGAAATTTCTAAAACCAACATTTTACAACTTAAGGCGGGAATGGAGTTACGTTCCGGTATTTGGGAGGGAAAGATTTCATGTGTTTACCATAAAATGGAGCCGGATTCCATAGGTGTAAATGGCTGGCTAGTACACAGCCAGTTTGGAATTGCTTCGCCATTGTTTCGCAATAAAGTATTTACAAAACTGGGATTAAAAAGCAGTTACGCAGATTATTCAGGCTCACCCGGATATTTTCCCTTGCTGCAACAATTTTACTTTACCGGGAAGGCCGGAAAACCGATTTATACCCTAGGAGTGTATGCCCATTTCAAAGTCAAAGATTTTCAATTTAATCTGGATCTGGATCAGCTTGATTCTTTCTGGGAGAAAAACAGAGTCGGCTTTTTCCAGGGCTACCCCATTTATGATTTCATGTTGAGGATGGCAATATCATGGAGGTTTTTGAATTGAGCTGCTTTCCATCAGGGCTAATCATCAAGCGCATTTGGCAACCCACACTCCTAAATTCACAGAAAAATAAGAAAGCCGTTCAGGTTTCTACTTTGCCTGCAAGTGTTAAACTTATGAATTTAAATGTTAAAATTTGATTTCATATATTTTAACAAGCTAAATTAGTTGCTGCATTTGCAGTTCAAAAATGGTTATTAAGCTAAATGAATAATCCTGAATGATTCATCAGTTCAAATTTGCGGTTATGAGCAATTTTAAATTCTCCATTTATTTTATTTCAATATTATTAGCTCCCCAATTAAATTCTCAAAAATGGAATCCTCTTAATGGTCCAGACGGTGCTCTGATCACCGCAGCTATCATTACTAAAGAAAATGCGAACATTTATTGTGTTACATTGGCAGGAGATATTCTTCTTTCCAGAGATAAAGGAGTGAGTTGGGAGAACACCAACAATGGTTTAGTAATTACCCGACAGGAAGCATTTTCTTCTGTTTTAAAAGAATCTCCTGATGGGATAATCTATTTAAGGACATTATCACGAATCTATAAATTAGAACCCGCAACACAAGAATGGAAAATAATTTTAAATGGAATAGTTGTTTTAGATTTTGATTTCTCTCCTGATGGTAAACTAATTTATGCTGGTAATCAAAGGGAATTATACCTCTCCAGTAACGGCCAGCCATTTGATTTGGTAAACACTTGGTTTGCAGACAATATTAAATTTCTTTGCTTAGGAAATGACCATAATCTAGTAATTCGGTCATTGGGTTTGAATGATATCATTTGGGCATTTAATGACGATGGAAGTAAATTGCAAATGATTTCAGATTCAAGATGTTGCAGAAGTATATTTTACCATAATAAAGACTCCACACTCTATGACCTATCAAGTGAAATAAGGACAACAAAAGATTTTGGGAACAATTGGCAAGTTGTTACAAGTCCTGAGCACTTGAATTTTATCAAAATGTTTGAATTGCAAGATAGCAGTTTGTTACTTCTATCGTTATTTGGAAGTCTTGAATTTTATAATTCTATAGATCAAAGCAGAAGTTGGAAACTTGTATATTCAAATCATTCCAATTTTATATATGACATCGAAAAGAATTCGATTATTACTAAATCCAATGATGATCATATTCTATTTTTAATCGATTCAGATCTATACATTACCAATCCCTCCGGCAATTTAACAAAAATTAAATTCCCTTTTAACCAACTAGATGTAAAGGACTTTTTTCAGTACAATTTGAATCATATGATATGCAAAACATTATCATCATATCTACATTCAAATGATGACGGTTTAAGCTGGAATGCTCTAAACCCTCCAACTAATTTTTCTAATTTTAAAATTCTTGAGGATGGTACTTTTACCTGGATATCATCCACTTCTATTTTCTTCAGCAATGCTTATTTTCAAAACATTGTAGAGAAGCCACTACCTACACTGGCATTATCCAACACAAACTTCTTTATAGACAATCACAATAACATCATTTACATATCAGACAATCAAATATACATCTCCAGCGATAGAGCTGCCACATTCACACTACTTGGTGAAAATACTATCTTCGATGATTTCTATGTACTCTACATATCTCCGCAAAATATTTTATATGGAAGTAATGGTGTAGACGTCATTTATTATTCTACAGATTATGGTATCTCCTGGCATTCTTTTAAAGTAAATGAAACACGTGGTTTGGATCGAAATATAAAATTGACTCACAATAATATATTTTATTGGTATGAAAGAGATTCAAATCTCGTTAAAAAACTATGGTATAGTCCTGATTTTGGAAATACTCGTAAAAACTTAAATACAACAAACGACGAAATTATCTCAATCATTGACGAATACGATAATGTTTATACTTATAAAAGTTCTGATCCAGTAATTTTAAAAATCACGAATACACTTTCCAATTTGATCAGAGAAATCTCACTAAAAGACCTGAACATAAATGCAGACGGTTTCAAATTATTTCGAGGAGAAAACGATTATTTGTATGCACTAGTGCCTTTTAAGCCTATTTTTAAATACGAGGAGAAATTAACCTCAACAAATTCTCTGCTCTCCGGGAGAATAATGATCGATGAAAATGCCAATTGCAAACAAGACTCCTTGGAGGATAAAACTCAAAGATTTCAGTTATTGCTTAAGTCAGCGAAATACAATATTACAATACCAGTCAACGATTCTGGCTCGTTTTCGGCTAACCTCCCATCAGGTCTATACAACATGGAACTTCACTCGCAATCCCCCATTTGGAAATCGTGTAATTTTCCAAGTAACTTTGAACTAAAGGCTGATTCCACAAGGATTTATAATGAATTATTGGCACAACCACGTGAATTTTGTGCAGATATTTATTCTAGTTTGGTATTCAGCAGGTTGAGAAGATGCAATATCCAAAATCTTGCATATTTGGAGATTAGAAATGCTGGTGTGCTATCATCATTCAATACTGAGGTCAACATTGTATTTGATGATTATTTCGAAAATATTCAGGTCAACATTTCACCTGTTTCGAATCTTGGAAATTTATTTAAATTTATCATTCCAGAAATTGAACCAGGTCATTCGATAACATTAATATTTCGATTTGAAATTTCTTGTTCCGCCCAATTAGGACAAGAGCATTGCATCCGGCACTTTATTATCAATCAGCAAAAATGCAATTCCTTTGATCCAATTACAGATACATTGATAACCTGCGAAAGAAATGTGGGTTCGTTCGACCCCAATGACAAAATGGTTTATGTAAACGGAAAGCAAACGGATAAGTATTTTGAAGCAGACACCTCTTTCGCTTATTTAATCAGATTCCAAAATACTGGGTCTGATACGGCATTGAATATTAGAATAACAGATCAACTTTCAACTTCTTTGGAATGGTTAAGCTTTAACGCCATCACAGCCAGCCATCCCAATACTTTCAAAATTCATGAAAACGGAATGCTTGACATCCAGTTTAATCAAATTTATCTTCCGGATAGCAACATCGATGAACAAAATTCGCATGGCTATTTTTTATACTCAATAAAACCAAAGAAGCAAGTTAAATTAGGGACATTCGTTTATAACACAGCAGAGATTTATTTTGATTTTAACGAACCGATATCCACAAATATCTCGCGAATTAAATTCGATAAATCTACACATATTTCAGAGTATAAATTCCGATTAACAAATAAATTAATCAGCATTCCGAACCCTGCCGATCAGTTTTTAGAAATTTTAATTCCTTCTCAATGGAATTCTGAAAATATCCAAGTCACATTACACACAACAGAAGGTAAGCTCTTGCGAAAATGGTTCAGTAACGAAAAATATATACTAGTTAAAAGAGAAGATCTGCAATCTGGAAGCTATATCCTGCATTTAAAAAATTCATTGGGTGACAATGCATACACCATCATGGTCTTTAAGTGAAATAATCAACCAATTTGGTGTTTTAGAATTATCATATGAAGTTAAAATAACAACAGGTCGTTGGTTTGAGTTTAATGTGCAAAGAAATTGATATCCAATTTCTAACAATATTTTAAATCGGGTATTACTCCTGATGTGATGTCAGATTTCAGTACCTTCAATAAACTTCAGGTTACCTGCAACTATCCTTTATTAAGTTTTTATTACAGTTCTTATTAAGTTAATGTTTACTCGAAGTTGAATCAAAACTTCTGGAGAATCCTACAACTCAAACGTTGGACGCAGTGAAGTGCCTTCTCCCTCTTCGTAGAATTTCAATACTTCTTTTACAACTTCCTCAGGTGTATCTACTATGGGCATCAGACCCAGATCTTCTTCGCTCACGTAGTTAAATTGTTCGAGCATGGTTTGTTGTATCCAGGCCTTTAAAGGATTCCAGAAGGTTTTGCCAACGAGAATGATAGGAACTTTATGAATCCGACCGGTTTGGGTTAAGGTAAGTACTTCAAAAAGTTCGTCGAGCGTACCGAATCCACCGGGCATGGCAATAAATGCCTGTGAATATTTAACAAACATGACTTTGCGTACAAAAAAATAACGGTGCTGAACATTTTTATCGGAATCAATAAATAGATTGTTCGATTGCTCAAATGGCAAATGAATATTCAAACCGACGGAAACTCCCTTATTCTCAAAGGCACCTTTGTTGGCTGCTTCCATAATACCCGGTCCTCCACCTGTAATCACGCCAAAACCTTCTTCCACCAGCGCCTTGGCTATTTGACTGGCAAGCTGGTAATGCGGATGATTTTCTCTAACCCGGGCAGATCCAAAAATAGATACACAAGGACCAATCCTGTTTAAAGTTTCAAATCCATCCACAAACTCTGCAAGGACTTTAAACATTGTCCAGCTGTTTTCACCTTTGAGTTGCGACCATTGTTTTTGTGTTTTCATTACATGCTGAATTGAGTCGGGTATAAATATAAAGCAGAAAAAATGAAATGAACCTTGCACAATAAGGCTCCATAGAAATTCTATCAGAACAATATAAGAATGAAATCCCGATTAGATACTAAATTTCTCAGGCAGGAGTCTTAAAGGCCTGAAATTCTTTTTTGATGAAGTCGTTGAGTTCCTGAAGGTTGTCGAATTGCTCAAACAATTCGCGGAACCGATAGCTGCGTTGACTGGCCGGAATGACGTAATCCAATACTTCTTTACGCCCGATTTTATTTTTAGAGAGGATGATCAATCGTTCCACGACATTTCTCAGTTCGCGAATGTTGCCCGTCCAGTTGTATTTCTGAAGTTCTTCAATTGCAGCATCTTCAACTTTTTTGACCGGCATTCCATATTCGTAGCAAATCAGATCGACAAAATAATCAACCAGCAATGGGATATCGTCTTTGCGATCGTTGAGCGAGGGAACTTCGACAATAATTACGGCCAGACGGTGGTAAAGATCTTCTCTGAACCTGCCTCTTGCAATTTCTTCCCGGAGGTCTTTGTTGGTTGCTGCAATAACGCGCACATCTACCGGAATTTCTTTATCTCCTCCAACACGGGTGATCCTGTTTTCCTGCAATGCACGCAGCACTTTCGCTTGTGCCGATAAGCTCATATCCCCCACCTCATCGAGAAATAAAGTCCCGCCATTGGCAAGTTCAAATTTTCCAATGCGCTGCTTAATGGCTGAAGTAAAAGATCCTTTTTCGTGACCAAATAATTCACTTTCGATCAACTCAGACGGAATCGCCGCACAATTCACTTCCACGATGCTTCCGCTGTTGCGATTGCTTTTTTCATGGATCCAACGGGCTACCAATTCCTTACCCGTACCATTGGGTCCGGTTACGAGCACTCTGGCATCGGTTGGAGCAACCAGATCTATCGTTTCTCTGACCTTAAGTATGTGTTTGGATTCACCAACGATTTCCTGAACCTTAATTTTGGAAACTTTCTTCTGGAGTACTTTCTTTTCGGAAATCAGGGAAGATTTATCAATAGCGTTGCGAATGGTGATCAACAACCTGTTGAGATCGGGAGGTTTCGAAATAAAATCAAATGCTCCTTTCTTTACCGCTTCCACTGCGGTATCGATCGTTGCGTGTCCGCTGATCATCACTACGGGTGTATCGGGAGCCAGTTGCTCGATCTTATCGAGTGCTTCCATACCGTCCATTTTCGGCATTTTGATGTCCAGTATAATAACATCAAACTCCTTCTGTTTGAGTTTTACCAGACAATCCAGACCGTCCAGAGCCTCTTCTACTTCATACTTTTCGAGCAAAAGGATATCCTTTAATGCTCTCCGTATGGCCTGTTCATCATCTACGATTAAAATTCTAGCCATGCCTTTAGTCGACTTCTATTTGAACCTTGTAGTTTAAAAGACAAAAATAATACTCTGGTTGATATTTAGTTACAAATTAGTAAAATATTTTATATGTATTGTTAAAATTCACTTCTAAGAATGGCTCCGAATCCTAACATGATAAAATTTAAATGTTTATGAGCCTGGAATTCAAGGTCTCAGGCGGGTTCCACGCTCATAGCCAAAAAGGCCATAAGGGCTGCTCCGACCGGCAGGCATTTTTCGTCCACATCAAAATGCGGATTATGAACCGACACTTCCCTCCCAATTCCAGTTCTGTAAAATACAGCCGGTATTTCTCTTGAATAATATGCGAAATCTTCCGAAGTCATTCGAGTCGATAAATTCTCGACCTGTTCATCGCCCAGGAAATGGCGGGCAAGTTCAGCGCATTGTTGAGTAGCCCGTACATCGTTTAATAAGCTTGGATATCCCAAATCAATCTGAACCTTTGCATGACCTCCATATTCAGTACAAATCGCCTGAACTACCTTGCGGATCTCTGTATGCAATTTATAGCGCAGTTCTTCATTCAGACACCGGAAGGTCCCTTCGAGTTTTACTTGTTCGGGAATGACATTGGTGGCACCCCCTGTCGAATTGAACTTTCCAATACTCAAAACAATTGGATTTTCATCCGTGTGATTTTCATTGACCAGCTTGCGCAAAGCAAGTATAATTTCTGAAGCCATCAGAATTGGATCCACACATAAATGTGCCAAAGCGGCATGTCCGCCTTTGCCAATAATGTCTATATACAATTCATCGCATGAGGCCATAAACTGACCCGCTTTCATTCCAATGACTCCTGTTGCCATTCCAGGTTGTACATGTTGCCCGATGATAAGCTGCGGCCTGGGATTGTCCAAAACACCCTCCCTGATCATCACAGATGCACCTCCAGGCAATTTTTCTTCGCCGGGTTGGAAAATAAATTTAACAACACCCGACCACTGCGATTGCATTTGCTGTAGTAAAACCAAAGCACCAAGCAACCAAGTCATGTGCACATCATGACCGCAGGCATGCATGACTCCTTCATTTTTAGAAACATACGAACAACTGTTCATTTCCTGTATAGGCAATGCATCCATATCAGCACGTAATGCAATGACCCGATCAGATTGACGCCCTCCTTTCAATGTGCCTACTATTCCGTGTTGTGCCTTTCCCGTTTGGAATTCCATCCCGTATTTCAATAAAATCTTCTGAATAAAAGCCGATGTGTTCTCTTCCTGAAACGACAATTCCGGCCAACTGTGCAGGTGACGCCTCCAATCTACAAGCTGATCTTGAAGTAATCCTGCCAGTTGTTTTAGTTTGTTGATATGCGGCCGACGTTCCATTTTTTATTTCCGGTCCAAATTTATAAAATCTTTGAGGCAAATATCGAGGTCCATCCAAACCGTATAATTCCATGCATAATTATGCAACATTTGAATTTCTATTTCATCCGCATATTGAAACGCATCCTTGTTGAAAACACTTAGGATTCCTTGTTTCAATACAGGCAAATTCAAATCTTTTTCGCTTTGATAAGAAACCCAGGTCCGTCGGTTGAAAAGAACCTTCAAAATATTGAAGACATACTGCTTCTTATTTTTAAATAAGAAAAGCAGGATCCAAATAAAACAAAGTTGTATAAAACAAAACAATACATCAAACAATCTCTTCTGTCTCAAAAATACGCGTTGCGACAGATGATAATCGAGTTCCAATGCGTAAATATCTCCTGGTTTGTCTTTTGAAGAACTTCCTACAATTCCACTACCGGTTGAAGTCAGAATTTTAAAATCAATCTGGCCACGGAAGCGGGCAATAAATCCCAAAATTTCTTTCCACAACATGTTCTTTTCGCAAAGGATAACTTCTTTTATCCGATGAATTCTTAAAAAATCCTTCCACATCTCTTCCGAATAAGCATTCATGGTATCCGTTGTCCTGTGAATCAGATTTATTTGTTGTTTCATATGGCGGACCATATCCTCGGCTTTAACAAATTGAGTTTCATCTCCAATCACCAAGGCCTGAACTGTATGATCTGAACCGATCATCCATCGATTCAAAACGAGTTTATTAAAGATCAATCTGCTGAGAATCGAATAAGCAATCACATAAAAAAATGAAAACACCAACAGCATTCTCGATGCCCTCCACTCTTCAGGAAGCAATGCATACATGATCAGATTTATAAAAAAACCCCAGATGGATGCAATGATCAGATCCTTAAATGTAAATTTTTTCTCGTAAACACCCTGATAATAAAAAGCAAGTATCCAGATAAATATAAACAGACCTGTATTGAACAAAGTTGCCGTATTATCGAGGTAACCGGAAGATCCGTGATACCACTTCGACCAGCTATTCCGTATCAATTGAAATCCCAACCACAGGAATAAGATATCGACCAGGGTTGCTCGCAACTGCAAAACGAGATCTTTAACAGCGCTTAGCAGAGCCTTCATCCAGATCATCATTTTCAGGAAGAATACAAAAAGGGTTTTATGACCGCCACTGATATGCTTGGATGAAAATATGATCATCGCGTTGTAAAATGAGGTCAGATAATTCAAACTGGATTTACGCGTACTTTCTCCTTTGAAGTGCAGTATGGTTGTTTCCGGAAAATAGTAATTGATGTACCCGGCTTTCTGGATCCGATATGACAAATCGATATCCTCGCCATACATAAAAAACGCCTCATCAAATCCATTCAATTGTTTATACAATTCGGTTTTCATCATCATGAAAGCACCCGACAAAACCTCAACCTTTTGAGTGTTATCGCTGGACAAATGTCCGAGATAGTAGCCATTGAAAATCTTCGAATCCGGAAATAATTTGTACAAGCCCGACATTTTACAAAATGAATTCCACAAACCCGGAAATCCTCTTTTGGATTCGGGCAGGAAATGTCCAGCACCATCCAGCATCTTCACTCCGAGCGCTCCGGCGTCGGGATGGTTTTCAAAAAATTCCAAACACTTTACAAGGCAATCTTCTTCGAGTATGGTATCTGGATTTAAAATAAGGATGTACGCTCCCTTTGCTTCTTGCACACCCAGGTTATTGGCTTTTGAAAATCCAAGATTCTTTTTTGAAGCAATAAGTTTGACCTGCGGAAATAAATTTTCAATCATTTCAACGGAGTCATCCATGGATGCATTATCCACAACTACGATTTCTGCCTGAATTTTTGAAATAGCTTTAGAAACGGAATTCAGGCATTGCTCCAGAAAATGGCGCACGTTGTAATTAACAATGATGATGCTGAGTTTCACCCGATCGCGTTGTCTGAAAGTTGGTAAGCAGTTCGGTTAGAAATGGACCTGCTCAGCGTAAGTTCGTCCGCATATTCCAATTCTGAACCAAATGAAACTCCTCTGGCAAGCATTGTTAATTTAACGGCAGAATCAGGCATATTCTTGTGGATGTAATATGCGGTGGTATCGCCTTCGATATTTGGACGGATCGCAAGAATAATTTCGCTAACCAGGCCGGATTTTATTTTTTCAAACAAAGATGAAATATGGATCTTATCGGGTCCGATTCCATCCAATGGAGAGATCAATCCTCCCAATACATGATATTTACCTTTAAACGTTTGGGTCTCTTCGATTGCAAAAAGATCGCGTACGGATTCCACTACGCAAATAAGACTGCTGTCGCGAACCGGATTCGAGCAAATGGCGCAAACATCGTGGTCACTGTAAGCAAAACAACTTTTACATAATTTCAAATGGGATGCGACATGTTCTACGGCAGTTGCCAGCTGTCTTGTTCTTTCTTTATCCTGCTGTGCCATATGCAATACCAGCCGAAGTGCCGTTTTTTTTCCAATTCCAGGCAAACCACTCAATGCCACCACGGCTTCTTCTAAAATTTTTGAAATTTGATTCATGGCCTAAAATTAAACATTATTATAATTCATAAACTACTGATTTATTGGGAATTTTAATAGCAAATTGGCTAATTGAACCCTTTGGAAGAATTCAAAAAGAAAGGCTTAATTTTGCTCAAAATTAGTGAGATGGCTTCTGTAATTAAAATGCCCAGGCTTTCAGACACCATGACTGAAGGATTTATTAAAGGCTGGACTAAAAAAGTCGGGGAGAAGGTAAAACCAGGCGATGTATTGGCTGAGGTGGAGACTGATAAAGCTACCATGGATCTCGAAGCTTTTGAAGAAGGTACCTTATTGCACATTGCAGTTCAGGAAGGACCCGTGCCTGTCGATGGGATCATCGCTGTAATCGGACAGGCATCAGAAGATTTCCAACAATTGTTGCAGATTTCATCCGCTAACCCCGATCCAAGGAAAGATAAACTTCCGTTTGTTGAAAACATTGATAAAACAAGGTTCTCCTCTCAAAATCAAGAAGAAATAACCCCTCTGCACATTGTCTCAGATCCCGACCAACGAATTAAAGCCTCCCCTCTGGCCAAAAGCATGGCCAGAGAAATGGGAATTCCGCTGGAAAATCTAACAGGCAGTGGCGAACATGGTAGAATTGTAAGAAGAGATGTCGAAAACTTCAAACCAGGTGTAGGCGCCATTTCCATTCAGACCACACAAATTGGGGACCGGGAAGTCGTCCTCAGTCAAATGAGGAAAACCATCGCCAGAAGATTGGCGGAAAGCAAATTTTCTGCGCCGCATTTCTATCTAACTACAGAAGTCAACATGGATGCCTGTGTCCAGGCGCGAACGCAGCTCAATGAGATCTCTCCGGTGAAAATTTCATTCAACGACCTGATCGTAAAAGCCTGCGCATTGGCTTTGAAAAGTAATCCGGGGGTCAATGTTTCCTGGATGGGTGACAAAATGGTCTATCATGGAGATGTCCACATTGGTGTGGCTGTGGCCATAGAGGATGGACTGGTAGTTCCTGTGGTCAGAAATGCCGACCAAAAAACTTTGCTGACGCTGAAAGAAGAAATAAGTGATAAAGCAACCAGGGCCAAAGAACGTAAATTGAATCTCGATGAAATGCAAGGCAATACATTTACCATTTCAAATCTGGGTATGTTTGATATCGAACATTTTACTGCGATAATTAACCCGCCGGATGCCTGCATTCTTGCCGTTGGTTCCATACAGAAAAAACCCGCAGTGGTCAACGATCAATTGGCGATTTCCAGTCGTATGAAGATGACTTTATCTTGCGACCACCGGGCTGTAGATGGAGCCACGGGAGCAAAATTTCTGCAGACCTTGAAAAATTTACTGGAACAACCTGTAAGCATGTTGTTGTAATTGAAAATTATATGGTTTAGAGCTTTGAGAAATTAGCGATTTAGGATCGCCAGAAATTATTTAAGCATTGCGTTTTATAGGTATTTTAAGAATTGTGCTTCCCACCTTTCGTTTACAGATACAAATAAAAGTTGTTAGCGGTCCTTTGCTATATGCTACTTTATAATTTCATAGCATAATTCTACCATTCCGTTCTTGTATGCTGCTGTGTCTTTCAGACGCATTTTTAGTTCTTGTCCGATGTTATCAAAAAACAAAAGTCCTTCACCTAAAATAATTGGTAAAATACTTATTCTAATTTCATCTGCCAATCTCTGACGGATTAACTCTTTTGCAAGCATGGCACCACCAGCTACCCAAACATTTTTATAGGTTGGTTTCAGGCGATCATAAACAAGTTTTTTCAAGTCTCCCGAATAAAATTCAATATTTAATCTGTCGGTTGGCAATTTTCGATTGGTCAATACAATTGTCGGCTTGTCGCCATAAACCCAGCCATAAGATTTTGAAAGTTCCAAAGCGTGTTCATAGGTCCGTGCACCCATCAAGTAGCAATCGATCGTTTTAAGAAACTCTTCAGGATCTTGTGCGTCAATTCCCTGGCCGTATGGATGAGATGTATCAAACCACGATATACTATTGTCTTTTTTAGCAATCCTTCCATCAAGGCTTGAAACCATATGAATCGTTACACGAAATTCATTTTTCATTTAGGAATTGGTGGATTTAGAAATACGAATAGAGACCCGTCCACTGCAACTTCACATGGCATGGAATCTAAAGAATATTGCTGAAGAAAATTTAATTAGAAAAATTCGAAATTAAAATCCCGATTTCTTTTCTTCGCCGGAACCTCCTTCGTTGTTTTCTGTCGATGAAGATTTGGCTTTTCTCTTTTTATGGCATTGTCCGGCAGGAGGACCATCCGGCTTAGGCATTTCAATGTCATCCGGAGCAGCCACTCTGAATTCGGCCCGGCGGTTAACTCCATGATTAACTTTGTGTCCACCCAGGGGTTGTTCTTCTCCTCCGTACATCAGAATAAATCGATCTCTGGCAATGCAGTAAGTATTGACCATGTATTCAATCGCTTCATGGGCGCGGTTGTAGGACAATACTTTATTATAAGCGTTGGAATGTCTGATATCTGTGTGACCGTGTACGGTTATTTTTAATCCCGGATGTGTTTTCATTACCTGAGCAACATTGGCAAACTGAGGTGCATATTTTTCATTGATGCAATACTCATCGAGATTAAAATGAACCATGGGCAGGAACCATTTTACGTTACTCAATAATACATGAGCTGCATCGCCATCTGCAGTACCCGGGGGAATTCCAAATCGCTTATCGATAATATTTTTTACATCTCCTTCGCCAAGCGGTGGATTTACTTTGGCAACTCCTCTTTCGTCAACAGCTATGCCCGGAGGCGAGAAAGGTTCAGCATCTTTATAATCGGGTATGCCGTCGTTATCACTGTCGAGCGCTAATCCTTTAGTATCAACTGCTGCTCCTTCGGGCGTTTCATTATCCTGATCCAATAAATCAATGACTCCATCCTTGTCTGTATCTGTCGGATCGTAAACAGGTCTTTGTTTCAAATCCGCAATATCCTGCATAACGGCATCCAAAGGATTTAACCAATACAATGGTTCTTTCTTCTTTTTAAAACTTCCTATATTGATAGCCAGCCTTAAGTTGGTAAAATGTTGCACATCGTTTTCTGTGGTCTGATCCAGGTTGGTTCTCCAGCGAATTCCATCCAGATAATCGTTATCTGTTAAGCCAATTTGATGTTCTATTGCAATATTAATCCGTCTGTTAATTTTTCTTGCCAATCCGATTCCTGCCTGAAACAAAACATGCGAATTGTAGTCATCTCCAAATCTGAAAATACCATTTTGTTCGTGTGCCCTGGTTTCGTATTTCCCGTCGTAAATGCTTTCCAGTTTGTCTTTGATCTCTGAACGGCCTTTACTTGTATTGAATCGGTCGACTGTAAAATTTGTAATGCCTACTAAATTGGTATAAACCCCATATTCATCTTTGAGGTCGAGCTCGGTGACGTGATGATCCAAACCCAATCCAACAAACATGTACCAATTCCAGACATTGCGATCTTTATGAAAAAGAATATTCCCAATATTGAGTACTCCCTGCAGCGAAGCTGAAAGGTATTTCGTCCGGTAAGATGGAAACCATGCATTACCACCGGAATTGGTGCCATAACCCTGAAAGACCTCCTGTTCATTATCGAGAGAACTGCTGTAAGGTTGAGGTTCCAGACCGTATGCAATCCCATAAAAAACTTCAGCTCTGATGGAAAATGCATAATGCAAAGCCCTTCTTACGTGCAATGCAAATCCATAACCTGGCAAACAGTAATCGACATCGCCACTGATAAAATAATTTCCTACGCCCAATCCGATTTCCCACATGTGTTTGGGTTTAGGCGGATATTTCGACTTGCCCGATTTCCAAAGTGAATTGGGATCATTTGCCTGGGCATTATTTTTGGATGTATCTAATGTTATTGTGCCTAGTGGATTATTTGCATTCTGATCATTTTGGATGATCAGTTGACTATTCTGGGTAGGTTCTGACTGAACAGGTGCCGACTGCATTTCATCCTTTTGGGGCACAACTTCAATATCTGTTTGGGTATCTTCCTCGAGTAGAGGAGTCCGGCCCGCTTTGAAAGAATCTACCGCCGTTGTATCAGGTGGGACGGCTGTACTTTGTCCGTAAGACAAGCTTACACCAATCAGCAGTAAAAAGTATGTGGTTAATCTTAGCCTCATTCGGAGAACTTTGGTCAAAGGATACGGGCATAACATATGTCCTAACAAAGTTATGCAAAAACCCCGCCATTTTGCCTAAACTTAATATAAAAAAATATTAAAATTTATAATGTATTTTATTTCAATGACTTAGAATTAATTACAAATATATTTTCAAGCCATTGGCAATCAAATTTCGATGCTTTTGACCCGACTCAGTGATGCGCTCCACGGCATCGGAAATCAATCCAAATGCATCTTCAAAAATGGATCTTTGGTCTACCTTCCCCTGACCGGACAACAGGTATGAAAAAAGTCTGGCAACCCCACAATTGGCAATAAAATCGGGCAATATCGCGACTCGTTCATCAAGAGCCTTCGATAAGCTGCCAAATATGATTGCATCTTCGTCAAAAGCAACATTGGCACCGCAGGCTATAAGTTCCAGCCCACTATCAATCAAGGTCTCGGCGAGCTTCCTTGTAACCAGTCGCGATGCGGCTGCCGGAACAAAGGCATCAATTTTCAGGTTTTTTAATAGTTCCATCGGATATTGTCCTGGTTCTCCTTCCCCATCCGGTAAAGTATTGGCTACCCTTCCGGTAAACAATTGCTCAATTTTTTGAAAATCAGCTCCATTTTCATCTATAAAATAGGCCGACTTATCCTGAATCAAAACAATTTTACCTCCCTCTTTCGCCAGGTACCAACCGGCCGCAGCTCCCACATTTCCCCAACCCTGGATAAAAAATCGTTTTCCTTGAATGCCATTTTGAGCAAATCGGTTATAGTAAGCTTTGATAGCAGCATAAACGCCGTATCCGGTAATCAGATCTGCCGTGGTATAAGCCCCCGCTTTGTTCTCCGGGGTGAAATGGGGATCTGTTATCTTTAATGAGGTTCCGGTTTTCAATCGTTCGAGACGCTCAGCACTCTGATTCTGATCCAAAGCATAATGACCCGTCAGAACCCCCTGCTGAGGGTGTTGAATCCCAATTTCATTTAGGATTGGACTCACTTCCATACGTTCGTCGACATTCAAATCTCCGGCTGTTCCATAGTAAGTCTTTAACAGGGGTGCAACCGCTTTAAACCAGCGCATCAAGACTTCTTTTTTGCGAGGATCAAGCGGATCAAAGTCAATCCCGGATTTGGCACCGCCGATACCCGGTCCACATAGATTGAACTTTACTTCCATCGTTTTGGCAAGTTCAACCACTTCCATTTGAGTAAGGCCTTTGCGCATGCGCGTGCCGCCTCCGGCTGCCCCACCTTTCAAAGAATTGATCACCGCCCACCCTTTTGCGGAGGTCAGGCTATCGTTCCATTCAAAAACAATTTCAGGAGATTTACTTAAATACCTTTCCAAAGCATCCATACTCTTAAACTTAGGTTTACATATTAAATAAAAAATTAATATGTATATTTGTACTTCAATTTTATTTTATGCAATCATTTGGTTCTTCTAACTCCGGGCTTTTCAATTCCAGATCAGAATTGGCTGCTGTTTTTTTAAAACAAGACGCAAATTACTACCTTAACCCAAATTCAAAATGGATACTTTTTAATACACATGCTTCGGCAAACAGTCCGATGATGAATAATTTAGAAAGTCTCTCTGCAGAGTGGTTTGAAGAAACCGGGATTTGTTACGGAGGTGAATTGTATCCCGATAAAATGGAAGAAAACGCTGCAATGCTTTACCATCTGATGTTTTCTTTACAAAAAACAGTGATTCTCACAGGAGCAGGCATTGACTGGGTAAAAGAAATGCAAAATCAGTGGGCTAATCATTTTAACCCCTACCGGTTAAGCATCATCAGCGAACAAACTTCTTCCTTTACTAATCTGGATCCACATTGCATGTACATGAAGGAAATGCATTTCATCGGACTTCAAAGGCATTATTCTAAATCTGATATTCAAACCAGCAATCATTCCATCCGTCTTGGAGAGTTGCGAAGCAATTCTCAATGCGCAGATCCGTATATCAGATCATCAGAAATTATATATTTCGATTTGAATGCAATTCGATTTTCAGATTGTCCGGCCAATTTTTCTCAACATCCCAGTGGATTGCATGCAGAAGAAGCTGCTGCGATTTCGAGAATGGCAGGATTATCTGACCGCAATAAACTTTTTCTGATCTCCGATTGGGATTACCAACGAGATCACGGAGGAGTAACTTCAGAATTGGTTGCACAGATGGTTTGGTACTATTGGGAAGGTTGCCATTTGAAACAAGTAGATCAGGCTGTCCAAAAGGGGCAATTGACAAATTATCAGGTTCATCTGCACAGCATCGATTACGTAATAAACTTTTATAAATCAGAACAATCCGGCAAATGGTGGTTTGAGGAACCCCTGGTCGATAATGAATTTTCAAATCAATTGATTCCCTGCACCTACGAAGAATACCAACTCACTGCTAAAGAACAAATCCCAAAACGGATTCTTGAAAAAATCAACGGATAAGTTGTTCGAGTTTGGATGATCTCGAACCTTTAATGAGCATCATGGATGCGGCAGGCCAATGGTCATCCAGCCATTTTTTACATGCTTCGCGGTCGTCAAAAAAATGAATGCGATCATCGGTTGCAACGGATTCATAAGCTTTACCAATAAATAAAATTTTGCGATAGTCTCCCAGAGCAGCCAATTTCATCAGGTCCTTATGCTCTTGTTCTGAATATGCTCCCAACTCTGCCATTTCTCCAAGAACCAGCCACTTCTCCGGATGATCCATTTCGGAAAAGCTCTTCAGACTTTGCTGCATCGAACTGGGGTTGGCATTGTAGGCATCGAGTAAAATTTTACAGCCATTTATTTCGATCCATTCAGAACGCATGTTCCCGGGAACATAAGATTCTATCCCTGCTTTAATTTGTTCCAATGCAATGTCATTTGCAAATGCAAGCGCACAGGCAGAAAGTATATTGTCGTAATTATATCTGCCCATCAACACGGAATGTATCCGCATACCTTTAAATTCCATCCATATATCGGGCAATTCCCTTAGAAGTTTGCCTGCATACATGGGATTCAGGTTTTCATCTCCGTAACTGAGCTGATTTTCCTCATTCGAAAATTTTTTACGAATTTCTTGGTCATTCAGATTGAAATAACATCGTCCTTTTTTTTGTTGCAGGTATCGAAAAAGTTCGAGTTTGGTATCTATGATATTTTCATAGGAACCAAATCCTTCCAAATGTGCTTTTCCGATGCTGGTGATCAGACCCTGATCCGGGTCTGCTATGCGACAGAGTTCGTCAATATCACCGGGTTTATTTGCACCCATTTCTACAATCGCTACTTCTGTTTCTTCAGTAATTCTCAAAAGGGTCAAAGGCAGTCCAATGTGATTGTTTAAATTTCCGTGTGTAGCAATCGTGTTGTATTTCAATGAGAAAATTCTCTCGGTCAGTTCCTTGGTGGTGGTTTTCCCATTGCTGCCGGTAATGGAGATGATGCGGGCAGCATTAATTTTCCGGTTGAATGCAGCCATGGCCTGCAATTCCTGAAGGCAGTTCTGAACCCGGATTATACCCGGAACTGCCGGGATGTCTTCATCGACGATTGCATATGCAGCACCTTTAGACAAGGTTTCCGCAGCAAATTGGTTTCCATTAAAATGGGGACCTTTCAAAGCAACAAATATTCCTCCGGGAATGACCTGTCTGCTGTCTGTAAATATCTTCCGGTCTTGCTCCAGATATCTTGTATATGACTCAGAATACGGCATAAAAAAAAACTCACGACCAATAATGCCGTGAGTTTAATTGTTTTTTTAGAAATGACTGCTATTTATTTATAGTCTCTCTTTGTCGATGGTAATTTTCGGTTAAATTCGAGTCCGCCTGCATCGTCATTGCCTTCAGGTCCGCCGGTACGCGTCATTGCACAACGGAAACCAATGGTGCGGTCGGATTTGTCTTCATCCTTAAATCTTCTTGCTCCCGGAGACAACCAGAACAAGCGATCAGCCCAGGATCCTCCTTTATACACGCGTGATTTTTCATTGATCAACGAAGATTTTCCATACTGATATTTGATGAGTTCATCGTCGTCGTCGCGGTATTTTTTAACATCGCCTTTATTGTAGTTTTCACGGAATTCTACAGCAGAATCCGAAACGATCTGATAAGTCAGCTGACCTATACTGTCTTTTTCAACGGGGTTGCCGGATTCGTCCAGAATCAACTCTTTAAATTCATTACCGCGGAAAGGATTCAGGTCGTGATTTTCGACATCCCTTAAACTGGTAGAAGTTAGTGGCCTGAATAAATCTGTAACCCACTCCGATACGTTTCCTGCCATGTTGTAAAGACCGAAATCGTTTGGATAATAAGATTTTACAGGAGCTGCAATATGCGCGTGGTCATTGAGTTTTCCAGCCATACCCATATAGTCCCCATGAGATCTTTTAAAATTGGCCAGGATCTGACCCATGTATTTATCTCTTCTTTTGTAACGGGCACCTGCACCATCCCAGGGGAAATTTCTCCTGTCGGTGATGAGTTCGTCCTTGTTTTCAGATTGTTTTCCTTTCAAAGCCAAAGCAGCATATTCCCACTCAGCTTCCGTTGGAAGGCGATACTCGGGAAGAAGGATACCATCCTCAAATTTAACAGGTCTTTCTCCTCCGGTTTGAATATCGGGCAGATTTTTACGCACGTTGCCCTGATATTGACCAGCCAGATAAGAGCCTGTATTGAAATTATCGGCATCGACTTGCTCAGGATTGGGGTTCAGGATCCCTTTTTCAATAAGGATCATTTCATTCACCCTGTTTGTCCGCCACTTGCAATATTCTACTGCCTGAAGCCAGCTTACACCTACTACCGGATATTCATCATAAGAAGGATATCTGAAATAGGTTTCTACAAAAGGCTCGTTGTAGGCAAGTTCTTCTCTCCAGACCAATGTATCTGGAAGTGCCTGACGGAACACTTCGGGATAAGATTTATACACCCTGTTTAACCAGTAAATGTATTCCCGGTAATTGATGTTCGAAACTTCGGTTTCATCCATGTAAAAGGATGATACGGTAACCCTTCGGGGAATATTATTCCATTCATAGGTTACATCTTCTTCAGTAAGGCCCATAGTAAAGGTACCGCCCTCGATGAGTACCAGGTTTGGTCCGGTTATTTGGCCTTGATAATCAACTTTTTCGAATCCACCCCATTTGGGGTCATTGTACTTCCAGCCTGTGGCTGAGGATTCGTCTGAACTTCTTTTACTGCAGGCTCCTAACAATAATAACGAGCCCAGCAGAAAGACTAAATGAGATAATTTGCCTTTCATCCTACTACTTACTTTTTAGGGGAACAAAGATAAACAAGAATTTATTGTACAAAAAAGAATTTTTTTCTACCTGAACGCCTCAAAACAGTCACTTATATTGGTTTTTCGTTTGATTACCTCTTCGAGATGCAATCCAATGCTCAATTCATGGCTGCCTCCACTACTGATTCCCAAAGCAGAAGTCGTATAATCGAAGCTGTACGCAAACCTCCAGGCAGCTTTTCTCACTCCGAACACTGCAATAAGGGCATCCGAATTGTTTCTGGCCAGCCTGTACCACAGTCCTCCAAAAACCGTGCTCATTTCAATTTGAGCTCCGGCATTGATCTGTAAAAATTCAGATTGCCGGGCAAAAAGGATGGATGGACTTAAGTATGTGGCCTTCGCAGAACTTCCCGATACGGGCAAACGCGCACTTCCATGAAGGACCCATCGGATGGGAATTCCACTATAAGAGGAGCTGTTCACCTTGATGATGTCATTGGCCGGACTGTTGATGTGTTTGGCCGAAAAGCCAATATTGAAATAGGGATTAAAATAAAGCAAACCGGTACCAATGTCGAGGTAAGTACTCTGGACTTTATCGGGTCTGATTTCCTGACTTGGATACGGAGTACCACCCGGAGAAATGGCTCCGAATTCGGGATCGAGCTGATCTCCAAAAATGAATTTATCCCAGCCGTATTTGGTTTGAACCAGACCCAGTTCAATACCCCCTCTCAGATAATTGTCCTTACTGATCCTGGTTTGATATCCATAAGTAAATGAACCTTTTATGGTTTTAATGAGTCCGGCACCGGCATCATCAGCCATCAATTGAAAACCAATACCGCTGTTCATTTTTTCAAAAAACTGATCGTAACTCACTGCATAACTTACATAAGCCGGGGAGGAGGCCACGAGTGCGGGCCATTGGTTCCTGTATATCAGTTCAATACGAGGCGCATAACTGATCCCGCTGAATCCGGGATTGATATGCATAGGCATGGCATAATACTGGCTGAAAATTGGGTCCTGCCCGATAGCTTGAATTTGACTTAAACAAATACATATTGTTAAAATCAGGCATTTCCTGAAATCGTTAAAGTAGCATATCCCCCGAAATAATTCAATCATTCAATCGTTCTTGTTATATTTGAAAACCAATCCAAAATCCTTTTTATTGTAAACGTATGAAGTTCAAAATTATCTCTTTTTTATTCCTGTCTGTCTTTTTTTTAAATGCGCAAACCCATAAACTTGAATTTTCACTGAAATGGGATCTCCAGGCATTTACCTCAAATGGTAATACGATACAATATTTAGATTTTGAAAATGCACATCGAAAAGCAGGCGAAAACCGCCTTCCATTTTTTAAATATGAGTTTGAACTCAATCAAAAAGGCACCCTCAAAGCAAAGTTGATTTTGAAAAATGAAGTAGCTCAGGATGCATCTTTTACAGGTTCTGAATTTAATGAAATCAAAGATGCTTATGTCCTGAACACCTATGTCCTCGAATCGCGATCTACATTCACTGGTATTATTGAAGTTATGCCTTTAAGAAAATCGGAGGACTCAAAATTATCCTTATTGTACAACTTTGAAATAGAATATGAGTTCATTCCAGAATTCAGTCCTCTTCCCGGACCTGATTTTACCCGAATTTCAGCACTTTCTTCCGGAATCTGGCATAAAGTAAGTATTCCTAAAAGAGGATTGTACAAATTGGACCGTTCGTTCTTTTCGAATGTCATGAAAGTCGATGTGAATGCCATCGACCCCAGAAAGATTCAACTGTTCGGCAATGGAGGAAAAATGCTTCCGGAATCCAACGACGATGTTTTTATAGATGACCTGAAAGAAAATGCAGTTTATTTTAAAGGGGAGTCCGATGGTGTATTTAATGATGGAGATTTCATGTTGTTTTATGCAGATGGACCTGATACGTATCAATACGATCCTGCAACACATCATTACAACTACAGAAAAAATGTTTACATGGATGAATCGGTGTATTACATCCGGTTGGACGGCTCCAATGCTAAAAGAATTGCAGCTATTGAATCAGCTATGAATCCATCTTATACAAGTACACAGACCTATGATTTTATTCAGTATGAAAATGACCTGGTCAATTTGCTGGATCTCGATCCGGGTGGCGAAGGTTCTGGAAAAGACTGGTACGGAGAGGAATTGAGCAACAGCAGAGAATTTGATTTTGGAAATCATTTCATTTTTGAAAATATTGATCTGAATCAGAAAGCAAAATTCAGCTTTTCCTTTGCGGGAAGATCTACTTCGAGCAGCACGGTGATCGCCGAAGTCGAAGACAAATCGGTTTCTCAGTCCATTTTTCAGGTGGTGATCAGCAGCATCAGCAGGTTTGCCAATGTGGCCAAACGCACCGACGAATTTCAACCGGTAAGCGATCTCGTCAAAGCTAAAATCAGATACCCCCAGATAAACGGAATCACTTCAGAAGGCTGGCTGGATTATTTTAGAATTTCTGCATTCAGAAAACTCCTCTGGAATTCATCTTCCAATAAACCCATCTATATACTGGATCCCGTGTCATTTCAAGAGGACGTAACCCGGTTTCAAGTGGAAAAAGCCGGAACGGGCAAACTTGTGTGGGACATCACCGATCCCTTGGAAATTAATATGATCAAGCCTTTACCTGCATCAGGTGATTTATTACAGTTTTCGGTCCCCACGCGGAATGCATACAAACAACTGTTAGTATTTGATGAACTATCTACATATCCGGCTCCTAATTATCTGGGAAGCTCCGGCAACCAAAATCTCCATGGATTGGATGAGATCGATATGGTGATCATCTATCATTCTGATTTTAAAAACGAAGCAGAAGAACTGCAATCACACCGGGCACAATTTTCGGGACTTCGCGTCGCGGCAGTAGAGATCAAACAGATCTATAATGAATTTTCATCAGGCTCTCAGGATCCGGCAGCTTTGCGGAATTTTTGCAGAATGCTTTATATGAGGAATCCGACATTTAAATACCTCCTTTTGTTTGGCGACGGCAGTTATGATTTGAGGTATCGCAATAAAAAAGACCCCGACGAAAATTTTATAGTAAGTTACGAAACCGATGAAAGCCTGGATCCCATAACCTCTTTTCCCAGCGATGACTTTTTTGGATTGCTTGATCCGGGAGAAGGTAAAAATCTGACCGGAAAACTGGATATCAACATTGGACGACTGGTCGCACGGGACAGCAGTGAAGCAAAAAATCTGGTGAATAAAATAATCAGATACGACAAAGATCCCAAGACCATGGGGGAATGGAAATTAAATACCTTATACACTGCCGATGATGAAGATTCAAACATCCACTTCCATCAAGCAGAAACCATTGCCCAGAAAACAGCAGAAGCCAATCCGGTTTTTAATCAGGAAAAAATTTATCTGGACGCATTTACCCAGACGACTACTCCGGGTGGAGAGCGTTATCCCGAAGTCAACAAGGCCATTGCCAATTCGTTCTTCCAGGGTACATTGGTCATGAATTATTTGGGCCACGGCGGATATACAGGCCTGGCGCAAGAACGCGTATTCCAAAACAATGAAATTCCAAATCTCGAAAATTATTACAAACTACCACTTGTCATAGTGGCCTCCTGTACTTTCAATGGTTACGACGATCCTTCAAAAACCAATGCTGGCGAAGAAGGATTGCACAATACGAACGGTGGATTTCTTGCCTTGTTTTCTACAGTGCGAGCTGTTTACAGCGATGATAATTTTGACCTGACTTCTTCTGTTTATAAATTGCTATTCCAATTTGAAAATGGGAAGCCCCTACCCCTTGGCGAAATCATGCGCCGTGCCAAAAACGAACACGCATCGGGATTCATCCTTGTGAATTCGAGAAAATTTTTATTATTTGGTGATCCCGCACAACATCTTGCGATCCCTTTGTACAAAAACAAAGTGACAACGATCAACGACAAACCCATTGGCACCGCAGTCGATACCTTCCGTGCATTGGAGCGCGTAAATGTGCGTGGTGTCGTTACAGATCAGAATGATGTCCTGCAGAGTGATTTTAACGGAAAACTTTACATTACGGTTTTTGATAAAGAAATCGAACTGCGCACTAAAGCCAATGACCCGGGTTCCTTTGAAGATCGGTTCAGCATCCAGAAAAATATTATTTACAAAGGATTGGTCAATGTCGAAAATGGAAATTGGTTTTTTAGCTTTAAAATTCCAAAAGACATCAATTACGAATTTGGTAAAGGAAAAATCAGCTTGTATGCAACTGATGAGAAAAGCAGGGATGCTGCCGGATACGAAAACCAGTTTATCGTTGGAGGCGTTTCTTCGGATACGCTTGTTGACGACAATCCTCCGGTCGTCAAGGCATTTATTAACGATGCTAATTTTATATCTGGTGGTATTTGCGGACCAGAACCCAAGCTTTATGCACAAATCAGCGATGATAGTGGAATCAATATATCGGGCAATAGCATTGGGCATGATCTCATTGCGGTGATCGATCAGAATACCAGGAATCCAATTGTGCTAAACCAGTATTATACGTCTCAATTCAACAATCCGCTGGAAGGAGAAGTACTGTATCTGCTTCCTCAACTTTCGGCTGGCAAGCACAGCATCACGGTAACTGCCTGGGATGTTGCCAACAATTTTGGAACCGGCACGGTAGAATTTGTCGTGATTGACGAAAATGATTTGGTCATCAGGGATGTGTATAATTATCCCAATCCTTTCAATGATTACACAAAATTTCAATTCCAGACCAATATCTCGTCTACTCAGATGGATGTTGAGATCGACATTCGTGCTATTTCCGGACAAGGCGTCAGGAAGCTAAAGCAGCGATTTTTGAACAACGGTTACCGGGTGATCAGCATGCAATGGGATGGCCGGGACGACGGAGGATCGGAAATTCCGAATGGCGTTTATACCTATAAAATCAATATAGAAGCTAAAAACGGACAAGAATTGCTGAAAAAACAGTCCTTACCGCAAAAATTGGTCTTGTTAAAATAATAAATCAAGCCGTTTTAGAGTTTATTCCTTGATTTCAAGCATGAAGAAACCTTTTGGTACACATTATCGTAAAGGTTAATATTTAAATTCGTCTTATTTTTGCATCTTATGAATATCTCAATCCCTTTCAGAATTAGTCTTTTTGTTTTCCTGTCTGCAGTTTCCATGCCCTTGTTGAATGCCCAGACCTGGGACCCCAACAGAGGTTGTATTGTTGACAACAGTACAGGAGATTGCCTTCAAAATACCATACTCACCGCCATGCCCTTTTTGCGCATCAACCCCGATACCCGTTCCGGCGGACTCGGAGATGCGGGCGTTGCATTGACCGCAGATCCAAATGCCATGCACCACAATGCAGCGAGACTGGCATTTTCGGATCAGAATCTCGGTGTAGCTATCACCTATTCACCCTGGTTAAGAAATCTCGGTATTGATGACATATACCTGTTATATGCCAGCGGTTATTACAAACTCGATAAATTTCAAACTGTAGGTGCATCCATTCGTTACTTTTCTCTTGGTAAAATTGATTTCAGGGATGAAAACGGAGTAGATATAGGTACCGGCCAGCCTAATGAAATGGAAATAGCTGCTGCTTATTCCAGAAAACTATCCGATGTTTTTTCGGCCAGCCTCAGTGCAAAATTTGCATATTCCAATTTAGCTACTGGCAGAACCCTCGGGGCCTTCACCATTACCACCGCTAAAACTTTTGCTGCCGACATAGGATTATTCTACCGCAACAAACTCGGAGCCAGCGGACGCAGGAATTACCTCAATGCGGGCGTTGCGCTTACCAATCTTGGATCAAAAGTCACCTATACCAAAGGCGTTGTAAAAGATTTCATCCCATCCAACCTTGCCATTGGTGCGGCTTATGAAATGAATTTTGACGACTACAATTCTTTAACAGCTACAATTGAGATTAATAAACTGCTGATCCCGAGTCCACGCAAACCTGGAGATCCTGAATACGATACAGACAATAATAAAATTGCAGACTATCGCGAAAAAGGCTTGTTTGAAGGTGTATTCGGATCCCTGAGCGATGCGCCAGGTGGATTCAGCGAAGAAATTCAGGAGCTCATGTATTCCGTTGGCCTTGAATATTGGTACGACAAACAATTTGCAGTTCGCGCAGGATATTTTCACGAACACGAATTAAAAGGAAACCGAAAATTTCTCACACTGGGTTGTGGTGTAAAATACAATGTATTCGGACTCAATCTCTCCTATTTGATTCCAGCCACTAACAACAGAAGCCCGCTTGCCAATACTGTCCGTTTTTCAATCAGCTATGACTTTGATGGTGGCGCTGCTAAGAGTGGAGGGGAAGAGTAATGAAAGGCGTAAGGCGTAAGGCGAAAGGCTTGAGGCTTAAGGCTTAAGGCTTAAGGCGAAAAGCTAAAGGGTATAGGGTAATTGCTAATTCCTAATTGCTAATTCCTGATGGCCCAAGACGCTTAAAGCTTTAAGCGAAAAGCACAAAGTTGTAATTTTTCAACTGTCCTATCATCTTCCTTATTCTATCCAACCACCAACTAACATTTACCCTCTATCAACTAACATCTATCCTTCTACCAACTAACATCTAGCCCTCTACCAACTAACATCTATCCCTCCATCAACTAACATCTATCCCTCTACCAACTAACATCTATCCCTCTATCAACTAACATCTATCCCTCTATCAACTAACATCTATCCCTCTATCAACTAACATTTATCCCTCTATCAACTAACATCTAACCCTCTATCAACTAACATCTATCCCTCTATCAACTAACATCTATCCCTCTACCAACTAAAAAAGGCAAGCCGCGAAGCCTGCCAAAAAATTCCACTGTAAGCCGGATTCTGTTACTGCTGCGATTGCAACAGCATCTTATCATTTATCTGCTCTGCCTACCCCTCCATCTGTTAAAAACACCTCAGGGCCAGAGGACCGTTTCCGGTAATGGATATACATGGCATTTCAATCCGCAAGGTTTATCCCGGAAAGCAATTGCTTGAATTCCGCGTGTGCTCTTACCACACATTTTCACCCTTACCCTTTTCAGGGCGGTAATTTTCTGTGACACTCTCTCGTCAGAACTGCTTCTGAGCCACCTGTTAAGTGGTGCGGTTGCCCTACATTGTCCGGACTTTCCTCTCCGGACGTGCCGGAGCGATAAGACGTGGAGGCACAAAGTTATGCCTTTTTAAGCAGCAGAGCCTGTGTATAAACACATTAGGATATAATATCATGTATTATATCTTAATTTTACCTTTATTTCGTTAGTGAATACTTCTGTTTTTAAAAATGCCTATCTCCTCTGGGCGGCTTCGTTATTGTTGCTGACCCTGGGAAAAGTCTATGAATGGGCTTACCCGGGATTTCAGCACGACTATCGACATGAGGTTAAAAATCAGATTCAGAAGGAGCTCTCCGAGTTTCACCAGCTCGAACAAAATCAATCGCAAACCATTCAGCGATTGCTTGAAAAAACAGACAGCAATTATTATGATCCTTCCAGATTAGTACATTTTCTGGTCCAGGAAGCGGGTTTGAATTGTGTTTTATTTGAAAAACAGATTACGCGGTATTGGAGCGGAGAAGCAACATTTATAAAAGAAATCTGGAATCCGGAAAATCCATTCAATGGATTGCGAATCATGAAACAACTGGATGAATATTTTATCGTTAAAAAAATTCAATTCAGTAAATCAGGCACCCCCTACACATTGGTGTCCTATCAACCACTCGAGTCTGTCAACCATTCCTATGTGCACGTTCATATTGCTACAGAAAAAACATCGGGCAGCGGACTTGCGATCAGAGCCCCAACCGAACCTAATAAAATATTGGGATTGCTGCAATCAGATGCCACATTTCTGGCCCCTGTTTATGGCAATGTGCTGATCCTTTTTTACTTTTTTGTTTTATTATTATTTTACATTCCTGTACATAAAGTATCCAGACATTTCTATACCAACCAAAATTATCCCTGGGGCAACATGATCCTCCTTTTTGGAGTCCTCGTTACCGCAAGCATGTGCCAATGGATCGTTCATCAAAATGATTTTTACCACAGTCTTCTCACCGATAAATTAATTCATACCAGGTTCTACAATTATACCTTATTTGAATTTACGGTTTTTTCCTGTTTATTTTTTCACCTGAGTTATTTCTTTTACAAATATGCACAAATCAGTCAACTGGCGGTACCATCCTGGGCTGCAAATCTGATAGTACTTTTCAATTTTTTAATTGCACTTTTTGCACTGGTTATCTATTGTTTTATTTTCAGCGCAGTCTTCATCAGATCGGATTATTATTTTGACCTCAGCAATATTTTCTCATTTAACATCCAGCACTTTATCCTGCTATTCGATTTGTTGACCGTTTTATTGGCCTTATTTCTCATTACCAATAAGCTGACAACCAGTACAGACAGTTTCCAATTGGAATTTCGCAAACGATTTATAATTTTTCTGGCAGCACTCATCATAGCTACTCCATTTATTTTACAATCGAAACTGGAAATTGGCCTGGCCAGTTTTTTACTGGGCGCCAGCATCATCATTTGGATGCAGGATTTTTTCAATGAGGATTATCAAAAAAATATTCTGTGGCTGATCTCCTGGATCATCGTGATCAGTATTTTAAATGCGAGTTTGATCTTTCATTTTCAAAATCAGAAAAAACGTTATGTCAAGGAGCAATTGGTTTCTACGTATGTAAAATGTATTGAAGATAAGAACCCGGATTGCCTTGCAGATCTCATCCAAAACTGCAATACGAATCAATATGATTTTTATTTTTACGAAGACCAGTTGCTAAAATTTTCGAGCAATGTATACAAACCGAATTTCGAACAATCCTTAAACTATTTAAGAAAGGATAGCATCAGACATATCAATCTGGAAGGCAAAGACATCTTATACGTCAAACCTCAGCAAAACCAATTACTCATTCTCAGCAATCCACTTGAATCGAGTTTAAAAGGCATTTCCTTGTTTTCCTATCTCTTTACCCTATTGATCGTGATTTCGTATCTGATCAGTTTAATTCATCAGCGATTTCAATTTTTACCAAAAGATTTACAGATCAGCTTCCCGGAAAGGCCTTCACTGAAAAACAGGATCCAATTTTATGTCATCCTGGGCATTGTTATCAGTTTTCTGATCATCGCCTTGACTACTGTATTCTTTACGAAGCGATCGGAGAATGAAATTTTCAGGGAAAATTTGATCAGCAAGACCAGTAATCTGAGCGGATTTTTAGAATCTACCATCAGAAATGCCAATAACATGGAAGATGCTCAAATTATTATGCGAACCCAAATCAAACAAACCAGCCAGATGGTCGATTTCGACATCCGGTTTTTTCATGAAAATGGTTTTGAAGATCAGGACAGAAATGCATCAACGGTTTATCAGAATTCCATTCAATTGCTGAACCCCGCCTTTTACTTTCAGTATCCGCCTTATGCTGAAGACATCGTTGTGTTGAAAAAATCGGATCTGCCGGATGAGTTGTATGCTTACAGGAATATTTTTTACAACAATCGACGTGCCGGAGTATTGCAGGTCGAAGCCCTGGCTACACGGGAAATGAGTTACAGTACCCGGCTTGCCAATTTGGTAAACACGTTGCTTAATATTTATGTATTCCTTTTTCTCATCGCAGCAAGTCTTGCCACTTTACTGGCCAATTCCATTACTTCTCCTTTGGTAAGCCTGACTGATAAACTGAGAAGCATCCGGCTTGGAAAAACAAACGAAGTACTCGAGTGGAAAAGCGAAGATGAAATTGGAGAGTTGATTCAGAATTACAATCAGATGGTGAATCAGCTGGATGAAAGTGCGCAACTCCTGGCAAAAACAGAACGGGATTCTGCCTGGAGAGAAATGGCTAAGCAGGTCGCGCACGAAATAAAAAATCCACTCACACCCATGAAACTTTCTATACAGTATCTTCAACAATCCATCAAGACCGGTTCAGAAGATATTAAAGAAATGGCGCAAAAGGTTTGTCATACCCTGATCGAGCAAATCGACAGTCTGACTAAAATTGCTACGGAGTTCAGCAATTTTGCAAAGATGCCACAGGCACAAAATGAAAAACTGATCCTGAATGAAATCCTGGCTTCAGTACATGATTTGTTCAGAAAAAGGGATGATATTGATATACATCTAACGGTACCTATTGATGAATTGTATGTCTATGCAGACAAAGATCAGGTCATCCGTGTATTGAATAATCTGATCAACAACGCCATTCAGGCCATTCCAGACACCCGCAGAGGGCAGATCCTCATCAGTATGGACTCAAGCAGCAGAAATGCCATTATTTGTGTGCGGGATAATGGAACCGGTATTCCTGAAGAAATGCAATCCAAAGTATTTCTTCCCAATTTCACTTCGAAGAGCTCGGGAACCGGATTGGGACTGGCCATGTGCCAGCAGATCATCGAACTGGCGAATGGAAAAATTTACTTTAAAACGGTACCCGGAAAAGGTAGCAGTTTTTTTGTGGAGCTTCCCTTGATGCGCATCGTGGAAACGGAAGATGATGATATATAATTCAGCCGTACGTTGTGGAATAGTCTGGTTCAGTATTTTTTCATTTTAACGATGACTGATCCCTTTGGACACACTCCATACCGTTGATTTAATTTGTTTTTGGTCCAAAGTGATGCCTTGCCCGATCAGTCTATTGCTTTAAGTGACTTTGGTGCCTACGTAAAGAGATTCCTTGCGGCGATCGCTCTGCCGTGTTGATGAATTCATTTTCGGATCGGAAGGATTATCTAAGGAGTACATTCATTTCATTTGAATGAAATGATTTGTATTGTATTTATGGATTCTATTTCTCATTTTTACTTAGGATTTTTTGTCTTATTTTCAGTTTCGCCAATTTCAAATAAGTCCAATTAGTTAAATTCAATTCAAAGGGGTTTCGCTCCAAAGACAATACCCATTGGGATCAGTTCAATGAATTCGGGAATTAAAAACTACGAGCCCTCGGCTATTTATAATAAATTTGTAAACAAGGGAGCTGAATACTTGTTATTTACTAACACTTGAATGAGATATGTTTACAGCTCTGGTTTTGATTGTCTTTTCATTCTTTTTCATGGAATTCATGGCGTGGTTTACGCATAAGTACGTCATGCATGGGATTCTTTGGTCCTGGCATGCAGATCATCACGATCCGATTCATTTGAAAAAGGGATTTTGGGAGAAGAACGACCGTTTCTTTTTGGTTTTCGCCATTCCTTCTGCGCTTTGTTATATGTTGGGGTCTTTATATCCGGAATGGAGGTTCCTCCTTTTTATAGGTATTGGAATATCAATTTATGGTTTGTGTTATTTTTTAGTTCACGACGTGTACATACACCGAAGATTCAATTGGTTCAAACAACTCGATAATAAATACTCTAAAGCCGTGTTGCGGGCGCATGGTGCTCACCACTCCAAAACGACAAAAGAAGATGGAGAATCTTTCGGAATGCTGATCGTGCATCCTCGTTATTTCATCAAAAAGAAGAAAGCGGAAGAAAGGGTGCAATCCTAAAATCGCTTTGATGTTGATCTGGTTTTAAAATAAATCTCGATATATTTTATTTCGGGAAAGTAATTTCACTTGGATCTTCGTTTAAAATTGCCATATGGCTTCTATTGGTGTATACGAACGGTACGCTCGAAAGATGTCACCCCTACGGGGTTTGTGATTTGATGCAATGATGATTCTGCTACGAAGATGACGCCCCTACGGGGCTTGGATCCCTACGGGGTTTGTGATTTGATGCAATGATGATGCTACGAAGATGGCGCCCCTACGGGGCTTGGATCTATACGGGGTTTGTGATTTGATGCAATGATGATTCTGCTACGTGGATGACGCCCCTACGGGGCTTGGATCCCTACGGGGCTTGGATCCCGTTTCGAATGGAAATTGTTTAGGGGCAAGTTAATTGTAAGGGGAGTAAATTCTTATAGCAAAAGATCCGATTTTGTGAAACTTTGAGCCTTCGTGGCAAATGTTAGCGACTACCTTATGCCTTGCGCCTTTTTAAATTAACCAAACCTTCTTAATCTAGGCTACTCCCCATAAAATTAACTTGATCGATTGTTTTTGTTTTCATAATCGAGGTTGGTTACCTGCAGATTTGGATTCACGCCAATAAATTATCTGCGTAATTTGCGGCATCTGCGGGAAACTTCCCGAATTTTTATTGAAAACCAAATAATATTCAAATCGAACACCCTGGCGGAGCCAGCAATGTTGTTTCTTAGATGCTAACCCAATAAGATTACATGGATGGAGTTTGGAAACAAATGAATCCTTGGAACTATGACTACATTATCCCGTCAGGGATAAAATATGAATTGCTAAATGTCGCTAGGTTAAAGGGAATTCAATCCTAAGCTCTATTCAGCACAGCTTTCATTGTAGAACCGATATCCGCCGGTGATTGCACCACATGGATGCCACAGGCTGCCATCACTTCCATTTTAGCTTCAGCGGTGTCGGATTTTCCGCCAATAATAGCACCGGCATGACCCATTTTACGGCCTTTTGGAGCGGTTTTGCCGGCAATAAAACCGACAACGGGCTTGTTTCCATAAGCTTTGATCCATTCGGCTGCTTCGGTTTCCATATTCCCGCCGATCTCGCCAATCATTACGATCCCTTCTGTTTGGTAATCGGCCATCAGTAATTGAACGGCTTCAAGCGTGGTTGTACCGGGAATAGGGTCTCCGCCGATACCGATACAGGTAGATTGTCCCATACCAGCTTTTGTGACCTGGTCGACCGCTTCATAGGTTAAAGTACCGGAACGCGATACAATTCCGATATGCCCCTTTTTATGAATAAAACCCGGCATAATGCCTACTTTGGCTTCTCCCGGAGTAATGATGCCAGGACAATTGGGGCCTATCAGCTGAGTAGGATAATTTTTTAAATATTGCTTCACTTTCAACATGTCCTGAACCGGCACGCCTTCTGTAATGCACACGATCACCAGAATGCCGGCTTCTGCGGCTTCCATGATGGCATCTGCAGCAAAAGCAGGTGGAACGAAAATTATTGAGGTATTGGCTCCTTCATTTATTACTGCATCTTTGACCGTATTAAAGACAGGGCGATCCAAATGCATCTGACCCCCTTTTCCCGGAGTCACACCCCCGACAAGAGGAGTGCCATAAGCAATCATTTGCTCTGCATGAAAACTGCCTTCTTTACCCGTAAATCCCTGGACGATCACCCTGGATCCGGATCCAACTAAAACTGCCATGTTTGATTGTTCTTAGGAGAATTCTGTTTGATGATAAATACGTCCTCGTCTGAGCGGGACATGAAATACTTTTCCCGTGCAAATTTCTCATAATTATTCTCAAAATCACGCTTATCCTCTCTAAGTTTTGAAATTAATTTCTGGTATTCCAGCTTCTCGGCCTCCATTTTTTTGACATCCGAATAAATGGACCATGCTACCGGTAGCCTATATTGGTCGAAAAACAACATGTAAATGAAAAAAAACCCAATACTCAGGAGATATCTGAGCTTGATGATCCAGTTTTTTAAGGTATAAAGTAATCGGGTATGAGATTCCAATTTTGGCATCTAATCACGGGAATATTAGGCAAATATATATAATATTTATTTATCAAATATTCTTTTTCCCGGATAGATGGCCTGAGTGCCCAATTCGTGCTCAATTCTTAACAGCTGATTGTACTTGGCGACTCTGTCTGATCTCGACAAAGAGCCCGTTTTTATTTGCCCGCAATTCAAAGCCACTGCCAGATCTGCAATCGTGGTGTCTTCAGTTTCGCCCGACCGGTGACTCATCACGCAATTGTATTTACTTCTTTGAGCCAACTGCACGGCATCGATGGTTTCACTGAGTGTGCCGATCTGATTGACTTTGATCAACACAGCATTGGCTGTTTGGCTTTTAATCCCTCTGGAAATTCTTTTGGGGTTGGTGACGAAGAGATCATCCCCTACCAACTGTATTTTGGAGGATAAAACCTGAGTCATTTCTTTCCAGCCATCCCAATCGTCTTCGGCCATACCATCTTCAACAGAGTATATGGGATATTGATCGACCAGGCGTTTCCAGTTTTGTACCATTCCGGATGAATCCAGTGGTTCGGAGCCCGATTTATGGAATACGTATTTCCCGGATTTTTCGTCGTAAAATTCGCTGGCTGCCGCATCCATGGCAAGTACCAGATCGGTTCCGGTTTTGTACCCGGATTGCTGAATTGCAGAGAGGATCAAATCAATGGCTTCTTCGTTACTCCGCAAATTTGGAGCAAATCCACCTTCATCGCCAACATTGGTCGAATAGCCTTTTTCTTTCAATACTTTTTTAAGCGTATGAAACACTTCTGCACCCATTCGCAGACCCTCGGTAAAATTCGTTGCACCAACGGGCATGATCATAAATTCCTGAAAATCGAGTTTATTGTCGGCATGCGCTCCACCATTGATGATGTTCATCATCGGTACGGGAAGTAAGGAGGCATTGACTCCCCCTACATAGCGATACAGGGGTAGCCCGGCTTCAGCTGCTGCTGCTTTTGCCACAGCCAGCGAAATTCCCAGCATTGCATTGGCTCCGAATTGCGATTTATTTTCTGTGCCGTCTGATTCGATCATCAATTGATCGATCTCCCGTTGTTGATTCACCTGCAGGCCAATCAATATTTCAGCCAGGTCTTCTTCGACATACGCGCAAGCCTGCAACACCCCTTTTCCTTTATATCTGTTGGATTCTCCGTCTCTCAATTCCAGAGCCTCGTGTTTTCCGGTCGAAGCTCCTGAGGGAACCGCAGCTCTTTCGATAATTCCATATTTTGTTTCTACCTCGACTTCAATGGTTGGAAAGCCGCGGCTGTCGAGAATCTCCCGGGCACGAATATCAATTATCTCACTCATGGGTCATGCTTGTTGGTTGGTACAAGTTTACCAGTTTATTATAGAACTGTCCGAACAAATATCGGGAATCATGTGGACCCGGACCCGCCTCCGGATGGTATTGAACACCAAAAAACGGATGCGTTTTATGTTCAATTCCTTCTACGGATTTATCGTTCAGGTTGACATGGGTCAACTTGATCTCAGAAGATTTAGACAATAGTTTGTCATAGTCGACAGAAAATCCGTGATTCTGGCTGGTTATTTCGCCCAATCCGGTATTTAAGTTGAGCACGGGATGATTTCCTCCCCGGTGACCGTGATGCATTTTGAAAGTAGGTACACCCATTGCGATGCTTAACAATTGGTGACCCAGGCAGATCCCAAATACCGGTTTTCGCAGTTCAAGTATTTGATGGACGGTTTGCAATGCATAATCCATCGCCATGGGATCACCCGGTCCATTGGAAAAGAAAAAGGCATCCGGATTCCATTTGTTGATTTCCGAAAAATCTGTTTTCGCAGGAAATACCTGTGCATAGAAACCTGCTTTTTCCAATTGCCTGAGGATGCTTTTCTTGATTCCAAAATCCATAACTGCGACCTTGTAGGTTGCCTGGGGATCTCCAAAGAAGTATGGATTTTGGGTAGTCACAATGCTGGACAGTTCCAGTCCTTCCATAGAAGGCACCGACTGGAGAAAAGACTTTAACTTGCTTATTTCGTCACATTCTGTGGAAATAACGGCATTCATGGCTCCGTGGATGCGGATATGCCGGACCAATGCCCGGGTATCGATTCCATGAATACACAGAATGTTGTTTGACTCGAGGAAAGACTGGAGCGAGTCCTGAGCCAAAGGTCTGCTCATATGGTCTGAAAAATTTCTGCATACCAATCCTCTGATCTGAACCAAATCCGATTCTGATTCGGCATGCACGACACCATAATTGCCAATATGCACATTGGTGTTGATCATGATCTGACCATAATAGCTCGGATCTGTATAAATTTCCTGATATCCGGTCATACTGGTGTTGAAGCAGATCTCCCCACCAACCGTACCTTTTTTACCAGCCGCAAATCCTTCGAAAAAACTGCCATCCTCGAGCAGGAGAAAAGCATTCGTCTGAGCAGCAATTGACATTTATGATATTTATATTAAATTTTTGCAAATATATAACCTTGATAGCGGCCTTCCGAATATCGGGACCTCAATTTTTAAAAGGCCAAAAAAAAAGCGGCCTGAAGCCGCTTTTTATATTTAACTATTTGTTTCTTCCTGAGTTGAATTCTCTGCATTCTCCGCTGAATCTGTTTCAGATTTCTTCTTACCGCGGCTTCTTCTGGTCTTCTTAACAACTGCTTCCGGTGCTGTTGATTTGGAAGCAGAAATCATTTCAGTATTGTAATCGACCAATTCGATCATGGCCATTTCGGCAGCATCTCCCAAACGGAATCCTGTACGGATCACCCGGGTATACCCTCCCGGTCTTTCTGCTACCTTAGCTGAAACGGCTCCGAATAATTCCGTGATCGCATCGTTGTTTTGCAAGTAACTGAACACGATTCTTCTTGAGTGTGTTGTATTGTTTTTTGATTTTGTGATCAAGGGCTCAATAAAAGCTCTCAACGCTTTTGCTTTTGCCAGCGTTGTATTGATCCTTTTGTGTTTTATCAGCGAGATCGCGAGATTTCTCAACAAAGAAACCCGGTGACCCTTTTTTCTGCTTAAGTGGTTAAATGCTTTTCCGTGACGCATGGCAATGTGGTTTGCTAACTATGATTAACTATTATTCTTCGTCCAATTTATATTTGCTGAGGTCCATACCGAAACTCAGATTTTTCAACTGCAGCAATTCTTCAATTTCAACCAAAGACTTCTTACCGAAATTTCTGAATTTCAACAATTCATGTGTATCGTAACGAACCAGTTCAGAAAGGCTGTTGATTTTAGCTGCTTTCAGACAGTTGTAAGCTCTCACGCTGAGGTCGAGATCTTCTAATGGAGTCTTCAACAATTTGCGCATGTGAAGAATGTGTTCGTCGACGATGACATCTTCCTTGCGAACTGAATCTTCAAAAGTGATGTTTTCGTCAGTGATCAACATCAGGTGTTGAATCATGATCCTGGCTGCTTCCTTAACGGCATCTTCGGGATGAATCGTGCCATCCGTTTTTACTTCGAGTACCAGTTTTTCGAAGTCTGTTTTTTGACCAACACGGGTATTTGAAACACCGTATGAAACTTTCTTGATAGGAGTATAAATGGCATCCACCGGGATGATTCCGATAGGCAGATCTTTAGTGATCATTTCATCGGCAGGTACATAACCTCTTCCTTTGGAAATGGTCAATTCCAATTCCAGATTTACAAAAGGTTCCATTCTGCAAATTACCAGATCGGGATTGGTGACGGTAAATACATTGGTTGCATTTTGGATATCTCCGGCAACAAATGCGTCTTTTCCGCTGATGGAAATATAGATTTTTTCTTCTTTAAGGCTATTGGCATCCATGGCAGGCTTCAACCTTACCTGTTTCAGGTTCAGGATGACTTCAACGACATCTTCCATAACTCCCTTGATCGTTGAAAACTCGTGTTCGACCCCGGCAATTCGCACGTACGAAATAGCGAAGCCCTCGAGAGAAGACAATAAAATCCTTCTCAAAGAATTTCCAACAGTTTGTCCAAAACCAGGTTCGAGAGGTTTGAATTCAAACGTTCCTTCAAAGTCGGTTGATTTTTGAAGAATAATTTTATCCGGCTTTTGAAAGTTTAATATGCTCATGTTTGAATAATTTATTGTAAAGGGTAACTCCCAAATTATTTAGAATACAATTCGACAATAAGCTGTTCGTTGATCGGTTCCGGAACCTGATCGCGGGTAGGATATTGAATAAATTTTCCTTCCATTTTATCAGAATTCCATTCCAGCCATGAAAATTTGCGCGTATCGGTTTTTTGTGCAACATTGTGGCGGATGAATTCGAGACCCTGAGATTTGCCTCGAACGGTAATCACGTCTCCCGGTCTAAGTCTTGCAGACGGTATGTTGACCAGTTTTCCATTGACCATGATGTGTCTGTGAGAAACCAGCTGACGGGCACCTTTACGCGTAGGTGAAATTCCCATCCTGTAAACTGTATTATCCAAACGGGCCTCGAGGTATTGAAACAGATTTTCCCCGGTAATGCCACCTTTCTTATGAGCATCCTGGAAAATGTTTCTGAATTGTCTTTCGAGCACTCCGTAGGTATATTTTGCTTTTTGCTTTTCGATCAATTGCAATGCATAATCCGAACGCTGCTTCTTTCTGCGCGACGGACCATGCTGACCCGGAGCATATTTTTTGCGTTCAAATGATTTGTCATATCCGGTAAGGGATTGTCCAAAAGATCTTGATTTTTTAGTAACCGGTCCAGTATATCTTGCCATGCTTCCTATTCAAATTTAAAATTAAACCCTTCTGTGTTTTGGAGGCCTGCATCCATTGTGCGGAATAGGCGTCAAGTCCGTAATTTTAGTAATGCGGATACCCGAAGAATCCAATCCGCGAATGGCCGCTTCTCTTCCGGAGCCCGGGCCTTTTACATAGACTTCAGCAGAACGCATGCCCGCTTCATAAGCGGTTGATGCTGCACTGTTGGCGGACATCTGTGCTGCAAACGGCGTATTCTTTTTTGAACCTTTGAAACCCGATTTGCCTGCGCTTGCCCACGAAATCACCTCACCTGTTTTATTGGTCAGTGAAATGATGATGTTGTTGAAAGTTGCCTGAATGTAAGCCAAACCATCGGCATCGACTTTGACTTTCCTCTTTTTTGCTTTTTTACCTTTTGCCATAAAATCTCAACTATGAATTATTTAGTAGCTTTTTTCTTGTTTGCAACCGTCTTACGCTTTCCTTTACGCGTACGTGCATTTGTCTTCGTTCTTTGTCCTCTCACCGGCAGCCCTTTTCTGTGGCGAATACCCCGGTAACTGGCAATATCCATCAACCTTTTGATGCTCAACTGTACATCAGAACGAAGTTCCCCCTCGACTCTGTAATCCTCCTGGATCACTTTGGCAATGGCTTGAACCTGATCATTTGACCAGTCCTGAACGCGTACACTTTCATTCAGTCCAACCTTGGCAAGAATATTCTTAGCCGATGTCGGGCCGATTCCATAAATGTAAGTGAGGCCTATGACGCCTCTTTTGTTTCTTGGTAAATCTATTCCTGATATACGAGCCATATATGTTTAGTTTAAAACTAACCTTGACGTTGTTTAAATTTTGGATTTTTCTTGTTAATGATATAAAGCCTGCCCTTTCTGCGGACAAACTTGCAATCAGCGGTGCGTTTTTTTACGGAGGTCCTGACTTTCATGCCTTTAATTATTTATATCTATATGTTATTCGTCCCCTCGATAAATCGTAAGGGCTCATTTCTACCGAAACTTTATCGCCTGGCAAAATCCTGATATAATTCATCCTCATCTTCCCGGAAATCGTGGCGATGATCAGGTGGTCATTTTGAAGTCTAACTCTAAACATGGCGTTTGAAAGGGCTTCTTCTATGATTCCATCCTGGACTATCAGGTCTTTTTTTGCCATCTAATTTTTTTCGGAGTGCAAATATCTATCTTTTTACGCAATTTCTGTCAATTCTTTGTTATTTTTCACGGAAGTTTCGATGATACTGTGGTCTGAAAGGCATTCTGCCCTATCTTTTCTCACAACCACCGTATGTTCGTAATGCGCTGAAGGTTTTTTGTCCTGTGAAATAATGGTCCAGCCATCCTTCAATTGCTTTACCCGGTGGGTTCCGAGGTTGATCATGGGTTCTATTGCTATTACCAGTCCTTCTTTAAGGACCATTCCTCTTCCTTTTTTACCAAAATTGGGCACCTCGGGGGGTTCGTGCAATTGCCTGCCGATTCCATGTCCTACGAGCTCCCGCACCACTCCGTAATGGTGTTTTCCTTCTGCACAATCCTGTATAGCCGCGCTGATGTCCCCGATTCGGTTACCGGCCACAGCTTGTTCGATACCCAACCACAAGGATTTCAGGGTCACCTGCATCAACATAAGGATGTCATCGCGAACCTGGCCGACTGCAAATGAATAAGCCGAGTCTCCAAAAAAACCATCGCACTGGACTCCGCAATCTACCGAAACCAAATCCCCTTCTTTGATCGGCTGGTCATTCGGAATGCCATGTACGACCTGTTCGTTTAAGGAAATGCAGAGATTGGCAGGAAATCCGTTGTACCCTTTGAATGCCGGGGTAGCATTGTGGTCTCTGATGAAGGTACCCGCCAACTTGTCTAATTCAAGCCCGGTCACACCCGGCCTAAGGACTTTTGCTATTTCGGCTAAAGTCTGACTTACCAGTAAAGCACTACTTCTGATTTTCTGGATCTCTTCCTCTGTTTTGAGGTAAACCATTTCGAGCCAGCTTAACCGTTGACAACCGGACCAACGCCCTGACTGAAACGGCCTTCAATACGTCCTGATTTGACCAGTCCGTCGTATTTGCGCATGAGCAGATAAGATTCAACTACTGCAAGGGTGTCCAGTATAACCCCCACCATGATCAGTACCGACGAACCTCCGAAAAATCTGGCGAATTCGGGATTTACTCCAAACAACACCGCAATGGATGGTAAAATGGTTAAAAATCCTAAAAATATCGAACCTGGAAGCGTGATGCGCGTTGTGGTCGAATCGATGAATTCTTCTGTATCTTCTCCGGGTTTTACGCCGGGAATGAATGCATTTTGTCTTTTCAGGTACTCGGCATAATTCTGAGGATTTACGATCAAAGCCGTGTAGATATAGGTAAATCCAACCACCAATAGAAACGTAAAAAAGTTGTGCCAGAATCCATAAGGATCCGTAATGGCCCCGAGGAAACCTGTAGTACCCAGAGTCGGGTCTGAAGTCATGTACTGCACTGCGGTCAAAGGCAGAAACAGAATGGCCTGAGCAAAGATGATAGGCATTACTCCGGCTGCATTGACTTTAAGCGGAATGAAGTCCCGGTTATTTCCAACCGGCATCGAACCTGCTCCCCTTCCTACCATTCGCTTGGCAAACTGGATCGGAATCTTACGGACTCCCTGAATGACCAGGATACATGCAATGACGATGAGGAATAAGATGACTAATTCGAGCAGGAATAAAAGCAACTGCTGTGTATTCAATTCAAATGCAAATGCCGAAGGCAAACTTGCTATGATACCAATCATGATCAGCAAAGAAATTCCGTTGCCTATACCGCGGTCGGTAATGCGCTCTCCTATCCACATACAGAAGACAGTACCTGCAGCAAGAATAATGCTGTTGGAAAACCAGAAGACAAACGCGCTCACATTCGGATCCACCGCACCCATAGATTTTACATAGGTGAGGTATCCTCCGCCCTGAACAAGAGTAATCAAAACGGTGAGCATTCTTGTGATCTGGTTCAATTTTTTTCTGCCGGACTCCCCTTCTTTTTGCTGCAGCCTTTGGAAATATGGCACCGCAAAACCGAGCAACTGAATAATGATCGATGCCGTGATGTAAGGCATTACACCCAGTGCGAAGATCGAAGCTTTGTCGAAAGCTCCACCTGTATAACTCGAGATCAGACCGAAAAGACTGTTTGAAGCATTGGTCGTTTTCTGGGCCAGAATTCCGGGATCCACACCCGGCAATACGATAAATGATCCTACCCTGAAGATGATCAGCAACGTAAGGGTGTAGATAATTTTATCTTTTAATTCTGTTATGCTCCAGATATGCTTAAAAGTCTCTATTAGCTTTTTCATTTTCTAAGATTAAATCAATTCAACAGAACCTCCGGCAGCTTCTACTTTTGACTTGGCTGAAGCAGAGCATGCATGTACTTTTAATTTGTAAGCTTTTGTTACATCGCCATTACCCAGCAATTTGATCCGGTCGCTTTTGTTGAAAATTTTATTTTTTATAAAGAACTCCTGATCCATCTCTGTTGCTCCATAATCTGCAGCATACTTCTCCAGTGTTGATAAATTGACTTCTTTATAATCGATGCGATTTACATTGCGGAATCCAAATTTCGGCAACCTTCTTTGCAATGGAGTCTGACCTCCTTCGAATGCTTTTGTAGTGGTTGCACCAGAACGGGCTTTCATACCCTTATGTCCTTTCCCGGCAGTACCGCCATGTCCTGAACCTTCTCCTCTGGCCACTCTTTTTTCTTTGTGTGTGGCTCCTTTTGCCGGTTTTAAATTATACAGTTCCATATTCCTTTAAATCTTTTCAATGTGAACAAGATGATTTACTTTTTTCAACATTCCTTCAATCTGAGGAGTGTGCTCCAATTCGACAACATCATGCGGACAACGAAGACCCAGTGCCTGAATGGTCAACTTCTGGTTGTTGTTTGCTTTGATGATACTTTTCGTTTGAGTGATTCTTACTTTCGACATCATGTTTGATTAAAATCCTTCAAATACATTTACTAAGTCAATTTTTCTTTCTTTGGCTACATCGTATGGGCTTCTGATTTTTGTCAGTGCATCGAGTGTTGCTTTAACCACATTGTGCGGATTGGAAGAACCGATGGATTTGGCCAATACGTTGTGGACTCCGGCAATTTCGAGAACTGCTCTCATCGCACCACCCGCAATAACACCGGTACCGTCTGCAGCCGGCTTAATAAAAACCCTGCCTGCTCCGAATTTTCCTTTCTGTTCGTGAGCTATCGTTCCTTTTTGGATAGGCACTTTGATCAGATTCTTTTTTGCATCATCAACCGCTTTGGAAATGGCATCCGATACCTCTCTTGCTTTTCCTATGCCTTGCCCGACAATTCCATGCCCATCTCCAACAACGACCAAAGCTGAAAAACTAAACGTTCTTCCTCCTTTGGTAACTTTGGCTACGCGGTTGAGCGCTACCAGTTTTTCTTTCAATTCAGTTTCACCTGCCGCTTTAACTTTTACAACATGCGTTTTTCCCATGATCTATTTTTCTAAACGATTTATTAAAATTGAAGTCCTCCCTCGCGTGCGCTTTCGGCGAGAGCTTTTACACGTCCGTGATAAATAAAACCACCCCTGTCGAAAACCACTGACTGGATTTTCATGGACTGTGCTTTGTTGGCAATCATCGCACCTACTTTCTTAGCCATTTCGGTTTTGCTTGCTTTTTCCATAGATTTTTCCCTGGATGAAGCTGCACAAAGCGTATGGCCATTCAGATCGTCGATGAGTTGGCAGTAAATGCCCGTATTGCTTTTGAAAACAGCCAAACGTGGTCTCTCTGCAGTACCATTCACAGACTTGCGGATGCGGTATCTGATTTTTTGTCTTTTGGTAACTTTCGTATTCTTCATGATACGTTTAATCTTGCTTTTAACGAATTTTATTTTCCTGCTGACTTACCAGCTTTTCTTCTCAATATTTCTCCGGCAAACTTGATACCCTTGCCTTTGAATGGTTCAGGAGACTTCATCGCTCTGATCTTTGCACAAACCTGACCAATCAACTGATTGTCGGAACCTTTCAAAATGATTTTTGGATTCGATCCTTTTTCAGTAACTGTTTCGACTTTCAACTCGGAAGGAATGGCGAAATAGATCGGATGCGAATAACCCACAGAAATTTCGAGAAGATTTCCGGTGTTGGTCACACGATAACCTACCCCAACCAATTCCATTTCTTTTCTGAACCCATCGGTCACTCCGGTCACCATGTTGCTGAGTAAAGCCCGGGTAAGACCATGTATGGATTTATGTCTTTTCTGATCTGTAGGTCTTAACACCTGCATTTCCCCATCCTCAATTTTAATAGACATATCCGGATCAATCCGCTGGGATAAAGTTCCATTGGGTCCTTTGACCGTCACGGATGTTTTTTCAATTTTAACATCCACTCCTGCGGGAACTTTAATTATTTTTTTACCTATTCGTGACATGCGATTCGGTTTGTTGTTTTTTAATAAATATGACACAATACTTCTCCACCCACGTTTGCTTTTTTCGCTTCTTTGTCGGAAAGCAAACCTTTGGATGTTGAGATGATGGCGATTCCCAAGCCCGAGATGACTCTTTGAATATCGTCGGCTTTGGTGTAGATCCTTCTGCCCGGCTTACTAACGCGTGTTAGTTGCCGGATCAGCGGCAAACGGGTCACCACATCGTATTTCAGTGCGATGCGGATCAGTCCCTGATGGTTTTCGGTTTCTTCAAACTTATACTTGAGAATATACCCATAGTTGTACAGGATCTCTGTAATGCGTTTTTTCTCATTGGATGCCGGAATATCTACAATGCGGAATCCTGCCTGCTGGGCGTTGCGGATACGCGTTAGATAATCTGCTATTGGATCGGTAACTGCTGACATAAATTTTTACTTTAATTAAACTACCAACTTGCTTTTACAATTCCAGGAATTTTTCCATCGAGGGCCATGAGACGAAAGACGTTTCTTGAAAGGCCAAATCTCCTGATGTAACCTTTGGGCCTGCCCGTGAGCTGACACCTGTTTTTCAACCTGACAGGGGAAGCATTTCTAGGCAATTTGCTCAAGGCATCGTAATCTCCTTCTGCTTTGAGTTTCAAACGAAGCTCCTTGTATTTTGCTACCGTCTTTTCGCGTTTTTCCTGGCGAGCGATGATGGACTTCTTGGACATATATTCAAATTAATTTTTCTGATTTTTAAAAGGCATACCCATGTGCTTCAGCAATTCATAAGCTTCGGCATCTGTTTTTGCAGTGGTCACTATCGTAATATCCATACCTGCAATTTTATTGATCTTATCGAGGTCGATTTCCGGAAATATGATCTGCTCGGTTACACCCAGCGTATAATTTCCTCTTCCGTCGAATGAATTGTCATTCACACCCCTGAAGTCGCGTACCCTTGGTAAAGCCACGGTGATCAGACGATCTAAAAATTCGTACATGCGGTCACTCCGGAGGGTAACTTTTGCACCGATGGGCATTTTCTCGCGGAGTTTAAAGTTGGATACCGCTTTTTTAGACATGGTAGCCACTGCTTTTTGTCCGGTGATGGTCGTCATTTCATTGATAGCAATATCGACCAGCTTTTTATCCTGCGTCGCCGAACCTACACCCTGGTTGATGCTGATCTTAACCAGCCTGGGAACTTCCATTACCGATTTGTAATTGAATTTTTCCCGAAGTACCGGCACCACGTTGGTCAGGTAATGTTGTTTTAATCTGTTCTGGTAGCTCATCACTTAATTATTTCACCCGATTGTTTAGATACTTTAACTTTTTTACCATTTTCGGTTTTGTAACCTACGCGTGTAGGTTTACCGCTTTTGGGATCCAGAAGTGAGAGGTTTGAAATATGAATCGGAGCAGACATCTCCACAATACCGCCAGGATTGTTGTTGGTCGGTTTGGTGTGTTTCTTTACGATGTTGATCCCTTCGATCACGGCGCGATCCTTATCGATGATCACGCGTGAAACGATTCCTGATTTTCCTTTATTGGAACCAGCAATCACCTCAACTTTATCTCCCGTTTTTATTTTAAACTTCTTCATGTCTGTAATGATTTAAAGCACCTCAGGTGCCAATGAAACAATACGCATATAATCCTTCTCCCTGAGTTCGCGGGCTACGGGGCCGAAAATACGCGTACCTCTGGGTTCGTCTGATGCCGTCAGCAAGACCACTGCATTGTCGTCGAAACGGATATAAGTACCGTCTTTGCGGCGGATCTCCTTTTTAGTTCTTACGATAACAGCTTTTGAAACCGTACCTTTTTTTACACCGCCTGGTGTTGCTGATTTTACTGTTACGACTATTTTATCGCCAACAGAGGCATAGCGTCTTTTAGTACCACCGAGTACGCGGATACAAAGAACCTCTTTGGCTCCGCTGTTGTCTGCTACATTTAATCTGGATTCCTGCTGTATCATTCGACTCTGTTTTTAGCTTTAATTATTCACCTTTTTTAATAATCTCTACCAGACGCCAGGTTTTGTTCTTGCTCATGGGTCTGGTTTCCATAATTTTTACCCTATCGCCTATTCCGCATTCATTTTTCTCATCGTGTGCGAAATACTTATTGGTTTTTTTCATCCTCTTGCCATATTTGTCGTGCAACATAGAGCGCTCGACTTTAACGACAATGGTCTTTTCCATTTTGTTAGAGCTTACGACCCCTACTTTCGTTTTTCTTAAATTCCGTTGTTCCATTCCAAATATGATTTTTAAGCTATAGATGTTGTTCTTTTTGAAAGTTCTGTTTTCATTTGGGCAATTTCCCTGCGCACGTGCCTGATCTGTACGGGATTCTGCAATCCTTTGATCTTGTGCTCGTGTCTGAGACGCTGCCACTCTGCAACGGCCGCATTCAGGTCCCTCTCGAGGATTTCCGTTTCCAGTCCGGCGAATTCGCTGTATTTTTTCAATGCCATATTTCTCTGTATTAAGCGGTTGCTAAATTTTGGAATTCTCTGCGAATCGAAATTTTGGTTTTGATCGGCAGTTTTTGAGCAGCCAGTGCAAAAGCTTCCGCCGCAATATTGTAAGGAACTCCATCCATCTCAAACATCACGGTACCGGCTTTTACCACGGCTACATAATGATCGAGTGCTCCTTTACCCTTACCCATCCTCACTTCTGCTGGTTTAGCAGTAATCGGTTTGTCGGGGAAAATGCGGATCCAAACCGTTCCTTCCCTTTTCATATGACGGGTCATGGCAATACGCGCAGCTTCGATCTGGCGATTGGTCAGGCGGCTGCTTTCCAGAGCCTTTAATCCAAAGGTGCCAAATGCAATGGTTGTGCCTCTGTGGGCTATTCCCTTAATCCTTCCTTTCTGTTGCCTTCTGTACTTGAGGCGTTTTGGCTGTAACATATTCTTTACCTTTTAAAAAAAGAATCGCAAAATTACGACTATTTAAAATTATTATCTCCTTTTTCCGCCACGGTCAGACCTCCTGTCTCTTCCGTCGCGATCGCGGTCGCCGCCGCCGCCTCTTCTACCCTGGCCGGAACCCATACCCCCCTTGGTTTCTTTCTTTTCGAGTCCAACCAGTGGAGAAAGTTCTCTCTTCGCAAATACTTCTCCTTTACAAATCCAGGTTTTGATCCCGATTTTACCATAAACCGTTTGTGCTTCTTTGATGGCATAATCGATATCGGCCCGGAAGGTATGGAGTGGGATACGTCCTTCTTTATATTCTTCCGAACGAGCCATTTCCGCACCATTCAATCGACCGGAAATGCGGACTTTAATTCCTTCAGCGCCTGCGCGGATCGTTGATTGGATCGCCATTTTGATCGCGCGTCGGTAGTTGATCCTCGACTCGATCTGTTTTGCAATGGATTCACCGACGATAGCCGAGTCCAACTCGGGTTTACGGATCTCCAGAATGTTGATCTGAATATCCTGGTTGGTGAGTTTTTTCAATTCCTCGCGGATGCTGTCCACTTCCGATCCACCTTTTCCAATGATAATCCCTGGTCTTGAAGTCTGGATCGATACCGTGATGCGCTTCAGCGTTCTTTCGATGATGATGCGCGCCAGTCCTCCTTTTTCAATACGGGCATTGAGGTAGTTTCTGATCTTTTCGTCTTCCACTACTTTCTGAGCAAATGCTTTTCCTCCAAACCAGTTGGAGTCCCAGCCTCTGATGATGCCCAGTCGATTACCTATCGGATTTGCTTTTTGACCCATTAGTGTAAGTTGTATTTTTTATTAATCTTCTTGTTGAATTTGAGTTTCATTTTTTCCGCCCACGATCAGCGTCACATGATTTCGGCGTTTGCGAATCCTGTGTGCACGTCCGTGAGGCGCTGGCTGAAAACGTTTCAGCATCATTCCGCCGTCGACAAAAGCTGTTTTTACAAACAGGTCGGCCGTTTCGGCAGAGCCTTCTCCGTGTTTTTGTTCGAAGTTATTGATGGCAGACAACAACAATTTCTCCAACCAAACAGAGGCTTCCTTTTTGGTGAATTTCAAAATATTGAGTGCATCTCCTACTTTTTTACCACGGATCAGATCAACGACCAATCTCATTTTTCGTGGCGACATCGGGCAATTGCGCAATTTGGCTACAGCTTCCATCTGTTTTGCTTTTTAATTTTTATTATCTGTTACCTGCATGAGTTCTGAAAGTACGTGTAGGTGAAAACTCTCCGAGTTTGTGGCCCACCATGTTTTCAGTAACATAGACAGGGATGAATGTTTTTCCATTATGTACGGCTATTGTTTCGCCCACCATATCGGGGAAGATCACCGAAGCCCTGCTCCAGGTTTTGATCACGGTTTTCTTTCCACTTGCTTTTGCTTTTTGAACTTTCTCGATCAGCTTGTGGTGAACAAAAGGCCCTTTTTTAATAGATCTTGACATAAGAATCGTTATTAATTGGTTGTTTTTCTTCTGGAAATAATGAGTTTAGACGAATGCTTCTTGCGCGAACGCGTTTTAGCTCCTTTGGCGATCAATCCTTTTCTGGATCTTGGATGTCCTCCGGAAGAGCGTCCTTCACCACCACCCATCGGGTGATCTACAGGGTTCATTGCAACACCCCGGTTTCTTGGTCTCCATCCCAGCCATCTGTTACGACCGGCTTTACCGATACGCTCCAGACTGTGATCCGGATTGGAAGTACTTCCCATCGTCGCTTTGCACACAGACAGAATTTTGCGGATCTCACCGGAAGGCATTTTGATCGATGCATAGCGGTCTTCCTTACCCATCATGATGGCTGCAGTTCCTGCGCTTCTCACCAGACAAGCTCCCTGACCCGGGTGCAACTCGATTGCGTGGATCGGAGAACCGAGTGGAATGTCCTCTAAAAACAAAGAGTTTCCAACATCGGGAGTGGCTTTTTTTCCACTCATAACGCTATCGCCAACTTTGAGACCGTGAGGAGCGATGATGTATCTTTTTTCTCCATCGACATAGTTCAATAAAGCGATATGCGCAGAGCGATTCGGATCGTATTCAATGGATTTTACTTTTCCCGGAATACCATCTTTATCTCTCAGAAAATCGATTTTACGATATTGCTTTTTGTGACCACCACCCCGGTAGCGCATGGTACGTCTTCCCTGGTTGTTGCGGCCTCCGTGCGAACTGATGCTTTCGACCAGTGATTTTTCCGGTTTGGCTGCGGTGATCTCCTCATGCGTCAGCTGAACGCGAAAACGCATTCCGGGAGTAATCGGATTTAGTTTTTTAACTGGCATATCGTTTATTATTTCTCGTCACCAAATATGTTTATTTCATCGCCGGCTTTCAGGCTCACAAAAGCTTTTTTGTAAGCAGCTTTTTGTCCTTTCAACACAGCACTTCTCGTATTTCTCGTTTTCGGTTTGCCCGGCATCACTGCGGTATTCACAGAATCGACAGTAACGCTGTACATTTTTTCGATGGCCTTGGAGATCTCAATTTTATTGCTGTCTCTGGCTACCAAAAAAGTGTATTGGTTCTTTTTTGTAGAGAGGATCTCTGATTTTTCAGTGACCACCGGTCTGATGATGATTTGCTTTTTCATTTCTGTGCGATTAAGCTAGTGTTTCACTTATTTTACCAATGCTGGATTCGGTCAGAACCAGTTTTTTGCAATTCAGAATATCGTAGGTATTCAGATCTTTTGCTACCCTCAAATCCGCGCAAGGAATGTTTCGGCTGGACATGTAAATCGTTTCATTGTAGTCGGGCGTAACGACCAGGGTCTTTACTTTATCGACCTGAAGATTTTTCATGATGCCAGCAAATTCGCGTGTTTTGATCTCATTCATCTGAATGTCTTCCACCACAACGATGCCTTCACCTGCTGCTTTTTGAGAAAGCGCTGATTTACGAGCAAGCTGGTTTACTTTCTTGTTTAATTTCTGCGTATAATCTCTTGGGTGCGGACCAAAAGCGCGACCACCCCCTTTGAAAGTGATGTTTTTCATAGACCCTGCTCTCGCTCCACCTGTACCCTTTTGTCTTTTGATCTTTCTGGTTGAACGGGCTACTTCGTTGCGCTCTTTAGAATCGTGAGTACCCTGTCTTTGATTGGCCATGTAGGCCTTTACAGCCAGATAGAGGACGTGTTCATTGGGTTCGATCCCAAATATATTATCGGGCAGTTCGATACTGCGGCCGGTGCTTTTTCCTTGAATATTCAGTACATCCAGTTTCATGCCTGCTTATTTTTTTTCAATGATTACAATAGAACCCTTATGTCCCGGAATTGCGCCTCTGACCAGCAGAAGATTTTTTTCGGGCATTATTTTGGCAACTTTCAGATTCCTCACTTTGATGTTGGTATTTCCTTTCTGGCCGGCCATTCTCAATCCTTTCACTACTTTAGAAGGATAGGAAGAAGCGCCGATAGAACCCGGAGCACGCAATCTGTTGTGCTGACCGTGCGTAGCATTCTGAACCCCACCGAAACCGTGGCGTTTGATGACCCCTTGAAATCCCTTTCCCTTACAGATCCCACTGGCGTGAATGACATCTCCTTCGGCAAACACTTCAGAAACTTCCACCTGGTCTCCCAGTTGTTTTTCAAGGCTGCAATCCCTGAACTCCACAGAGCTTTTCTTGGGAGTGGTATTTGCATTCTTGAAATGGCCTGTAATCGCCTGATTGGCATTTTTGGCCCTGGCTTCTCCATAGGAAAACTGCAAAGCAGAGTACCCATCGGATTCCTCTGTTTTAACCTGTGTAACTACATTCGGAGAAACTTCTACAACGGTACAGGCAATAAATTTGCCGTCCTTGTCATAGATACTCGTCATGCCGACTTTAGTTCCAATTAATCCGTTCACAATATGTGATTTTAATGATGTTATTAAATAAGATCTCCGTTTGACGGGAAACCTCAAAAAAACAGGATGGAAGACGCTTAAGACAATTTAACCTGTATGTCTACTCCACTGGGCAGTTCGAGTTTCGACAACGCATCTACCGTTTTATTGGTAGGCGTATAAATCTCGATGAGCCGTTTGTGTGTCCGAAGTTGAAACTGCTCACGAGCTTTCTTATTTACGTGCGGTGATTTGAGCACGGTAAATATTTCTTTCTCAGTGGGCAGCGGAATCGGACCAGCAACAACTGCGCCACTACTGCGCACTGTCTTCACAATTTTCTCCGTACTCTTATCGACCAGGTTGTGATCGTAAGAGCGAAGTTTAATCCGAATTTTTTGATTCATGCCTTTATATATTACTATTCAATTTTTACTAACTATACTTTCACGGTTCCTTTCGCCTTGGCGATGATCTCTTCAGCGACCTGCTTGGGCACCGGTGAATAATGTGAAAACTCCATGGTTGAGCTTGCTCTTCCTGAGGTAATGGTACGCAACTGGGTCACATAACCAAACATTTCGGAAAGTGGCACTTCAGCCTGGATGGCCACAGCGCCTCCCATTCTTTGCTCCTGACCTTTGGGCATCCCTCTCCTTCTGTTGAGGTCGCCGATAACCGGACCTACGTATTCATCCGGAGTAATCACCTCCAGTTTCATGATGGGTTCCATCAATTGGGGACCTGTTTTAGGAGCCGCTTCGCGGAAGCCGTCCTTTGCACAAAGTTCGAAAGCCTGTGGCTTGGAGTCGACCGAGTGCATAGAGCCGTCGAATACACGGATCTTCATGTTTTCGAGGTTGTATCCGGCTAAGATCCCGTTGTTCATCATCGATTCGAAACCCTTGATGATCGGTTGGATGTATGCTTTATCGATGGCACCCCCGAATACGTCCCAAACGAACTGCATTCTGGTTTTGCCATTTTTGTATTCGTCGCTTTCGAGGAAAGTCTCGTCGGCAGGACCGATGTCAAATTCCATATCGGCAAACAAACCCGAACCCCCCGTTTGCTTTTTCAAACGTTCGCGGTGGGTTACCGTTTTGGTCATCGATTCCTTATAATTTACCTGAGGAGCACCCTGGTTGCATTCTACGCCAAACTCGCGCTTGAGGCGATCGACGATGATCTCCAGGTGCAACTCGCCCATTCCGCTGATGATGGTCTGGCCCGTATTTTCATCGGTAAACACGCGGAAGGTTGGGTCTTCTTCAGCTAATTTCGCCAAAGACATACCCAGTTTATCCTGATCTTTCTGTGTTTTCGGTTCGATGGCGATAGAGATCACCGGTTCCGGGAATACCATAGATTCCAGGATGATCGGATTGTTCTCGTCGCAGAGGGTATCTCCAGTTTTAATATCTTTAAAACCAACAGCTGCAACGATGTCGCCTGCTTCTACAAATTCGATGGATTTACGATCGTTGGCATGCATGAGGAACAATCTGGAAATACGCTCTTTTTCCATGATGATCCGGTCTTTGTCTGTACGTACTTTCATTACATACGAACCTGCATCGAGACGGCCTGAATAGACGCGCATGAAAACCAAACGGCCCACGAAGGGGTCGGTAGCCACCTTGAATGCCAATGCAGCGAAAGGATCGGTAGCTGAAGGTTTCCTTAGCAATTCTTCCTCTGTTTTCGGATGGGTACCTTTTACCGCTTCCACATCGACCGGAGAAGGAAGGTAAGCACAAACTGCATCCAGCACAGCCTGAACGCCTTTATTTTTAAAAGCCGAACCGCAAAGCATGGGTACGAATTTCATATCGCACACTGCAGAACGGATGGCGTTGATCATTTCCTGTTCGGTAATGGTATCGGGGTTGTCGAAGAATTTAACCATCAGATCGTCGTCGTATTCGGCAATCGATTCGATGAGTTCCTGGCGGCATTCCTGTACCTGATCAGCGATATCGGCCGGAATTGGAATTTCTTTATAAGACATTCCTTTGGAAGCTTCGTCCCAGATCATGGCTTTGTTGGTAATGAGATCCACCACACCGGTAAAGTGTTCTTCCGCGCCGATGGGAACCTGCAAAGGAATTGCTTTGGAACCCAACATGGTGCGCACCTGACTCACTACATTAAAAAAATCGGCACCCTGGCGGTCCATTTTATTGACAAAACCCAGTCTGGGTACCTTATAGTTATCGGCCAGCCTCCAGTTGGTTTCGCTCTGAGGCTCTACCCCGTCAACGGCACTAAAGAGAAAAACCAGTCCGTCGAGTACTCTCAGCGAACGGTTCACTTCCACGGTAAAATCCACGTGCCCGGGAGTATCTATAATATTAACGGTATAGGACTGCTCTTTCCAGTTCCAGTTGGTCTGTGTAGCCGCAGAAGTAATGGTAATACCACGCTCCTGTTCCTGTGCCATCCAGTCCATCGTGGCTGCACCATCGTGCACCTCTCCGATTTTGTGAGTAAGCCCTGTATAATAAAGGATGCGTTCTGTGGTCGTTGTCTTACCCGCATCGATGTGCGCCGCAATTCCGATATTCCTCAAGTATTTTAGATCCTTTGACATCCTTTACTCAGATTATTAAGATTTGAAATGTGCGAAAGCCCTGTTGGCCTCTGCCATTTTATGTGTGTCTTCTCTTTTCTTAACAGCAGCTCCTTCGTTCTTGCTGGCTGAAATGATTTCGTTGGCAAGTTTGTCGGCCATTCCTTTTCCAGCGCGCAAACGCGAATATTTGATCAGCCATTTGATGGCGGTCACCGTTTTGCGGGCCGGTCTCATTTCCTGAGGGATCTGGAATGTGGCGCCTCCGATTCTCTTTGGTTTAACCTCGATGTGAGGCATGACGTTGTTGAGGGCGCGTTGCCAAACTTCGTGCGGATTCTCGCTGAGTTTGGATTCCACCTGGTCCATGGCCTTATAGAATATGCTGTAGGCGGTACTCTTTTTACCTTGCCAGATCATGTTGTTCACAAACTGAGTCACCAGAGTATCTCCAAACCTTGGGTCTGGTTCCAGAATTCGCTTTTTTGGTTTATGTTTTCTCATGCAGGATGGAAATCTATTTGACGATTATGATATTTTATTTCTTAGGTCTTTTACTACCGTACTTGGATCTGCTCTTTTTGCGGTTATTCACTCCGGCTGTATCGAGGGCTCCTCTGACGATGGTATAACGCACACCCGGAAGATCCTTGACCCTGCCTCCACGCACCAGTACGATGGAGTGTTCCTGCAAGTTGTGGCCTTCACCCGGGATGTAACAGATCACCTCAATGCCGTTGGTCAATCTCACCTTGGCTACTTTCCGGAGGGCGGAATTTGGTTTTTTCGGAGTGGTCGTATAAACCCTGGTGCAAACCCCTCTTTTTTGCGGATTTGACTGGAGGGCCCTGGACTTACTTTTGTACTCCACTTTTTCCCGTCCTTTTCGGATCAATTGATTAATAGTAGGCATATTTTAGTTTATCTGAAATTTTTGAATTTTTATAGATTACACATTTTCAATACCTTATGGCATACCTATCCCATAAAGAGACGCAAAAATAGTATACTTTGGCAGATCTGCAAAGCCGTACTTGAATTTTATTCTATTATTTTGCATGTCGTTAACAGGCTGATCCAGCCAAACATAGATCTAGTTGTATGCAAATCGCGAATATCAGGAAAGCCGTACCCTCCGATGCCGAAGCCATGCTCGAACTGGTCAAAGAACTGGCTCTGTTTGAGAAAGCCCCCGAAGCAGTCAAAACCCAGGTAAGCGATTACAGCGATGGGTTGAGCTCGGGTTTGTTTCAAGCTCTGGTCCTCGAGATCGACGGACGGGGTGTGGTGGGCATGGCCTTATTTTTCCCTTACTTCTCGACCTGGGGAGGCAAGACCCTGTATCTGGAAGATTTTATCGTTCAGGAGGCGCTTCGCGGAAACGGGTATGGCAGAATGTTGTTTGAAGCTTTTCTCGAAGAAGCGAAACAACAGGGAGCTAAAAAAGTCAAATGGCAGGTCCTGGACTGGAACGAACCGGCCCGTCAGTTTTATAAAAAGTATGGAGCTGCGCTGATCCCGGGTTGGGAAAACGGCGTGATCGAATTTGAACAGGGATGATTCGAGGTATTGTCAAGTCTATCGGAAATACTTATTTCAGTTATTTTTTTGCTGCGATCCTGACTGTTTTGATGTTGCGGACTGCAGAGACCCTGCATGTGTATCTCCGGTTTGATCCCAAACAGTTGTTCGCATCCGAGTTGCTCGGTTTGGTCACCGACATTTTTCAGTGTGGATTGGTCTTGTGTTTGGTATTTCCCTTGCACAAACAACTGTTAGCCCGGTTTCCCGGATTTGGAAAAAAGTACGGCTGGTACCTGATCGGATTTTTTACGTTCATGCACATCACCATTTCCGAATACTTTTTCTATCAGTTGCGGCCACTCGACGTTTTCGTGTTTAAGCACAAAACAGAGGAATTGGTATTTTCGGTGAGTACTGCAGAATCGCATGTTTTATTGCCGGCTCTGATCAAATACAGCAGCATCATGCTCTTGTATTTTATATTGGCCATCACCCTGCATAAACTCGTGTTGTCAGAAAAGACGCAAAAATTCCTGATGTATGTCTTTTTAGTATGTTCGTTTATTTCCATTATTCTCAGCAACAGTTTCAAACTTCCCGTATCCGGTAATCTCGTTGTCAACAAGTCCACATTTTTATACGTCAACATCGCTAAAGAAATTTATCTGAAGCTGACCGACAAAGATCTGCGCAAACATGCCAAAAGATTTCAGCAGGAATTTCCGGGTCCGCAGTATACGGATTTACACTATCCATTTCTGCATCTGGCTGACAGCAGCGAAAAACTTTCGGAGTATTTGATTCCAGGCGAGAAACCGCCTCATCTGGTTTTGATCATTGTTGAAGGACTGGCCGACGATTTTATTCACGACCTGCATGGCATGAAGCTGATGCCGTTTATGGATAGCTTGTCGCAAAAGAGTTTGTACTGGGACCGCTGCCTCGCGACTTCCGAACGATCGTTCGGTGCCACTCCATCTCTGAACGGTGCCCTCCCCTTTGGCAACAATGGATTTGCCTTGATGGATAAGTATCCTTATCATTTTTCGCTGGTGAATGTTTTGAATGAGAATGCTTACAAGACCCGGTTTTTTTACGGACAGGGAGCCTGGTTTCACGGCAAGGAAAATTTTTACCGATTCAACAACATCGGCGACATCATCGATAAAGAAGATTACGAAGCAGATTTTGAAAAAGTATTTGTCGGCAAGGAAAAGTATTTCTGGGGATACAACGACATCGATTTATTTAAGAAATATTTTCGGGAGACTGAAGAAACAGAAGACAGCAGCAGGTACGATGTATTTTTTACCGGAACCTCGCATGCCCCCTTTGCAACCAAAGACGAAGGCTTGTACAGGAGCAGGTACAAACAACATCTGAAGGAATTGCGGGATCCCGAACTGAAAAAACATTTTACACAATGCGCAAAGTACTACACAGCCCTATTGAATGTCGATGATGCCTTAAAAATGTATTTGACCGATTTTGCGAAACGCAAAGATTATTGCAATACGGTATTTATCATCACCGGCGACCATGCCATCACGGAAATCCCCATACCCAATTCCATAAAGAAATATCACGTTCCGCTGTTGCTCTATTCTCCCCTGCTCCAGCATCCGCGAACCTTCCATGAAGTCTGCAGCCATTTAGATTTGTACGAGACGCTGGTGCCCTGGTTACAAAAACAATATGGTTTGCGCGTGCCTCGGTTCAGCAGTGCGCTATCGACCGGATTTAAATTTGACACTGGATTTCAAATTGAAAAAGTCATACCCCTGATGACGGACAACCGTCGGATCGACGATTTTTTTTACAACGGAATGTATTTGTCGGAAGGCAACCGTATGTTTAAAGTGGGCCGGAATTTTGAATTGGAGGAATATTACAACAACAAGACCTTTCATTTTTTACAACGCAAGTTGGAATGCTATCGCGCAGCCAGTGTGGTGGCGACGGAAGACGAGATGCTGTTGCCAACGAAGATATACGACGATTATTTTGGCTATAAGGAAGTGGCGTTGTACGAAGTCAAAGAACAACTCCCTTTACCTGAAGACGGACTGACTATTTTCAAGGATCTGCCGTGTAGCTACTCGCAATATTACATCGACTTAACGCTGAGCAGTTGGAACATTTTTAATTTTCATCCAGCCTGCATCGTAAGCATCAAACAAAAGTCTACCGGTAAAATCCTGCACACCCAGGAATTCAGCAAAACCGGATCCTCGACGTTGCAATTTCATATACCGGTGATCCTACTCCCCGAATGGAGGAACAATGTTATGCTCGATGTGCAGATCCGCGACAAGGAGATGGGCGTGAGTTTGCTGAAGGAAGTGAGGGGAAGGGTTTTGGGGAGGTAACTGTCTGAACTGTGATTGGTGTGATTGGTGTGATTTACATGATAGATATGATCAATGGTTGAATTGTGTTGGATGTGGTGGGGAATTGACAAAACCGGGATAGACGCTATAAAAATGAAGATAAAAAAGATATTAAATCTGTACATCGTTCTATATTTTTTTCTGTAGCCTATCAATATAAGATAATGTAATTCATGGTCATCCTATAAATCACAGTTCAGACAGCTGATTTCGGGATATTTGTCAAAGCAAATTCATACAAAATCTGCATTTCAAATGGATGGGTTTGTAAATGTTGGTTATAGGAATTCAATGATATGATAACAGAATGCAGTTAATGGATCCATATTCAGACCTGGATAAACTAAACATATTCAAAAGCCTTTTCAAAGGAAGAGAAGATGTCTTTGCCATCCGCTGGGAAAAGCAAAATAAGAGCGGATACATGCCTGCGTATCAATATGACAGGTACATGTATCGGCTGCATCAGATGAAAGGAGGGAGTTTCAAAGATTATAAAGACAAGACTTATCTTCCTCTGACAGATCAGGAATTTATAAAGCACCTTAATGGGGAACAACTCATAGGTATATATCCATTGTTGCAAGATAACACGTCCTGGTATATAGCAGCAGATTTTGATAAAGCCCATTGGGAGTATGAAAGTCAGCAATTGATAAACGCCTGTTCAAAATATAATATTCCGGCCTACCTGGAACGATCCCGTTCAGGACGTGGTGGACATGTTTGGATATTTTTTGACCAACCCTACCCTTCTGCTAAAAGTCGCAAAATATTCATTCAGCTTTTAGAAGAATCCGGAATTTTTTCGGAGTTTGATAAAAATTCAAGCTTTGACAGGCTTTTTCCTAACCAGGACTTCCTATCCGAAAAAGGATTGGGCAATCTTATTGCCTTGCCCCTATACAAGCCAGCCCTGGAAGCAGGAAATAGTTGTTTCTTAGATAATCAATTTCAAGCCTATCAAGATCAGTGGAAGTTTCTTTTAAACATTCAGCGGGCAACGAAATCACAGCTCGACGCAGTTTTCAACCAACTTTTTCCTAACAGCTCCCCAGTTTCATCCATTGTTTATTCCAAAAAGTTATTCATCATACTTCAGCATTCAATCCGTATCAACCGATCAGGTATGACGCCGGATCTGATCCAGTTCCTTAAAAATGAATTGAATTTTTCAAATTCGGAATACTTTATCAAAATGAAATCAGGCAGAAGCACCTGGGGCACTGAAAAGTTTTTCCGGTTGATTGAAGAAACGGATCAGGAAATCATCATTCCCAGGGGATTTATAGGGAAATTGATTCGGTATTGCAAACAGCAAAAATTGGATTTTGAATTTCAGGATGAACGAAAGAAACACAATGCAATCCTATTCCACACCAAGCTTACTTTAAGAGCGCATCAGTTGTTAGCCATTAATGCCGTAAACCGCAAAGATTTAGGAATTATCTCTGCCCCACCCGGATCAGGTAAAACAGTGATCGGCTTAAAGATCATCGCAGACAAGCTACAACCTGCACTCATTGTCGTACACCGGAAACAACTGATGGAACAATGGATTGAGCGCATCCAGGAATTTCTGGGAATCTCCAAAAACGAAATAGGCAGGATTGGACAAGGAAAAGTCAATTCCGGAAAAATGATCACTGTGGCCATGATCCAGAGCCTGGAGAAATACTTAAAAAAACAAAACACAGAAGAATTTGCAAATTCATTTGGAACGATTCTTATAGATGAATGCCACCATATTTCCGCAGAAACTTTTCGAAATACCATTTCTAAACTTTCCCCATACTATCAATATGGATTAACGGCTACACCCTTTCGAAAAGGAAGTGACGAAAAAATGATATTCGTTCATTTGGGAGAAATTATATCCGAGATCAAACCACAAGACATCGAACATTACAAACGAGCCCGAATCGTCATCCGTGACACGACTTTGGATGTGCCTTTTAACCTTAAAACAGACCCTTTCGAAACTTTGTCAAAAATTTTGATACACGATACCACCAGAAATAAACTGATACTGGAGGATATTATTTCAGAACTAAACAAAGGGAGAAAGGCTATCATCATTTCCGAAAGAAAAGACCATATTAATATCCTTTATCATTTTATAAAAAGCTCGTACGAAGTCATCACATTAATTGGAGATGAACCGGAAAACATCCGGAAAACGAAATGGAAACAATTGAATGATGGGAATTATCAGGCATTGATAACTACAGGACAATTATTTGGCGAAGGAACAGATCTTCGAAATGCATCCTGTCTTTTTCTTGTGTATCCGTTTTCATTTAAAGGAAAGCTCATCCAATATATTGGCCGCGTGCAAAGATCGGAAGTCACTCCTGTCATTTACGATTACAGAGATCGAAAGATCGATTATTTAAACCGATTGTTTTTGAAAAGAAATATCCATTACAGGCATTTTGAAAAACAAGCAACTTTATTTGACGATTTTGAAAATCCAGAGCATTTACCTACAAAGACTTTTAAACTGGATAAAATCCTCAAATTATCTTTTGATCAATTGAATTTTCAATTTGGAGCCATTTCATTTCAATACAAGGTTTCTGATAAAGAAACGGAACTGGAATTTGAAATCGAAAATGAAGTAATCAGACCTGAATTTGACGTTTTGAAACCTTACTTCACTAAAATACTGAAATCAAACAGAGTGGAAGTCAAAGTATTTGCAGAGTTTGAAAATGGTCAGCTGGTTTCGCAAATGGCCACTTCTGATGCTCTGGAAAAAATCAATCGGGAGATCATAGAAAGTGTAAAGTTCCGCTATATTGAGCAAGGCATCATTGGGCAACAATATGGGCGGAAGGAAACCAACATGCTTGATCTGGGTGAGTTACAGGAAGACCAAAAAGGAAAAGCCCTGTATCATTCTGAAGCGCAACTTATCGATGACTTGCTGAAAAATGAAAAAGCCAGACACTACAGACAATTGCGTTATCTGGCAAATAAACACGATCGTACCATTATAAAGATCCGGTTTGTTTTGAATCCATTTTCTTTTGTGTTTCTTTTGACCGGGGAAGAGAAATATCATGTAGTGCTGGAAACGCTCGACACGGAAGAAGCCACGTATATCTGGCATATCGTTAAAAACATAGAAATTTTACAGGAACAATTAAAATCAATAGAAAGGGATTTTAACATCCTCAGAAACCAGGGCCGTCAGGCTTTTCTGGAAACCCAACCGATTAATTTTAGCAGAATATTTCATAACTATTCAGATGAGAGGAAGGGATTTGTAGTCTGGAAGGATCAATTGGAAGAGAGGATCCTTTAGATTAACCCACGTCAATGAAAACAGTGCCACTTATGAATTTGGTAAACGCACACCCAAAGGCAGCTTAAAAATCGCTTTGAGAAGCATTTAGCCAAAGTGGCTTTGTGGCATGGGTTACAGAATGCTTATCAAAGATTTTTATAATGATTAGCATACAAGATTTAAGATCAAATAGGACCGCAATGCTTCATTCCATTCAAATTATACGTATGAAACAACATATTATAAAAATAAATATTTTTGCCCACATGGTAACAAATCTGAAAACTTATTAACTTTGTTTGTACCAGCCGCCCCGAAAAGACGCAGTTGGCAGATTTTAGCCTGTAGCTTTCTTCCAAGGAAAGTTCAATTTTTAGACTCTATCTATTTTTTAGTCTGGGGTGGTAGTGGTGTTTTATCCTTTCCAGGAATTTTTATGGGAGTGGGTGCGGCGAAGCCGTTTTAAACATGAATGATTTTTTTAGTAAGAACATTCTCTAAGCTCGTTGTTTGTAGCAATGAGTGCCTGGGTTTAGATTGCAAAGATCATGGGGCTCTTTAAGAATTGATTATTTAGCAGTGATGTTGTAAGGCACAGAATCGGCTACCGTTTTACTCTACACTTCATTTGTAAGGGAGTGGTACATAAGTGTATTTAAACTGCATAGATCTATACCCGTATTACGTACCTGCATTTAAGGAAAGTTAAGTACCTATTTGATGACTTAGATATTCGCTTTTGAGGCGGGGATAGGATATTGAACGCAATATTGCGGATATTTAGATGTTATGAGCCAGGAAATAATGAAAACCAGAAAAACATCAAAATGTAAATCAAATAAAAAATTTTATCATGAAACCATTAACTCAATTTCAGCTTTTGTTTTTTGCTTCTTGCCTTTTTGTAGCAAGTAATTGTAAAACATCTAAAGATTCTGGAGTAACAATAAAAATGGATTGGGGAAACCAAACCATTAGCATTGATGCCCAGAACCAACCCTTGTCTAAAGTCCTCAGGCAAATGGAAGTACAAGAAGAGATTACAGTACAAATTGAAGATTTTGAGGAAAAACAGGTTAATCTTACCATTCAAAATCAACCACTTGAAGCTGCTTTGGTACACCTCATTGGTACAGAAAAGAGGTATCTACTTAATGTCGGTAAAAGAGAACTAGTAATTAAAGGCGTGGAAGGAAGCAAAGAAGGAAGAAAGCCTACCTCCAAAGATGGATTAAACCCAAAATATCAGGTAAAGGATACTTCCCAAGTAAGACAAGGGGATATACCAACGGTTAATGTCAAGAAGAAAGTAGAGGAAATTGAATTAGCTGAAAGCGATGGTAGAAGTGGTTCAAAAAGAACGGCAAAAGAAATCGCAACACTTAAAGATTCGGTTTTTATAAAAAAAGATAAACGAATTGTCCAAACACAAGATGGTGAAGGATATGTTAGACTTCGTTTTCGTTTGGAAGGCGATGTTATTAAAGTAGAAAAAGCATTAATTCTTTCTGGTGAACTAACTGTTCCACCAGTTATGGTGTCGGACTATATTTATACTGTTGAAATGGACGGGAAGATTATTGCCATAGGGTCATTTCAAGACCCTTTAGAAATGCATAGTTATTATCCTGAACCGGAAAAGGAACATGAACTACTTGAAGCTAAAATTGGACATTTTGATATTTCAATACCTGGCAAACTGGTCAATCCAAAAAAATTGAAATCCATATCCATGCAATTCTATAAGGTAGAAGGTGCAATATCAACGCCTACTGTCGAAATCAAACAATTTGAAGAAATTCAAAAAAGCCTCAAGAGAGTAACGAGAATCATTCTTTCTTCGGAAGATTTTCCAATTGAGGATTTGACCAGACAATAGGTTATTTCCTTTTTTATTTAATTTACAAATCTCACTCTTACAATTTAAATAATAAAAAATGAACGCAACAATCATAACTTTCATCTTTTTGCTCCTTGCCCAATTCGAGGGTCTATCTCAAACTGTAACCACTTTACTCCGTAGCGGAGAAAATGCGAATAAATTAAATCTAGTCATAATTGGTGACGGATTTCAAGCAGGAGCTGACCAAACTACATTCAACAACTACGTGGATAATACAATAATGCAACAGGTATTCACAGAAGGACCATTATGGGAATCAATGAATGCCTTTAATATTTTCAGAATCAATGTTAATTCGGTTAATTCGGGAGTTACTCAAGTAGATAATAATGGAAATGTTACTACTGCAAGAAATACAGCATTAGGATACAGGTATAGCGGAAATTGGAATAGATGTTGGATGGAGCCAGGACCCACTTCAAATGCTACTGTCAATGGCATTCTTGACACAAATATTCCTAATTGGACTTATGTTTTTATTGTGCTGAATGAGCCCAATGGAGGTGGTTGCAGACGAGGTAACTCTCTTGCTGTTACTTTAGGTAGTGCATGGACAACCGCTGCCCACGAAATGGGGCATATGGTGGGTAATTTACGTGATGAATATTGTCGTAATGGTACTTATACAGGCGCAGAACCCGTCTTTGTGAATTTAACTATTGATACTAATAGAAATACACTAAAGTGGCGCGACTTTGTACGCCCAACTACCCCAATTCCAACGGGTGAAAATGCGAGACAAGGAAATGGGTGTGCTGGATTTAATCAAGGAACTCAACCGGCATGGTGGTCTAATAGTGATGATGCAGGAACTTTTGAAGGAGGGGTTCTGAATACTAACAATGCTTTTGATAATGGAATATATCGACCAGCTGTCAATTGTCGTATGAGAGGAAACACACCGCCATTCTGTCCTGTTTGTTATGACCAAATGAAAACAAGTATGGACCCGTTCCATGAATATACTTATAGCAGAAGTTATGTTGGGGATTTTACTGGCGATGGATTGGACGATATAGTGATACACAATGATAATAGTCTTGCTTTATATCGTAGTGGAAGTGCTGAATTAGAACCCATTTGGATAGTAACAGGAGAAATTCCCATATGGGATGATTTTAGACCAGGAGACCGTTTTTTTGTAGGTGATTTTAACAATGATAACAGAGACGATTTATATGTATTTAACCATTCTGATTGGGCATTCCCTTACTTAGGAATGCTCCGTTCAAATGGAAATGGATTTACTTGTGTTAGACTTTTTGAACTTGAATTACCTGGTTGGGACGATATGAGACCGCATGACCAGTTTTTTGTAGGTGATTTTGATGATGATGGACGAGACGATTTATATGTTTTCAATGGAGAAGATTGGTCAATGGGATATCTTGAGATGCTAAGAAGTACTGGAAACAACCTTGCCTATGTACGAAGGTATGATGATAATTTGCCCGGATGGGGAGAAATGAGGAGAAATGATTTATTCTATGTAGGAGATTTTAATAATGATGACAGAGAGGACCTTTATATATTTAATGGACAAGATTGGTCAATAGGGTATTTGCAAATGTTGCGCTCAGCGGGCAACAATTTGCAACATGTACGACGGTATGATGAGGAACTACCGGGTTGGGATGATATGCGAATACATGACAAATTTTATATCGCTGACTTCAATGGAGATGGTAGAAAAGATATTTATGTTTTTAATGGAGAGGATTGGTCAATGGAGTATTTACAGATGTTGAGAAGTACAGGAAATTCTCTTGCTTATGTTAGGCGGTTTGATGGTGATGTTCCTGGGTGGAATGGTTTAGCACCACATGACCAATTTTATGTTGCAAACATTGACGGTGATAGTGATGAAGATTTGTATGTTTATAATTCAGTAGATTGGGTAACCCAATATCTAGGTGTTCTCAAGTCAAATGGCAACAATCTTTCAGGTAGTTGGCAATCTGACTGGATAGGTAGTTGGAATTTAGGTAGCCCAGATAGGATTCTTGTGGGGGATTTTGCAGGCTCTGCAGATTGGGAAGATATTTTTATTCGTAATAACGACTGGTTTGGACTTCTTCGTTCTTACCAAAGTTCTGTTGGACTAACTGCAATTTATCCAAGATGGATTCATAGACATAATTATCATAGATTGGGTTGGTGGTAGTCAGGAATCTTTCTTCTTCAAGCAGTTGGAGAAAATAAAAGAACAAGAAGCAATCCGGCTCACAACACAGCATATACGCCAACCCAGTCAATTCGGCTGGGCTGCGTATATGCGACCGTTATGTCATATGCCTAATTAAAGATGTACCAAGTTTCTAAATTAAATCACATATTAGAATTCTTAAAAGAAAATAGGAATTTTAATCAACAATTGCAATTAAAATATTTCTTAAAAGCAACTGCTTCTTCTCAAGGGACTGAATCTAAAGTCATTGCTTTATTACATGATAAGTTATACACGCAAACTAAACTTAATATCGACAATGTTGCAATGTTCTTCAAAATGTTAAATAGAAATAAGTATCAATTATCAAGTTTTAAAGAATTTCTATATGTTAGAGGTTGTGAATTAGGTTTAACATATCATAATTTAGGGGACTTCTAAATATTCATAAAAATACCTATCTTTTGGGAAAAATTCTATATGGCCAAAATCATTACACCAAAGCAACAACTTGAGCTATTTGAGTGGGATGCGCTTGTTGAAAAACTTCGTTCTTTTGATAAAGATCCATTAGCTAAGCTTAACGATTACATCAGATTTGAATATTTTCGAAAGGAGCTGGAAAAAATTGTTAAAAGAACGGGAGAAGGTCCCGGCAGGCCATCTTATGATGTAGTGATGATGTTCAAGTTATTAATTGTTCAAAGAATATATGATTTAAGTGATGAATCAATGGAATTCCAAATAGCAGACCGGACAAGTTTTAAATTATTTTTAGGAATACGAGGAACGGATCAGATTCCTGACGCAAGAACAATCTGGTCGTTCAAGAATGAATTGAGTTTAAAGAAGGCGGATAAAAGGTTATTCAAAAAACTGGATCAACTATTACACCAGAATAGGGTAATAATAAATAAGGGTAGTATTGTAGATGCTCATATTGTAGAAAGCGAAATTAACCGCAATAGTAAAGAGGATAATGACTTAATAAAGAATGGGCAAATACCACAAGAATGGGAGGACAACCCAAATATTGGAAGACAAAAAGATTCCGATGCCCGCTGGGTAAAGCACCATAATCGCAAAGCCTACGGCTATAAAGATCATGTGAAGATCGATAAAAACACCAAACTGATTACCAACTATGAAATAACCCCTGCGAATGTTTATGATGGTGAAATGACGGATGTATTGATAGAAAAACGGGATAAAGGAAAACGCTTATATGGAGATTCGGCAAGCTGGGATTTCCGAGAACGAATCCGGAAGAAAGGGATGATACCTTGTATAAATCAGAAAGGAAGAAGAAACCGTCCATTAAACGACAGGGAGCAAGACAGAAATACGAACTTATCAAGAACACGTGCACGAGTTGAACATGTATTTGGTTGTATCACCACGATGTTTGGAAAAATGAAATTACGATGCATAGGTAAAGTAAGATCTTCTTTTCAAATTGGACTGACAAACATAACATATAATTTATTCCGGATTATCCAACTAAAAAGAAAAGTAGCATGGGCATAGTGTGCCCGGAACTGAAAAATCACAAATAAATTCACGAAATTGTTGAAAACCGGATCGAAATTGTTGAAAAACCTTGCTTGCAAAAGCTCCATTGTAGCCTTTGAAGTTTAAATGAATATCATTTGAACAAATGAAACGAACTTTTTTAATAAATAGAAGTCCCCTATATATTATTTTCTTGAAAACCAACCAAGCTGGGGTACCTACACTCGAAGGTTTGATTATTGAACTAAAATTAATAAACCTTTAACTATAAATATGGAAGGTAAATATACAAAAATTGGAACAATCGTTGGTATACTTGCATTAGTCATTACAATTTGGCAAATATTTCCAAATGTAGACAAAAAAATTGACGGAGAGTGGATTATGGTGTGTAAGGTCAGAGAAGCAGATTTAAAAAAATATGTGGGACTAGAAATAAAATGGAAGTTATTCATAACGGAAAATAATCAATTAGTCAAGGGTACTGCAGAAAAAATTGCAATAAATAACCAATCTTTAAATTATGATTTAAGAACGTCAATGAAAATTGAAGGAAATATTAAACACAACATTATGACACTTAATTATATAGAAAATGGCAGACAACGACAAACCAGTGGAATAATCACTGCGACTATCAAAGATAAAATATTTAATGGTCTATTTTCTCAAACAGCATCAAATACAAAAGGCGAAATAACAGGAATAAAAGTAAATAAATAACCATTACTAACAGCTATATTTTGTGCTATTACGGCAAAAATATATAAATTCGAACTGACGAAATTTTATATAACGAAATGAAGCCTAGAACCATAACCCATTATGCTGGAACCAACCTTAATGTACTAAAGCAAAAAATAAGATGGTTTAAAATGAGTCGGACAGAGTTATCTTAAAATGATTTGCCTCGAAAGGACTAACAGTAAAAACCAAGGAAGCCTGAACAGATTATTGCTAGCTGCTGAATAATGATGCTGTAACTGTAAAACTCAGTGAAGTTAATTTTAAAATAAAGCATCGAATTGAAAAGCCAATTAAGTCCAACTAAATACTATTACTGAAGGGTATTTTGAAAACTACATTAACCGAAGCTTTAATGCCCCCAAGGCTAATACGATTTTAAAAGCCATTGTTACATTCAATAGTTATGTAAGCTCACCTAAAATTAGACCATTTAAAATTTTTAAAAAAACAACTATTCACTTTTGGAACGATGTTCATGTCGAGAGGCCTTTGCTTACAATTGGATCTATGTATTATTTCCCTTTTATCTGATAGTTAATAATTTTTGTTGAAAAACAGGTATTTGCAGAAATAAGTTATATTATATTAAATTAAAATGCTATTAAATGATATTTGAATTAAAATATTTCAACAATTTGAATGCAAGTTTTAAATGAATTTACATAATTTAATAAGTGAAACATATTTTTTAAAATATTATCGGTTAGTTTCAGGGCTTACCATCCTAAGTCGGACAAGCTGAAAAACGACTTTAAAAAATAAAGTAAGCAACAGGTAAGCTGAAAACTGGATAGAGTAAGCAAAATTATTAAAATTATCAATTTATGACAGCGCAAGAAATGGACGCCTTAGTGCAAGGCGTATTTGACAACATCTTTAATTCTGTTACAAAAGCAGAACCTGGAGGAAAACCAATTGCAACTGCGGCAACTTCAATGTTGACGTTAATGAAACCTGGTATGGCAATAAATCCAGATGATTACCGCAATCCCTGGACTCCCGGAAACAATAACGGCAGTCAAGATGCTGCAATTAATAATGCTAGGTTGGTTGATGCAATTCCTTTAGCAAATACTCTTTATACAGATAGTGGAAAAACCATTACCCAAGTTTATGGAGATATTCTTAATTCTGTGAATTTACCAAAGCAACCAACAAATGCAGCAAATGATGCACAACTGAATGCAGCCTATGCTGCTTTGTACCGTATTGTTGACATTAGGGATGGTGATACAGGTGAAGTTAGTCAAAAGACTATTGAAACACAACTCTACAGGGATTATTTAGATAATCAAACAGCATATCAAAATGCTCGTTTAGCTTACTTGCAATCATACTTAGCATCACAGGAAACCCCACAAGGACGAAGTACATGGCCATTAGTATCACCCACCATGCAAATTCCTGTTAAACAAGCATGGGACAAATGGCGCGCAGGTAAGGCAGATTTAATTGAACAAAATCTTGCCATCATGACTACTTCCAATCAAAATGGACTCCAAATTGCTTGGAAAAAAGCCCAAGACCTTTTTAATGGTTATGCAGCCGGCTTAGAAGAAACAGGAGGTGGGGCCGTAAATATTCATCGTGTAAATTTAATTCCTTCTAACTGGTTTAGCTCGAATGATAACTCTGGATGGGCAACTGTAAAGATTTCTGCAGGAAATTCATCCACAGATCAAAGTTCAGATTACAAAAAATGGGGAGGATCAGCAGGATTCAGTCTTGGAATATGGAGTATAGGTGCAAGCGCTGATGGTAGCAAAGAATCTCGCCATTTTAGCAGTCAAACTGAAAACTTGAGTTTTGAATTTTCTTATAAACTTGTAGGAATAAGAAGGCCATGGATGAGCTATCATTTATTAGAAACAAAATCCTGGAATCTTGGAAATTTTTCCCCACTAAAAGGTGGTATTTCAAATGGCACAAAAAACCAGAAAGAATCGATGTGGCCACTTATGCCAGTATCATTTGTTGTTGCAAAAGGAATTAAAATTAAGGCAAAGTGGGCCAAAGCTGATTCTGAAATGATAAAGTCTACATTGCATGCCGGTGGCAACGTTGGCATTGGTCCATTTAGTATAGGGGGCAACTACTCACAATCAAACTCCAAAGAAAATTGGTCCTCCGCTTTCGCAAATGGAGTAATTGAAGTACCGGGTGTCCAAATTATAGGGTGGATTAATTCAATAGTTCCATATTGTGCCCCCGAAAATATGCCAAAATAATTCGGCATAATTAATTTATTAAGTATCCCTTTGCCAATATGCAAAGGGATACTTAACTTCAAATTCAATCAAATAATTTAACTTATCTAATATGGCAAACGCAATCGATTTTATTGCAAGTGTATACAATACTTTAGCAAACGCATTCAATATGGGTGGATCACCCCCTCCTAACATATTCTTGCAAATGGCATGGCCTGGAATACCGATAAATTCAGATGATTTAAAAAATAACTCTGGTCAATACGACAAGTTATTAGCAGAAGAACTTTTCACTTCATTAGCAAATATTGCACCAACATTGAGTAAATCAAAATTTGAGAACTCCGCTTATTACATTGACGATCTATACGATATAATACTATCTAGCGCGAGGCCAAATGGAATACCCGATACAGATCTTGGCACAAACCCTATGTTTAAATTATTTGCTGACGCTCAATATGAATTTGGACAGTATGTAAGAGGCAGCAATGTTGATCCTCTTGAAATTTACCATCCGTGCAAAGCGACACCAACAAATTGGTATGATGAAACTGCTGCTGCCTTTTGGACTAAGGTTACTATCGAATCCAATAAAATAAAGCCCGTAGATTTAACAGATAAAAGCTCACCTTTTATTAGAAGCAATGGATTAAAATTAATTGAGGGTGGTTTAATTAAAATGAAGAGTCCCAATGCTATTATCGAGCCTATAAAATCTAGGATGAATAATATAATTACAAGTAATAAGTTGGCAGTAGCTAACAAATATAATACTAAAATTTACACCACAACTCCAAGTTTATTCCAATTAAACACTGAAAAAGTGTTTAAGGAGTTGGATACTCCTATGGCGAACAAAACCTATGAAATGCTGAATAACAAATTTAAGGAAAAATTATTAACAGCTAACACATTAACTAAAATCAAACGACCGATTCCCATAAATAGTTTTGTAAAAAATGAAAAATTAATTAAAAATGTTAAAATTCAAGATATAAATTCTGACCAGTTATTAATTAAACCAAATATCTATTCGGCAAAAAATTCGATTTTCCTTAATGATTTACTTATAAAAGACTTGCCGACGCAAAATTCAATCGGCGCGGATAGTTTTGGTATTTCATTTAATTTCTGTCGGGTAAATATTGACAGGCCATGGCTAAATCTTGCTCTTTTGAGCATGCCAGGCTGGAATATATACGGTGGAACCCAAGGTCAATATTCAACAGGTACTGCTGAAAATAATCCAGGTATATTTCCAATGTTAACAACATCATTTGTTTTAATTAGCAATGTGAATATTACAGCTAATTGGTCAGTAACAGATAAGGAAAATCTCGCTAGTGCTGTTTCATTTGGCCCATTTGACATAAGAAACTCAACTTTTAACCAAAATAAATTAGAAATAAAAGGAATACAACTAATAGGATGCTTTTCGAGACTCACACCAGTTTTAGCACCTGAATCTGCGCCTGCTTAGTCTAAATTATATTAGCTCAAAAACCCAACTTAATGAAGAGGCTATATACAAATTATAAAACCTCAATAGTTTTATAATTTTAAATAATACTTAAAATGTAATTGGATATTTTGTAAGTAGCTGCTCATGGCATATAATTATTTTATTAAATACAAATTAAAAAGCATTCTTGTTGAAATATTTGTTATGATAAATTACCTCTTATTACCTACCTCAAATCTAGGAAATTAACCCCAAAATGTAATTAAGGGGACTTCTAAATATTCATAAAAATACCTATCTTTTGGGAAAAATTCTATATGGCCAAAATCATTACACCAAAGCAACAACTTGAGCTATTTGAGTGGGATGCGCTTGTTGAAAAACTTCGTTCTTTTGATAAAGATCCATTAGCTAAGCTTAACGATTACATCAGATTTGAATATTTTCGAAAGGAGCTGGAAAAAATTGTTAAAAGAACGGGAGAAGGTCCCGGCAGGCCATCTTATGATGTAGTGATGATGTTCAAGTTATTAATTGTTCAAAGAATATATGATTTAAGTGATGAATCAATGGAATTCCAAATAGCAGACCGGACAAGTTTTAAATTATTTTTAGGAATACGAGGAACGGATCAGATTCCTGACGCAAGAACAATCTGGTCGTTCAAGAATGAATTGAGTTTAAAGAAGGCGGATAAAAGGTTATTCAAAAAACTGGATCAACTATTACACCAGAATAGGGTAATAATAAATAAGGGTAGTATTGTAGATGCTCATATTGTAGAAAGCGAAATTAACCGCAATAGTAAAGAGGATAATGACTTAATAAAGAATGGGCAAATACCACAAGAATGGGAGGACAACCCAAATATTGGAAGACAAAAAGATTCCGATGCCCGCTGGGTAAAGCACCATAATCGCAAAGCCTACGGCTATAAAGATCATGTGAAGATCGATAAAAACACCAAACTGATTACCAACTATGAAATAACCCCTGCGAATGTTTATGATGGTGAAATGACGGATGTATTGATAGAAAAACGGGATAAAGGAAAACGCTTATATGGAGATTCGGCAAGCTGGGATTTCCGAGAACGAATCCGGAAGAAAGGGATGATACCTTGTATAAATCAGAAAGGAAGAAGAAACCGTCCATTAAACGACAGGGAGCAAGACAGAAATACGAACTTATCAAGAACACGTGCACGAGTTGAACATGTATTTGGTTGTATCACCACGATGTTTGGAAAAATGAAATTACGTTGCATAGGTAAAGTAAGATCTTCTTTTCAAATTGGACTGACAAACATAACATATAATTTATTCCGGATTATCCAACTAAAAAGAAAAGTAGCATGGGCATAGTGTGCCCGGAACTGAAAAATCACAAATAAATTCACGAAATTGTTGAAAACCGGATCGAAATTGTTGAAAAACCTTGCTTGCAAAAGCTCCATTGTAGCCTTTGAAGTTTAAATGAATATCATTTGAACAAATGAAACGAACTTTTTTAATAAATAGAAGTCCCCTTAACAAACTTTACAATTTTTAACCCTAATGCTTTTATTAAATATATTTCGGAAACACTATTTATCAGGGAAATTAACAGAATCCAAAATCATCACACTTGGAAACCAAATTATAAAAGCCTCAAAGCTGAAAGATAAGAAATGCTCTGGCTAGAAGCCATGAATCGTTATCATATTCAGTCGAACTAATGGAATGACATCATACAAAACATAACAATTTTCCCTTCCAGATAAATTGCCTTATGCAGACCTAAAGACATCACTCCAATTTGAATTGCCAAAGCAAATACAGGGATTATTGCATAGAAAATTTCGGAAATTTTGATGTTGGTGGTGATGCAATGAGTGAAGAACAAAAAGCCGCCATTATCCTTGTCAATGCTTTATTATGTATTAAATTTAAATTAAATCCCGTAAAATGGCAAATTGTCTATCATCATTGGCATGATACAACGGGAACTAAATTTACCGAAGAACAAATTAATTCAGGAGTTACAATAGGAAAGCAAAAAACATGTCCCGGATCTTCATTCTTTAATGGCAACAAAATAATAGATGCAGAGAACCTTTTACTTCCTTTTGTAAAAAGCAAAATCGATACACTAAAAGAACAACTGTCTATAGAAACTGCTCCTTAACGGGCTAAGGTGAACGACAATCTTCTCAATGTAAGATCGGGTCCCAACAAAAATAAGCCGGTCCTTAGAACCGTAAATTTTGGTACTGAAATCAACATCTATGCATCCGATCCATCCGGATGATCATGCATCCACAACAATCAAGAAGAATGGGTATCCTCAAATTATTTAACCATAATATAGAAATATATGCTAATTACGAATTTTAAGAATTTTATAAAAAACTTAGGAAAAGGCGGCGCGCGATGGCAACTTACACTGTGTTTGTCATTAATCTTAGTTGTGGCCATCTATTTATACTGCCACTCAGTTACAATGAATGAAGGAAGAGAACATGTTCAACTTAATAAAGAACAACTCAGTACAATTAAAATTTATTTAGATGCATATCCTGATAAAAATGTAAATGAAAATGAAACAGAAGCTTCTCATACACTTATTCTGAGATCAGAAAGAAATAATCTAATTTTAGTCTTACTAAAATCCTATTATGACAATCAACTGGATAGTCTTCAAGAAATACAAATGATGACTATTCTTGAAAAGACAACATCGAATGCTGCATTCAACTATTTAAGCCAGATCAGACTCTTAATTAAAAGTACCTTTTGGCTTACTGGGAAGTATGTCTACTTAGAAGCCTTCTTTTGGAGTCTTTTTGGTGTCTTGGTTAGTCTCATCTATTATGTTAGCATTGCCAATTCAAAAAGCCAAGAAACCCAAACAACTGAAGGCATTCGAAGTTTTGATCCTAATGAAGTGCCAGGTCATATAGCTAAAATGCTCTATGCTCCAGCTTGTACTATTGTCTTGATCTTGGGGTATCATTTTATATCCGGAGTAAATGAAAATATGGTTGACATATCCGTAAATAAAGGATTAATCGTATTTTCTTTTATTTGCGGCTTTTATTCCGGACGTGTTATGAAATTTATGGATAGACTAAAAGATCTCTTACTCCCAATTAGTAGTAAAGATGACAATGTTAAATCAACTGAGCCCGCATTCGGAAGTATAGATGTAACATTAAAACTTTCCTCGACATTTCCCGATAAGGAACTTGCAGCGGATATTATTGAAGCCGGTTTTAATTCAGCAGATGTAAAACTAATTTCCCCTATTGAAGGAAAAGAACCAATTCTTTTACTATTACCAGAAGATGATCAGGCTGTAAGTTTTTCAGCATCAAATATTCCAGCTGGAGAATATAATTTAGTTGCAACACTTTTGCACAGGAAATCCGATGACAATATAATTAATTTGATCGGGAGTAAATCGATTGAAATATCGTCTACTAAATTAGAGTTAGAATTGGAGTTAAATCTAACGGAGGCGGTAGGATAAGTAATTTAACTATTTTCACTTGCTCATGACTCAAAACAAAATACAATTAAATACAAAATCAAATAAATGTGAAATACCACACCCTTATACCCGCTGAATTAATACCCTATGCTGAAAAGTTTATCAGCCACTACGATGAATGGTTACAAGCTTACCGTGCAACAAGAGAGATACAGAACAGCACGGATGTCAAACATGTATTCACATATAATTTTCCACGTGATGCCGAACAGGCATTTGCAAATAAATATGAAACCTATCGAAAAGAGCTTGAAATTGAAGGTTCACTAAATTGAAAACTAAATTCTTCTCGGAATATTCACGATACAATGATATTAAAACAAAAAATGAAACCTAATGAAATCGAAACTAAAAATATTTTCCGTGTATGGGAAGAAAGATTTTCTTGAACAGATAATTCATCTCAGATTCTAAATAAAGCTTACCGATAAATAAATTATGAATACCAAACCAAGATTATTTATTGGATCAGCATCAGAGTCAAAACCAATTGTAGATGCACTGATAAGTAAGTTAGGCAAAACGGTAAATGCTGAGCCTTGGTACAATTCTTTTCCACAAGGCGAACATACACTTCAATCATTGGCCAATAAAGCAACCGATACAGAATTTGCAGCATTTATTGTTGGTAAGGAAGACACGACTGAATCAAGAGAAGTTGCCACCAGTTCACCCAGAGATAATGTAATATATGAAGCAGGGCTTTTTGCCGGCCATCTGGGAGTTTCCAGGGTTTTCCTGCTTATAGCGACTGGTACGAAGATACCTACTGACTGGCTTGGCTTAACCACAATATTTTATGATCACAAAGGTGAAAACACAATAAAAGATATTCAGAAAGCAGCGCAAATAATCCGGGATGCATTAAATAGTTGGGTAAACAAAACAAAAATTTCCCTTGAATATTTAATACTGGGCCATTGGTGGCAGTATGTGATTAATGAAGATGCGGGTTCTGTTTTGAGCCTACTGTCGATCACCCGTGCATTAAATAGTAAGTTATATAGAATTGATGGCGAGGCATGGACAAACAAAGGAAAGAAAATTGCAAAATACTGGAGTCGAGCCACAGATTTGGACATTAAAAATCGAAAATTTTTCTACTATTGGGAAGGAGATCATTCTCATGATCCAAACATACCAAAATATTTAGGAGTTGGAGAAATTGTATTTGATGATGATCAGACCTATACAATAAATCGAGCAAACGGCTGGTATTCTGAAACTCCTTTAACAGGCCAGAAAATACAATTAGAAAATCTTCTGAGTATTTCAGGGCAAGCGAACAAGACTTTCAAATATTGAAAGGTGATGAACCTCACGCTAAAAAGCTACTTATTGCTAGCCAGCTTGATAGATTAAAAGCATTCTTAGTATCCTAATTGCAATTGCATATAAATACAAACAGATTGTAAGAGCTAAATTATGGCCTCCTATTACATGAAAATCAGTTTGAAGAAAGATTATAATTACCTTGCTCCAGATGGTTCAGAAATCCGATTGCTGGCAAAAGTAAATGCAGTTGGTATTTGTCATTGTACTTTACCTGTTAGCAAAACATCTGCTGCGGTGAAGCATAAGACAGTTGAAGAAATCTGGTATTTCATTTCTGGAGAAGGTGAAATGTGGCAAAAAGAAGAAAATGACGGTTTACCAGTACCTGTAAAAAAAGGCGATTCTGTCAATATACCTAAAGGGAACAGTTTCCAATTTAGAAATCTGGGAAAAGAGCCATTATGTATTATCATAACAACAATACCCAATTGGCCGGGTGCAGGGGAAGTAATTTCGGTAGCTGGGTATTGGAAAGAACTTTTTTTTTAATAACAGCCTTGTAGCATTTAAAATTGAAGATATTAAATAAAGGGGACTTCTAAATATTCATAAAAATACCTATCTTTTGGGAAAAATTCTATATGGCCAAAATCATTACACCAAAGCAACAACTTGAGCTATTTGAGTGGGATGCGCTTGTTGAAAAACTTCGTTCTTTTGATAAAGATCCATTAGCTAAGCTTAACGATTACATCAGATTTGAATATTTTCGAAAGGAGCTGGAAAAAATTGTTAAAAGAACGGGAGAAGGTCCCGGCAGGCCATCTTATGATGTAGTGATGATGTTCAAGTTATTAATTGTTCAAAGAATATATGATTTAAGTGATGAATCAATGGAATTCCAAATAGCAGACCGGACAAGTTTTAAATTATTTTTAGGAATACGAGGAACGGATCAGATTCCTGACGCAAGAACAATCTGGTCGTTCAAGAATGAATTGAGTTTAAAGAAGGCGGATAAAAGGTTATTCAAAAAACTGGATCAACTATTACACCAGAATAGGGTAATAATAAATAAGGGTAGTATTGTAGATGCTCATATTGTAGAAAGCGAAATTAACCGCAATAGTAAAGAGGATAATGACTTAATAAAGAATGGGCAAATACCACAAGAATGGGAGGACAACCCAAATATTGGAAGACAAAAAGATTCCGATGCCCGCTGGGTAAAGCACCATAATCGCAAAGCCTACGGCTATAAAGATCATGTGAAGATCGATAAAAACACCAAACTGATTACCAACTATGAAATAACCCCTGCGAATGTTTATGATGGTGAAATGACGGATGTATTGATAGAAAAACGGGATAAAGGAAAACGCTTATATGGAGATTCGGCAAGCTGGGATTTCCGAGAACGAATCCGGAAGAAAGGGATGATACCTTGTATAAATCAGAAAGGAAGAAGAAACCGTCCATTAAACGACAGGGAGCAAGACAGAAATACGAACTTATCAAGAACACGTGCACGAGTTGAACATGTATTTGGTTGTATCACCACGATGTTTGGAAAAATGAAATTACGATGCATAGGTAAAGTAAGATCTTCTTTTCAAATTGGACTGACAAACATAACATATAATTTATTCCGGATTATCCAACTAAAAAGAAAAGTAGCATGGGCATAGTGTGCCCGGAACTGAAAAATCACAAATAAATTCACGAAATTGTTGAAAACCGGATCGAAATTGTTGAAAAACCTTGCTTGCAAAAGCTCCATTCTAGCCTTTGAAGTTTAAATGAATATCATTTGAACAAATGAAACGAACTTTTTTAATAAATAGAAGTCCCCTTTATTTAAAATTATAAACTAATTTTATGGCTAATCCAATTACACCACTTAAATTAAAATTGTTATTAGGTTTCAATTTAGTTTTTGTTGCTATCCTCGGAATTTCATTATTAAATGTTTTAAAGACAACCGAGAAGGAGTATCTGAAACCAATTAAGACCAATGCTAAAGAGCAAAATGATCAGAGACCAAGAGATGTTAGTACAGCTCCTGCAGCTACTCCCCAAAATGCAAGTGGTCAGGATACGGGGCAAGCTCAAAAACTGGAAGAAACAAAACCAAACGAAGAAAAGAAAAATGAAACAGAAAATCCACAAAAGGAGCCCGTTGATTCAGGGGTTACATTTTACTCAATTGTTTTATTAATGCTCATTTCAGGTGCATTGGGTGGTGTTCTCTGCAACTTAAGAGGATTCTTTATGCATTACCGGGCAGATGATATAGGTTTTCCGGCTAATTTGGAAATACCATATTATGTAAGACCTTTTATGGGTGCCGGCGCCGGACTGTTTATCTATTTCGTTGCTAATTTTCTGATTACCTCCATAACAGTTCAGTATTTGGCAACCAATGTTCCTTTTCAGGGCATGGTTTCATATGTTGCACTATCGATGTTGGCTGGCTTCGGGTCTTTGGAATTTTTCCAACGATTAAAAGAAACAGCTTTGACTCTGTTTGGACAGAAAGCAGAAAAAGATCGTTGGCAAAAACTTGAAGATTTATATACTATGTTCAAAAAGGGTGTACTTACTGAAGCGGAATATAATAATGAAAAAACGGAATTATTAAAATCTTTTTCTGACGCCGAATTATCCAACCTGAGAATGAATGCAACTCAGAATAAATAAAACAGATTCGGACAAAAAATCACTTAACCTTTTTTATAATTATAAACACCAAAGGTATTCTATACCATTAATTAACCATTAAAATAAAAAGTCATGAAAAAGACAAAAAAATCTGATAAATCATCAAGCCGAAAACAAAACCTACAAGGAACGCCACCTTTAAACACACCTTTTTATTGCTCCATGGTAAAGATACCTGAGAGGAATTTCGAGCCTGAGGTGAGCGCTCACAGGATGAAAATGATTATTATGAATCAGTCCAAATGGGTAAATGGAACAAAACTTAAATATTATTTCTTCAAAGGTGGAAGTGACGGCTCTCCGGCATCCTGGAAAGGAAGTACGGCACAACGTGATGTTGTGAAAAAAGCATTTAATAAATGGAAAAGCTTAGGAATTGGTCTTGAATTCGAAGAAGTTCATGATAAAAATGAAGCTATGGTTAAAATCGGATTTTTACAAGATGGCTCAGCATGGTCGTATGTCGGAAGAGATATTCTTAAATATGCGGCATCTCCAAATGAAAGGAGTATGAATTTTGGGTGGGACTTAGTGAGCGATCCAGATACTGCATTACATGAAATTGGACATACCTTAGGTGCACCTCATGAACATCAAAATCCCAATGCCGGCATTGTGTGGGATGAAGAAGCTGTATATAATGATCTTGCAGGATATCCTAATTACTGGAGCAGATTAACTACTTATGAAAATATAATAAATAAATTATCACTTAGCGAAGTTGAAGGGTCAACACATGATCCGAATTCAGTAATGCACTATCCCTTTAAAGCTGGTCTGATAAAATCTCCAGAAGAATTTAAAAATGGAATACAGCCTGCAGGCGGGCTTTCACAAAAGGATATTGAATTTGTAAAAAATTCTATCCACCTCTGGTTCCTAGTGATTATCTCGAACTGAAATTATCAGAATCTCAATCTATGAATATCAGGCCTGGAGAACAAAAGAATTTTAAGTTCAAACCAAACCGGTCTAAAAAATATACAATACAAACTTATGGAACAATGGACACGGTAATGGTCCTATTCGAAAAAACACCGACAGAAGAAATTTACTTATCAGGTGACGATGATAGTGGTACCGATAGCAATTCCAAGATAACAATGAGACTGATTAAAGGTAGAGAGTATATAATAAGGGTAAGATTGTATTATAAGGAGACCGAAGGTGCTGGATCGCTTATGATATATTAAAGAGATATAATAATTATCAAATAAATTTTAAGACTTAAATTTTACAAAATTTTATTAGTCCTTTAACCAGTACTCAACTGTCTAGTATAAATTTAAATACCCTCTCAGCTACAAATAAAAAGGTTTATAGAAAGAATTTTAAAGTTTAATTTCTTAAGGAACCTTACATAATGAGTTTTCCGGCCAAATTGAGCCATTAATTCCAGGGCAAACTCAGCCTCCCATTCCGGGGCAAACTGAGCCACTTCAGGTACTATGATTTAAGACCTATTTTGAAGTAATAATTACTACAAGTTGGCCAATCAAATTGTATCTATGCAAAAGCTCAAATAACTCTTAAAATTGACTTTGGAAGTCTTATCTGATCGCCATATCGGTCAACTTACTAAAATGTCAAGTCATACTGATGATAAAATGAAGTAGTCACGAAATAATCTGACAATTTGATAATTTTGTAGCTCAATAATTATGACAAACAATAATTCTGAAAACTACCCAAAAAACGTTGATATAATATCAGGCCGAATCCTGCTTGGTCTAATTGGATTAATTGCTTTTCTTTTACCTGTCATTTTGTTTTTGGCAAGTATCATCTTTGATGACTGCCAGGAAATTCAAACAACGATATCAGCTTATTACCATACCAACTCACGTGATGGTATGGTAGGGATGATTTGTGCTTTATCTTTTGCTTTTTTCGCTTACGAAGGCTATAGCGACGATAAAAGTGTGTTTAACGATTCACTTATTGGTAACTTGGCTGCTATTTTTGCTTTAGGAGTGGCTTTTTTTCCTACAAGCGTTGATGCAAGTTCATGCATTCAGGAACTTGATAATAAAATATTTGGAATCGTGCATAACGTATCAGCCATATTATTATTTCTGACCTTGGCTTTTTTCTGCATTTTTCAATTTACAAAATTAGACAGCAATACCTATTGCTTTTCAAATTGGAATAAACTATCTGATAAGAAAAAATCAGTTAACCGCTTTTATATATTTTGTGGCATACTTATTCTTATATGTATGTTAGTCTCTGGTATAATTATGAATTTAAATGATGAAAACTCTTTCAAGAAAAGCATTAGTACTTACAAGCCCATATTTTGGTTAGAAACCTTAATGTTATGGTTGTTTGCCGCAGGCTGGTTGAGGAAAAGTAAGTTTTTGGGGATGTATGATAATAATAAATTAGAATAGAATGATCTACCCTATTAAACAAATCGCAATGCCTCATTATATCAGTTCAATAAACGATTACAACTTCACCACCTTCCCCACAAACCTCTCCCCTCCCCTTCCTTCAATCGCCACCATATAAACCCCCGCCGGCACACCCCGAAAATCAATAATTAACTCCGAATCACGACTCCATTTCGCTTTCAGACGGCGGCCAAAAACATCGATGAGTTCAATGCTCTTTATTTCAAACAGCGGATCATACAATTTTATCTTCGCAAAATCTAAAACGGGATTGGGAGAAATTTCAATGAGATCATTTGTATATTCGGTTTCTGATTTTATGTTCGTCACCAATGGTAAACCAATGGTGTGAAAATCGGTATTGGTCTTTACCGGCTCGTTGAAGTCAAAATAGATGGAGGCCTGGTTGTTGATTTGGGAATTGGGTGGCAACTGTTTTTTCGGTTTGATTTTGTATTTTAAAAAGCCATGAGATTCCGTTGCATTGATGTTTGAATCCGGAAGCATAATGTCTTTAAATGCAAAGAGCATCTCATGTCCATCGATGAGGCTCATGGCGTAGGAATGAGAAGAAGCTCCCAATGTCAGGGTGGCAAGATCTAAGTTGGACGATTTAAGATCGTTCACAACAATGACGTTAAACGCCGTATCGGTTCCCGTATTTTGAAATCTGATGGTGTACTCCAATTCTTGTTCGCTTTCGATTCGCTTTTCTGTGGTGATTCCCAGGGGTCGTCCTATGATGTCATTGGGATCATAACTGCCTGTATTTTCCATGCATTCGCGGTCATAAAATGGCTCTTCTTCATCATATGCATTTTTTATTCCGGGATTTCTCAAACAATTGTCAATTAATGTCTGACTGAATTTGTTGTATGGATACGATGCCTCCTGCTGCGCTGAAAACATTTGCTCTTGATCACTGCTCTGCACAGTATATTGCCTGCTTTCATTGGCTTGTAATTTAAAAAAACCTGAGGCTATAGTTTGGACCTTATTGTTCCCGGTCTCCAGTAATTTCCAGGAACGATTTTCCTTCATAGGCACCGCACTCAAATTGGTCAAGATCAATAACGTTGAATCTCCATTGCAGTTTGCAGATGTTTTTACAATGGCGGTAGAGCCCGTGATACATCCATCCTTAGCCTGTATGCTTGCTTCCACACAGAGTTCCTGTCCGATTTTTGCATTGCAGGATACGAATACCGTGATTGCAATTTTTCCTACAGAACCTAAATGTACATCTCCAAGTTGGAACTTCAGTGTATCTCCACTCACCATAACATTCGTTTGATTGGATCTTATGTATTGCAGGTATGGATCCAAAATCAACTCTATGCTTGCATTGGGTGCAAGGTCTGTTCCAATATTGCTGTAGTGTATATAAATCGTAGATTCAAAACATCTTCTCAATCCTGGGATGCTTAGATCCAGATTCAACAGGTGGCATTCCTTCAATATCTGTAAACCAAGTTCTATGCTTTTGCTTAAATCCAGCGTAGCTCCATTCAATTGTTGAACACAGGCGTGGTGATATGGACTGATGTTGCTTGCTTCCAATTCAAAAGCTGCAGGTGGAGCTTCAAAATAAAATGCGCCAGTGGGATTTGAATATAAAAAATAAGAACTGTTTCCATCCCTGATGCTAATCTGACGTCCGGGATATCCTATTTCAGTGGCATCCAACAAACAGTTTTGATCGTCGTCTTTAAATAAGAAGCCATGGGCAAGTTTTCTGTCCGAGCTCGGTTCGAGTAAGCGGTAAAAAAAACAATTGCCCTGGATGTATATTCTCTGATCATCGCCCAGAAATATATAAGTCTCAGAATCACCAATGTCATGATAAAGGGAGAAACTCTGGCCATTGTCAAATGATCGGTATATATCTCCTTCCCAGCCTTTTAATATCAGATCTCCCTTGTTGTTGATCCAGATATGTTTATCCTCGTTGACATATACAGGACTAAATACCGTAGATTTAAACCAGCTTAATCCTGCATCATAGGATTGAAACAAATCTATATTTCCCGTGTCGTCCTTGTGAACAAAATATACCATCGACGGATAAGGACAGTGAAGTGTGCTTACCGGGTCCGGAAAGTTTCCGGTTTTGAACCAATGGTCTCCGTAATCTTGAGAACGATAAACTGATTTATCAACATTTATCACCAGTATTTCATCGGTGATAATAGGTTGCCCAATGCTTGCGTTCGCTACAGGAATTGGAATCTTAACCCATTTATCCCCGAGATCTGTGGATCGATAAATATCGTTACTGTTTGAAAAAAACAACATTTTATTGGAACTGTTGCAAGTCATCCCATTGAATATCCCCGTTGCATTTTGATATACCAATTTTTTTTGATCGGTCGTTAAATTATATTTGTATATATTATTTCCATCGGCATAAAACAAAATGTCGTCTAGTGTACACATAGACTTTATTTTAGAATAAGCATCGCCGTATATCCAATTTTTCAATTGGTGAATCAACTTGTAATGCTGTCCTACGTCTCCAGTATAAAAAATTCCATTGTCCTGTAAAACGATAAACCGATCAATGGAAAGGTGTAAAATATCCCTGACCACTGCTCCCTGTATTCCCTGATTTGCTAGATCCCAATTCACTCCTTCATCTTCCGATCTGTATGCAGCGGGTTGGTATTGCTTGGTTCCAAACAAAACTCCAAAAGATGACTTAAACAATTTGTCGATGAAGAATCCACTTGTGTTTGTAAATGTTTTCCAGCTGGCCCCTTCATTATCAGAGTAATAATTGGCATTGAATTTATAAGCGATCAGCCGACCGGAATTGGTCTGACAAAGATGCACCATCCGCTGACTATTAATTGATACATTGGTTTTGGTTCGCAATACCCCTTGATTGGAAAATACCCATACGTATCCATGACCTGCTACATAAATTCTGTTGTTGAGACCACTAAACATACGCGGTAATTCCACTCCGGAAAAACGATCTTTGTGCCAGCTGGTCCAACTCTGACCCATGTTCTTCGATTGCCAGATTTCATTATCTGAACAGATGTAGAGATTGTTCGTGGTCGGGTCCTGATAAAATACTATCGAAGATCCGTTCACATTGTTGATAACACGAATCCAGGAGGCGCCCCGATTGATACTCCTATAAACAGTGGAACCTGATAATATAAAAAGATTGTCTAAAGAAGTTCCACTCAGGTAATTGAATACAGGCCAGGTGGTGGTAGAAAATGGGGTCCAGTTTTCACCATCGTCTTCAGAATAATATGCTTCTTTATTATATCCGCTCAGCAAGGTGCCATCTGCACAGATGTCGAATTTTGAATCCTTAGAAAAATTAAGTGCCGTGATCGACTCCCAGGATTTTCCTTCGTCGCGGGATTTATAAAGTCGGATGTGCGTGCAGGAGTTGTAATAATTGAACAAGACGTTGTTCTTCCCTTCATAAAATTGTCCCGCCATAGAACCTGGAATTTCCAACATCCGATCAAGCGTAAATGTTTGGGAATTCAATTTTTGGAATGAGCTACAGCAGCTGAATAGACTTATCCCTAATGCAAATATCCATCTCATGGTAAGTATTTAATCAAAACCTGAAATTAGCAAAAACGTTCAATTAATTCCGCTTATAAAGGCAGTGGATAAGTAATGGCTGATCAAAATTAATAAATGTTTCTCACTTTGATTACATTTTGAAGAAACCAGCAAAGAAATTATTGCAATTCGGAAATAATGGAATCCGCACATTCATTAACATAAAGACAACTTGGCTAATGCGTTGTGATCTTATCCTAAATCCTGAAGCACCTTAAAGTTTAGAAACGGTGCTATTATCTATATGATCATAATTTTAAGGAAAGAAATTCAATCATTTGAACGCATGTCAACTTAAAGCAGCGTTTTTAAATTTGAAATCCTCTTACCTGAAAATGGAATCCAGAATGAAGTATGGCATATTTATAATATGCTTGTATTTTATACCAACTTACACATTGAAATCACAATGTTCGCCACCAATGGCTGAAACTTGTGATGAGGCTTTCGCAATCTGTTCACTGTCCGAGTTAAATGGTTATTCCTGTAATAATCCAAGTTCAGTCCCAAGTTCTTGCTCTCCTCTTTGCTCTAATGGCGGAGTGGGACACAATACAAGCTGGTGGGCATTTGTATGCAATGGTGGTGAAGTATCTATAACATTAACAATTGGATCATGTACAAATGGTCAAGGACTACAATTCGGGATTTGGGGGGATTGTACCTGTGGGGAGGATATAGTATGTAGCTCTATTCCCTGTGTACCACCTGGTAGTGTTCAGGTCATTAATGCCCATCTGAAGGCATGTAAAACTTATTATTTATGGGTTGACGGATGTAGCGGTGATGTTTGTGATTTTACAATAAATACTCCACCCGGGGGACCCCCTGTTCTACCTGAATTAGGTACTATTAACAATTTGAAGAGGAAGGATACAATCGACGTATGTATTGGGGCATGTCAAGTTCCTTTTTATGTAAATGAGAATGCCTATGGATGTTTTCCAACTTATGTATGGACCTGTCATGGAATGCAGGTCGGTGGAAATGAACGTAAGATATTATTGGATTTTCCTATTGAGGGTGACTTTGAAATTTGTGTCTCAGCTTCTATTGGGAATACAAAAAACGGATCCATTTGCCAGAAGTCTGGTCCTGAATGTATATGGGTAAGAGCGAGGAAAGCAACCGACAGGATTGGATCTTTGCGAACATTATGTTGGGAGCAAGTGTATGTGGATGGATACAAATGGCATGATCAAAACATAACAGGCAGTGGTATATATCGTCAATTGATTATTGATTCCAATTGTTGCAAGTTTGATTCTATTGTAGAATTTAAAGTTTTGGATAAGCCGATTGTCGAAGATGTGTTTCATATTTCTTTCAGGAATAATCCATTTGTAGATGCCACAGGCAAAGCTCATGATCCATGTGTGGAAAAGATGTTGGTTAAAATGCCGGCAGGAACAATTCTTAATCAATGTGATAGTTCCATTAATCTAACTTCAGTAAATATTGATCCTGATGTCCGTTGGCAAGGACGTTGCAATGACGGAAAGGTTGAACTAATACCGGAGATAATATTTTATAATCTCTGCCATTTGGGAGAGTCGATCCAATTAAGCTACAATTGGTACTTAAAGAATGATCCATTCCGTAGAACCATTAATGACAAGTCCAGCTTGATCATAGATGCTGTGAATGAAAGTTATTGTGTTGAAATTAAATACAACGTCACCATTGGCAATTTAACCAAAGATTGGACAGTAGTATATTGTGAATCCATTCAGGAGGATTCATTTATTAATACGACCCAGGAATTATTCCTATCCGCATGCGATTCATTATTGTATAAGGGGATATGGTATACCGTATCGGATACATTAAATCTACCGATTGATACCGTTTCAACTTGTGAACACAAAATAAGAGTTCATCTGAATATATTAAAAAGTAGCTCTACAGACTTATTAATAACAAGTTGTGATTCCGCCTTCATAAATGGAATTAGCTATACGCAATCCGGAAATTTTACCCAGAGATTGAAAAACCGCAACTTGTGCGATAGCATATTAAACTTAGATCTGGAAATTAATAAAAGCTATCATAACAAGTATAGTATTTCATCCTGTGATTCTATAATAGTCGGAAATGAAAGGTATTTTGCAACTGGAAATTATATCCAAAAGCTCCAAACATGGCATGGATGTGATAGCCTTATTGATCTTGAGCTCATCATAAGCAAAAGCAGTAGAACAGACACGATGATGGAAATTTGCGATTCTTTAATGATCAATGGTATGGTGTATCGCGAAAGCGGGCAATATATAAATTATTTGAAGAGTCATTCCGGTTGCGACAGTCTGTTATATCTTGATTTGACTGTCAGGCCAGGAAATAATGGCACTTTGCATGCTGGTAACGATCTAACGGTCTGCCAGGGCGACAGCATTGGTTTGAGGGCTGAGTTTTCTGGTAATGCTAAGTATTTATGGCGGAGTTCACATGGATATTTTTCATCCGTTGACCAACTAACTTCATTGTATTTAGCCACTTCACCCGGAGCAAACCAAGTTTATCTTGAAGCCTCAGATGATTGTAATTATTGGATCGATAGCCTTACCATTCTGGTGCATCCAAAAACACAAATTCAGATTTTGGGCGATCCATTCATTCATGCCTGTACTGAATCCATTTTTACTGCTGTGGGGGGACTGAATTACCATTGGACCCCTGCGAATATTGTTGAATGTCTGGATCGTACTTGTAGCAAGGTATTATTAACAAAGTATAATGAAAGTACTGTGCTCACCGCCGATGCAAATGAACCCTGCACGATTCCTGCGAGTATAAATCTTGTAATGGAACAGACCACTTCAGACATTTATGTTCCCAATGTTTTCTCACCAAACGGCGATCAGATCAATGATATTTTTCTTCCTGTAATAACCATTGATCGGATCCATAATTATAGTCTGAATATATACGACCGATGGGGTACACTGTTATTTGAAACTTCAGATTTGAATAGCGGTTGGAATGGGGTCTACCGGCAAACCCATATGGAACCTGCTGTATATTCTTACTTGATTCAATATTATACTTGTGATCATAAGAGGATCATAAAATCAGGAGATCTTACCCTTGTCAGATAGAATTGGACAAGTAAAATTTGATCTTTTCATGACAATTTTTTGTTATTGACAGATTCGTCCAAAACGATCATCGTAAATTATCATCCGGGTTTAGATGAATACAATTCTTCCGGAAACAAGGATTTTGTCAATGCCAAATATCTAAATTTCCTCCAGGCTCTTGAATCCAAAAAAAATGTGAGCCCATACTTTTTCTATAAATCTCCGGAAGGGACTGAGCGTTTTGACAAGCGTATAAAATGGTATCCTGACATAAAAGAACATATAGAGCGCCATTATTTTCCTCGTCATTATCCTTGCGGCAGTTACTTAATTGTTTATCCCAATAGAACATACTTTCTCTACAAGGGGGAATATGATATTTTAGAAATTTTAAAGCAGATCTAAGTCCAATTTTAATGTGGACTTCATGAACAGGTTAACTTATAGCGTCCTTAAAAATATTTCAACCCCCCTCCCAACTCCATCTCCACCAAAAACCCCTGCTTTAATTCGTGGAGTTCCAGACACACCACTTTCCGGTTTTTCCAGCGGACTAATTTTGCAGTGTAACCTTTGAGCATACCGGATGAAATCCGGATGATCTCGCCTGCAGACGTCCAGGGCACCAATCCCCCCTGAATGCTGAATGGCAATGCCGTCTTCATCATTTGAATTTCATCGTCGCGGAGCGTGGCATCCCTGTTTTCATATCGCAGATAATTCATGACGCCTCTGCAATGAAATACAGTTTCCCGCTGGACGGGTTCTGTATGTACAAACAGATAATTCGGAAATGCAGGGATCAGAACTTTTCTGATGCGATCGCTCCACTGACGGTGCTCCGTCAGGGTTGGAAGAAAATGCTCGATGCACAAATGATCCAGCTGCTTCTGCACACAAAATTCGTGCTGACTGCGGATGCGGAGTACTTTCCAGGTTTTCATAACTACCGTATAGTGATTTAGAAAAAAACTTACAATTTTTTTACTATCACTATGCAGTCCCTACCCCACTTAGTTCCTACATATTTTAAATAATATACTTTTGGGAATCAAATTTAAATCCCCCTTTATCTATAAGTCCAAATTTACTCCATTGGTTATCGCAAGTTTCACAAGTCAATTTCTTTAAACGGTTGTGAGCGGTCTGTTGCAATGAAAATCCGTAGCTGCAAATTATGCATACTAACAGTCTACTTCATTTATACCAAGTATTGAACCTATAAAATCAACCTTTCCGACGGGATCGTCTTCTTCCTGAATTCTCTAAAATTTGGTCTTTCTGGTCTTCATCTTCCGGGGATGGTTGGTTTGTGAGACGAAGTTAAAATTTTAAAGATTAGCTTGTATGTTTTTTGATGAATTTTTTTTTATGATAAAGGGAAAATAGCAAAACCTGGGGTTGCTTTGCTTTTTCCATGGTAAAATTGATTTCCCCGAGACCGTATCGCTCGTGTAAAAGCAAACGATGCTTTCAATTCAACTCGTGTGATTGAAAACTAAACTTTAGCTTTCGAATCCAAACTACTGGACTTAGACACTTTGAAATCTAATTTTCTCAAAAAGATGAATTACAGCCTTAACCAAATCTGCTGTTGATCTGAGAATCTGATAGTGGTTTTGTCCAAACATTTGCGGCAGGTAATATCGTGCCTGCGCTTCTACAGTCAAAGCATAATCGTTGATTCGTTTTTCTCTGGACTCCCTTAGTGCCTGTTTGACATCGTGAAGTCCGTATTTGCCTTCGTATTTATCGTAGTCGTTTGGTTTTCCATCCGACAGTAGCAACAACCACTTGTTGGCTGACGGACGAAGCGACAATAGATTGCTGGCATGCCGCAATGCCCCGCCAATGCGGGTATAACCGTTGGGCTGGATCATCCCTACTTTGTATTTGGCGAGCTCCCATCGTTCGTCAAAATCTTTGACCATCTCAAAGCGAAGACAATTTCTGGTGGAGGAGTTGAACGACGCAATAGCAAAATCAACATGATATTCATGAAGAATTTCTCCAAAAAGAATGGCCACTTGTTTTTCGATGTCAATCACCCGGTTCCCGTCAGCATAACCGTCGCTGGATAAGCTGGAATCCATCAAAATCATGATGCTCAGATCTTTCTCGAGTTTGCGATCTGCAATATAAATGTTTTCTGAGGGCGACACTCCCGAATGTATATCTGTATAATAATCCACCAGTGCATCGTAATCCAACAGGGAACCGTATTGTTTTCTTTGCTGCTGCATCCATTTATTGTGAAAACTCGCAAGGGTCTTCCGAATGCCCGTTAGCAATGCTCGATGATCGGTCAGAGTCTGATGATAATAGGAATGATCTGATGCGGTTATCCGCCTGGGATAAACTTTACAAAAATCCTCCAGGTATTGTTTCTGGGTATAATTCCATTCCGGATAAGTAATGCAGAAATCCGAATCTTCAGCGGTCTCCACATCTGCTATGTTTGTATTCTCAATAAAGTCCGCCTGCAGGACACTGTGCACCGGATCATCAGTCCGCACCGTGAGCCTCATATTGAGTTCATCAATCGCATCCTTATGGCTGGACAAGTCATCATCCCCGTCGAAATCGCGCCAGGTTCCGTTAAACTCTTCCAGTGTTTCCACTTTTTCGAAATTGTGCGTCAGTACGTAATCTTCCTGCGCCTTTTGATCGACCAAAATCGATTTGATTTCTTCTACTGCTTTGGCTTTTAAAACCGATTTAGGATCTACACCCGGTAACCGTTGTTTGTCTGATGGGGTTTCCAAGCTTAATTGTTTTTCATCTACCCTATCTTGCACAGTTTCCATCAATTTTCCATAAAGAAAATGTTTGTGGGTTTCATAAAAAACATCGCCTTTCATCTTCATGTCTTCGACAAGTGACTGGTACAATTCCATAACCAGAGGATATTGGATTTGCATTTCTGCGAAAACCTGTTCTGAAAGTTTCCCGGCCTCATTTCTCGATCCTTCTATTTCAGATTCAACGACTTCATTTTTTTCGCTCAAAGGAATACCCTGTTGGATGGATAAATAAAATAAACGGTAGAGGTAAAATCCAATATTTTTTTCTACGGCATCAAACCAGGAAATACAACGAGGTAAAAAATAATTATTGCCCTTACAACCACCCTCCTCATCAGCCGGATAAATTTCTATTGACAAACCTGTGAGGAGCCTTGCAATCAGTGTGAGCCTGGAGCGAATAGATTCCAACTCAATCCGCTGAAAACGTTCTGACTCCTTTGTGGTTTTTCTTTTCTTCAGGTATTTTGTAAACCACGAATAGATGATTTCGTCGAGATCCATACCCTAACTTAAATTAACAGATCAGCTACATCTGCAATGGCTTGAATGATTTCTGGATCGTCACTCAGGGGTTCTATAATGGCAACGCGAACCGCCAACCTTTTAGGCAAACCACTGCAAATCAATTTTGCAGCATCCACCATCAATCGCGTAGATGCAGTTTCAGCAAGTCCCAGTTCTTTTAAATTCCGAATCTTGTTGCCAATTTTAACAAGCGCTTTTGCAGTTGTCAAATCAATTTTCGTCTCATTGACCAGAATTTCTTCCTCAATTTCCGGTACAGGATAATTAAAACTCAACGCCACGAATCGCTGACGTGTTGAGGGTTTTAATTCTTTGAAGCCACGTTGATAACCGGGATTAAATGAAGCCACCAACATAAACTCAGGATGTGCCTGCAAAGTAATACCCAGTTTATCGACAAATAAACTGCGTCGGTGATCGGTTAAAGGATGAATCGCAACAATGACATCTGGTCTGGCTTCGGCAATTTCATCGAGATAGAGGATCATCCCTTCCTTCATGGCTTTGCACAAAGGACCATCGACCCATTCTGTTTCTGCACCTTTGATCACGAATCGACCAATCAAATCGGTCGATGACGTTTCCTCATGACAGCTTACTGTGATCATGGGCTTTTCCAATTCATAAGCCATGGCTTCCACAAATCTCGATTTCCCCGATCCGGTAGGTCCTTTTATTAATAAGGGAAGACGCTGACTGAAGGCCATTCTGAAAACTTCCTGCTCCTTCCACACGGCACGGTAATAAGGTTTATTCACCATATGCGACATTCCGTTCAAAGGTCTTGTATTGACTTCGTTTATCATGCATTTATTTGTCGAATGAAAATGAAAACAACTTTGGATTGATGTGCACTCCAACCCAAGCCCAGTAGTTGAAGTTATCTTTGCTTTTCCCACGCAGGGCTTCCATAGTTTCGGTGGCCAGCATAACCGAAAACCCACCGGTCAATTGCACGTTGCTATACAATTTATACGCCATCGAAAAATCAACTTCCGTTCCCAGATATTTATCCAGAGTACCCAGGTCTTCAGCGGTCAAAAAATAATGGGGCTCCAGTTTCATGCTGAATTTATTTGCTTCGTATCCAATTCTCATCATCAGGTCGGTCAATCCTACGCTGTTGAAATTATTCCCAACATAGAAGTAATCCATATGTCCGTTAAATTTATGGTTGGTGCCATACAAGGGACTGAATGATTTGGATTCATCGGATGTGTCGTTGGTTGACTTTCCGGACAGGTATTCTATGCCTGCCCCGATCATTAAACTACTTACCGGTTTGAAGGCAACATTTACCGCATAATAGGAAGCACTCAGGTTTCGTTGATACAATTTTCCAAACTGCCAGTAAAGTGATGCATCAGCGCTAAATTTTCCTTTCCCATAATTCAGTCGCAATCCTGCTGTTTGTGAATATTCTATCTTTTGCTCGACATTCACAAAATTGGGGTAAGCCAAGCCATTGTTTAAAAATAAAGCACTCAGACCAAATTTCTTTTGAACGTCCAAATGATACCATAAAAATTGCATTGATTTGTATTGATTCAGGCTGTAGGTGGTCCTGAATATAGATTCTCCGCTGTTATTATAAGCAACGCCTATTTTAAGATGCTGGTTGGAATCGCATTTGATGAGCAACAAAGCCGCATCGTGGCTCCGCCCTTGCATCGTCCAGTCCACATTGCCAAAAATGCGGTGATCATCCAGCACAATTTCCTGCCGACCAAGTTTCAAAGCAAAAGTCTCATTGAATTCGACTTCGCCATATGCTTCGTGAAAGGCATTTCCAAAATCGCTTTTGGCATTAGTCAACACGTCTCCCCACACTCTGAAATTTTGAGGCGCAATTCTCACTTTTAATTTATGGGATTTAAAATCAAAATTCAGACGAGTTCTTTGCAAAATCAAACCTACACCCTGCACGGAATCGGGAATCAACTGCGAATACCCATGACGTTGCTCAAATCTGAATCGCAAATCCAGATTGGAAGTGAACTCTTGTGCCTGCAATACATAACACCAGCATAATAATAATACCAACCCAATTTTTTTCATTTGTTTAAAATTTTATATTGAACATTAAATAATAGCTGCGGCCCCAAAGTTGCAAATTTGAGGAATGCGCTTCACCAGTATCCCGGAATGTTTCGATATTTTCTACATCAAATATATTTTTTACGCCTAACTGCAATTCCAGTTTTTCAGAAAATAAACTCTTTGCTATGTTGAATTCCATTTGATGAAAATCTTCCTTGTTTACTTTAACCACTTGTTGATTTTCTATCAGGTATCCCGGAACTTTGCCGTTGTATTTGTAGTTTAACATGAACCGGAATTGAATACCCGGCAGAGTGTAACGCACAGCTGTGGTCAGCTCCGGTGCGTAATCAAATGTTTGCAGGTCATAATCGGCGGATAATTTATTGTAACGCCCGATCAAGCCAACACCCGTTTGGAATGACCACCTTTGTCCTTCTTCATGAATAAAACGAGCATTAAAACCCAATGAGCGATATTGCTCGATGTTGATGTAATTTCTAGAATTGTTTACCAATTCACTCAGCACGATCAAATCGTCGATGTGGTTGTAGAAAATGTCCGACTCCAGCCGATCATCGCTATTCATACTCCAAATATGATGAACCGAAAAGTGATTGGAAACTTCGGTCTTCAAATCCGAATTTCCCAAAATGGTATAGGTCGCCGGCCCTGCCGCCACTTTGAAATTCAGAAACAGCTCTTTGATGCCGGGTGCGCGAAAACCTCGCGACAAACCCAATCTGAAAACTTGTGAATTGCCCAGAGTCCAACGCCCATTCAAAGCAGGCACTACCGTCGTTCCGTAAACATCGTTATTTGAAATCCGGAATGCCGGTTGCAATTGAATGTGCTTACCTATTCGCGCTGTGAGCGAAGCGAATCCTGCCGCAGTAAAAATAGTCTTACTTGAATCGACGATCCGCATACCTTCGTTGTTTTCGCTTTGCAACTCCAACCCTATGGACCAATTGATGGAACGATGTTCTTTGGTTTGAGAAAACACTCCGCGCAAATGCATTAAATCAAAGGTTTCAATATTCTCATCCCGCGTATCGGTTTTCGAAGGTGTTGAAGATCCGGAAGTCAAATTGATATTAAAATTATCGTGAAATCGCTCGTATTTTTGGTATGCCGCAGTCAGATCCACAAAATAACCCGGCTTGAGCATTCCATTGAATGAAATCTGATGATTAAACCGACTTGTGCTGTACTCCACATCCGTCAAACTCTTTATCCCGGATCTGGAGACCAGGGTATCTCCCAGAGAAAATAACTTCTCATTAAAAATGGAGCCTTGATAAGCAAGGTTCATGGCAGCCCACCGATAGGTATAATTGAAACCGGCATTCCATTGATTTCTTTCCTCCCAGTCTTCGACGCGGCTTGCAGTTCCTGTGCTGAATCCATCAAATGCATATACGCCTCCAAATACTGCAACCTGATGCCGACCATCCTGGAAGGCCAGGCGTCCATTTACCTGATTGGCGTTGGTCGTTTCGCGATAAGCTGAAACCTGGCCATTCCATTTATTTTCGAATTCCTTTTGAGTTATCAAATGGATCACGCCTCCCAGGGCATCGCTGCCATAAAATACAGATACCGGCCCGCGTATCATTTCAACCTTACGTACGTTCGTTAGTGGTATCTGGTGTAAATCGATGATCCCATTCAATCGCCCGATCACCGGGACACCATCCACTAAAATTTTAATATTTTCTTTGGAAATACCTTGCATTTCGATGCTGGCACCAAAAACCGAACGCTGCGAACTATTCAAACCCAGCTCTTGCACGATAAGCTCGCGTAGATTCACAGCACCGGATGATTGGATCTGCCGGTGGTTGATTACGTGTACTTTGTAAATGGCATTCTTGTCTTTGGTAGGCGAAGCCTGGGCGGTAATTACCGTTTCACCTAATTGATATTCTATAATGCTGTCTTGCTGCGCGAGTAATGGCACTCCATAAGTGCAAATACATGACATCAGTAGCCAATGCGCCAATACCTTCCTCATACATTAGTGATTGAAATTTTAAATAGAGGGAGCAGCCTTGAAACTGCTCCCCCAACTACTGTCTTTTAATACACGTCTGCGACCGTATTATTCACATTAAATTTTCCTGTTGGATTCTCCACCCAATCGCCAGAAAACATTTTTTTCAATTTAAGGGTTTTGTCGTCGTATATGAGCAGCGCACTCTTTTTTCCCATGAAAACGGAAATCCATACTTCATCCCCTGCCATGTTGTATTCCATATGCACCATTCTTCCGTGAGCTCCATCCGGCATCTGTATTTTTTTCTTGAAGTCAAGAGAATTCACATCAAATACATACACTGCAGAGTTTAATGTAGAATCCGGATTCAATGCGCGATCTACCCACAAGTTCTTTGATTTGGGATGTGACTTTAAAAACAGCGCGCCTCCTCCGGTTCCAGGCATTTGTGAAGTCTTGACTACAGTCCATTGATCAGGCCCCGGATTGGTTTTAATAAATGAAACTGTATTGTCTCCCAGGTGACACGTTGCCCAGAGATTCCCATATTTGTTCTTAATATTTGCACCGCGACCCGGATGAGGAGTTTTTCCTACGTCAACTATTTTTTCCAGCTTTTTGTTGGGCACATCGATGACGACCACCTTGTTATTGGCATTGGCCGCTACGAGAAAATACTTACCTGTTGATTCAAAACCTCCATCATGTAAAAAACGGGATGTAGGTATTTTTGAAATTCCGGGATTTTTCGGGTCGGTATAATCGACCAACCACACCATTCCGGTTTCCTTCACATTTACTACCCACAACGGATCTGTATGAGAAGCAACAATAGATGCCACGCGAGCTTCTTCAACAAATTCTTTTTCGCCATCGCATGCTTCACCACTCGTATGGGTTACACTCAAGGGTTCCAACGTGAGTGCGTCGAAAATCACAAATTGTGACGGGTTGTAACCTCCGCCAATGATGTACTTATCAATGAAATCGCCTTTTGGCCCTTTGTATTTACTCACATCTACAGAACGCGCATCAAATGCTGTTTTTACTTCAGCTACTACCTGAGGAACGTTAGGATATAAGTCGATCATCGAAATTTTTCCGTCGCGGCCAATGGAATAGAAATAACGACCACTGGCAGAAGGTCTTAAGATGTGTACGGCAAATCCCGTTTTTAAAACTGCCAATTGCTCCTTGGTATCTCCATCGACAATCGCCACTTTGCCTGCATCCCGCATAATGACACCAAAATAATTTTTAATGTTTCTCTTATGTTGCGGGGCCGTTGGGCGCTGATCGACCGGAACGATGAGGTTCCAGGTGGCTTTGATATCGGCCATTTCAAGTGGTGGAATGGCAGGGGGTTCTACTTGCAAAAAGCGAGTCAACAGTTCAATCTCCTCGTCCTTTAAGATACCGCGCCATTCGGGCATCCCATTAGGTGTTCCATTTTCGATGAAAGCCCTTAATCCTACAGAGCCCAGGGTTTTAGTGGCCGCATATTTTCCATCGCCATCGGGCAACAAGGAAGGACCTGTAGCTCCTTTGCGTTTTGCACCATGACATCCGGCACACCGATCGAAATAAATGTTGGCTGCAGTTGCCATTTCGTCTTCCGAAATATCTATTTGAGGTCCGGCCGATTTGCCTTGTGAAGCTTTTATGGCTTCTTCAGAAACTTTGTACTTTGATTCCTTTTGCTTACAGCCTGTCCAGGGAGTGATGATAATTGCCAATAAAACGAGTGATAAAATTTTTATTATAAGATTTTTCATAGTTGATGATAAATTAATTTTTTAACGGATTTCAAGCGCTTCGTCAGTAGGTTTCCCGTAACGAATAAATTCATAGATAAACATGCATATGCCTAATGTAAACAGGCAAGCGGTTAAAACCAGAATGAAAAAGTGAACCTGTATTTCTTTCTGTGCATCACCGAATTCCATACCCATGATACGTTCCATATATACTTGTCCCACCCCGGCGGCAGCGAATGCGGTGGTCATCCCGATCATGCCAATGTTGGATAACCAGAATGCCAATGTGCTGTTGTTGGAGTCGTAAAGTTTTCGACCGGTCATGTTGGGCATGGTATAACTGATGATGGCCAAGACGATCATGCCATAGGCCCCCCAAAATGCAAGATGACCATGCATGGCCGTAACCAATGTTCCGTGCGTCCATAAATTTACCTGAGGCAGGGTGTGAGCCAGACCGAGCAATCCTGCACCTACAAAAGAAACAATGGCGGTGCCCAGAGTCCACTGCAAAGCAACTTTATTGGGGTGTTTCTTTTCGCCTTTGCGGTACATGGCAATGGCAAACAATGCCATACCTAAAAATGCAAGTGGCTCCATTGCTGAAAATATTCCACCAATGATCAGCCAATATTTTGGCGTACCGATGTAGTAATAGTGGTGACCCGTTCCTAAAATTCCTGAGATGAAGGTCAGACCAACGATGACGTACAACCATTTTTCGATTACTTCCCGGTCGACTCCGGTAATCTTGATCAACAGGAATGCTAAAATTCCTCCCATAATCAATTCCCAAACCCCTTCAACCCAAAGGTGAACCACCCACCAACGAAAAAATGAATCCATGGTTTGATTATCAAACCAAATCATTCCGGGTAAATAAAGCAAGGCTGCAAAAACCAAACCCATGGTCATTACCAGAGAAGTGGTCGTTTTCTTTTTTCCTTTGTATAAGGTTGCGAGAATTAAGCCGAGAAACAATAAAACATTGACGACAACCAGATAATCCAGAGGTCTTGGTATCTCCAGGAATTTTCTTCCTTCCCAATAATTAAAATGGTAGCCTGCCACAGCAGCCACCCCAACTACGGCCAGAGAAATCAATTGGATGTAAGCCCACTTCACGCTGACCAATTCATGCTCTGCTTCTTCCGGAATGATGTAATAAGCCGCGCCCATGAATCCCGACAACAGCCATACAACCAGGAGGTTGGTATGAACAGCACGCGCCGTATTAAAAGGTATAAAATCGTGTAATCCATCAAAGCCCATATGTGCAAAGCCCATGATGAATCCATAAATAATCTGAAGGCTTAACAAAAGCATCGAGAATGCGAAAAACCAGTAAGCCACTTTTTGTGATTGATATTTCATAATACAGGGATTTTATTGGTTTTGTGTTGTTTTGAATTTCGGTTTTGGAGGAAAGCCATTGAGGTCTACCGTATTGGTCCACTTAAAAAATTCTACCAAATCGTTTGCGTCGTTTTCGGAAAACCCATAGGCGACCATTTTCCTTCCACGAGGTGACCATGGCACTTTTGAGGTAAGTACTGTTTTAACATAAGCATCTCCCCTCCGATCAATAACGCGCGTTAGTTCGGGAGCATAGTATGCACCTTCTCCAAAAATAGTGTGGCAACCCATGCAGTTGTTGGATTCCCAAAGATGCTTTCCGCGGATTACCTGATCGGTAAGTCCTGCTTCGTTGGTTTGTTTAGGTACTTCCTGAGCTAAAGTGTGCCAGGAAAGACCCAGGAAGACCACAAATGTGACAATGGTCCCCCCTAAGAAAAACGTTCTTGCTTGACTTTTAGATAACATAATTTAGGATTTACAATTAAAGAATTAGGATTAATTTATCTTATTTATAAACAATTGGACACTTTTGTCCAATTTAAAATCAAAAATTTTTTACTGAATTTCCAATCGCAATCGACCCGGTTGTTGAAGGACTTCCTCCAAGGTCACGTTCAACAAACTTTCATGAATTTCTTTGCGAATGGGTTTATACAAATGATGAACCGGGCATGGTTTTTTATCTGAACATTGAGGGAGGCCTAAAAAACAATGATCGAATAATTCACTTCCTTCAATCGCATCGATGATATTTATCAATCGGATTTTTCCAACTTTTGATTTTTCCAAAGTAAAACCTCCTCCTCCGCCCCGGGTGGATTGGATAATATCTGCAGCCACTAATTTTTGAAGGATTTTGGATGTGAATGCTGCGGGTGATTTAATGGAATCTGCAACTTCCTGCAAGGTGACGCGTTCACCATTTTTTGCTTGTTGACAGATGTAAATCAAACTCCTCAACGCGTATTTACTAGCCTTTGACAACATACACCATTTTAACAAAATTTTAAGGCATTTAGTTTCTCAAATCGGACAAATTTGTCCTATTCACAAAAACAATGCTATTTGTATTTTTAAATCCAAGTATAAACATTTGTTTTTCTGCTTATTATAAAATTAAGGGGACTTCTATTTATTAAAAAAGTTCGTTTCATTTGTTCAAATGATATTCATTTAAACTTCAAAGGCTAGAATGGAGCTTTTGCAAGCAAGGTTTTTCAACAATTTCGATCCGGTTTTCAACAATTTCGTGAATTTATTTGTGATTTTTCAGTTCCGGGCACACTATGCCCATGCTACTTTTCTTTTTAGTTGGATAATCCGGAATAAATTATATGTTATGTTTGTCAGTCCAATTTGAAAAGAAGATCTTACTTTACCTATGCATCGTAATTTCATTTTTCCAAACATCGTGGTGATACAACCAAATACATGTTCAACTCGTGCACGTGTTCTTGATAAGTTCGTATTTCTGTCTTGCTCCCTGTCGTTTAATGGACGGTTTCTTCTTCCTTTCTGATTTATACAAGGTATCATCCCTTTCTTCCGGATTCGTTCTCGGAAATCCCAGCTTGCCGAATCTCCATATAAGCGTTTTCCTTTATCCCGTTTTTCTATCAATACATCCGTCATTTCACCATCATAAACATTCGCAGGGGTTATTTCATAGTTGGTAATCAGTTTGGTGTTTTTATCGATCTTCACATGATCTTTATAGCCGTAGGCTTTGCGATTATGGTGCTTTACCCAGCGGGCATCGGAATCTTTTTGTCTTCCAATATTTGGGTTGTCCTCCCATTCTTGTGGTATTTGCCCATTCTTTATTAAGTCATTATCCTCTTTACTATTGCGGTTAATTTCGCTTTCTACAATATGAGCATCTACAATACTACCCTTATTTATTATTACCCTATTCTGGTGTAATAGTTGATCCAGTTTTTTGAATAACCTTTTATCCGCCTTCTTTAAACTCAATTCATTCTTGAACGACCAGATTGTTCTTGCGTCAGGAATCTGATCCGTTCCTCGTATTCCTAAAAATAATTTAAAACTTGTCCGGTCTGCTATTTGGAATTCCATTGATTCATCACTTAAATCATATATTCTTTGAACAATTAATAACTTGAACATCATCACTACATCATAAGATGGCCTGCCGGGACCTTCTCCCGTTCTTTTAACAATTTTTTCCAGCTCCTTTCGAAAATATTCAAATCTGATGTAATCGTTAAGCTTAGCTAATGGATCTTTATCAAAAGAACGAAGTTTTTCAACAAGCGCATCCCACTCAAATAGCTCAAGTTGTTGCTTTGGTGTAATGATTTTGGCCATATAGAATTTTTCCCAAAAGATAGGTATTTTTATGAATATTTAGAAGTCCCCTTAATTTCCAATTTGAATAACAAGACATTAACAACTATTGATAAATTAGCTATAGTACAATTGCATGCCTGTGTAAAATTCGTGAATATAAAATGGTAAACAAGAAAGCGTTTGCAGCATCCTTATAATTCGCGTTAATGTAAGAAGGATAATCCCAACCCTTGCTGATGTCGTATTTACTTCAATTTTCAAAGTATTGAAGAAGTATCGGAAATGCAAAATACAAGGTTCAAGGACATGTGACCTGGATGCTGATCGGGAAACTGCGCGGTGGCCTGCGGCCTGAAGGCAAGACTGATCCGGATTCAGCACATTGTTCATCCGGATTCAAGGCTGCGATAAATTCATACTGAGATGCATTTGGATTCAAACCTGCAAATTCGTTAAATGTGTGACCTCCAGGCAGAACCTCAATCGTTCTGGAGCCATACCGGAACGTACCAGGCCGGTCCACGCTGATGCGAATGGCCACCAGCTCACCGTCCGTTGGATAGGGCTCAAGCAGCGCTGCGTCAAATGCAGGAACCCAGGACCAACCATCAAATCTGGACCCGACACACAAAGGAATCATCTCGCCACTGAAACCGGAAGGTTCGGAAACCTTCTGAAAGTGAACTGTATGCGTTGATGTTCCATTTCCATTGACTGCTGAAATTGTTGCTGATCCTGATTCGCAAACTCTATAACGGACGACCGTTTGACCCCCGGGACCAATTTCTTCAGAGATTTCACTAACTGACGAAGCCGGGTCAAATGTTACGCTGCTTCGATCTGCATCCTTCAATTGATACTGGAGACTTCCGCCACGACATTCGCAAAAAATATTAGGTCTACTATCTACATTGTAAATAGTGGGCTTGCAGGACAATATTGCAAAAAGCAACATAACATACACAAAATGGATTTTCATCTTTGGCATATTTTGACTGTTTAAAATTACAGCTTGGAATCTGATGTCATTCCCTGGTTAAAACTCCTTGTCATTCATCACAGCGTTTCGACATCTCTAACCCTATCCTTGGTTCTTGCACAAAAAAAGAACCTAAAATCTGAAGTACAACTTCTGTTTCGCCGAGTACAGCTCCCTCCCGGTAAATCCGGCTGATCGCAAGAAAGAGCGGTGCCAGGATCATCGAAATTTTCCAAACCGAAATTTGAAATGGATTTTCTACCATGATCGCTGGTATGGTTACGTGAAGCGAATTTAGAAAATATAAACCATTGCACCTAACAATTTCGATTTTCAACTAATAAATTTAAAAGCCTGGACCGCCCAATCCTTTCACCGAGAGCCCAAAACCTTTTCACTGCTTTGATGTTGAAAATACGGCATGCATTATTTACGTCGCGAACTCGTCATACCTGTCGATTTAGAACAGGCCTGGAAATTCTTTTCCTCTCCTGCAAATCTGAATGCCCTCACACCCAAAGCCCTGCACTTTAAAATATTGAGCGAATGCCCTCCTGAAATGTACGAAGGCCTGATCATCCGTTATCAGATTACTCCGATGGTGCGTTTCCCGGTCGAGTGGATCACGGAAATTACCCACATGAAAGAAAAGAGTTATTTTGTCGATGAACAAATAAAAGGGCCATACGCTTACTGGCATCACGAACATCATTTTAAAAAATTGGAGAGCGGTGTTCTGATGACCGATATCCTGTATTACGACATCGGAAAATCCATCCTGGGATGGATGGCAGGCAAACTGTTTGTGCACCAAAAAGTTCGGGACATTTTTAATTATCGCGAACATAAAATCCACGAATTATTTCCATCTTCCCTATGAAAAAAGAAATCGTCATTCCCATAATCTCCGCTTTCATTTGCCTGATCCTGGGAAGCGCAAGCGGATTTTTCAGTATGGCAGGTCCGGATCAATGGTACGCCGATCTGGTCAAACCCACCTGGAATCCACCATCCTGGATATTTGGACCTGTGTGGACAATACTCTATCTGATGATGGGGTATGCGGCGGGATTGATCCACCAGAGTAATCATCCTCTTAAAAATTCAGCACTGGCTGTTTTTGGATTGCAACTCCTGCTCAATTTAAGCTGGTCATTTATTTTTTTCAGATTTCATCATCCCGGTTTTGCATTTTTGGAAATTTTAATGTTGTGGATTACCATCATCTGGACATTCAAAAAATTTTACTCCATACAAGCAAAAGCAGCCTGGCTGCTATTTCCATATTTGTTGTGGGTAAGCTTCGCGTCCATACTCAATGCTAGCATTTGGCAGCTGAATGCAGCTTGAATAATATTGGCCTTGACTCTTGTTTTCAATTCCATAAATAAGCTTACTTAAAACTTTCATTCTGTGGTGTTGAATTTAAATTTTCAACCACCTGCCCACAGCAAATTCAATTCCCATCCGCAATTATTTGTATTTTAGTCCTTCAAAACAAAATCATCAACTATGAAAAATCAATTGATCGCTACTGCTGTTGCCGGACTGATCATCTTCATCTGGCAATTTATGACCTGGGGCATGCTGAATCTGCATGGTGCTGAATTCACCTACACCCCAAATCAGGACGCTATCCTGGCTGCCCTTCATGCAAATCTTACGGAAGATGGTAATTACTACCTACCCACACTCCCACCCGGTAGCACACAAGACCAACACGAAACCGCAATGAAAGACATGATGGGTAAACCCTGGGCGATGATCAAATACCACAAATCCATGGAAATGAGCATGGGCACAAATATGCTTCGCGGAATTACAGTTGATTTGCTTGCTGCCTTTTTATTGATCTGGTTGCTCACGCAATTCCGCGAAACGAGTTTTAAAACGATTCTCAGCAGTTCACTTGCTGTTGGATTCATCGGTTACCTGAGCATCACGTACACCAACCGGATCTGGTTTGAAACCAATTCGATTGTTTATCTGCTCGACACCGTTGTGATCTGGGGTTTGGTAGGTTGCTGGCTGGGATGGTGGATGAACCGAGGAGGAAAGTAGTTTCGTAGTTTCGACATTTAGGCTTGGAGGAGTGGAGTCCCGATAAAATATTGAGAATTATTTCTTTACTAAAATATGATGCAATTTTATCGGGATGGAGGCTTTTAGGCTGGGAGGCTTTTAGGCGTGTAGGCTTGTAGGCGTGGAGGCTTTTAGGCGTGGAGGGGTTTAAGATTTTCGCCAAAGCCTTTATTTCTTTAAGCTTTTCGCGTTCAGCTTTGAGTTCCATTCACCTTTTCCCCTTTTCCCCTTTTTACCTTTAAACCTTAAGTTCTAACATCTTTAATTCCATTGGTCCTTCCGAAACCAATATCATCTAGGAGGCTAAGGGAAATCACTTATTTTCTTATGTCCATGCTCTATTTTTCTTAAAAAATAGGTATGCATAAATCATTGATTTTTTTATTATCTTTTTTCGTAGTGATTGGAGTTGTCCATACTCAAAATATTGTAAATCTTCTGATAGAACCTGAAACCGGAAGTGCGGGTTATATCATTGATGTTGTTGAACGTAATGATGGCTATTATGCTGCAGGATATTTACAATTTGTAGATCATACTGAATTGTGGGTGTTGCGCATTGATTATTCAGGAAATATCATTTGGCAAAAGAAATTCAACAGGGATGGCGTTAACGCTGCCGGAAATCCCTACACCTGGATAAGTGGTAGCATTAGCTTAAGTCAAGATGGGGATTGTTATGTTTTGGGTAGAGAAAGCTCCTATTTGGGCTTGGGTATTAATGAATACCGGGGTTTTGTTGTGAAAATAAATGCATCAGGAGATTTGCTATGGAAAACCTATATTGGAATACACGGAATAACCGGTGAAAGCGATATGATCACAGATTCAGACAACAATGTTGTTGTTGTTGGTCATGATATTGACTTTGTTTTGAATATCGGCAAACTGGTTAAATTAAACTCCTCAGGAACAGTGTTGTTCACTGAACAGTTTAAAAGCGATGAGGAAGCCATTTTGTCAATGAATACGATCGCTGAAACTGCCGATCACCATTATGCCATAGCTGGGTTCCAAAGGACGGATTGGGATCGAGATCGGGCTGTTGTATTTAAAGTATCAAAACTGGGAAGTTTAATTTGGAAAAATGTATACTTCTCCGGAAAATTTGCTCAGGGCGATTCCACTGTGGCTTATCCCCTGTCAATTTGTGCCTCAAAAGACAGCAGCATCTGGATAGCTGGGGAAGCCAGGAAGTCTTCAATTGGGAATTCACAAGGCTTTTTATTAAAATGCTCTCAATCCGGTTTAAAATTGGAATCTCAACTTGTATTGGCTGATAAATTCCCAGGCGATGTAAATGACAATCTAATCAGTTGGATATATGAAAAATCCGATAAGTTGTATTTCCAGTTTGACGAGGGCTATGATGTAAAGTATGGCATCAATCTGCATTTACCTTCAGGAGCTATTTTACAACAAGGATACTCCACCAATCCATTAAGATACCAAAGAAATATCAAACTCATCAATCGATTCGGGCAGCCAGTATTTGCCGGTGGTGGCGAAGTATATTTCGGGAGTATCAAGTATGGCTTGTTACTTGTCACGACAGAGGAAGGGCTTTGGTTGCCTCCGGAAATAAAAAGCATAGAAACTAACAACGATTATCCTTTGTTAGTAAGCAGTACCGGAAAGCATATAGGCATCGGCCGTTTGTTCCAATTATCAAAAACCCAGGATTTTGCCTCTATTGAATATGAGAAGGCCATCAACTCAGATTCAACGCTTTTGGATTTTAGAAAAATATCCAATGGGACATATTACATTCGTTTGGCGAATGTTGGACAATATGGAAACCGGGTTTTTAGCGCTGCGGAAAAAATAGAATTTAACAGTGAATACAAATATCGCTTTGCAGGAATTGTATATCAGGCAAGCAGCGAATATTCACCAACAGATTATTCTGCAAGCCAGGTAAAATATGCACCTAATGTATATCCCAGATATGGCGATTTTGCATCTGCGTGGGCATCTTCTACGGCAGATGGAAGAAGAGAGTTCCTTCATCTGGGATATGACTTTCCTTCAAAAATAAAAGGTGTCGCAGTTTTTGAAACCTACTACCCTGGAGCAGTTGATACAGTGTTTGCCTTAAATCCTAATACGAATCAATGGATACCACTTTATGTCGGAAATGCAGCACCTGCACCAGCAACCGCCAGGATTTTTCAAGTAAATTTTAGCCCCACAGATTTTAAAGTAAGTCAAATCAGGGTTGCTATAAATTCACCTGCTGTACCTGGATATAATGAGATTGATGCGATTGGTTTAATTGATGTAGAGTCCGTAAATCAAGAAGACATTCATGGTTCTGAAATTAATTTTTATACCTGGCGTGCTGGAAATAAAATCTATATCGAATTTGATAATGCATTGTCAGCACAGGCCCTTTGCGAATTATACTCCCTCACCGGCGTGAAGTTGTTGTCCCGAAAAATTCAACAGGGAGAAAAAATGATAATCCTAGAAGACACAGATGAATTGAGCCTGAAGGTTGTAAAACTGTATATGTCCCGTACAAGCCAGACGAGGTTGACATATTGAGGTTTTGACTTTTTGACCTTTAGAAGTTTTGACTTTTCGACGTTTCGATGTCTTGGCGTTTAGGCTTGGAGGCGTTTAGGCTTGGAAGCTTGGAGGCATGGAGGCTTTTAGGCATGGAGGCTTTTAGGCTTAGAGGCTTTTAGCTTTTCGCGTTCAGCTTTGAGCCCCATTCACCTTTTTACCTTATCGCCTTCGTCACCTCCTTCCCTCCCAGATACACCTTCAGCACTTTCGTTTTGGCGAGTTCTTCGTCACTGCAGGTGAGCAGGTTTCGATCCAAAATAATGAAGTCGGCTAATTTGCCGGGTTCGAGACTGCCTTTGATGTTTTCTTCTTTTGCAGCATAGGCATTCCAAATGGTGTAAGATCGCAATGCCTCAATTCTTGACATTTTTTGTTCAGAAAAAAACTCGAGTCCGTTATCCAGACGTTTTCGGGTAATGGCTGCATACATACATTCGAAAGGATTGACAGATTCCACCGGACAGTCGGTTCCGTTAGCCAGTTTTGCGCCTGAATCGATGAGGGATCTCCAGGCATAAGATCCTTCCCGTGCTCTTTTTTCACCCAATCTTTTTTCGACAAAAGGCGCATCAGAAGTACAATGTACCGCTTGCATCGATGCAATCACTTTCAATTGATTAAATCTCGGAATATCATCCGGATCCAGATGTTGCGCGTGTTCAATTCGCCAGCGATGATCCTCTGAACTGTTTGGCGGATAATGTTTCTCAAATACATTGAGGATTTCCCGGTTTGCACGATCGCCGATTCCATGTACGCATAATTGTAAATTTTTTTGTTGACACCAGGCTGCAATTCTATCGAGGTCTTCAATCGACATGGTGTTTTGTCCGAAGTGATCCGGTTTATCTTCATAGTCTTCCAGCATCCATGCGCCATAACTACCCAATGCTCCATCCACATAGGCCTTTGCTGCTTTCACACAAAAATTAGTGTGAGCATTCAACTCGATTGGCAATGATTTTATTTTTTCTTCCATATCCTTCGGATTGGCGTACAACATGACCCACATTCGCGTATTGAGTAAATTCGAATCGCATAAATTTTTGAGAATCCGGATCTCATTCAAATCTGAACCCGCATCCTGAAAACTGGTGATGCCGTATTCCAGACAAGCATTGGATGCGGCGATGGCCTGCCTTCGAATTTCCGATTCCCTTTCCTGTTGGGATCTCTTTTGTTCTTCAATTTGCTGAGCTGATTGGATCAGCGCCATGGCATTCTCTTCAAAAACACCCGTTAGTTTTCCATTGGGATCTTTCACAATTCTTCCTCCTGCAGGTGATTTACTTTCAGGAGTTATTCCTGCCAGGTCCATGGCTTTTTTATTTGCCATGAGCGCATGACCGGAAGCATGTATCAATACAACCGGATGGTCGGGACTCACTGCACTCAATGCATCGTGATAAGGATAACCATTGTACTTCATCTCTGCTTCGTCTTTCCATTTTTCCTGATGCCAGCCGCGACCATCAATCCATTGACCGGGTTCCGCCTGTTCCACCGCAACTTTGGTTTTTTCAATAACATCCGACCAGGATGTAGAATATAAAAGATTCAGCGACATCAGACTCTGCCCCAGACCTAAAAAATGTCCGTGACCTTCGATCAGACCCGGCATAAGAAAAGCACCGGAAAGATCTATGACTTCTGTGGATGGACCTACAAGCTCTTTCAACTGATCGAAATCTCCTGTTTTCAAAATGCGTCCTTTACCGACAGCCATTGCGGAAATTAGCTCATCGCCGGGATTAGCCGTGTAGATCTGTCCGCCATGCAGAATAAGATCTGCCTTATCCTCCTTTCTGCAGGAAAATGCCACCGCGAAAAGAATACAAAAAATGAATATTGGATTTAGTTTTGCCTTCATTATGGCAAATGTAAGCCCCGGCGAAGAGTTACTCAAGATGTTTGAAAAATTTGTTCAGGAGTCTGCCGACAAATCAGGCCCGGACAGTTTATACAAACCCATAGATTATATCCTTTCACTGGGAGGAAAAAGAATACGGCCTATCGCTCTCCTGCTGGTCAGCAAATTATTGAACGGGAATGCAGATGCATCGCTGCATGCAGCTTACGGCATCGAACTGTTTCACAATTTCTCCTTGATGCACGACGATATCATGGATGCCTCGGAGTTCAGAAGATCGCAGGCAACCGTACATAAAAAATTCGGTGTGAATGCAGCCATTTTATCCGGAGATGTAATGCTTATCGATGCCATGCGTTCTCTGCGCATCACCGAACAGATCAGTGGCGTTGGAGGCCTTACCGATCTCTTATTGCAAACGGCGAAGGAAGTCTGTGAAGGGCAAGCTATGGACATGGAATTTGAGACGAGGTCAGTTGTGAATTTGAGTGAATACATCGAAATGATCCGCCTCAAAACGGCTGTCTTGCTGGCCGCTTGTTTTAAAATGGCCGCTTTGATCAGTCAGAGAGCCGATCTGGCGGATGCATTGTATGAGCTCGGAATTCAGGCTGGCATCGGCTTTCAACTGGAAGACGATTGGCTGGACTATTATTCTGAAAACGCAGCTTTTGGAAAAGTGTATGCCGGTGATATCAGAAGAGGTAAAAAATCCGGATTGATCCTCGAATTGGCCGAACACCTGGATCCAATTGAAAAAAAGACATTCCTCCATACCTATCAGGAAGAACAGGATCCGTTGAAAAGAATTCAAATCGTTGAAAGTTATTTGATGCAATATCCGGTCCGCGAAAAATTGAGAGAACGATTTTTAAATTACAAAGTCCAATCATTTAAATTGATACAGGAATTGGAGGTAAGCGATGTGGTGCGTTTACAACTCCGTGAATTCATTCAACAAATACTGGAACGAAAAAAGTAGAGAAAGCTGGAAGCGATAAGCTGGAAGCGATAAGCTGGAAGCGATAAGCTGGAAGCGATAAGCAACGGAATTTTTGAAGAAAAATTTAGGGGTTTTGACATTTAGGCGTGGAGGCATGGAGGCATGGAGGCGCGGAGGCGTGGAGGCATGTAGGCATGTAGGCGTGTAGGCTGGGAGTCCCGATAAAATATAGAGAATTATTTCTTTACTAAAATATTATGCAATTTTATCGGGATGGAGGGCTGGAGGCGTGGAGGCTTTTAGTCCCGATAAAATATAAAGAATTATTTCTTTACTAAAATATTATGCAATTTTATCGGGATGGAGGCTTGTAGGCATGGAGGCTTATAGGCCTTTTGCTCAATTTGATCAGAACATTCATTCAAATTTAGATCCTGGAATGAAAGAAGCCTAAACAGATACTTTTGCATCATCTAACAATTGTTAGTTCCAACTTTTGCTTCTGGAATGCGATGTAGGATTGTGATTTTAACGCGGGCATCCTAAACGCGAAATTGCGTTCAGGTTAAAAAATAAATGTTAAGATGGCCCAGGGCAGCAAACTAATATTTGATGAATTTGTTGGCAATGAATGAAAAGAAATGAGTTTTTACAAAGTCTGGCCATGATCCCGGTCACTGCAAGTCTCCTACCTTTAAATGCTCTTGAAAAATTGGTCGATGATCTGGATAGCGGTCCGAAAATGCCTGTCTTGTTTTTAGGACATGGAAGTCCGATGAATGCCATTGAAGAAAATGAATTTGTACAAGGCTTCAGAAATATTGCCAAAACTTTGCCCAAACCCAAAGCCATTGTTTGTATTTCAGCGCATTGGGAAACGGATGGAAGTTTTGTAACAGCCATGGCCAAACCACGGACCATTCACGATTTCGGTGGATTTCCGAAAGCACTTTATGAACAACAATATCCGGCTGCTGGAAATCCCACGTTGGCCAAAGAAATTAAAAGCTTAGTTACAAAAACCGAGATCGGATTGGATCAGCAATGGGGACTCGATCACGGTGCATGGACGGTCATTAAACATTTGTATCCTAAAGCGGATGTTCCGGTCATTCAATTGAGTCTGGACCTCAGAAAAAGTCCGCAAGCTCATTACGAACTGGCAAGGGAGTTACAGGCGCTGCGCAAAAAAGGAATTTTAATCATTGGCAGTGGCAACATGGTACACAATTTGGGATTGGTTGCATGGGATAAGTTGAATAAAATCGATTATGCCTTTGACTGGGCATTGGAAGCCAAAGAAAAAATGAAAAATTATCTGTTGAGTGGTGACCATCAAAAACTCATCGATTATCAGAAGCAGGGAAAAGCTTTTCAACTTGCCATCCCTACAGCAGAACATTATTTGCCCTTACTTTATACCCTGGGTTTACAAAACAAAAATGAAAAACTCCAACTCTTCAATGACAAAGCTGTTGGTGGATCGTTGACGATGACTTCTATTCGGGTAGGTTAAGGAAAACGCTTGAAAGAGGAAAAGGGTAAAAGGGGTTTCAGTGAATCCAATCAATGCAATGGTCGTTTCTTGATCATGCCGCCACGGGTATCTTTGATTGGGTATTGAATCACAAATGCATCGGGATCTATTTTATCGATTTCGAGCAGCACCCGGGTCACTTCAAGTCGCGTGACTACACAAAAAAGTACATTTTTATCTTCCAGCGAAGTTCCTTTTTTTCCATGTCCGCCTTCCGATTTAAATACCGTAAATCCGCGGCCAATTTTATCGGCAATGGTTTGTTTGATATCTTCGGATGCCTCAGACACAATCATGATTCCAATATATTCTTCAATACCATTGATGATAAAATCAACCGTTTTGGATGCAGCCAGATAAGTGAGCATCGAATACATAGCGGTTTCGATATTTACAATTAAAGCAGCCACAGCAAATAAAACAATATTGAACACTGCAATAAAATCACCAACGGTCAAACTCGAGCGCCTGCTAACAGCTATTGCAAGTACTTCAGTACCATCGATTACAGATCCTCCCCGGATTGACAATCCTATGCCCGCACCTAAAAAAAATCCACCGAAAACTGCGATCAGCAGTTTGTCGACAGTAACGACCGGAAATTCGACAAAATAAACAAGCATTGCCAAAGCAATGATGGCCAGGCTGCTTTTAATACCAAATTGAAGCGAGATTTGTCTTGTACCTAAAATAATAAACGGAAGATTAACCAATATGATGAGAAAGGACAGTCCAATTCCGGTCTGTATGTTCAACAACAGAGAAACACCCATTGCACCACCATCGAGAAAATGGCTGGGCAGTAAAAAGCATTTCAGTCCGATACCAGCCATAAACACTCCCAGGGAAATAAACAATACGTCTTTGATCTGTCTGTGAAGGATGGTTCGCCGTATAAATTCGTTTTCGTGTATTTTTAATATTCTCTTCATCCAAGTTTCTTTTTAATCATTAAGTTCATTTACAGCAAAGAAGTGCCCTTGTGATCTTCAGGCTTTAATTCGCCTCGAATTACTTAAAGATAAATTCACAAACCGCGAACCCATCGTTTCAAAAATGTGCCGCCTCCAATGAAAGAATTTTTAACCGAATTTTTACCGAATATTCAGATCTATCAGGATGATCTGCCGGACAATTTAAATCCGATAAAAGCCATTGGTAAATATGCACCCACCAGATCCAGGATCGTAAACCAAACCGGAGAAGGCAATTGAATGACATTGGTTATTCCGCCGGCAAGAAAAAATACGCCGACCACCATCGCCATTACAAATGGCTTGTTAGCTGCAATCTTGGCGGATATGAAAGCTCCCACGAGGGTTCCCAATGCATGAGCTAAAAAAGGCATGATAAAATGTTTGGGCTGAAATAAAGACATTGAAGCTTTCAGGCCTTCCATGGTGGTAACATCAGCCCCTTCCGGTGGGGGGATCACAGAGGCACTCATCATAATGATTCCCATATTGACAATGCTGCCTACGATGAGACCAGCTACAACTGCAAGAATGTTTTTTAGTATTGGATTCATGATTAGGAAATTTGCATTAAAGATAATTAGAATTGGGAGAAAGGGAGATTAGAGGTTTAAGGCTAATGGCGGAAGGCTCAAGTCTCAAGGCCTAAGGCTTAAGGCGTAAGGCTTAAGGTGAGAAGCAGTAAAAAAAGTGCAACTTCGAAATATCGAAAAAAATAATCCATCAAGTGATTGACTGTCCAATAAACAGGAGCGTTTTTGTAAAAGGCACTTCGATATGTATTTCCCGCATACCGTATTCCTGATTGAATGGTTTTCTATGCTTCATGTGTTGGATCAGGCTTTCTATTTCAAGCCATAATGCATCGATATCATCCACTTCCAGGTAAAATTCCATTTGTCCAATATCCTCACCGGCCGGTAACAGATGAACAGTTCGTTCATCCTTTTCAAAGATAGAATATTTATCAGTCTCCATTTGTGGTTTAAAACCAAGAACTTCTTTAAAAAATCTGCCCGTCCCAACCAGATTGTAGGTCGGGATCATAGGACTTAAAAAAAGCGCTTTGTAATGTAGCATCTGTTTTTTTATTTACAAATTTAAATCATTGGAGCCTGTGTGTAGTCTTTCACTAATCGAATTTCCCTTTGTGAATGATAAAGTGACTACAACTGATGATGAACATTTAGTCCATTGGGATAAAATGCTGGATGCTAAATCAAATTATATTTTTATACTTGGTTGATTTAAAAGCAAAAAAAAAGAAACTACAATACCGTTTTATTGTTTAGCTCTTTTTCACTCCCCAACAAGTAATACTCTGGTATCCCTTTCATAACTCGTCTCAAATTTTAATAAAATCGCCTGTTGTTTCATTAAATCGGGAAATCGCTTTTCAATGTGGTGTTGTCCCTTACCTACATTCATTTTTGTTTCTTCATCCAGTTTGCGACCATCCAGGGTCCATAGAGAAATTTGGATATCTGTGTTTTGAATAATCTGAAAATGCATATTCAGAAATCCGTTGTTTGGATTGGGGTACACTCTAAGTTGTAAACTTCCATTGGAGTGTCGGTTTAATTCGTCTGTTGCAGTGCTTTGATTTTTAATTAAATTAACTTTAATTAACTGGCTGCTTGCCACGCTTTGTGAACCATCATTTATCCAAAAAACATTTGCAGCAGCGCTGCTGATACCGCCAAAGATATATCCCAAATGTGTCACTCCGTTTGGAAAATCATCCAATTTCAAAACGCTATTTTCGTAGCGGGGTAAATTCTCAAGCGGAATAAATTCGCTTCCGGCACCCAATAATCCCGGCAATTCGACCGGTAATTTATATTCTGCCATCGAACCATCTGCCGTCCGTGTTACTCTGGCAACTGTTTTGACAAATGGTACATTGTTATCCTGTACTAAAATTCCCGAACTGTCATAGAACTGCGCAATACCTCCAAAAAAGATCGTATGCATTTCATTGCCGAATGCAGAAAAAATGGGAATATTTGCACAATGGTAATGGTTATAGTGCTGGACAAAATTGTCATTCACAGCATAAGATGTGGCATCAATGTTTACACAATTCAGGAAGGGCAAATCAACCTGCTTTTGAAATACACCTGAAAAGGCGGTCAAACCAAATTGGCCATCCGGCAATATCTGCGGCACGACATTGTAATCTCTTCGGTGCAATTGCTGTTCATCGGTGAATCCCGGTAAATGATCTATGGTAATAGTTGTACCGTTATCCATTAACTTAAATTTTCGGATCTGGTTGGTATATTCTTGCTCAAATCCCGGACCATGAGCAGGACCCATGGGATTATATCTTCCTATAAATTTCTGACCTCCTACCAAATGATAAACATCTTCTATTTTTTCCAATCTTCCGCCGGCTACCTGAAACAATGGATCCCTTATCTGGCGAATAAAGCTTGTAAAATCGCGTCCATCGATAATAGCTTTCATAACGGAAGGAACATCAATAGCGGTAAGATTTTCAAAAGTCGTATGGTCTCCAAGCGTTTCACTGTATCCGTAACCTCCTATAAGATACAGGAAATTATTCTGCTGATAGAATTCCATGTTGGTCGACTTCAATTGCTCACGAATGCCAGCAGTCAAAGAACTCAAAGGAGCTGACCACTTCTGACGCGCAACCGGATCGATCACAAAAATTTGATTATTGTGTCCGGCCAAATCAAAACTTGCAAAAGGCTGTCTTTGATGAAGACCATCCAACCTCCCTCCCACAATCAGCCATTTTCCATCGTGCCGACCAAAAGCAAAGGATTGAATGCCGCCCAGACCGGGGATTTTAAAAGGCTCTATCGAAATGCTGAAAGGCGAAGTCTGAGATTGCACATTACCCCAAATCAACAGCATAAAAAAGTATAGCCCCATCTTCTTAATATTCATAAACCGATTTTAATGTAACAAAGTTATGTTTTAGATTTCTTCTCCTTTGTGACTTGAGTCACATAGTTCAATGATATTGTCAATTTGGATGTTTGTCATGATTCCTTAATTCTAAACTCAACAATAATTTCCCTTAATTCATAAAGCTTTTAGGACTCCATATCCATTTCAATTTAAATAATTAACTTCGTTGGTTATCAAAACGAATCCTATGTTCTGGTTACTTATAGTTATTGTCTATTTGTTCTTTCCATTGCTTGCTTATGCACAATACAAGAAGCAAAAAAGGAATGGACTGGAACCCGACTATACCTTCCAAATAAAAGATTTGCGCTCGAATGCAAAGGTGCCTGAATCTATACAACTCATGAGAACTGGCATATGGACCTTGGTCATTACCGTGCTGAGTATTTTTCCACTTATGGGACTGCCTGGTGGACTCCTTATAGAACTCCTGCATCTTTTTGGAATACTCCCCGCTGATAAATTGGCAGGTGAAGATCTCTGGCCGGCTGCACTGGTTGTATCCTTTACTCTTCCCTTTGGTTGGCCATTGGCTGTTTTGGTCAGAAATTTAGGAGCTCAATCCAACCGCGTTTCACCGACTGTATTGTTTTGGTCAGTATTGTTGTTATGGGTCTTCGTACTTATTATGTTATTAGTATTTATGATGTAACATACCTTAATGAATATCCATAATACATCTCACTGTTCTTTGGGTTACAACGCTTGTTATCCAATCTCAATTGGGATCTTGTTTGATTTTTAGCATTAAGGAATCTTCAATGGTTGCTTTCACGCTGACCACCGAATCCACTAATTCATTCGGAATCGTCATCGAAAGTACGTAATGCCTGATTTTCCATTCCTCCCCTGTTTTTTCAACAACTCCGGATCCCCGGCAAATCTTCATTTGTGTATCGAGCAGTTCGTCAAACCAGGCTAAACCACAAGATGAAGAAATATAAATATTTCTTTCAAGTGCTTTAAAGCTCCAGGCCTTTCCCCGATCAAAATAGGGTTTTGCAAATTCCATGAACTCTTTTTTATTCCAATTCTCAGTTGCATCCGTGCCAATAAATACCGACTCCTCCGCAAGAAAACCAAAATATGCATTAAAATCAGCTTTTGCTGCTGCATCATGCCATTGATCGAGCATTCCTGATATTTTATGCTCATCTTCAGATAAATTCGCGGGGGCATCCATCTTACATGATGTCCACATCCATAACATAAATAAAACAAGTGGAACTTGAAACTTACAGACTTTCATTTTTATGTTCATATTAAAATTTTTTAAAAAACGATTACTCCGCTTTTTCAACATTGTAATTTACATCTACAAGTGTAAAGTTACCATAAACGACAGGTCCTTCAGCGTAATGATAAATGGCCTCGGCCTTTGATGCAAGGTTGTATCCATGATAATCTCTATATTCGTACAAAGGTGTAGACCAAGGCATTTTTTTACCGGCATCGGCATTATACCTGTCTTCCGAACTGAAATTAACAAGCTGACCCTCATCATTGAAATACAACCATGCTGTTACAGACAAATCCCCGTTTGTGAATCTGGCATTCACGCGATTTCCATCTGTTGTCAGCCACCTTATTCTTTTGTCAATCAGTGAAGCCGGTGCCAGGACACACATATCGTTAAAAAAAGTGACGGTTTCTGCGAGATCCATTTCATTACCATCTAAATATTGAACACGAAACATCGACAACAACCGAATATCCATAAATGCCTTTCGATCTTTGTATCTGTGGTATCCCGCCACCGGTAATTGCTTCATGACTGCATTCATATAAAATAAACGCGATGCATGTTCTAACGTATTGTATTGGCTTGTATGCAAAAACATCCAGTCCGATGCTTCGTTTTTCCGGATCTGCCCCGAAAACAAAACTTTAAAATTTTGGACTTTAGGTTTACCCAGACATTGTGTATAACGCAAATAATTCTGCACTGGCACAGGAAGTCCTGCCAGATCACCCTCGGTTAAAAGATCCGCATACTTCTTCGCAACGTTTTTTAATTCAATATTTACATCCTCAAGAAAACTTCGGTTGAATTTCCAGCCAAATAGACCGGCAAGGGTCATGAAAAGAATCAGCACATTGGCCAGTGTACCGTATTTAGCGTCGCTCCAATAAAAAACAATGAGCCCTTGGGATATCAGAACAGCAATGAGTCCCGGCATCCACCAAAACTGCGTTTTTAAATACAGGAAAAACGCAGCGAGAATAAATAATATTCCAGCCAGCAACCATAAAATTCCAACAGGTTTTGAAATCTCCTTTGCAATCTGAGTCACCTGACCCCATTGAAACGCCTTTGCGAATCCAATGAAATGTATGAAAGCATGTACAACGATTACAATGAGCCCTGCAATTTTCATCATCTCCTCGAATTATCTATTGAACACAAAAAATAAGAGCTGAAAAACTATAAATGCCAGCCAACCCATCCAAACGCATGTCCTTACGTACTTGCCTTTAAGTCACGCCTGGCTACATCAGCGAAAATACAAAATTATAGCAAAGAGCCCTGCGTCATTTCTCACAGGGCTCGTGATTTCTTTGCTTAGCCCAATTTTGAATGGAGGAATGAAGCCCAATGTTCGATAGATTGAAGTTCACCACTCAATTGGGGGCTGCGATCAAAATTGTAAAACTCAAATCGGATTTCTTCAAGTCCCTTTTGTTTTGGTATAAAAGTCAATTCCAATCTGACCGGAACCTTAAATCCCGGATTGCCCGTTGATGCTTCCCTGAAAGACTTGATAATTTTACAATCTGCCACGTCTGCAAGGTTCACTGCCTGCTTTTGATATTCCAGATCCTTGAGATTTACAAAAAATATAAATTTTTTACGCTCGTCATAACCAATGATATAATCTCCACAAATTTCAGAAGTGTGTAATTCACAATGAAATTGTCCGGCCAGCTCCTCTATTTGGAGTTTGAATTTTTTTTCCCTCTTTTTCCGGCTTCTTCGGCTCAGTAAAAAAGGTAATAAGATGATAGAAACCAGCAATACAGCAATGAGAATTGAATTGAAATCCATTATAGATAATTTTAAGAATAATTGATAAAATGCCCTGACACGGAAGTGTCAAGTTTGAAATTTTAAAATTCAGCATGCATCCAGAAATCACTGACCATTCGCTGTGCTCACATTTATAAATTCATACCTGAACCCGTGTGCAAATCCGGGTATTAAAAAATATACACAGCTGGTCGTCATGAAATGGGCTGCACCCTCAAAAAAGATACAAAAGGGCCGTATTACCAGAAAAAATGATAGGGAAATATCAATCTGGATGTCCGGAGTTTTACCATAAATGTGGTGGTATATAAATATCCGGATTTAAAAGTTTGAGTTAAAACAGGTGATGGAAATATTACAAATCCTCTGATTTCTGAAACGGAAGGATTTACCCTGGTCTCAAAAGTTTTCTTAATGCCTGCAAAACTGTTCTGATTTTCTGTTGCCGGATTTATGGCATGGTAACTGACACTGGTTAGATAGGTATTGGTTTGCTCGTTGGGTAAAGTAAAATGCTGATGAGCCACCTGAGGTGGGCCTGAAAACAGGACTGCAGCCAAATAAAGTGCTGAAATTGCAATAGAACACCATAAATTCAGTACTTTTTTCACAGAACAACCCATGTTTATCAATCGGACAATCAAGCTCAAAAATACTAAATTGTGTTGACCGCTGAAATTTTATACAAGAGCAATGGATCAGGAGTTCCATGCATGGCAATCGAACCTTCGCGTTGAAAACCCAATTTTTCCAACAAGCGTTTTGAACTGAGGTTATCCGGCTTGGTGATGGCTGCCATTTCATGCATATGCAATTGCTGCATTCCAAATTGAACCACGGCTACAGCACTTTCAAAAGCAAATCCTAAACCCTGAAATTCCGATAAAAATGCAAAGCCGAGATCCGGCCAATCCAGCGTTTCCCTCTTCAGTAGACCACAGATTCCTATAGAAACCTGAGACTCCTTACGCACGACCAAATACAAACCAAAACCATGTTCCGCATAACTTTTGAGTGGACCATTTTGAAGATACCCTATTGCCTGCTCCTCTGTTTTTACATTTTTATCGCCGATGTATTGAAGCCATCCGGGACTGTTGAGCAATTCAATCAGAAATGGAGCATCCGAAAATGTAAGCCGTCTGAGCAGCAGGCGCTGAGTTTCCAGAACTACTTCGGCTGTGTCCTGGGCATTTTCTTTTTCATGGAATTCCAATGAAGACAATTTTATTGAATAAAAATTCAGGCATTTGCCTTGCGAACGAATTTCGTCAGAATGACTATGGTACTTCCTTCGATTTTACCTTCAATTTGTTCTGCATTATCGGGTACCAGCTTGATCTTGGCTACTTTGGTTCCCTTTGCAGCCATAATATTTGAACCTTTTACGTTTAAACTTTCTGTCAGGAAAACGGTATCGCCACTGTTTAATACCATTCCATATGCATCCTTATGCACCACTTCGTTCGCCTGAGCTTCGCTTTCTGCAAGCGCCCAGGTTAATTCCTCTTCAGTAAGATAAGCACCATCAATGGCCAATTGCGCCCAATCCTGGTCCTTTAATTTCAGCAATAAATTATATGAAAGCACTTTGACGGAAGGAATTTCACTCCATACACTACCGGTTAAAAACCGAAAATAGTTGGGATCCGCTTCATGGATGTTACTTATGTTTTCCCGGCATGTGGAACAAACCACAACGAGCGCATCATCGGAATCATCCGGTCTTCCGGGAACTGCCTGAGTCCCGAAATTTTCAGCAGGTTCACTGCAAAGTTCACAACGTTGCTGACTTCTGGTCAATAGATTGGGAGAAAGACTCATCGCGAATAATAAATGAAAGGTCAAAAAAAAAAAAAAAAAATTAAAACTTGCCTGAATGCAGTGCAAATTATTTCTATGGAAAGGCAAAGCCTTTAAGCCCGCAAATGTAAGAAAATATACTTAGAATAGAAGAATGGCGGCTTGTAACAGGACTATCCTCAATCTAAAAGTCGAATAAGTCACCTAAGAAGGAGTCCTTCTTTTTTCGTTTATAATCGTAATGTTTGTCGTCGTCGTGTCTTTTATCATAATAGGGATCATGAGGCCTTTGAGGCTGTTGAGTTTTATGGCCCGATTCGGCTTGCAAAGTCCGTTCGATGATTTTGTCGAGTTCGCCCCGGTCCAGCCAGACGCCTCTGCAATCCGGACAATAGTCAATTTCAACACCATTGCGGTCGGTCATCATTAAATTTACATTGCATGTTGGACATTTCATTTGATGCTTATTTTGTAGAGATACTAAAATTAAAAAATTTATTTTTTGATTTGAATTTCTATCCGGCTTTACCCAAACACTTGAAATACTTCGAACTCCAACAATTAATACGCATTCGGACAAAAAGTTTAAAAAACTTTCAGATTTTTTCCTCTCCTGTTTTATTTGTTCAAATTCAGATTGATCTTATAGATTTTACTGAGCCCATTTTCGCTTTGCTGAATTGTTTTTTGAAAATCATCGATGTCTTTAAATTTCTTAGGTTTCACATGGCTTCGACGACTCGTAAAATACAGGATCCCGTTTTTTTCGTCGTAATAGGGACAATACTCCATGGATTTGGTATTGACAGTTGGACCTAAACTAACAGCCGCACTCCATTGATCTGAAGAGCCTCTGAACGAAATGTACAAATCTCCACTTCCTAATCCTCCTGGGGCATTGTATTTCGTATAAATGATAAAATCTTCCTTTCGCGAAAGAAACGCATTGAACTCATAACCGCTGCTGTTGATACTGCTGTCGAGCAGTTGTGGCGAATCGTAAAATTGACCATTCCATTTGGCTATATAAATATCATCCTTGCCCATTCCCTGCTTCCGGGCAGATGTGAAGCACAGATGACCATGTTCAGATACTGTTGGATAAAATTCATCATCACTTGTATTGACGGGTCCACCCAGATTACGGGGATGGGACCAGGGTGCATTGATTCCTGTTCGCTCGATGTACCAGATGTCGTAATCCTTTGCATTTTTTGACGTGTCGTTCAGTGGCCTGTTGGATACAAAATAAAGCCTTAGCTGATCGGGAGACAGAAAGGGCTCCATATCGGACCATACATCAGAAAAATGCAACAACTGCGGTGCAGTCCACTTCCCGTGCTCCCGTTTCATAAAAGCAATTTGTGAAATCTCCTCCATCGGCGATTGGATTGTAAAGTAAATTTCATCCTGCTTGTCTGACATAGCAAAGTCTCTTAAATTGTGAAAACCATGCAGCGCTTCATTTGCAAATTCAATTTTTGGAGTATCCTGCGATGTGGATTTTTCGATGATGGATACTAATAACATTAACCATCCTATTTTACGAACCATGAATGCGCTTTTCATTTAGAAATCAATTATTTTATTTGGATTTAATAAAGATCTAACATCATTGTTCATACTTCTATGGCCATCCAGTGTATTGTCAAACGGAGTGTTTAAACAAGACCAATGTATGCCAATTTGGGGCCGTTCAAAATCTCTAGACACTTGTACAAGCCAAATAAACGACCTTAAAAACCACAACAGAGATGAAGCCTATTCCGATACAGCGCTCTGTATTTAATTGATAGATGCATTTCACCGACAGCGGAAAAAGAACAAAGAACGCCAAATGGTATAAGCCCTCAAAACACCAAACCACAATTGCTTGAACTGAAACTGCCCCTCCTGTAATTGAATCCTGCATTACATTAAAATTTCCCATCGCAACCCATAAACTTACGGGCAAATCATGAATAAGTGCCACGTACATCGCTGTGCTGATGCTAAAGGCAAGAAGCAAAAGACCCGTTTCGAAACCCGCCTGCGGTTTTAAACAGCTTGCCAGCTGGTGCAAGGCAAAATACGCAGCAAGCCAGGCCAACATCAATCCTGTAAGGAACATTAAAATACTCAAAGGAAAATACTTCAACGTACTCATCTTTAAAACGGAAGTGAACACATCCGGAATTTCACCACTGGTCACAAGCAACAGGCTCATGAGTGTATAAAAACCGATGGGAATGGATAAGAACTTAAATCCAAGTACTAATTTATTGGGCCTGTTCATCAAATCCTGCAATACAAGTTGCGGATACCTTAAGACACTGAAATACAATTCCCAAATGGGTTTCATTGCATTCCACATTTAAAGTTATCCCGCAAATTGTGCAAATTAAATCCGGTGATATTTTTGAAACTGAACATAGTAATCAAAAGCTGGCCACTTCGTGTTGCCTATAAATTTTTTTCATCTACAAAATACATATCAATTTCTCCTTTGTGCTTAGCGGACACTTTACCCCGGTAACTGCATTTGAAATGGCCTTTAACCTGTTCATAGGTAGCGCCGCTGATATTTATTTTACCAGCCTCTCCGGCGGTTTCAAGCCGGGAAGCGGTATTCACGGTGTCGCCCCAAATGTCATAAGCGAATTTCATCACTCCCACAATGCCTGCAACGACGGGACCTGTATGAATTCCAATCCTGATATCGTAAAGATCTTTCCCGTCTCTTTTGCATTTGTGCATATACTGCTGGAGGTCCCAGGCTGCATTGACCACATCTAAAGCATGGGTGTTGTTTGCCGCAGGCAATCCACCGGCACACATGTAACTATCTCCAATGGTCTTAATTTTTTCGATGGGATATTTGGAAATAATCCTGTCAAAAGCTTCGAAATACGAATGAATATCTTCAACAAGTTGTTTAGGAGTGAGATTTTCAGAAATTTTTGTAAAGTCCTTAAAATCTGTAAACATCACGGTGACTTCCTCGTATTGTCTCGCTTCCGCACTCCCCTTTTCTTTTAATTCTTCGGCCACTTCGGATGGCAAAATATTGAGCAGCAATTCATCGGTGCGGAGTTTTTCTTTTTTGATCCGGTTGCGCTGAATAAAAAATACTCCGGCAAATAACATCAACAGAACTGAACCCGCAATCCAGCCATTTCTGATTAGCTTTTGTTCATTCACTTCTGCCTCTTTCTTGCGGAGTTCGTCGAGATGTTTTTCTGCCTCCACTTTATTGCGCGCCCCCATCAGATATAACAAGCTTTTCTGCCGGGTCAATGTATCTTTAGCTGCGTTTGCCGAATCGAGGTACAAATAGGCTTCTTTGGTCATCCCTCTCTCTGAAAATACTTTGGCCATGATAGGATAAACTTTTGCACGGACCAGAGTATTCGATCGGTTAATTTTATTGTGGATAATTTGCTTTGCTTGTAAAATGCAATCCATGGCCCGCTCCATTTGCCCAAAAGAAATGTATATAGACCCACAAGTAGCCAGAGAAAGCGCAGCACTTAAATTGGATCCCCGCTCTAAACTTATTTCTACATCTTTCTCAAATAATGGCAATGCCTTTTCCAACATGCCTTGTTTGTAGTAGATATCTGCTTTATTTCCGGCAATGATGCCAATCCATTCTTCGTCATTGTAAATCTTCGCCATTTCTTCAGCTTTGTTGAAGAAGTACTCTGATGAATCATATACCTGGAGGTTGCTGTAACACAGACCCAAAGTGTTGATTGGAGAAATATTTTCTTTCCATCGGTCTCTGGGTAATATCGTATAAAATTGCAATAAATATTGTTTGGCCGTAACGTAATCGGTAAAAAAATAAAATTTAGATGCCAATTCTCTTAAGTACAGTAATTTTCTGGGGAATTCTGAAAGTTGGAAATCATCGTAAATGCGGTTACCGTATAAATAATATTCCAGGGATTGTGCATAAGATTTCTTCTTCCAATAATAATTTCCTGCAATTTGCAGGATGTCTGCCCGAAGAAACTCATTATGATGCAGTTGTGCCTCATCCAGGGCTTGATGGATCAAACTCTGAAGACTGTCGGAGTATAAATCTTTTTCGACCAGATAATTCATACTTAACAATCTTACCAAAAAAATATAATCCGGATCCGTCGTTTCCAAACTGGATTGATACAAAGCGTCGAGCTCGATCATGGCCTTTGCACTATCCAATCCATTTAGATAATGATATACAGAATCCAGCGTTTCCGAATGCAAGGCATACGCGCCTTGCTTCTGTGCACATAGATTCACTCCGAATAGCGCAATCAGGACTATTTGAAAAATAACAGACAGGGAGAATCGTCTCTCAAATATTTTGAAAACATGTATATGCCATGTATGACACTTAAAAGAGATCATAGAAATACTGCAAGCTATTTTAACTTTAAACCAATCAAAGATAAGCGGTACAATTTTGAAACTCATTAGAAATTCAAAACCCGATTCTAAGCTCCGAAAGGGATCAATTTGAGGTTTTCGACTTCCCTTGCAGATAGCCCTGGCTTGCAAGCAACCAGGAGTCTGATTCCCAAGCTCTTAAATTATCAGGCTGAAATCATTATCCTTTTATAACCCAACCATTCCACTTCGCGTTCAGATTGCGGCTGTTCAAAAGCGTAGCGATCTTACGTTGAGTTGGAAATTATAAGTGAAAATTATTCAATTCATTTTTGGTGGATTCCGAAAGATTTGGTCTTAATGGGTTCTTTCCCAATCTTCCAGGCCCAATTGATACCACCAATGCGGTTCCGAATCGCATTCAAAGGCATTCATTTTTCGAAATCCGGTATTCTCCAGGACTTTTTGCGAAGCCAGATTTTCCAGATGCACGGCTGCGTAAATTTTTTTCAGGCCCATTTCATGGAATCCGTATTCAAGTGTGGCCGATGCACATTCAGTGGCAACTCCCTTACCCCAGGAGCTTCTGACAATGCGGTATCCGAGATCGTGATAATTTTGATGTCCGTTGAGTGTGTCCGTAACCCATTTTAATCCGCACCAACCTATGAATTTACCAGAGGTTTTTTCAATCACTGCCCAGCGGCCAATGCCATGATCGAGATATTGTTTTCGAATGGATTCGATGACTTTCGACAATTGTTCTTTATCTGTTACAGGACAATTACCAAGATAGCGGTGCACTTCGGGATCCGAGTCCAGTTCATAAAATCCTTCGAGATCTTCCGGACGGATATCCCTCAAAATAAAACGAGCAGTTTCCAAATGCAACTCCATATGCGCTCGCAAAATCCGAAGAAAATACGGAACGCAGCAAATTAATTTCTCACACGACGCGTACTTACATCTAAAAATTAGATTTTATCCAAAATCATAAAATTCCTGCGGATAGATGACTGTTCCCGAAATGCCATTTAATCCAGCATCTGATAATTCCATCGCCATGAAAACCTCATCTTCCACATCAAAGGGTGCTTTAATTTTCCAGCGACTTGCCGGAACAAAGCCAAATCGCGGGTAAAAATGCTTGTGGCCCAAAACGATCGCTGATTTATAATGGAGCTCTCCGGCTCTGAGCAAACCGAATCTGACTAATGCACTCCCGATTCCCTTTTTTTGAAACGCCGGTAGCACAGCCATAGGTGCCAATGCAAGCGTTTCGTGGATTTGGTTCGTCGCATCCCTGATTTCAATCCGCGTAAACAAAATATGACCAACGATCGATTGGTCTACTTCTGCAACCAACGAAAGATCGGGAATAAATCCTGCAGAAATCCGCAGTGCATTGACCAGATCGGCTTCATTCTTTTGGCCAAAGGCAGAAAGATAAAGTTGATAAACCTGTTCAAAATCTTCTTTGCATTCTTTACGTACCTTACTTTTCATTTCCTTTCATTTATAAATCCGCGATTGGTTTTTTTAAAAATATTATTCAATGATCTTCACCATAAGCACAGCATCTTTATAATCCGGATGAAAATCATCAGGGAATTCATCCGCAACTTTAAAACCTGCTTTCTGATAAGCTTTGATGGCTCTATCATTTCGAAGAGAAGGAGCCATGAAAAATATCCGGCATAATAATGCGGCGCGTAAATATTCAACCAACAAGTTGATGGCTTCCAGTCCCAGTCCCATTCCGGTATACCTGCTGTCGCATAACCAGATGTCGAGTTCCGTCGAACCGTTTATCAAATCCACTTTGTTGTAATTGATTTGTCCGATCTCCTGATCCGCATATTGAATGATAAAACACCTTCCCTCAGAAGGACTTGCATCCTCAAAATAATAATCCTTGTAGTCCTGATCAAATTCTTCCCATCCCGGAACAGGGCAATCGGGGTAATTGGGCACACCCATCATCTCCTGAGTCAGATCGGACTGGGTTAGCCAATTGAAAATTTTATTTTTCTCATCCAATCTTGCAGGCCTCAGCTTCATCTTCTCCCCTATATTTTCACTCACGGGCCAGGTCTATTCTTAAAGAAAACATTCGAAAAACTCATTGCCCATCCTTGCCATAAATTTTTAAATATTTTTTCAACACGGAAACGATCGTGGTCGCTAATAAAGCTCCTGAAAATGCCAGGAAAATATCTTTCTGAGCATCCCAGATATCTCCCTGTGTCCCAAGATAAGCCATGCCTTGCGCGGGAAAAAATAAATCTGCAACTGCCCATTCGATGAGTTCGTACAATCCACTGATGGATAAGGTCATCTCGATGGGCAATAGCCAGGCCACCCATTTCGGATATTTTAAAGCCACAAGAAACATCTCGCGCACAGGATAAGCCAGTAAAAAACCGAAACTAAAATGGACAATCCGGTCGTAGTGATTCCTCTCCGCATCAAACAGATCCTGCAGCCAATAACCCAGTGGATTTTCTGCATAGGTATATTTGGAGCCATAAACATGAAGACACAGGTACAAAAAAATAAGCAAGTAACTCAGATCGCTGAATTTGTATTTTTTATAAGTGTAGATCAACAAACCAAAACAGATGAACGTCAGCGTATTTTCAAGCAGCCAGTTATGGATATCCGTTGTACCCAATAAGGTATTGGCCCAAAGGATGATAAACAAAGCCAAAAAAGTCCACAGCCAATAATTTTTCTGAAAAGTAGTCCTGTCTTCAGAAATTGCAAGGGTAAAACGCATAAGGCACAAATTTTAGTAAATCTATTCAGAATTTTCAATAGCTCGTTCATCCTTCAGGCTGATTATTTTTTTAATCAAAACGATCTGGCCCAAATGATAATGCGTGTGCTCGATAATACCGTGCAAATTCCGGTAATAGTTGCCATACTTCTCATCGACACAAACATGGTTCAGCTCAGAATCGGGCAATTGTTCAACTTTTTCAATCCACTCCTCTACGTTTTTCCAGGTGCCTGCCAGTAAATCTTCCCAATCCTGTGGACCTTGGATCCCGGGCAACTTAAAACTCTCTGCATCCTTGGATGTTAAAGGTCTTCCACTTAAGATATCGAGCTGCGCACGTATGTAATAGTCTACGTGATACACCAAAACTGCAATAGAATTGCATTGAAATATCTGCTTGTTGGCTTGTTCCCAATTCACATCTTGCAGCACATCTTTGTAATTGACACAGGTCCAGTTTCCACCAAAAAAAACGTCGCGAAAATGCTTTGCAATAGCTCTTGAATAATTCATATACTTTTATTAAATGAACAGGGTCCACGGCCACCACTCTGGCCTAAACCACTATGTATTTTAAAAATATTTTCACCAAAATAATTTCAACAACAAATCTGTCTGCTTCTCCTTGCCTAAATAAAAGTCATGTTCGCCGAAGAGATGGAATCCTTGACGCTTATAAAAATCAATAGCTCTGATATTCTTCTCCCAAACCCCTAACCATAAAAATTCTGCATGATTGGATTTTGCTTTTTGAATGGCTAAATCCACAAATACCTGACCTATCTTCCTGCCCTGGAATTCCTTTAAAACATAAATCCGTTCGATTTCAACGGAATTTCTCCCTTTAAATTCAGTTTGTGCATCTCCATAATTCAATTTTAAATATCCACAAATCAAATCCCCGAGCAGAGAAAAATAAAACTCAGATTGGGCGTTTTCCAACTCCTGAGCCAATACGTCAATACGCATGGCTTTATCGAGATAGAGGTCCATATTCTCTTTAGTATTCAAATCCCCAAAGCTATCCAGGAAAGTCTTTCTGCTGATTTCGCTGAGCTGCTCAAGTTCTGAAGAACTCACTCTTCTCACGGTCACCGGTTCTGTAAATTCATTTGCCCTGTTCATAATTCACAATTCTCGTCAGGTCCTCTCCCAGCATTTTATTTTAACATATGGATCAATCCTCTCTTTTGGAAACTCGTTCGCCTTCAAAATAATGGTACCGGCTGTCTCGTGCATCCGCATCGCCCATCGCATGCGGAAAGACCTCGAATGTTGCAGGATCTGCGCCAGTTACAATTTTATCCCGATAGAAAACATGCTTCGCATCCTTATTGTAAGCATCGTTGAGAATTTGAAAAGAAGAAGCATCCACGAGCTTGTGAATCTTGTTTTGAAGATATACATGATTCTTATCTTTGGCCAGTACGAAATTACCCAGAAAATTATCGTTTTCAGCAAACACTGAAAAACTAACTGCGTCAGCTTCTTTAATTTGCACTTTTTCAAAATAAACCGCCGAGCCGTCAGATACATAGCCATGACCCAATAACTTTAATCCCGAAGGTCTTAATCCGGGAATTGGCTGATCTTTATAAAACACTTTCTCCTGATCCACGGCATAGGGATAATCCAGGATTTTAAATGTGTGCTCATCGCAATCTATTTTTTGAAGCTGCTTTTTACCTTCTGCTTCATTTTGGATAAAGTAATAGTGATTTTTATCTTTTGCGTAATGTGATTGGGCCATCTCAAATGTAGGTCCGTCCAGCCCTTCCAACTTTTTATGGTAGGCGTACACAAAATCTTTGTCTGCATAAAAAATATCGTTTACAAGCCGAAAGCTAATCAGATCATGAATCTCCGCTTGCTCGCCGTTAAGAAATAACTTAAAGGGATCTTTGCCATAACCATAACCCAATACCTGAAATTGATCCGGATTTACCCCTTCCAGTTTTTTGATTCTGATATTCTTGCTGGTAAAATAATCGCTGCTTTTGCGATAGGTTTCATACCAGATCACAGCTACTGAATCTCTGGCATAATAGTCATCTAAAATGCGAAAAGTAGCTCCGTCCATGCCGGATATTTCAGTATCCTCAAAAAACACCTGATTCCCTTTAATGGTAAATTCTCCGGTATCCTTTGCTTTTGATTTGGAATGGCTTTTCGATTGGCAGCTCATGAAAATAAGGCCGAAAATAACGAGCAATCCTAAAACTGTAAATAGATTAAACATAGGTTTAGTTAAAAAATTTGCAATATTTGATACAAAGGGCAACGAGGGGGAATCAGCACATTCCGACATGAACTTATTTTACAATCATCCATAGAAAATTCATGCATTTACTCCAAGTCAACTGCAATATCCTACTATTCATAGAAATTGCATAATAAATCCTACTTTTGATTTATAAAGTTTGAAAATGAAAACTCTGCTCGCCAAATCCATAATGGCTATTTGTTTATTCAGTTTTTCCATACATGCCCAGGTCGTCAGGCTCGATTCTTCCAACCTGCCCATCTGCATTATTGATACTCGTGGCAAGACCATAGTCAATGAACCTAAAATTCTGGCGCATATGAAAATCATCGATAATGAGCGCGGCAAAATAAACAAGGTAACCGACAAAAATTTTAATTACAACAACTTCATTGCTATTGAGATCCGGGGAAACAGCTCTCAGTTTTATCCGCAAAAGCAATATGGACTGGAGTTGAGAGACAGCACGACCGGCGAAGATCTCGATGCATCTATTTTGGGTATGCCCGAAGAAGAAGATTGGGTGTTGTATGCTCCGTACAATGATATCAGCATGTTGAGGAATGTCCTCACTTACCATCTTTGGAATAACATGGGCCACTGGGGACCCCGCACGCGATTTTGTGAAGTGATCCTCAACAATGAATATGTTGGAATTTACATCATGATGGAATCCATCAAAAGAGGTGCTGACCGCGTGGACATCGCAAAGCTCACAGCTGAAGATACAGCAGGGCGGGACCTGACCGGGGGGTATATCATGAAGATCGACAAAAAGAACAATGCTTCGGATCTGAGCTTTGTTTCCAAAGTAAAATCAACGACAAACACGGACATCACCTGGTTGTACCATTACCCCGAATCGGATGACATCAAACTGAAACAACAAAATTACATTCGAAGTTATATCGATTCAATTGAATTGTCGATCAGTTCTGCCGGATTTGCCGACCCCAAAAACGGATATCGAAAATATTTGAGCGTCAATTCCTTCATCGATTATTTTTTGCTCACCGAATTGTCGCGCAACATCGATGCTTATAAAGCAAGCAGCTTTTTCTACAAAGAAAAGCTCGAAGAAGATGGAAGTAAAGGGCAATTGAAAGCGGGACCCGTATGGGATTACAATTTTGCGTTTGGCAATGCGAGTTTTTGTTCGGGTGCCCAAACGAACGGTTGGATGTACGACGGATGCATGCCAGCCACTCTTCCCACTCCGGTGATGTGGAGAAGGTTATTGCAGGATAGCAATTACACCAATGCCGTGAAATGCAGATACCTGGAGTTGAGAAAAACCATTCTCGATACCCATTATCTTTTTAGTTTATTAAACCATTATGCATTCGATACCCTGGATGCTGCGCAAAAAAGACATTTTGCGAAGTGGCGAATCCTGGGAACCAATCCCGGGGGCTTCAATGCCTATATCGCGAGTTCTTATCCGGATGAAATGAATCGACTCAAAACATGGATACGCAATCGGCTGAACTGGATGGATGCCAATTTAACAGGGCGTTGCATTCCTCCTCCTCCCGTTGCTAAATTAGAAATTCCACTTGATCCGGAATGTTTTAGCGGATTAAGACCCCCGCTATCCAAAACACAGCCCTTTCATGTTTCTCCGTTTAATTATGCGGGCACAGAATCCGTAAAAACCATTCCTCCTGATATTTTGCGCTGGGTCCTTGTCGAATTGCGCGATGGCAATGATTCTACCCAATTGATTGAAAGGCGGGCTGCCTTCCTGAGATCCGACAGTGTTGTGGTAGATACCCATTTTAATGTGGGTGTATTGTTTACAAAAGCCATTCCCCATCAATCCTATTTTTTCGTCGTGCGCTACGATGCCTTGTCATTTTTGATGAGTAAAGAAAAAATAAGCTTACCCAATGACAATGATTACAATCTAAACAGGAACCATAGAATTACAAGAGTTGCTGCCAATAGTCCTGTTATTCTGAATAACAACTGGCCTGATTCAGTGAGTTATCAACTATGTCTGCAAGATTCCCTCCTTCTGAATGACTCCTCACTTGTTAAATTGGGATATCCCCTCCATGCTCTTGAACTCAACAGCAGTTGGCCGCATACAGCACTTCATCAGGATCACCATTTATTGTTTACGTTCAATACACCCGGTAAGTATTCTATTCAATTGGATTTGAATTGCAAAGAACAAACGCTCGTTAGCAAGCAACTTACGGTTCAGGTAAATCCAGTACCAGTAGTCCATATTTCGGGACCCTTTGGAATTTGTCCGGGAGACAGCATTGAACTTCAGGCCTCACCTGCTAGTCAGTACTTGTGGAACACCGGAGATACCACCGCAACCATAAAGCTATCTGAACCTGGGAACTATTCAGTTCGCATCAGCAATGAATATGGTTGTAAGGCTACTGCTTCAAAAGATATAACGGGTCATCCTGATATTCAGGGAAAGATCGCAGCAGTGCCCGGTTCAACAGCCAATACCTGTAAGCTGTATTTTATTCCGGAAGATCTGGCTCAAATCTACACTTATTTGTGGAGCACCGGAAGCACAGCGGATACCATTGAAACCGCCGAACCCCTCGTAACCTTGGAAGTAAGCGATAGCAACAGCTGCACGAAATTATTTCAAGTGCTCTGCAATCCGGTTGGCAATGCAGATCATCATTCAAACCTTGTACAAATATTGCCAAACCCAAATTCAGGTACTTTCCAGATCACCAGTGACCATTCTATACAATCTCTTCTGCTTTACTCGGGAGCGGGCTCTTTGGTCTATTCCTTTTACAGAAATTCAAACCAAACAGATGTTCAAAGTATTCAAATTGAACATTTGGAGAAAGGAATTTATTTTGGAAAGTTGATTACGGATTCAGGTGGAACTGTGTTTAAGGTCATAGTCGATTAGGGATTTAATCTTGAGCTCAATTTATTACTTCCCGATGAAAGCCCTTTAAGAATGATTCATGATCAATGAAGATTTTGGGTAGATTTCAAACTCCGGGTTTATCAATAAACATTCCGTTCCTAAAGATTACTTGATGACAAGCTGACAACGATGAGCAAAACGAAAATAATTATCGCAGGAATAGGCGGAGTGGGTGGCTACTTCGGCGGACTCTTAGCTCATCATTATGATAACCATGATCATATTGAAATTAATTTTATTGCACGAGGGGCGCACCTTGAAGAAATACGAAAAAATGGACTCAAAGTAATCCAAGGTGGTCAGGAATTTATAGCCAAACCACACCTTGTAACAGATAATCCCGCTGAAATTGGAATAGCTGATTTTATAGTCATTGCCACGAAAAGCTACGACCTGGAAACAATTATTCAACAATTACAAATTTGTATAAATCAAGACACCATAATTTTACCCTTACTCAATGGTGTTGACAGTAGGGAACGCATTAAAAAAATTCTACCCGCCAACATGGTATTAGACGGTTGTGTTTATATCGTTTCCCGTTTGAAGCAAGTTGGAGTCGTTGAAAATATTGGAAACATCCAAACGCTTTATTTCGGACTTGACCATCTTGTAAATGACCGATTGCACTTGCTTGAAAATTTGTTAAAGAGGGCAAACATTGAAGCATCTCTTTCAACCACCATCTCGACTATTATCTGGGAAAAATATATTTTCATTTCTCCGACAGCAACAGCTACCTCCTATCTCGACAAATGCATAGGTGAACTTCTTTCCGAAACCGGGTATTTGTCATTGCTTACTCAATTGATTGAGGAGGTTATACAAATAGCTTTGGCCAATCAGATTGCAATTTCAGAGCATATAGCTGAGAAAACCATAAACAAATTAAAAGGATTGCCTTTTAGTGCAACATCTTCCATGCATTCCGACTTTAAAAACAACAATCCAAAAAATGAATTGCAATCATTAACGGCTTATGTTATAAACCAGGGTCGAAAATACAATTTGGAGACTCCGACCTATATAAAAGCTTATGATCTGCTCATGCAGAAAAGTGGCCTATAAGTAGTTTAATCCAGCCCGATGGCAAATTGGATTCATTCAAAAAGAGGTCATAGAGTCAAACCGTTTTTTTTCTAAACCGAAACGCGTCGCATAGACCACTCTACCTTGGCCATTCCTAAAATGAAAATAATTGCTTGTGGCCTGAGAAAGTACCAATTTCTCGTGAAAATCCAATCATTTCACCCCTGAAATATAGTTTTACATTTATGTTACATCCTTTTACATCCAAAAATCAGCATAAAATCGACCGACCAGTACTTTTGAGACATTCATTTTAAAACCCAATCATATGTTATCAAAAATTGTTTTTATTTGTTTGTTATTCTGGCAATCATCCATCCCTTGCGGGTTCATCCACGAACCCAAATGTTCTTCAGCATTCGACCTCGTGTACCAATCTACCGATGGAGGTTTGACCTGGCAGGATGTAAGTTCCGGGTTGCCGTCCCAATTAGAGGTCACAGATATTTTTTCGGATGACCGCGAAATCATCCTCAGCTCGGCCAGTGGCATTTATCGCAGTCAGACAGGATTAAAAAATCCTTCCTGGAAAAAAGACATGTTCCTGAACGATAAAATCTCTTCCGTATTCAAAGGTCGTTCAGGCAACTATGCCCGGAATTTCGACAATGGCTTTTACAAAGAATATATGAATACAGGAACCTGGCTGCCCGTATTTAAAAATTTGAAGGAAGTTTGGAAGTGGTCCTTTCTCGAAACGCCAAACGGAGCTCTATTCATCGGCTCCGATCATGGAATATTCAAGTCCGGCAACAATGGCCAAAGCTGGTTCAAGGTATTGGCGGATGAAAAAGTTTTAGATCTCATCCAGTATGAGGGCATGATACTGGCCAGCAGTTTTGAAGGAATATTCAAGTCAACCGATCATGGCGAAAGCTGGCAACGCGTCCTCAAAGAATCCAATGTAATTCGCAATATGGGGATCATCGGCGACCAGGTATTTGCCATTACCTACGAAGAAGGGCCACAGCAAAAAGCCCATTCCAATCCAAAAGAAATGGCGAACAAGCTCTTGATTTCTTCCGACCTTGGAAAAACCTGGAAGCGAATAGACGAACGCCTGATCGCCGGTCGGTTTGTTTATCAGGCTCAATGCAACAGCAATCCCACATGGTTTATTAATGATGTAGCCAAGGCAGGTGAATTTCTAGTGTGCAGCATAGATGCAGGAATTTTTCGTTCTGCAGACCAGGGTAAAACATGGACACGAGTGTTTACTCACAAAGAAAATCAGATTTTTAATTTTACAACAACAGGCAAAGTGATCTATGCCGTTAAAGCAAATAAAGGCTGCTAACATAAATAGCCGTATTTTTGAAGGATGTTTCTCTTTGACACGTGCCCTAAACGAATACGCATCTTTATTATAGCAGGACTCCTTTTGCCAGCTTTGGTTTTGAGAGCTGATTCGACGGATTTTACAACCGATTCATCCGAAAACATCAACCTGGCTTTGCGGCGCACAGCGGATGGACTCTTGCGGGCATCCGGCGACAGCACCAGCCGAATACCCATCGTCGAACAAGTGAAGGAAGGCGTTTGGCAAGTCAGATTGGAACGCGACTTCAGATACGAACAACTTCCGTTTTTATTGCAGGCTTCGCTTGATCTTTATGGCATCCAACAGGCTTACCGTGTAAAGATTCGGAATTGCGAAGATTCGCTTATTGTATTGGGTTATCATCAGTCTGATTTTTTAAATGAAAATCAGGTACCCTGCCAGGGTCGCGAGCTACCCGATGCGTGCAGATATATTGAAATCAGTTTCATTGGCGAACGCAAGTCTTCAAGTGCCGGTCCAATGAAACTGGCGTGGGTCCTCTTTGTATTAATGGGTTTGGTAAGTTTATGGTTTTACAAAAAACACAAACCCATTCGTGAAACGCAAGAGAAACCGACCGAACCGGATGGACTCACCTTCGGACATTCCAAACTGGATGTCGAAAACCAAATCCTGATTTGCGGCGATCAACGGCAAACGCTTACATTCAGAGAAACAAAATTGTTAAAGTTGCTGGCCACAAACCCAAATCAACTACTGGAAAGAGATCTCATTCTGCAGGAAGTGTGGGCAGACGAAGGTATTTTAGTGGGAAGGAGCCTGGATGTTTTTGTGTCGAGGTTGCGCAAAAAATTGTCGATAGACTCAAGTCTCAGCATTACTTCCATTCATGGTATAGGTTACCGATTGGAGTGCAAGACAGTTTGAGTGCGTTGAAATTAATGAAATCAACTTTCGGGCATCCATTAGTCCCTGCTCCTTCAAATGTTAAAGTTTACAATAAAAACTCAAGTAATACTTCGATTTGAGTAAAAAGAAAGTTATCTTTGGTAGCCAGCGCATTTGCCCTATGCAAATCTGTCTGCATTGGAAAATGCATTTTGTATCACATCTCAATTATTTTTAAACATGAGAAAGATTATAACACTGTTCGTTTTTGTACTCATAGAAACGACATGTATTCAAATCATTTATGCACAAAGTTGGGAAAAATTTTCCGGGCCGGTTGGTGCCTCCATTGAAACTTCAGTAATAACTCGGGATAAAGGCGAAATCTATTGCTTTACTGCGACAGGCAAAATGTTTTTTTCAACGGACAGAGGCAAGTCATGGAGTCGCATAGAAATGGGCCTTCCAGCTGGTTTTGCTGGTACTTATACAATACTCAAAGAATCTCCAATCGGTGAGGTGTTTTTATGCCATACAAAAGAACTTTACAGATGGGAGCCCGTCGCTAAGATGTGGACCAAGATTACCAGCTCCCTGGATGAAATTGAAGATTTTAATTTTTCTCCGGATGGCCGCAGCATTTATTACGGAAGCAAAAACTATTTTTATGTTTTCAACATGGCAACCGGCACTTCAAACCGTCAGAGCTGGTGGACCCACAGCGTTGAGTTTCTCTGTCTGGGCAATAACCAAAATTTTGTTCGAAGAACATTAGGTGCTTCTGGTGAAATCTATAAATTCAATGACGATGGTTCTAATCTTCAAAAAATATCCAATTCCCGATGTTGTAGAAATCTTTTTTACCACCAAACCTCCAATACTTTATTTGACTATGATGGTGAATTGTTTGTTTCAAATGATTTTGGTAATACCTGGACTAAAAGAACTTTAGCCTCTGGAATTTATATTGATAAAATAATTGCTTTAAAAGACAATACTTTACTTGGATTTGGATCTTCTGTTGTATATCGCTCTAATGATGGGGGTATAACTTGGACTAATGATCTTAATTATAAAATCGTTGGTTATATAAATATAGATTATCGAACAAGGTTATCTAAGTCATATGATGATGCTATATTATTTGACAACGATGGACTTTCAACTTATCTGAATGCCATGTCTGAAATTTATTCAATTGAGTTGCCGCTGGTAGAGCCACAAATTTCTTCTGTCCAACAGGTAGGTCAAAGAAATATCTTGAGTAACAATGTTTACAATTATCAGTTTTCCTCAGACGGAGGACAACAATGGCAAAAAATAAACCTAAACCGAAACTATGAATTGTATTTATGGGAAGACGGCACAATGATGTATGCAACTCCAGACAGCCTGTATTTTAGTCATGACTTATTCGAAACAACGTACTCAAAACCCTATCCGGGCGGATCAAGTATTAAACTCTTTAAAAATGTTCAGGGACACCTCATTCAAATTGCCTACGATAAGTCTTACATTTCCTACGACAAAGGTGACAACTGGATGATCGTAGGAGATCTCGTGGAATTTCCCAGAGGCTTCGATCTGTTTTTGTCCAGACAAAATATTTTATGCACGTCTCAATATCCTGATACGATGTACTATTCCTTAGATTATGGACTATCATGGAATAAGTTTTTGGCTAAAGGAATTGATGATATCTATGGCATTACACTTACCCAAAACAATGTATTTTGGTGGTATGCCCGCGATGAAAATTTTGATTACCACCAGATGTACTCAACAGATTTCGGAGCCACAACGCAAAAATTTCTACCGGCTGATAATGAAAATGTCCTATATATTGACGAATTTGAAAATATCTATACGCAATCCGGTGGAAACACTTCAAGTGTAAAAGTTACAAATATTCTTACCAATGAAATTCGCTACATCAATCTGAGTGGAATTCAATGGACCAACAGCAGTAGAATTAAGTTACATCGAGGCGACAACGACACCTTGTATGGATGGGTTAATCATTCTCCCTTGTATAAATATACAGGAAAATTTGATGAAGCCAACAGCCTCATTTCAGGGAACATCCTGACAGATGATATTCAAAATTGCATCAGGGATAGCTTTGAAAACAAATCCGGCAATTTTCAACTTGCCCTCAAAGGAAATAACCGGTCTATCCTTATTCCCGTGAATCCATTAGGAGAATTCAAATCATATGTCACGGCTGGCACGTACGACATGCAACTCCAAAGTCCCTCTCTAATTTGGTCGCCCTGCAATTTTCCCCAGCAAATAAATATACAGCCTAATCAAACGAATGACTATCGCGACTTGATGGTACAACCCTTAGAACAATGCGCCGATCTGTTTTCAAGTTTGGTGATGGGGCGTTTGCGCAGATGTTTTGACAACAATTGGGCTACCCTAAAGATTCGCAATGAAGGTTCGATAGCTGCTCAAAATGCGAGCGTTACGGTTCTACTCGATCAATATTTTGAAAACATTCAAGCTACCCATAATCCAACATCTGTTACGGGAAATGAATGGGTTTTTAATCTTCCGGAAATTAAACCTGGCAAATCATTCACCATACATTTTCAATTTAAAATATCCTGCAATGCCAGCCTTGGCGAAGAACACTGCATCCGGTACTGGCTCGACAATCCGCAAGAATGCAATCTGTTTCTTCCCATCCGGGACAGCATCCGGGTTTGCGATGAAAATATAGGTTCGTTTGATCCGAACGACAAAACCGCATTTGTCGCCGGTTCCTCATCAGATTATTTCTTTTCCACGGACACCTCCTTGCAATATCTCATTCGTTTTCAGAACACCGGTACAGATACCGCATTCAACATCCGCATTGAAGACAAACTCGATTTTTCTTTAGACTGGTCTTCATTTCTTCCCATGGATGCCAGCCATGCCTATACCTACAAATTGGATGCAAGCGGTAAACTGGAGTTCTTTTTCAACGACATCCATCTTCCGGACAGCAATCTCAGCGAACAAAATTCACATGGATATATCCTTTACAGCATCAAACCAAAACCCGGCTTACACGCCGGATCGTTAATTCAAAATACAGCCGGTATCTATTTTGATTACAACGATCCCGTTTTAACGAATGTAGCCTTGCTTCGTCTAAAACAACTAACGGGCAACAAAGAATCAAATGCAATTGCTCACCGGGTATTCGTTTCGGTACCCAATCCCGCAAGTAATTATACAGATATTTTTATTCCGGATGACTGGCAGTATAAGAAGCTCACAGGTTCACTGTTCTCTCCTGAAGGCCGGTTTATACAATTGTATTCATGGAAAGAAAAATTATTGAGAATTGAACGCCAGCATTTTTCACCAGGTTTGTATTATTTACTTTTAAGAGACGAAAGAGGAAATACCGCTTACGCGAAAATAATGTTTGAGTAAACGGGGAGTAGTTGTTAGATGTTGGTTGTTAGTTGGTAGTTGTTGGTTGTTAGATGAAAGTTGTTGGTTGTTGGTTGTTGGTTGTTGGTTGTTGGTTGGTAGTTGTTGGTTGTTAGATGAAAGTTGTTGGTTGTTGGTTGTTGGTTGGTAGTTGTTGGTTTTTAACTTACATTTGTTAGTAATGGATAGTTTTAAGCCTTTTGCTTTAAGCTTTAAGCTTTGAGCTTTGAGCTTTGAGCTTTAAGCTTTAAGCTTTGCTCTCCAATCTCTATTCCCTCTTCAATACCCCACCGCTCCCCCATCCGGACTCGAAGAATCCGATGCACCGGTGTACAACTGAAATACCGGATCGTATAAAATTCCCATCAACGAACCCAGATTGTCCACTGCACGCAAACGATGACCTTTACTTTCGAGAATGGCTTTGGTGTCGGGCGACATCAAATGTTTTTCGTAGACCAGGATATCGGGCAGCCACTGATGATGAATTTTTAATGACTCGATCGCTTGACCCATGCTCATTTTATAATCAATGACGCCTATGATGGATTGAAAAACCGTATTGATGATCGTTCTTCCTCCGGGCGATCCGATGATCAGATAGGGCTTACCATCTTTTGCAACGATCGTTGGAGTCATGCTCGACAGCATCCTTTTTTCAGGAGCAATGAGATTGGCCCTTGTTCCAATCTGCCCTGTGGTTTTTGTGACACCGGGTTCCGGATTGAAATCACCCATTTCGTTATTGAAAATGAACCCCAATTTTTCTGATCCCATTCCGGATCCGTAGGAATATTCCAAGGTATAAGTCAGTGAAACTGCGTTGCCATCTTTATCCACGACTGAAAAATGCGTGGTGTTATCTCCACCATCGAATTGATCAAATTTCGCAGAATCGCTGACCGAGGCTTTATCCAAATCTATATTTTGAATGCGGGACTTCGCATGGGATTTGGAAATCAATTTTTCAACCGGCATATCCGGATTAAAATCGGGATCCCCCAAATACGCTGCCCGGTCCGCATACGAGCGACGCATGATCTCGGCTAACAAATGTATGTATGATGCCGAATTGAAAGCGATGGTATCGATGCGTAGAATCTCCGCCATATGGAGCATCCCGACAAGTCCTACACCACCCGAACTGGGAGGCGGCATGGAATAAACATCATATCCGCGATAGCTGCCATGAATGGCGGGTCGCTCAATCGCTGAATATTTCTGAAGATCTTTGACTGTGATGAGTCCGCCATTCCACTCCATAAACTTCGCGATTTCTTCTGCAACGGGTCCGCTGTAAAATCCATCATGACCTTTATCGCGAATATGTTCCAGCGTTTTCGCCAAGGCAGGCTGTTTCCAAATATCACCCGGTTTGGTAATTTCGTCTTTTCCATTTTTGAAATAGTTTCTCATAAGCGGAACTGCTGACCGCTGCTTTACAATTTTCACAGCCGCTTTGTACAATCCCCAGCTCATCACAAAACCATTCTTTGCCAGATTCACTGCAGGTTGTACCAGTTCCTTCCAGGGTAATTTCCCATATTTGGAATGGGCCAGATAAAGCCCTGCTACCGTACCAGGCACTCCTATCGCTCTTACGCTTTTGTGCAGTTCATCCTCCATCACTTTTCCATCGCGATCGATAAACATCCTCGAATGCGCGGCCAGTGGCGCCTTTTCGCGAAAGTCGATGGTCGAGACATCGCCTTTATCATTCATAAAAACCAAAAAGCCGCCACCACCAATATTTCCGGCTTCCGGATGCGTTACAGCCAAAGCAAAAGCGGTAGCCACGCTGGCATCGATGGCATTGCCTCCCTTTTTCAATATGTCGACGCCAATTTGCGAGGCCAGGATGTTTGATGAAACCACCATGCACTGCTTACCATCAACCTGAGCGCACAGTGAAGTACAAAGACATGAACATACAAGCAGGACTCTTTTCACCCGGGCAATCACTCTGGTCGTATTTATTCTGAATTTCATATTGAATTTGGACATCAAAGAAACATTTTTTTTTTCGAAATTCAGGCATGGAGGCGTGGAGGCGTGGAGGCGTGTAGGCATGTAGGCGTGGAGGCATGGAGGCGTGGAGGCATTTAGGCATGTAGGCATGTAGGCTTTTAGGCTTTTAGGCCCGATAAAATAAAAAGAATTATTTCTTTACTAAAATATTATGCAATTTTATCGGGATGGAGGCTTTCCGCTTTCCGCCTTAGGCCTTTTCCCAATTCCCATCTCCAAATCAATCCGTCATCGGGATCGTGGATTTCACCTAATTTATTGAATCCGATTTTCTTAAGGATTCTGGTAGAAGCATTTTCTTCTGACAGGGTATGCGCAACGATTGTGTTCACCTTTGGATTGGTAAATGCATTGGCTACAAGTCCTTCCGCAAATTCAGTTGCAAATCCGCGGTTCTGATATTCAGGAAAAATCTCATAACCAATTTCTACACATCCATTGGAGTCGGGCATACCTTTATATCCACCCGAACCGATTATTTTTCCGGCTTCGCGATGCCAAACAAAATACGTGAGCCAGTGTACATGATCCGGATTTTCACGCAATTTATCCAATGCCCATTGAAATGGAGACGGTCCGAATGCAAAATTGCAATTCTTAAATTGAAGGTTTGTATCTTCATTCAATCTGATAGTACTTCCCTGTATAGCAGCTTCCAGAATTTTCTGATCGCCTGATACCAGAATGAGATTTTCGGTTTCAATGACAGCAGACAAGCCGGCTATTTTTTTTGTATTTCAATAGTTCCTGCACTATCTAATTTACTGAATGGGCTCAGTTTTCTTTTGCTGGCTCGAATCCCCTTCTTCCGTTGGCATGGGCAATGAAGTATGATCGTGAAGGATCACCATCTTGCCATTTTTCAAGGCTTTAATTTCCGTGTACCTTCCATCAAAACTGATGGGATTTCCATCGGGGCCGGTCATGGTGTACCGGAAAATCCCATGACCCAAAACCACATCAGAGAAGGGAACATTGTTGGTACTTACATATTCCAGCTTCGCGCCGGGATTTCCTTCAAAATACTTGCGATAAGAATGTTTTACTGCATCAAATCCCCTGAGTTGCATGGCTGCCGGAGGATAAGCACTGGTGCCGGGATCATTCCAATACAAAGCCATGATGGCATCCAGATCCCCCTTATTGAAGGCCACCAGAAACAAACTGTCCAGCTCATGAGCAGCCGCTATCAATTCCATGGGTGAAAGCCTGGCTTCTTTCTCTTCCGTTGAATTCACCTCGGTCTTGCAGGATATGGCTATTAAAAAACAGGCAATACAAATAAAGGAAATTTTAGAAGTTTTACGCATAATGACTTGAAGATTTCTCATGCTGATATTCTTTTTGCGATACAAATATAATCCCCTTACCGGTTAAAATGATCATAAAATAAGAACGACAAGGTCTTACTTCATGAACTTAGTTTTCCTAAATATTTATTCAAAAAAGAAAACTCGTAGATATCAATTCTTGACGCCTCCTGTATTACATGTTTTCAAAATAATCGATCATTATCGACCGAAGCTTGTTTACTTCAGAACTTAGAAGTTTATTTTTATTCATATACAATCGTTTATTTATTTCAATCATAATTCCCTTGACGTTGGCTTTTCTTAAATAGTATTCCATCGGAATGATGCATCCACAATAGGGATTATTAAGCTCGATCGAATATCCCAGATTTTTAAAATAATTAACGGTATATTCTATTAAATAATTGGGTGAATGATAAGTATCCGTTCCAATACAAATATCGGGCGATAAGGGATGTTCCAATATCGATCCAACAGGTGGGTCATTGAATGAATGACAATCGAAAATTATACAAGAACCAAAGATACTTAACCGTTTATCTACTTCCCGTTTTAATTTTAAATGATGTTCCAAATAATAATCCCGATAAATTTTGAGTTTGTCAGATTCAACTAATTCCCGCAATACCTTGCCATCAAATCCATGGGTATAATAATACCCCCTTCCGATTTTAAACATCGGTTCATCATCATCCTGCAGTCGTTCAACATCACAATAAAGTCTGCTAAAAGGGCTTATTAATTTTTCAATTCCGTCCACATTAAAAATCATATCGGTCGCCCAATCGGTCAGAATTTCAATGTTCTTTTCCAATTCAACTACGTTGAATCCATTTAGGTTTGGAATATAAGTAGATGAATGCGGTATGTGCAATAAACACGATGCCAGTAATTCGGATTTAACCAGTTGCATTCCCATGATCGGTTGTCTAAGAACATCCATTTTCCCATATTACAAATAGTTGATATAAAAAAATGTAATCATACTTATACATGGCAACTTGCATTTTACTTATTACGCATCGTTTTCTTCCAAACATACTTCAATACTGTCCAAATCATCCCAATCCTGGCTATTCATAAAAACATACATAGCATAGCTGAATGCTGCTCTCAAATCATCTTGATCTATATCCTCATCTAAAATATTGAATGCCCCGGATACATACTCCCCAACATTCAGAATCGCAACATCATCATCAGGAGATTCTATATAATCCGGAAAATAATCAGTCAAGTGATCACCCATGATGCAAAATCCAGATTGTTTTTCATCGTTGCTCCAAAGTTCCGGAGATATTTCCAGGACTGCCCAGGCGAAATCATAACATACTGTCCGGCGCCCCATGCTAATCCCTCTGTATTTCAGATACTCCTGAAGTAAGAGCTTGATGACGTGTGAAGCTGATAATTGCCCACCTTTATTGGTCCATTCCACAAAATGCGCAAGGCGGTGTTCAAATTTTTTCAGTTCGAACACCATTTTAAATGCTGGAATCGAAAGAATATCCTTAGCTGTGACATTCATAGATGCGAAATATTTACGGGTTCAAGAAGTGAATTGACGGATCTGAAATGCATGACGCATATATCATAACAAAATGATTACGGGTTATAAATTGCATTGTCCAAAATTTTATCATGACCACTTTATCAAAAGTAAAACCGTAACCGATCAAACAGCAAATATTTTCATTAAATATTTTTCGTCTTCTAAAATTTCATCCAGGGGTTTAAGCACCCCAAATTGCGTTTTCATGCGCAACAACTCTTTTTGATAGTTGAGCTCGCTCCGCTTCCATCCAATGCCTGCCCTGGTGCAAAACGATAAAAATTCTCTGTTCAAAAGTTTTTGGATGTCGGCCTCAAGTTCGGTTATAGACTTTATCAAGTCATCGGTATCTCGGGTATTCACGTCATCCGAAATTTGGGAATACCGGATTTTCATTTCCCTTAAATAGCCTTCATGCGATTTCAGAGCCATTTGAAAATAAAAACTTTGTTCTTCGGGATGATCCATTTTGTATTGCAATACAATTATTTTTCTCAACAGCCCCAATACCCCCGGAGCAGGTTGACCTATTAAAAGTGGAAGGACGCGCTCAACTGAAATTTTGCCCATACGTATAGATTTAAATGAATAAATCAATTCAAGGCATCAAGAAAAATGATTCGGGGACATGCACTTTATTTTGACATTCCGTGTCCACATCAATTTGCCACCGCGGTCTCCCGACTCGGTTGGCATCCATTTAAGGATTCTGGATGCGATTAGTTACCATAAAGATAACATCTTTCTGACTAATATCTAATAACTAATAATCCCAATTCATGCAATGGAATCCAGGTTCTTCGCTTAAAGGCTGAATTCTAAGGCTGAAGGTCTAAGGCTGAAGGCCTAAGGCTGAAGGCGTAAGGCTGAAGGCGTAAGGTATGATCATTATGCCTTAACCATTATGCATATAGTATATTTTCAATTCTAATGCAGCGATTGGGATAATTAATAATTAATAACTGGCTTATATTTTGCAATGCAACGAAATCCATAAACTGCTTCAGACTTAAACTTATTTATGATCTTTTTCTGGTTTTCGAATTAATATCTTGCCCTCTTTCTGGTATAAAATTTTTATTTACTAATTTAATTGAAGATAGCAATAAACTATCTGGTAAGGAGTATTCTACTACTAATTGATGACCAGAATCGAGCGTATCCAACGCCTCCCAGTAAGGATGTGAACAAGATCGTGCCGAAGGATTATTTTTCCAATATGTAACAGCCCAACTTCGCCATTTACAATACGCTTGCATCTGATTCTCGGTTAAATTCAAAATGGGCCATACCCTTTTATAGTCCTTAGTCTCTAAATATCTAGTTCCTTTATAATAAATATTAGAATCGGGGAAACATTTATTTATATCTATCTCTTTGAAATTAAATGCTTTAATACTATAGAGAAACTCTGAATAATCCTCAATACTTACAAGCGTTTTATCAATAAAAAGTGAGTCATTTAAGGAAAAAGTACCAGGAGGTGGAGGCATACCTCCCGGTATCATTGTATTATAAATAAAAATCAATACTTGTATCACAACCGTGTTCATTCGAAAAAATCTAGATGACCATCAATAATACTCTGGGGTGGTGGTGCTGACCAATCGCATTTACATTGTTTGCCTTGGTTAACGCACCAATTTGTAGCCTCACATCGTTTACATTTTCCGCTGCATTTTGTACTTCACTTAAATCTGACATATGGTTAAAGTGCTATTCCAGATTACTCCGCAATAGATTACCGTGATGAATGAGCTTTGCAGAAGAATTATAAAATACAAAACGAGTATACTTCATGGTTGACCTAAGGACAATTTCATTATCGTTTATTCATGAACCCATATCTTCTCCACTGCAGTCAACGATCCATTCCCAATCACAATAAAGTAAATCCCAGGGCTTAAACCGGAGCTCAAATGCTCTGTAATTTTATTTTCCGCATTGACGATATCGCCTTCCTCCATAAGCTGTCCTTGCATGTTAAAAACAGCGTAACTGAAATTCGATCCCTTGGGAAGTTCTACGGAAAATATGAGCTGTTTGTTCAGGTAATTGACCTTGATGTTTTTAAGGGGATGTTCTTTATTTTCGAGATTGTAAAACGGTTTGTAATATTCTCCTTCGTGTTGCGGAAACTCAATATAAAAATTGATGGTCATAAATCCGTAAACCTCACAATCTCCTTCGTTGGTTGTCCATTTGAATGTGTAGCTCCCAAAACGCGATACCTTGACTCTTGTTTTTGGATCTGTGGGATCTGTAAAATAAGCATTGCCGGGTCCGCCTTCATAGGTCCAGAGCCCCTTTTTTCCTTGGGCATTCATTTTAGCACCCAATACTCCACCCCATTGCTGATCCGGGCCCGCTACATTTTTTTGGGATTTTCCAAATTCAACATCCAGGCAGGCTTGTATATTGCTGAAGCAGGAATCAGAATAGGTTGCACAAATACGGCCATGGGTGGCCGTGCTGTTTTTATCCCATTGCACGCAAACATTTTTGGAGGTATCCGGCATGGGTGTAATGATGGTTCCTTCATTTACACTCCATGTAAATGCATAGGGATTTTTGACCAAATCCAAGACTGAATAACATTCTATGTCTGCTTTACACACTTGTGCTTTGCCAATGAGTGAGCCGGTTGTAGGATTCGTCAAATAAGTATCTTCATCGATGTCTTCATCAAATGTACGAGTACAGGAACCAAATTCTGTACCCAATTGGTATTGTGTCAACACATGCAATTGATAATTTCCTTTTTTCAAAATTTTCAATTCACTCCCGTTGCCGATAAATTCAAGGCCATTATTTATTTTTTCAAACCAGGCATAACTAAAATTCATCTGAATATCTACTCCGCAGGTGTCTGTATAATTCACCACATCTGCAGTCATGTAGACATTGCCATTTTTGCATTTCAAATGAAAGGTATTTTCCAGTTCAATGAAAGCGACATTGAGTATATAACTGCTGTCGCATGCATAATCTTCGGTTGACTTAGGAATAATTATTTTTTTATTATGGGTGCACTGGCGATAATATAATTTTTGGATGGGATCCAAATAAGGTTCACTTTTAGAACAGGAAACATAGTTGATGATGCCTGATTCAGGTTTCGGTAATATTATAAACTCAACGATACTGTCGTATACATGGCAGAGATCATAGAATACCTGTTGGTATATCCCACTGGTGTTTATTTTTTGTTGGTGCCATCTATATCCCGCCGATTCATTACATAAAATACGGGGCGGGCCATAGACTTGATCCCGGGTTACGCGAATCGTCGTGCAGGTCTCATCGGATTCTCCGCAATGAAATCCGGGAATTCCTACATAGCCTTTAACACACAATTCAAAATCCCCTTCCAATGGAAAATCAAGTCTGACTTCCCGGTCGTGATCGTTTAATGGGCTTCCCTTAAATGTCCATTCATAATAACCTTCACAAGGTTCGTCCCGGGGTTCTACGGTAAATTTAAATGCACAGGCTCCTTGTGGTACATCAACGATATTATCCGGATCGTTATTTATATTTTTCAATACCAATGGAACCGGAGCTTGACCACCCGTAACATTTATAGTATAATCGCAAATTGAACCATAGTATCCAGGAGATGTCAATCCAATAAATCTTACAAGGGACTGCTCCGGTAACAGTAAAACTCGTTTGATATGTGGGTGGTCTTAATTTGTGACAGGATACCGTAGTACCGCCACAGCATTCGGTACTTATTCCGAAATCTATACCCAACTTGTCTGCATAGCCTATATTGATACAATTTGCATAGTTGATTATTATTGTGAATGGGCTTCCATTGGTAACAAATGCATAATGCACCTGATTACCAGAGGAATTTGAACAATGCTCATTGCATCGATCCCCCGAATATTGATATGGATATACAAAAGAGCAAGTAGAATTGTCAAGGTTATTGGCCCCACAGGTAAGTGGCACTTCAAAGCAAAGAGTTGACATGTTGGGACAATTCTGGCTACGGCATGGGGTAATATACAGCGCTGTTACGATCAAGATCAAATAATAAAAGCACAATGACTTTTGTTGCATAACCAAAATTATAGAATCGATTCCATATATAATGAGTCCACTCAGGACCATTTCGCTGCTTGATGTCAGTAATGAACTACTCCAGACTAAGGCCCGTATCAAAAAAGAATTAACCCGGCCTTTTTCAATTTAACTTATTAATGATCAGTGCTGCTCATCTTGTCAGCAAAATTCCCGGTACTCCCATGAGTTTTGGTGACTTTGTGTCAAGAATCAGGAAAAACCTTAATAACTAATAACTAATTACTAATAATAACCAATTACTAACAACTATCAACTAACAACTAACTTCTAACAACCAACAACTGCCAACTGCTAACTGCCAACTGCTAACTGCCAACTGCTAACTGCCAACTGCTAACTGCCAACTGCTAACTGCCAACTGCTAACTGCTAACTGCCAACTGCCAACTGCTAACTGCCAACTGCTAACTGCAAACTGCCAACTGCTAACTGCCAACTGCAAACTGCCAACTGCCAACTGCCAACTATTCCCCATACGTTCTCGGCACTTCCGGATCCGTAATGATGACATAGTCTCCCAAATGTTTAAACTGACTCCAATCCACATTCGGAAAAGAATCGTCGGGACCGGTGGAGATGACGAGGGATTTCAATTTCGGATTGTATTTGTTGAGTTGCGTGACCACTGCAAATCTTTCATCGCTGTGGAAACGCCCATTGACATGCATCACTTTTTTGCTCTTGTTTTTCTTAAGGTATTGGGATATGGAGTAGGCCATGGTCGCATCCCACAGCGACTGCCCCATAATCAAACTAAATCCACCCATATTCATCGCGGGCGGTACAATTTTCTGACTTGAATCTTTCTTTGTAGAATCGGGAGCGGGAGCCGGGCCGTGTGAAGTCAGGTTCATCAATTTTTCGTAATATTTTCCGGAAGCGGTATCATAGGGCAAAGGAGCGAAATACTTTTTTGATTCCTTGGGCAAATCCATTAATGCTTTTTGGCCTTTTCTTCCTGCAAGGTTAGTATAACGACCCGGCGCGTTGGCACAAACCACATCGAGTTTATGGGCTTTGGCAAATTCGACCATGGGTTTGTAATCCTTGTAGTTTTTCCAGGCGCGCGCATCTTTTGTAAAATTTTTTCGCGAATACTTCCGCTCAGATATTCGTTCATCACCAGCTGCACATCCCTTTCAAACATTTCCAGTGAAAGTGCCAGATTGTTTTTGTATTCCTGGAAAAGCAGTTCCAGTATCCTGTGCTCCAGATGATGCGCCACGGAATCATTGTGTTCCTCCCCAAACAATAGCACATCGTAATTCTTCATATCTGCAGCGAGTTCCTGTAAACTCACTTCCCTTCCGGTTCTGGCCTGATATACTTTATAATGTTGTTCTGAAAGCTGCCCGAAAACCTGGATACCAAACAATAATATAGCTCCAATCAAAAAAACCTTGTTCAATTTCATCATTATTTAGACATTTCGACTTTTAGACTTTTTGACTTTTCGACTTTTAGGCTATTATGTATTCTCTACTTACTTGCATTTACTCTTTAAATCTTTTCCCCTTTTCCCCTTCTGCCTTAAGCCTTCTGCCTTAAGCCTTTTGCCTTAAGCCTTCTGCCTTAAGCCTTTTGCCTTAGGCCTTAAGCGTTCTGCCTTAAGCCTTAAGCCTTAGGCCTTAAGCCTTTTTGAGTCCTCCCCACCATCAACGACGCTATTATACTCGTTGCCAATATCCCCAACACCACCATCAGCGCAATTTCGATGGGCAGTTTATAAACATCCGCCAGCACCATTTTCAATCCGATAAAGATAAGTATAGCCGCCAGACCCATGTGCAGATACCTGAACAGGCCCATCATGCCAGCCAGCGAAAAATACAGCGAGCGCAGCCCGAGGATGGCAAAGACGTTGGAAGTAAACACGATAAACGAGTCGGTGGTGATGGCCAGAATAGCCGGAATGGAATCGACCGCAAAAATGAGATCGGTCATCTCCACAAAGACCAGGACGATAAACAGGGGTGTGGCCATGAGGATGCCCTGCCTTTTGATGAAGAATTTATCCTTGTAGAAACCTTTGGTGACCGGAAATAGTTTTTTGATCCATTGGATGACCACATTCCGTTCGGGATGCACTTCCTGATCGCTTTGGAACAGCATGCGGATGCCCGTAAAAATGATAAAGCCGCCGAATACATAGATGATCCAGTGGAATTTGGTGATCAGGGCGATGCCGGCAAAAATAAAAATAACCCGCATGACCAGTGCCCCCAAAATACCCCAGAACAGCACCCGGTGCTGGTATTCGACAGGTACGTGAAAGTACTTGAATATCAGGATGAAGAGAAACAGGTTATCGACGCTGAGCGACAGTTCGATGATGTATCCGGTGAGAAACTCAAAGGATTTTTCCGGGCCCTTCCAGAAGTACACAATGGTATTAAACAACATGGCCAGGATCAGCCAGACAAAGGTCCACAGCAGCGATTCCTTAAAGCTCACCGCATGGGCCTTCCAGGTGAAAAATACCCAGGTCTATGGCCAGCATGACCAGGATAAACAGGGAAAAATAGACCCAGAATTGGAGGGGGGTGTTCATGTTGCTTTAAGAAAAGTCCGGGGCAAAGATATTGTGGAATAGTTATTTACACCATTGTCTAAAAAATAATGCATCCTAACTAAAAGCATAGGAAAATACAGATGCTTCACAAACCATCAAAAATGATTTGGCAAAATAGTTGACTATTTAATTCATTTCTCCAAAATCCGACTTAATTTTAAGAGTCATGCTTAATCGGATTGTGTTTACCCTTTCGAGAAATTTAGCAATTTGTATATTCGTATTGGGGTATCTCTCAAATAGCTGCTCTCAAATCCAATCTTCAATTTGGTATTTTGGGAGGCAAGCCGGACTTGATTTTAGCACAGAACCTCCTACTCCCTTATACAATCCTAACCTTGCCAATCATGAAAGCAATGCAACACTTACCGACAGTTCTGGCAACCTCTTGTTTTATGTAACCGCAAATAGAATTTATAATAAAAACCATGTTATCATGGACAATGGTGATGGTCTTGTTTGCAATGGTGGTTCCAGCGCTCAAGGGCCCATGATTGTTCAAGATCCATCGGATGCAATGCGGTACTATGTATTTATGACAGCAGATGAAACCTCTGATCAATATCGAGGAAACCTGCGATACACAATTGTAGATCTTTGTGAAAATGGAGGCTTAGGAAAGGTCGTTCCTGGTTTAAAAAACATCCTGATTCCAGGTAAGTTTTCAGAACGTCTGACTTCCGTTTCACTAAATCAGGGAAAAGCATTTTGGATTTTAACTTCAAAATTATTTGAAAACACCATCATCTGTTTTTATCTGGACGAACTTGGTATTCATACGAGTAATCCTGTAATCAGTTATTTTGGGCAAGAGTTCTCACCACAAGTTGGTCAAATGAAAGTCAACAATAAGAAAACTCAAATTCTCTATTCGGCCGGATTGAATGCTTCAGGCAATGGAGTATGGCTCATGGATTTTGACACACTGAGCGGGAAACTTTCTAATAGATTCATTATCAATGAGGGCACACATGATTACGGCATAGAATTTTCGCCAAGTGACAGACTCGTTTATTATACAAGTTTTTATGTAGTATCGGGAGTTTATCAATTTGATCTGAGCTCGCGGGTAAAAAGAACTTTGTTTCAATATCCTGCGCATTATTATGTTGCCTCCATTAATAGAGATCCTCATGGGAGGCTCATCGTTTCAAGTGGGATTAAAAGTTTGGTAAGTGCTATTCTGAATCCTGATGTTCCGGGACTACAATGCAACTATACTGAATCCTATGTTCAACTGCTACCTAACACATATGGACATTTTGGATTACAAAATACAGTGCTATTTATTAGAGGTCATACTAATCCTATTGACGAAAATTTTTTAGGAAAAGACACCTTCCTATGTAATCCTGCAGGAATAACGTTATATGCACCTAATTCACAAACCCTATGGAGTACAGGACATATTGGTTCAAGTTTGACTGTTTTTCAACCCGGTACCTATTGGGCTAAACTCGAATATCAATGTGAAACCATTCTTGATAGCATTCACATAGAATTATTTAAGAAGCCTGAACTTATTTTAGAAAATTCAATTAAAATTTGTGAAGGTAATAATGACACCATCCATGCTTCACAAAATTCAACCTGGAGCGATGGACATTTTGGAAAGCAGTTGATAGTAAATTCATCCGGAATTTTTTGGGCAAAAATATCAACTCCCTGTGGGGAATTATTTGACACCGTTGTAGTCGAGCTTGTGAGCCGCGTTGAACCACCACAGGTGTTGCGAGACACCAGCTTCTGCGAGAATGTGCCATTTCGGTTTAGTATAAATATTCCTCAGGTAAAATGGAATACAGGTGAACTGGAAACAATTGTTTTGGATTCGCCCGGGGTTTATACTTACCATTTCGACAACGGTTGTCAGCAATTCTCAGATGAGATGCAAATTAATATTGAATACAAACCAAACCCATTACCAGAAATGATCACTGAATGTGAGGGACAAATAGTTACATTATTATCGGGTGATCCAAAAAGTGTCTGGAGTACAGGCGAAACCGGAAGTGAAATTATGATCAGGAAAAATGGGATCTATAGTTATACTTTGATCAATGCGTGCGGCATTTTTAGTCACAGTACCGAAGTTGAATTTTTGAAAGATTTTACCAAGGGTTCATTCCCCAACGTCTTCTCTCCCAACGGCGACCAGATCAACGATGAGTTTCCCGGCAGGGAATTCAATCCTGATTTTTATATCAAGATTTTCAATCGCTGGGGAGAGTTGTTGTTTGAAGGAAAAAATCAGTCCTGGGACGGATTTTTTAAATCGCGGCCCATGCCGCCGGCAACCTATGTGTTTGTGGCAGAATGGGAAGCCTGCGGACAAAAAAGGAAAGTGAAAGGGTCGGTGACCCTGGTCAAATAAGAGTGGATCCCGAAATTGCTGTAGAGTCAAAAAAATAATCTAATAAATTTAAGATTTTATTCGCATGTTGATCAGTTACTAAACTGATATTTATCATCGGGAATTCACCCGGATTTTCTGAACTTTTGACAAACCCCCTTGTTATGAATGTTGAATGCAATCCGGCCGGAAAACCTGTTTTTTAAAATTTTCTATCGAAGAAAAAGGAAGTGCATTCATTTCAAAATCATCATTAATAAATTAAGTTTATCAATTTCTAAACAATGGAAAACCATACCACATCAGGACCCTCCTATCAGGTCAACACAGAAAGCAAATGCCCCTTTCACGGCGGGGCCCTGCATCAAAGTGCAGGCAGCGGCCCGAGAAACCAAAACTGGTGGCCCCATCAATTAAAACTCAACATCCTGCGACAGCATTCGGAATTATCCAATCCGATGGATGCCGGTTTTAACTATGCAAGGGAATTCAATTCGCTCGATCTTCAGGAAATCAAAAAGACATATTCGATCTCATGACCCAATCGCAGGACTGGTGGCCCGCCGACTACGGTCATTACGGTCCGTTTTTCATCCGCATGGCCTGGCACAGCGCCGGAACTTATCGGATTTCCGATGGCCGCGGAGGTGGTGGCAGCGGTACGCAGCGATTTGCCCCGCTCAACAGCTGGCCCGACAACGCCAACCTCGATAAAGCCAGGCTGTTGCTTTGGCCCGTCAAAAAGAAATACGGAAAAAAAATATCCTGGGCCGACCTGATGATCCTCGCCGGAAACTGCGCACTCGAATCGATGGGCTTTAAAACCTTTGGTTTCGGAGGCGGCCGCGAAGATGTGTGGGAACCCGAAGAAGACGTGTACTGGGGCTCTGAAAGCAAATGGCTGGACGACAAACGCTATTCAGGCGACCGCGAACTCGAAAATCCATTAGCAGCTGTACAAATGGGACTGATCTACGTCAACCCGGAAGGACCCAATGGCAATCCCGATCCGCTGCTCGCCGCCCGCGACATCCGCGAAACCTTCGGTCGCATGGCCATGAACGACGAAGAAACCGTGGCTCTGATCGCAGGTGGCCATACCTTCGGCAAGACACACGGTGCAGCCGATCCTTCCAAATACGTGGGGCCGGAACCCGCTGCAGCCAGCATCGAAGAACAAGGTCTCGGCTGGAAAAACAGCTATGGCTCGGGAAGCGGCGCCGATACCATCACCAGCGGACTGGAAGGCGCATGGACCACTACCCCTACCAAATGGAGCAACAACTTTTTCTGGAATCTCTTCGGCTACGAGTGGGAACTCAGCAAAAGTCCGGCCGGCGCGCATCAATGGAAACCCAAACACAACATGGGCGAAGGAACGGTGCCCGATGCACACGATCCCGATAAAAGACACACGCCCATCATGCTGACCACAGACCTGGCTTTGCGATTTGATCCCGCCTACGAGAAAATCTCCAGGAGGTTTTTTGAAAATCCCGACCAGTTCGCAGATGCCTTTGCACGTGCCTGGTACAAACTCACCCATCGCGATATGGGTCCGGTGAGCAGATACCTCGGTCCGGAAGTACCCCAGGAAGTTTTGATCTGGCAGGATCCCATTCCTCCGGTAAATTATAAATTGATCGATGCACAGGACATCCAATCGCTCAAAACGACCATTCTCAACTCAGGACTGAGCGTAGCTCAGTTGGTGAAAACCGCCTGGGCATCGGCATCGACCTTCAGAGGGTCCGACAAAAGAGGCGGAGCCAATGGTGCGCGTTTGCGACTGGCGCCACAAAAAGATTGGGAAGTCAATCAGCCGCAACAACTCGCCGAAGTATTGAATGCCCTGGAAAAAATCCGCAGCGATTTCAATCAGTCGCGCAACGATGGCAAACAGTTGTCGATGGCCGACCTCATCGTGCTTGCAGGATGTGCCGGTATTGAAAAAGCTGCAGCAAATGCAGGTCAATCGGTAACGGTGCCCTTTACTCCCGGAAGAAATGATGCCAGCCAGGAACAGACCGATGTAGAATCGTTTGCAGTGCTCGAACCCGCTGCCGACGGATTTAGAAATTATTTCAAACCCAAACACCAGGTAAGCGCAGAAGAAATGCTGATCGACAAATCGCAGCTGATGAATCTGACGGCTCCGGAAATGACGGCATTGATCGGCGGCATGCGCGTTTTAAACACAAACTTTGATGGTTCCAAACACGGCGTATTTACCAGCAGACCGGAAGCGCTTACGAATGACTATTTTGTAAATCTTCTCGATCTGAACACCAGCTGGAAAGCGATGTCCGACAAACAGGATCTTTTCGAAGGACGCGATCGCAAATCTGCGGATCTCAAATGGACTGCAACACGTGTGGATCTCATCTTTGGTTCCAATTCAGAACTTCGGGCGCTGGCTGAGGTCTATGCTTGTGAAGATGCACAGGAGAAATTTATAAATGATTTTGTGGGAGCCTGGACGAAAGTGATGGATCTGGATCGGTATGATTTGAAGAGAGCTTAAAGCTATAAGCGAAAAGCTTAAAGTTTTTTTAATTGGATATGGACATTTGTTTTTAAGGGTGCTAACAATCGTTTGTATCTATAAGTCTGATGTGTTATGTTTTATATTTAAATCATATCATCAGCAATACAAAGTTTTCGTTAGATGTCAGACCATTTCAATCTTGCAGCGTATACTGATCTTCATATGACGTTATCCAATTGAAGTACCTATCATCGGCATCTTAAATGATCAGATTGGGGCCCTTGCAAAACTAACGTTTGCAAGTTCGCAAAGCCTTTCGCTTTAAGCTTTTCGCTTATAGCTTTAAGCTACATTTCCTTTATTGAAAATCAAAAAGAACCGGAAACATAAAAGCAACAATCGCTGCCCAGATTACATACACCGGAAGGAAAGCACCAATGCTATTTTTCACAGCTTCCGGATCCGGATTTTGCATCAGGCTGCGGATGAGTTGGTACGCCACCAAAACCAGGTTGGTTAATATCAGAATATTGCTACCGAGAACAGCGGTGCGGTTGGGTGTCCAACCCCATTCGGAAATCCGGAACAGGATGGCAGATAATGCAAAACCATTCAGGACAATGCTTGCACAGCCGAGCGCAAACAACAGCATGATCCAGTAAAGATGGCCTGAAGTATTGCGATCTACCGACAATGAAAAAAAGATGAGCGCCATCACGCCCAAAAGCAATACGTTGAATAAAATCAGGAACTCCCGGTCGCCGTACGGATTTTTACCTGTAAACACCATGGTGAGCAGATATACGACAACCAGCAACAAGGCCAGTGGAGTGAATACCTTCGCCACGATCGGCGAGATCCATTTGACGAGTTGAGGATTGGTATAGACGAGAAAAGTGGCCAGGATGGGAATTGCAGGCAATCCAAAGGGAGCCATAAATTTTGTAAAGACAAATTCGAGCTTGATGCCGATCAGTTCAAACAAACCAAAACTCACCGCCGTAAATAAACCTGCAGCAGCCAAAAGGATAGCAGACACGACAAGAAGATCGCCATTGAACTTTAAGAAATCCAGTTTTTTAGAATGATCTCGCCACGTACCTCCGCAATAAGCGTATGCTACACCCGACCACAACACCAGGGGCAGGTGCATACAGGCCAATGTCAACGTATCGCTGAGGCCATTCACCGGAAGCAGATTGATGTAGATGGCTGCGATCGCATGCATCAGGAACAACACCAGGGTTTGCATCCGCGATAAATTTTGTTTCCAGACAAAAAAGGCCGTCAGAAAAGGTAATACGGTAAACGAAAAGTTTCTCTGGTAAAACGTATCTTCGATCAGACCCATGAAATGCGGGATTTTTGCAATGAAGCCCGCTACCAAACAGACAACGATTAAAAACAGGAGATCGGATTTTTGACCCCATGTAATTTCATCCCTGTTCTCGCGAAGACGCTCCTTCCAGAATTCCGCCAGCGGCAAATGTCGGAAGTCCGGATAAACGGCGAAGAATGCCGACCGGAAAGCAGATTTGTTTTTTCTGTATAAGGTCTCCAGTTGAGAAGGATCAGACATTGCATCGCGCATGCTTTTACCCAACGCATCGATGGCTGTGTTCTTGTTTTCAATATGCTTGTTACTCATTTTATTTGTATTTTTAAGTACTTTGTATTTCAAAGTTAAAGTATAAAAAAATTCAAAGGGCATTCCGGATCAGTTTTTCGAGGGCATTCAGGTGCTCGTTGAATGCCTTCTTCCCCGGTTTCGTGATGGAATACGAGGTGTTGGGTTTTTTACCCACGAACTGTTTTTTCACGAGTATGTATTTTAGTTTTTCCAGCGCCTGGATATGGCTGGCCAGATTCCCGTCGGAAATTTGCAAATGCTCTTTCAGAAAAGTAAAATCTGCCGAATCGTTGACAGCCAGGATCGACATGATACCAAGCCGTACCCTGCTCTCAAAGGCTTTATTTAAATCTTCGATGTAATTTTTCACCTTTCGTATTTAAAGTACATGATGATGCCGTAAACAATATGTACCATCCCAAATCCAAGTGCCCAAAACAGCAATCCGTAATCCAAAAAGAAACCGGCAACCAAGCCAATAAGAACTTGAACGAGCCCTAAATAGCGAATATGATCGAGTGTGTATTTGCTGGCATTGATAAGAGCGAGTCCGTAAAAAATTAATGTCGCCGGAGCAATCCATGCCATGTGACCGTGATAGAGCAGGGTTAGGCAATAAAATCCTCCTATACCAAGAGGAATGGACAAATTATAAACCAGTCGTTTTGCGGAAGCATCCCAAACAGACTGTCCTTCCTGTCTTGCTTTTTAATCGTCATGAGGCCTGCACCTAAAAGCGAAATCATCAATACGAGGAGGAGATCCAAGGCCAGAAAAGTATAGGCCTCCACATTGGTTTCGCCGTTTTCTGTTCTGATTAAATGAGAATAGCCGGGATCCCCCAAACCCAGTCCGAGGTAAAGATAGGCTGCTGCAATCCCTGCAATGGCTGCGAGCCCTGCTATAAGACCAGAGAGGCCGCTCAGCGATAGAAAGCGGGACGAGCGTTCCATGAGCGTACGGATCTCCTTTAAGGTTTCTAGAGGTTCATTCTGTTGTTTCATTCTTTCGGTATTAAAAGTACTTTGTAACGCAAAGTTACACGAATGTATGATATGTATCAGCAGAATTTTTTTCGCTCGCTTAGGGTGGATGTTAGTCTTTGAAATGAGACTGAAAGCTTGACAAGCCGCTCCAGCCTTAATTCAAATTCCTGCTTTGTCATTATGATATATTTCGGCAAAGCTAGGCCACCCACTCAGCGCGGACTAGATGTACTTCACTGGACGGATACGATTGAAAAATTAAAGTAGTAAAATTAACCGATTCATCATCGGAATCGCTAAACCTTAATGACATTGATTTTATTGTCTATCTATAGAAAGGAACTAATCTATCTTATTTACCGGAATTCTTTTCCATTTCATTGAAATAATTTATGTCTTCTTTTAAAGGTGGTAGGTGATATATTTTTCTTCTCTGATTCACATTTTTAGCATCTTCAATTGGGTATAGCTCTAATTTCATGCTGACATTATTATATTTAAACTGAGTGCCATAAATCTGTCTCTTGCCTTTATTCATTAATATTCGATCAAATAAAAAGGGATAACATCGTTTATCCAATTCGTTTTTATTACTCGCATCTTCAATGAGGGAAAGATACTTTTCCTGGTAAGCTTGCGGGGCATGGAGAATAATATCAAATCCTACGTTACAAAGACTATGTCCAACTAATGTTTTACCAGGATAGCCAAATTTATTAATAATTAGTTCTAACTCCCTCTGATTTACAGAATCTCGTTTGTTTTGAATTGACCACAATTGTAATGCCTTAATATTTCTCTTATAAAATTGTCGAGAACCATATAGTGAGTCGAGGCGGATCCTTATCTCCTGATCATTAACACTCATTGTTAATAATTTTGACTGTAGGTCCTTATTAATTAAACTTAAAATACTATCACACTTCCTTCTTACCATCTCATAACTCTGTTTATCTATTTCAGAATATGAATCATGCGCAGATTTCACAAATTTATTATTCTGCAAACTGTCAAACAATAACAAACACTCCTCCTGAGGATAATGCTCAATACTTAAGTTCAAGTATTTAAAGACAGTATCCGGAGAAGCATATACATGAGCATAATTTGCAGCAATATTATTCAAAGTGTAATCTTGCTCATTATTATGTAACTCTAAAAAACATCTAATTAATTTGCTTCGATAATATAAAGAATCATCAATTGAAACATTTCTAGTCCTTTTCGGCATCCATAATTCTTGGCCTGTACATGTAATGAGTGAAATTAGTAAAAACACTACCGAAAGTATATAATTATTTAAATTCATGATAATATTTTAAAAACTCGTATCCTAATGATCTAATTTTTCAATTAATAAAACAATTCCATACCCAGTATCATCGCACCATGCTTTTTCTCCCCTGCTGGCGCAAGTCTTCCGCCAATAGGCGGACAAATCCGCAATAGGCGGACAAATCCGCCAAAAGGCGGACAAATCCGACTTGTGCCACCGAACTTCCCCGCTCAAGCCATTATCAACGTTCATTTTGCATTGAACAGTCCAGACTTCTGGACACTATATTTTTATCAGCTTCTTAGTACATAGTACTAATCCATTTTCTTTTATCTCAATTAGATAAATGCCCGCATTGAGCCCACCCATATCCAATATATTAGACCCATGAAATAATCGCTCTGATAATACTGGGTGACCATATACATTAAATAGCGTAAAGCTCATCTGCTTTGGTAAATAGTTTCCAATATGGATCATAGACTGCTGACTTACCGGATTCGGATAGATACTGATTTGATCTGCCATTTCAACATCTTTGGTACCTGTTGTTCCGAGTTTTAGTTCTTTACAAGTAGTATGTTCGCCGTTGCTGTTTTTAACATGCAAGCACACACGGTATACACCTTCCTTAGCAAAAGTATGCAATATGGAAGTATCCTTATTTGTGGTATAATAGGGCGTTGTTGCGTCGCCCCAATCCCACCAAAATTCGGTTGGCTCATAATAGCTTAGATTCGTAAATTCGATTTTTAAAAAAGCTGTGGAATCCTGATCATACCTGAATTCTGAAATCGGACTATTATTTATATTCAAAGTGTCGCATGTACTGCCATCTATTGGCCCAAGGCGATAATTTGGAAAATCTGGTATTGCACTAAAAGCTGTAATCTTTAATGAGTGTTGTCTGACATCACAGGCTCTTCCTTTTTCATTGGGCTTATTGATATAAAACGCATACTGCTGTCCGGAATTGCTTGTGCTTCCATAAATCCTTCCATCCGGCAAAGGTTGGATAAAACCAAACCAGGTATGATATTCTACATTTCCAGGTGATATATAGGAAAATCCATCATAAATGGCGACCGTGTCCAATATGATATCCGGCCTGGTCATATCTATCTGATACATGGTTTCCGCACGCGATACATAAAAGAATTTCCCATTTGGAGAAAAGGCACCACCAAATAAAAGTATTATCCTGCCATCTATTTTTATACTTTTCGGATTGGATAATAAACCCGTACATCGGTCAAAATCAAAAAAATGCAGAAATAATCCCAGTACACCGCCTTGTCCACCTAATGGTCCTTCGTGTTGGCTGATGTATACTATCTTATCACCCTGTTGAGATACGGCTACACAACCAAAAGGGATATACTGCCGATCCCCAATTACTTGTAATCCATATTTATAAATGGTATCTCTAGTTAAAAGAAAAGTATAGAATGATAACATATCGTGTTTCCCTTTTAATATCCACCAGTCTCTGCCGTTGGCGTGTCTGATTGCAATGGTTCTTCCAGGATCTAGAGTATCTGAAATAACAATTTTGTTTTTCTGAACAACTGCAGCTTTTCCTGCAACACTACTCATATCAATGATTGAATAATGCAAACCATCTGAAAATACATATCCAAGATTTTGGTGAATATAATTATACTCATGTAATAACATATAGTTATCTTGCTTTTCCAATGGCAATATTAACCCTGACTGGTAAACAACATCGCCAAATTCTGTTTGCCTTGTAAAATCCCCCTTGCCATTTTTGATAACCTGATTGGCAGAATCTTCAATAGTGAAACCATTGTAACTAAAAAGATACTGCCCATCAACATCCGACATATTATTTATGGTCCAATGAAAATCAATTCGCCTGAAACTATCGTATGTTATTCTCGGATTTAAACTCGCTGTATTGAAATCAAAGCGGGTAATACCCTGGTATGAATTAAAGACCGTATCATTGCTGCGATACCCCACCAATACATTGTAATCATGCTTCTGTGCAGGCAATTGAAGGATTGCTATGATGCTTGCTAAAAAGGTAATAATTTTCATAAATTGATATAACATTAATTAATAATTAAAATCTTCTGCAAATGAATCGTTTTATCTCCTGCGCTTATCCTGATCTGATAAATTCCATCTTTCATATTTTTAGTGTCCAAAGAAAATTAATTTACGTGAGATGGAATTGCATCCCCTGCTGGCCCCTGCTGGCGCAAGTCTCCCGACTTGTGCCACCGCAAATTTACTAATGCTTATTCTATTCAACCAAGATCTTTATAACCAATCAAGGAAGCCGGAAGATCGAGAAATTCAATATCGATGATACCTTTACGGCCAGCATAATCCCTGGCACTGCTGAATAAATAATGTTCAGGTTCATCAACAATACCTTCCACTACTGGATTATTATGCGCGTATAATATCTTTTGAGATATAACTTTTGGGCTATAAATCTCGATTGGATGATTGTCTTGTTGCCAGAATTGGTATTTTGAATTGTTTGAATTTTTCTTCCCTGCTTCCTCAAAAATGTTCATCATCCATTCTTTTCTGCTTTCTCTAGGATTGGAAGCTATTCCTTTAATAAGTGCAGTTGCGGTAAACTTTTTAAGATCCCGCAGTATATCGGAATGCTTTCCTGGCTCTTTTGAAGAAAAGATCAAATGTACATGGTTGGTCATCAAGCACCAGACATGTATTTGCATTCCCTTATTTATCTGACAATATCTCAGGCTTTCAATAAATAACTCTTTGTATTCAATTCTTGTAAAAACATCTACCCAACCAACTGTTGCGAAGCTTACAAAATAAATCCCTTCAGGCTCATTGAATTTGTATTTGTTGCTCATTAGTCAAAAATAATGGAAATATGGAATTTAATATCATTGGCACAAGTCGGGCGACTTGCGCCAGCGAGGGTTCAAAATCGAATTGGACAATTAAGACGCTTTTTTCCAAAGAGAACTAACTTTGAAAAAATATCTGAAAGCAGAATCAAAGAAGTTGAATTTACAATTCATGTTAATTAGAATTTTAATACCTTATTCCAGAAGAGCTTTCCTTAATCAATTTTTGTTATTTTATAATTACATACACCTAATTTATCACTTTTGATAACGATAAAGTAGATGCCATTTTTGTAATTCGAGAAATCCAATTCATAGTCAGAATAGTAAATATTTTTATTTAATTGCAATTGACTTCCAGAAACATCATAAACCGCGATTTCTCTTTTTCCCTTAGGCATGTCCCTTAAATCCAAAATATATTTATTCCCTTTTAAGGAAATTAACCTCGTATCGCAATTTATTGTGGTTTGTTCAATAACATTAGTCATTTCACATGGTACTGATTCTGCTTTCAAATTGTAATTTGGGAAATTAGGAATCGTGTAAAAGTTATATGTGGGTAATTTAATAGCCCTTTGCTCAAAATTACAAAGTGTGCCCTTAGTATTTGGATCTTTTATGACATGATAAAAATTCGATGTGCCTGGGCATGCAACATAGATTCTATTATCTAATGCAAGTTGTGCACCCCCAAATCTTGTATTTGGAATCATTTTATCCCATTCAGCAACAACAGTCTTACTCGATGATCTATTTGATTCAAAAAGATCTATCTGCCAACATCTGGATCTATTAAACACATATAAAAATTGTGAATTAGGTGATATTTCGCAATAGGAACCGGAAACAGTATCTTCCGGAAATCTAATATTCTCAAGAAAACTTAGTGTTCCTTTACATCGGTTAAATCTAAACAAGGAAATTCCTTCGTAATTGTCAGAAATCGCAAAATAATTCCCATCCGAACTAAATTTACTCGAACCAGAACCTGATTTAAATGCATAAGGTAATTCAAAACATATTTTGGAAGAAAACTTAAATTCATCTGATACAAGCTTAAAGACACTAATACAATTAGAATCTAAATGTGGAAATAAAATCCACCAATCCAATCCATTACCGTGTTTGCACATTGTTATGCCATTTATGCCAAATATTCCGTTTAACAATATATTTGTTTTTGAACTTACAATACCATTTGGATGAATTGAATCGAAATCAATAATATGATAATAAAATGCAGACCGTCCTACATTTCTTGTGCCATTAACGTTGATTGTATCTAAATTAGGCGAAATTAAAATAAATCGTTCATGTTTACCTTCTATAGGAATTGCTAAAGCACTCTGATCAAGAAGTATTCCAATTCCATTTGTGCAAAAAGAGCCCCAATTTATGGGTGTTAAATTGTCACCATTTAGAATTAATTGATGGTTGCTGTTAAATATTTGGCATCCGTCAGTATAAAACAATAATTTTCCAACCGAATTACTAATCACAGTAACACCATCAATATACATAACACTTTTAAATGTTGAAACTTTCAAGCTATCATCATTGAAGTTAAACTGTGTATGTAAATTCATTGTGTCATAACCAAACAACCAATTACTCGAGTATTTTACTTGGCAATATACCACTTGAATAAACATTGCACCAAGCAATATCATCGTTCCCTTTATATATTTTAAATTAACAAACATGCTTATTTATCGTAATTTATATTTTATTATCATAAATATTTTATTGCCTTGCAAATATACATTCTATAATACTGACTTATAAACTTGTTTATTGTCCATGGATTCCAAATTTTAAATAACTTTTGTTTCGGCTAGCTAATTGTATCATTGGCACAAGTCGGGAGACTTGCGCCAGCGAGGGGACTTGTGCCAGCGAGGGGACTTGTGCCAGCGAGGGGACTTGCGCCTGCGAGGGACTTGCGTCTGCGAGGGGACTTGCGCCTGCGATGAGTTCGAATATTTGTCCAAAGGAACGTCTATAAATATTACGATAATCGAATCACCGAAACAGCTACAATGGATATCCCGGAATGTTTTTCCCAAGTACGATGTTGCGAACTCCAATTGCCAATTCTCCATCGCTTACGAGCTCCACAATTCCGTTTCCAGCTCTTTGCTCAAGTCTTTGGCGATGCCGTTCCGTAAGCAAAGGATCATCGTCAAACAGTATATCGTCGATATAATACTCCGCAATATCATTGGGTTCTTTGATGGTACAATGGATATGCGCCGGATCTGTCCTGCCCGGATAGCTGCCAGGTCTCACTGTGTATATTTCATAGGCACCATGCTGATCTGTTTGTACCCAACCCCTGATATAACCATGGGTTTGTCCTAAATCATTTGGAGCCATACTGCGCCTTATTTCCGGCTTGTGAAGGTAGGTTCCCTCGGTATTGGTGTGATAATAATAAAGTAAAACTCCCGGCGCAGGTGTCTGACCATCTGCTTTGAAAATCACGCCTTTTATTTTTAACTTCTGGCCAGTCTGATGCCACCCCGGACTGGTATCTACCGCATTCACAGATCTGGGAATCCCATAATAGGTGAATTCGCGATTTTCGAAAGCCCCGCCAATTTGCGATGGTTTCTTTCCTTCGCTTATTTCCTTTCCCTTATGTTGATTGCATGAACTGAGTATCGCAATAATAATAACGAATACAAAAGTCCTTATCATTTGACTTTCGCTTAGATTCATTTCAGGATATTTCAATTTCATAAATTCTATTTGCAACCATACATTCTATAATACTGATTTATAAACTTGTTTATTGTCCATGGATTCCTAATTTTAAATAACTTTTGTTTCGGCTAGCTAATTGTCTCATTGGCACAAGTCGGGCGACTTGCGCCAGCGAGGGGTAATCTGCGTAATCCCCGCCTGACCGAATAATTTTTTCATTATTTTATAACAAAATATCAGGCGGGGAGTTGCGGGAAATAAATACAGGGGTTCTCCAACATGAGTGATTTCTAATACTACCTACTCATTCCAAATTACCTTAGGCCTTTAGTCAGGAGTCAGCAATTAGTAGTTAGTAGTCATACTAACGATTGTTAGTTTTAACAAATCTCCTGCTTTATGCTTTGAGCTTTTCTTCAAACTTTGCTCTTTCCTCCTTCCCCTATCCTCTTTGCTCATTAGGCTTTGAGCTTTTCTTCTTTAAGCTTTGAGCTTTTAAAATCCTGCCCTCAATGCCAGTATAAAATTCCTTCCACCTGCCACCAATCCCGAACTGTAAGGCCTGTATCGCTGATCCGTCAGATTTTCAATACCGGCACTCAGGGTCCAGTTCTCATGCAACTGATACATCGTTTTGAAATTGATCGTGTACCAGGATGGAGAGTACGGATTCCCATTTGCGTCTTTCGCGTAGATCGCCAGCTTGCTTTGCTCTTCGGGATTCAGATCTTCATATATTACACTGGCGCTGTAAACCGCGTAAAATTGTAGATCCAGTTTTTTCTTGTGAAAAACCAATTGAGTCATTCCGAAAGCCGGCGCAGCATGTCGTGAAGGTTTTACCTCGCCATTGTCCATTTCTTCTTTTCCCGATTGATAATTGTACTTCGACAAAAGACTCCAACCGGAAAATAGTTTGATCTCGATACCTGCATTCAGTCCGCTTACGCGGCCATAGGCCGCATTCTGAATGGCGTACACTTTACTCATCTGTCCGTCGTATAAAATACTATCCTGTCCATTTACCTGAAATGCCCTGCGCACCATGGCATGATCGAGATAAGTATAATATGCAGCAAGTTCGAGTTTTATGCGCTCACCAAATATTTTGGTGATGCCGATTTCGCCGTTGTACGCATATTCTGCTTTCAGTGAAGTGTTCGGGACGATGACTTCGCCGGAAACAAAATCAAATATTTTTCCGATATCATCGACATTAGGCGCCCTGAATCCGGTTCCTAAATTTACATGCAGTCTCCATTTTTCTGCCGGACGATACACAAATCCCAGGCTCCCGATGGCCGCAGAATTTTTCACAGTTGAATTTGTAAAATCAAACGGAAAAAAAACGAGGTGGCGGGTAAAATCGGATTGAATGTCGTAGGCTCCTATCCTCGCTCCTGCCTGAAGCAAAAGTCTGTCGGAAACCTTATACTGATAATTTGCATAGGCTGCATAACTCTTCCACACCGATGCCGGATATCTGTCGGGCACCTGAATGGCCGATCCATTCCTGATATCTACCGCAGTTCCGGTAGAATTCACATCGTTGACGACATATTCAAGACCATAATGAATCCGGTGTTTATGGATATCTTTTTCAAAATCCAGGTTTATGGAAAATGCATTCACCTCTTCGAGGTTATTTCGAAGTCGGTGGTGATTCAATCTCCGGTCGATCCGGCTTTCCTCAAAATATTGATGAGCTAATCTCAAGGTCATGCCGTCGTAAAATTTATTGGAAGTCACCTGAGAAATCGACAAATTATGCATGCGCCAGATTTGCGGCCCGTAATTCCAAACCGCCGAAACGGGAAGTCCGTTGCTTTGTGTTTCGATCAATCGGTCGTAACGCGAAAATTCAGAAGATTCCGACAAGTGAAAAGCATATTCAAAATTCCATTCAGCATTAGGCCTGAACCTCAGCTTTTGCATTAAATTCAATTGGGAATAGGCCGTTGGGTCCTGTACCATCGGATCCTTGTTTTCAAATACGCGGTCCATGCTGTCCAGTCGCTGCACGGTGTAGTGTTTCAGATAAGAATCGGGCCCGTTTTTTCCCATTTGCAAGTGGCCATAATCCGCATGCGTCAGGCTGGCCACATACGAAAATTTTTTTCCGGCTGCGTTCACGTCAAAATGCTTGGTGAATTCGCTGTTGGCAGAGGCATATCGGCTCACAGCTTTTCCGGTAATGAGCAGATCTTCGGAAGCAGATAATTGCGGAGTGAGGGTCTGAAAACTCATCACTCCGCCTATGGCATCGCTCCCAAAGATGATGGAACCCGGACCAAAAAATATTTCTGTATTTTCAATCGCAAAGGGATCCAGTGCAATCACGTTTTGAATGTTACCGGCTCTGAAAATGGCGGAATTCATGCGAACGCCATCGACCGCATACAACAAACGGTTGGTAGCAAATCCGCGGATCATCGGACTGCCCCCACCCTGCTGACTTTTCTGGATAAAGACTTCGCCGGTTGAACCCAGCATATCTGCGGCGGTCTGCGGATTGTAAGAAGTCACATCCTTTGGAGAAATAACCGAAATTTTTGCCGGAACATTTTTGGATGATTGCTTCCAACGGGTGGCTGTAACCACAATCTCTTCAAAATGCGCAGCACTTGCATCCAGCTGTAAAATAAAGCCGGCCTGTTCAATTTCAGCAAAACTTTTGACTACCGTTTTATAACCAAATCCCAATACCTGAATGTTTAATACATTTTTAAATGCCGAAATATCAGCTTCGCCTTTGTGGTTGGTCGTTGCAAATAATTTCGGCGATTCACTCAGCAGGGTAACCATTTCAAGCCCCTCACCGGTTTGTGAATCTTTGATGGTGATGGTCTGCAATTGGGCCGTAGCAGGCGCCCATAAGAACCAGCACAGAATGCATATATATTTCATAGTGATAAATCAATTAAAATAAATAAATAAAGCAGTCAGCAATTGCTGAACTGGCACATACAAAAAAATAATGAAAATAATTAGGACTGTTCCGGTGGCACCGCAAACAGGTCTTCGAATCCGGCTTCCAAACTGGAATGGTAAAGCCGATGCGTGTGCACGATTATGAGCTGAAGAGCTGCATGATGTATATCGACCGGATTATTAAACAAGGATTTATAAAAACTAAATATCTTTTCCTGACAATCGTTAGTCTGAGGGTGCTGATCAAAAGCACCACCGCACAAATCCACAAGTTGCTTGTTGAGTTTGGTTTCTTCATGATCCCACCAGCACCAATAGGAAGTGGTGTCGTTAACGGTCGATTCTTCGACCACATCGTACATGTTGTGCTGATATTCGAATTCACGGGAATGTTCCCAGGTCAAAAGTCTGGATTTTTCACTGCTGGAAAATTTCAACAGAATCAATTCATTTTTGTTGATCCCCGCAATCAGATTTCTTTTGACTTCTTTTCTGATGATGTGTTTTTGATGCTGCAGCAAGACATAAACTGCTGTGCCTGGCACTACTAAACAAATCAACAAACCGATTCCTATGAACCTTTTAGGCAACTCCTGCAATTGAGCTGCTAAATTAAACAAAAAACCAGGAATGATCCGGGTTCCCTACCATGCCTCAATAAAATCTACTGGACTTGCCATCTCAGCTTTTTAAATGGAAACATGCAACCGGTCCCAGGCAGCGATAAATTAAATTCAGGAAATTGTGTCTTGCATTAAATCAATAGTGGTCCGGATCATTTTTTTAACACTTCCGAATCGATATCTGATAATTATTGGATGTAATTGAAATATAGTTTAAAATAAAGGAAAACTTATTCGGTCAAGCGGCGTTTACGCGAATTACGCAGAATAGGTTCTGTTCTGAATATCTGCGACATCTGCGACATCTGCGGGAAACATCACTTGATTTTTTCCCGCATCTGACCGACTGATCTATTGTTTTAAAATTATAGAAAACTTATTCGGTCAGGCAGCGTTTACGCGAATTACGCAGACTAGGTTCCGGTCTGAATATCTGCGACATCTGCGACATCTGCGGGAAACATCACTTGATTTTTTCCCGCATCTGCCCGACTGATCTATTGTTTTAAAATTATAGAAAACTTATTCGGTCAGGCGCCGTTTACGCGAATTACGCAGAATAGGTTCCGGTCTGAATATCTGCGACATCTGCGACATCTGCGGGAAACATCACTTGATTTTTTCCCGCATCTGCCCGACTGATCTATTGTTTTAAAATTATAGAAAACTTATTCGGTCAGGCGCCGTTTACGCGAATTACGCAGAATAGGTTCCGGTCTGAATATCTGCGACATCTGCGACATCTGCGGGAAACATCACCTGACTAAAATAAAACTGCTTGCTCTTCTTAAGCCATAGAATGCAATCCAACCTTATTCCCTTCGGTATCTAAAAACAGGGCAATAAAACCATTGGCACCAATAGGAGTTTTAGGCAAAAGTATTTGTCCACCGGCAGCCTCAACCCGTCCAAGTGGTTCAGCCAGATCTTCGCCTCCGTTGAGATAGATCAAAGATCCGGAAGCGGAGGGTTCAAAACCTTCACCCTGAACAATACCTCCGGTAACGCCATTTTGCATGTCGCCTGGCAAGATTCCGTATTTCCATTCCGGATGCGGCATTTCTTCAATTTCAGCATTAAACAAAGCTGCGTAAAATGATTTTGCTCTTTCGAAATTTGTTGCTGGTATTTCAAACCAGTTAATTGAATTTGTCATTGTTTTGGATTTTTATTTTGTTTTTTCTTAAAATAGGATGCATTTGCCCTGACCATCTAAAATCAGAACCGGCAACAAATTTAAAAGCCCTTTTCATTAATTCTGGGATTTTAACGTTATTTAACTTTGAAAAAATTGTATACCCACTTCTGCAACTCAAAAGAACAAGAGTAGTGATGACTGATGCAGAATGCTAATGGGTAATGGGTAATGCATAATGATGATGGATGATCCCAATCTCTGCAATAAAATTGAAAATATACTCTATATTGTTGATCAGAATAAATTCCACTTTACATGAATTTCCCCATTACTTAATAATTTATATTTATTAGGGGAATAGATCAAAATGATGATTAGATAGCAAACGTAATTAAAAACTATTATTTTTACAATTATTTTACCATTATTACTGATAACCAATATCCACTTTTAAATACTATTACCGGGAATGAATAATATTCATGTCACCAATTATCAAATAGTAACTTATTTATTCAGAAATAATATTGCACAAATTATGAAAAACTCGATTTTATTAGCTCTAGCCTTCATCCTGGTTTCAGGATTTTCTTCCTTTGCTCAAAGTAAAACTACCGAAGAAATAGGTGCAAGCAGCAACAGAAGAACTACGACAATTTCTATATCTGTAGTAGTCAAGCGCGCAAATGGAAAAACCCAATCAGCTGCACCCGTTAATTTGCCTGCCAATGTCGATCCGACCACAGTAGAATTTTTTGCATATGATACCGGTGACAACAAGAGAGATGTTCCATCAACGGCAGTGGTTTATAACAAAAGAGAAAGAACCATAACTATCGACGAAAAGCAGTTGCCTGCCAAAAGAAAACATTCTCTTCGTGCCAGAGCAAAAGGAAAAACACTGAATGATATTGACCAACCCATCAATTTGGACTAAAATAACAGTTCAGATTGGAAGGTTCCTATACTGACAAGTAAAAACAACAAATGGGCGGGATAAATCCCGCCTTTTTATTTGTATATAAGATACATTTTTCAATATAGAAGCGCAGGTATTAAATGCGTGATCGTTAAACCGATTCTTATGAAATCAACTATTCGGAGCAAAGTGGGTGGATAAAATTGCATAATTTTTTAGTAAAGAAATAATTCCCCATATTTTATCGGGACGAAACCTCCCCAATTTATTTCCCGCACCTGCCCGACTGATCTATTGTTTTAAAATAATGGAAAACTTATTCGGTCAGGCGGGGATTACGCAGATTTTCGCAGATCTTTCATTTAGGTTTTTATCAAAAAGTCGAAAAGTCATAACGTCGAAACCTCGGGACGAAAAACCTCCCCAATTTATTTCCCGCTCCTGCCCGACTGATCTATTATTCTAAAATAATGGAAAACTTATTCGGTCAGGCGGGGATTACGCAGATTTACGCAGATCTTTCATTTAGGTTTTTTCAAAAAGTCAAAATCCCGAAATGTCGAAATGTCGAAATGTCGAAATGTCGAAATGTCGAAATATCGAAATGTCGAAAAACCTCCTCCATTTTTTTCCCGCACCTGCCCGACTGATCTATTGTTTAAAATAATGGAAATATTATTCGGTCAGGCGGGGATTACGCAGATTTACGCAGATCTTTATATTTAAATTATCATTAAAAAGTCAAAAAGTCAAAAAGTCAAAAAGTCAAAAAGTCAAAAAGTCAAAAAGCCTAAAAGCCTACACGCCTAAAAGCCTAAAAGTCAAAACCCCGAAGTGTCGAAATATCGAAATTTCGAAATGTCGAAAAGCCTAAAAGCCAAAAAGCCTACACGCCTACACGTCTAAATGAAAAAACACACCTTCCAGCATCGTCACCGCTTGTCCGATGATCACGACCTGATCTCCATCCTGGTAAACTTCCATTTCACCGGTCCGTTGAGACGATTGCAAAGCCTTCATATTCCCTTTCTGCAGTTTTGCATTCCAGTAAGGTGTAAGAAAAGTATGAACTCCTCCTGTGACGGGGTCTTCCGAAGTCCCCGACCAGGGCCAGAAAAAACGGTAATGAAAATCAAAGTCTTCTTCTGTTGATCTTGCCGTGACACATACCCCATTGATGTATTGATAAGATTTTAGGAGGCTACCGTAATCCGGATTTAATGCATCCAGAATTTTATTGTCAGTCAGTTCTAAAAGAATAATTTTTAAATTCTCACAGAATGCTGAATGGATGATTTCAGTTACACCTAATGCAGCGAGCATGGCATCAGGTACATCCAATGGTGCCAAGGGATAAACAGGAAATTGCATGGAAATTTTATTCCCTCGGCGCAATGTCGTCAGTTGAACACCATTTACATTCGTAAATACAATTTTGTCCAGATCTGTGAGGGAAAAAACGATCTGAGCAGATGCCAGGGTTGCATGGCCACAGATCGCAATCTCCTGTTTCGGCGAAAAAAATCGAATGGAATATTGCCCTTCATGAATTTTGCGGACAAATGCGGTTTCCGAAAATCCAATTTCCATGGCCACATTTTGCATCGTTGGTTCATCCAAATCAGAATCCGGTAAACAAACAGCAGCAGGATTGCCTTTGAATTTTTGATGGGTAAAAGAATCAACAAAATAAGTTTTCATGTTGTCATTTAATGTTATAATAATACAAAACTCTATAGACTTAGGTTCAAATATAACAATAACGGAATCTGACAAAGCTAAAACACAAATTGAGATAGGAACAAAGACTTTTAGGGATTTCGTCCTTTTGATGAATAGCCTATCTAAAAAATTAGATATTTCGTTTCGTAATTTCTGCCACGAAGACACGAAGTTGCACAAAGTATTTTATTGACAAGAAGATCAGCACAGATCTTTAAATGGTTAAAATGAAAAAGACAAGGCTGAATACAGTATTTGAAATATTCTGCTTTTTCTCGCTTTAAGCTTTAAGCTTTAAGCCCAAATTTTTGACTTTTTGAGAGAAGAGTCCTTTAGATAAAATTGAATTATCCGTCGCCTAAACTATGCGGCTTTTCTGCGCTGAACGATGCCTTTTACAAAGCCCTCAGGCTCACTAATATTTTTAATGACATGCCTGACCCCCGCAGGCACTTCAAAGTAATCGCCTGCACCAAAACGAACAATATGACCTTCGAAATCGCACTCGCATGCTCCTTCGAGTATCAGAAAACTTTCTGTAAAATCATCACCGGAATGTTGATCTTCGACCAGCACCTGATGAAGCCATACCAAATTTATTTCCAGTTCCTGTCCTTGCTTTAAATTGCGAATCGAAAAATCAGGATACTCGTGTTCAGGCAGCAAGTCTTTTATCGCAGCCTGCCAGGCATAGGCATCGCTGTGTTTCGTGATCACAGGCAAATCATTCAGGTCGATCTTTTCCCTGGTGAGAAATGGATCTAAATAATTTAGGGTGCGATCTTTTAAATTCCGGGGTGGCGTTTGGCCTATCTTGTATTTTTCCAATGCTGCCAAAGTTTCATCGATTTCGATTTGTAATTCCGGATATTCAGAAGCAAGTTTTAACAGGATACGAGCTTCCGCTGCTGGTAAATTACCCAAACAGTAAGATTCGATGACCCCCGAAGAAATGTATTGTTCGAGATTAAACATGCTTCAGGTTTTTTCTCAAAATAAGCAATGCAGAGCGCGTGCGGGACTTTACTGTCCCTAGTGGAAGCCCGGTTTCGTCGGCCACTTCCTGTTGGGTATAACCCATATAATATTGATAATCAATCATTTTTTTTAGTTCTGGGTCCAATTTTCCAAGTGCAGTATCCAAACCAAGATAATCCAATTGCAACATTTCAGGACTTGGGCCTGGTACAGATACGGCGCTTTCTTCATTTTGGATCTTCCGTTTGGCAAGAAAATATCCGGAACGAACAAAGTCCAGAGCGATCCGGCGGGCAATAATAATGATCCAGGTGTAAAGCCTCCCCTTCGAAGGTTCATAATGCTGAATTGACCTCCATATTTTGACAAAGGTATCCTGCACTAAATTTTCAGCATCGGGTTCGGATTTGGTGATCTCCAAAATGACCCCATAAATTGCCTTTCCATAACGATCGTACAACTCGCTGAATGCTTCGCGTTCGCCGCTTTTCAATCTTTCGACGAATTCAAATTCGGCTATATATTTTGAAGATGAAACTTCCAAATTATTAATGAATTGACTCCAAATTTAAAAGAAAAAGGAGATTTTTTCTGATAAATATTACAGACCTGAAATCCAAAATTCAATTCTTCCCGTACATGTTGTACGAATTGCCGATTGGTTAACTCTCTTGAAAATCGTCAATCCATTTTATTAAAATTAAAAACTAAAAAATTCTTTACAGATGAAAAAGTTATTTATGCTCTCTTCCTTTTTTATGCTCTTTACAGCTTCCTTCCTGGCCGGTCAGGAAAAAAAAGCCGGGCTGATTGTTACCAATTATTTCAATTGGCTCGATGCCGGAAATCTGGATGCGGTAGTCGCTTTACTTACCGATGATTTTAAAGCAACTGCTGCTTTTGCACCTGTAGCCTTTGATAAGAAAGGTTGGCGTGGCGTCGGAGAAAACTTCGTCACGGCTTATCCTGGAATGAAACACGAAATCCTGGATTGGTTTGCGGATGATAATAAAGTGGTGGTGAGTGGAATTTTTAAAGCGAAAAATACCGGGATCAATATGGGGAATCCGCCAACGGGAAACGCTGTTGCAGTTCCGTTCACTACTATTTTTGAACTCGATGGAAAATCAAAAATCAAAACTCTCGATACAAAATTTGACATGAAGCTATTCGAAAGCCAGTTGATGGCAGGCATCAATCCACATGCCAGAAATGAAGCAAATATTCGCAAAGCTTATGCATCTCTTGAAAACCGCGATTACAAGAGTTTTGCCAGCGTATGTTCCGAAGATTTTTCGGAAATCGGATTCAGCCCGGATCCCATAAAAGGAGTGTGGAATGCCATTGAGGCCTACAAGCCATTTTTAAATGCATTTCCGGATATCAAATTCGATATCACTTCCATCGTTCCGGCTGCACCGAATACCTATTACCTGACCATAAAATTGTCCGGCACCAATACAGGAAGTTTTATGGGCATTCCTCCAACCGGTAAACATGCTGTCGTGGAAGACATGGATGTGGTTGTATTGAATGAGCAGGGACTTTGCATCTCTCACAAATCTGTCAATCCAAATGGATTGCTTTACAGCATTGGAATCATGCATAAACTCGATCCTCGAAATGCTGCTGCAGAAGCATCTGTGCTCGGCATCATGGCTGCGGCAGATGCAGGAGATACCGAAAAATTGATTTCATATTTTGCGCCAGATGCCAAGCATTACTTCAATGGAATCGCCAATACAAACGATGAGTTGAAAAACGGGTCTTGGGTTTTAAATCCGGATTCCCCGATGTTAAACGCAGTTTGAAAGTCGTTGCCTCCGGTCATGGCTCCGTCTCTGTGCAAGGCTGGCTAACCGGTACCAACAAAGGAGTATTCATGGGCAAACCAGCTACCGGTAACAAAATAAACGTATCTGCTTTGGGCGTATATAAATTTAATGAAGACGGAAAAGTGAGTGAAGCCTGGGTGGAACTGGATGGTGCAACGATGATCAACCAATTAAAAGGTGAAAATCTGATGAGCGTCTCAAAAAATAAAAAATAACAGCTTCGTAAAACCGTAGGAGTGACACAGTCCTGCTACGGTTTTTTAAAAATAAAAATAATTAATCCAAGAAATTAAATTTTAATATCATGAATAAAATAATCTGCTATTTACTTTTCGCAATTTTAGTCTCTGCATTTTCCTGTACACACAAGGAACCGACAACATCTGCAACCGATGACCATATTTCCATCAGCAAAAAAGCACATTCATTTTTTAGTGAAAACAAATTCGACAGCGTGCTGAACCTGGCATCGGAAACCATTCAGGTCATCAATTATGTGTCCGGGCAAACTTTTAACGGAAAACAGGAATTTCTAAGTTTTATGATGGGTTTTAAAACGGCATTCCCGGATCTGAACATCAATCACACCCATGTTTTTGAAGATGGCAAGGGAAATGTTGCCCTGGAATTTGAAGCAACAGGAACCCATACAGGACCCCTCGTTGTGCCGGGAGATACCATTGCACCCACCGGAAAATCCGTGAAATTATTTGTAGGTGAAATGCATCGCATAGAAAATGGCAAAATTGTAAGCATACACAATTATCAGGATTCCGGATCTCTGATGGCGCAATTGGGATTGATGAAGTAGATCAATTTATATATCGCAGTGGCAACGATTTAAATTGAAATTCTAAAGGATCTTCCAAAGCTTCTTCAAGGTAATACTGGAATTGAGTTCAGCAAATCATTCAACGGAAGCCATATATTTTTTTTGCCTTTTGTAATCACCGCCGAATGAGTTGAGATTTTCAATTCATGAATTCAACAACAATTTACCTTCCGACGAAAGACTAACGAAGGAGATCTGATTTCGCAATGTATTATTTTAGACCGAGTAAAAACCCAATGGTGAAATTCGCATCCCAATCAAACACAAAGGTCTTACATCCCGTTTCGTCGGCAATGGCTTTATAAATATTGATCCCGGCTCTTTGCTTTTCGCCTTCGGCTTTGTAATCGGCCGGTGCTTTGAGAACCGTATAGCGCTCTTTTCCGTTGCGAACTTGTTTGGCGAGTTCAAATGGAATCCCCCCGATGATAAAACAGTATTCCCGGTTGGCCGCAGGAACCTGAGAAATGACCTTTTTACATCGCTGTAAGCCTGTTCGTCTGAAATGGATTTTTGAAAGTACTTGGATCCTAAACTTTCATAGGCCTGAATCCCCCTCGAAGACCTCCAGCTGATCTTGGTATTTCCACTTCCAATATCAACCATAAAAGAGTTATCATTGAATGGTGGTGGAATGACACAGTTCAAGCCAAATGTACCTTCCTGCTGTGCGGTCACTTCGTTTACAAAATATCCCAGTGATTTCAATCCTTTGGATATCTTCATGACGCTGGGTTCATTCTTTGCGCCGGAACTCACCACAAAATGGATGTCTTTGCCCGGTACGCCATAATCCAGCATGCCCCGGATGTAATTTTTCAGACCGTTCCTGACGTCATCGTCGGTCGCCATGTTCTCGTGTACCAGACTGGATCCAAATTCAGCTTTCTGCAGTTTCCAGTTTTTCTGAGCATCGATCAACACTACAAAGGAATTAAATCCGGCAGCACCCAATTCGACCACTCCTTTTAATTTTCCATTAACAGGCTCAGGGGCCACATAGGGAAAATCTGAAGTTTGAGCTTCCACTGCAGACTCCTTATTTTCTTCTGTCGAAACCGGAGGTGTATTTTCAGGAAGACTGGTTTGTTCTGTACCCGGCTGCACTCCGAATTTTTCCTGCAGACCAGGAGCATACTTTGTATACAATACGTAAATAACGGCCAGTATTGCCAACACAATAAGGAATCTCGAAAATCTGGTGAGTTGCATATTTATTAGTTTGACTGTAAAAATACCATATTTTGAAAATTGTTGGATCGTTATCGATGAAATTAGATCAGCAGCTGGGTTTTGGCTTTGATTAAGACCGATTTATCGATAAAATCCATGGAGCTTAAAGCACAAAGCTGTAAGCGAAAAGCAATAGCCAAGAAGCTTTCAAGAGTTTAATGCCTAGAGTTAACCCCGGAAATCAAATAAAAAAAAAAGTAAGTTATTGCTTTGAGCTTTTTGCTTTAAGCTTTTTGCCAATATTCATGCCTCTCTCCTCAAATCATACATCACAATCGCCGCGATCATGGGCCAGAAAATAAAACAGGCCTTATCTGTATCCAGAAAATTGTTGAGAAAGCCGTGCGTGAAATAGGTTACCAATCCGCAAGCTAAAGTGCAGATCATCACGCGATGTGATCGATCCTTCGTCGCATAAAATGCACGCATGGAATAATACATGCACATAACAAACAGACTCATGAAAATCAACATACCGATGAGTCCGGATTCTGCGAGAGGACCCAGATACTCGCTGTGAGCATTTCCGATGTCCCCAAAATTGGTGCTGATCGAAGTATAATTTCTTCCCAACTGGTAGGGTGCATACTCGAACATATACGTGCCGGGACCAAATCCGAATACAGGTTTGTCCTTCCACATTTCGAGAGCACAGGCCCACCGATTGATCCGTTCCAGGTTGGAAGGATCAGAGCTGATGTTGGATATGGATTCAATATTTTCTTCGATGTCGTCGCCACCGGCAACTTTATTTCGTTCCATTTCCAGCAATATGCCTTCGACGTTCATAAACAAATAGCCCATGATCAAAAGCATTGCTGCAAATACCCATTTAAAACGGATGTGTAAAACAAAAACCAACAACAGCAATAAAGCCGGGACGATACTCGCCCAGGCCGCTCTGGAAAAAGTAACAATCGTTCCGGTGGTCAGAATCAGGATTGCAGAAAAAAAGAAAATTCGCTTGACCACATCGTTTTTCGATAATCGAAATAAACCAAAACACAAGGGCAACACCATCGCTGAAACGGCCCCTAAAATAGTATGGTCCTTAAAAAAGGGCTGCATGGTCGATTGCGAAGGTTTATCTTCGAAATTAAATTGTGCCAGATGGATGATGTTGTAACAACTGATTACAAACATTCCGGCAACAAATAAAAACAAATACCTGAATAAATTTTGCGGCTCTCTGAAATAACTGGCTGCTAAAAAATATCCGGGAATAATGAACCACATTTTGGCAATCACAAATTTGATGGATACGACTTTATCGACGCTCGTCGCAGTCGTAACAAGCAACCAGAAAAAATATATATAGATGAGCACACTCAAGGGGTGCATCAACAACTTTCTGTCAATTCGGTCTGTAGTCAAAAAAATATAAATAAAAAACAAAACCAGCAAAGCGGCGATGGGCTCGCTTGGCAATGCAAGGCTCAGTTTTCCCAATTCTGCATCGTGCGGATTGATAGATAAGGGTGTCAGAAAACCTAAACTAAAAAATAAAATATCGGGTTTAAAAAAAACAACAACACCTAAAAGAATTGCAACCGGGAGTGCCAATAAGTACAACCACTGTCCGCCGAAAGCAACGCCGCATATCAGCAAACTGATACCAACAGGCAGATAAATTTCCGGCTTTTTAAGTTGATCAAATTGCATCAGGACAGGATTCCCTTGGCAAATTCCGGCCATTTCTGCTTGGCCAGCAACATACTGACCGAAATGAGCATGGAAGAAAAGACGCTGACCAATACGACCAGCCATCGCACCGGGTAGGATTTTCTCTCGGCTGGTTCTGCCGCATCGACCACAAATTTTTGCGAGAACTGGATCTCTGCATCTGCTTTGGATTGCACCAGATATTTATTGATGAGCATGAGATTTTCGAGTTCGCGTTCGTATATCTTTTCCAACATATCGAAGTCTTCTCCCATACTGATATTGGCATCGACGATGGCTCGTAACTCTTTGCGTTCTTGTCCTGATGATTGTCCGAATGCATCCAGCAGGTATCCGCGCTGAAACTGGCTCATGATCCCTTTTTTTCGTCATGCTGTCCATTTGCGTTTTGAGGCTGTCGATGATCAATTGCTGTTTGGCATGCTGTAGCTCTAAATTTCCGATGAGTTCATTGGCCCGAAGCTTCACCATTTCGTATTTTAAAGTGTCCAGGTATTGAGCGATTGCATTTGCAATATTGGCCGCCATTTCAGGCTTTTTATCCTGTACCGTAATTTCGATCGAGTTGAATTTAGTGCGTTTGATACCTACATTTCCCGAAAAAGTTCTTCGCGTGAAGGTAAGCGCTGCAGGGCCATTCCGCGGTATTTCGTAGTGTGTGAAGAGATCGAATTTTTCGATGACCCGATCCATCAAACTGGTAGAATTTAAAATTTCAAGAGCTTGCTCTGCTTCGCCCGTTTCGCCAAAATCGCTGATATTGCCTCTTCTGAAGGAAGTTTCATTGACTGGTGCCTGACTGAGTTTCACCGGAAAAATCACTGTGGTTGAAGTATAATATACAGGTAGGATCATTGCAATCACAGCAGCCCCTATGGCTGTGCAAATTGCAATCGTTACCAAGGTTCTCAGATTTTTGAGAATGATTTTTAATAAATCGCCAAAACTCAAGATCTCCATACTGTTTATGCTAGGGTAAGGTATCCGTTTCCAACGATGAAATTATTAATATTATTGGCTGGATACCGGATTGTAATCGCGCGAAGATAAAGAAGATCGCAATTACCCTCCATTACTGGCTTTTCAAGCGCTCGAAGAGTCCTTTAAGCACTTCATAATGAACGGGTTCCAGACCGGTTTCCGACATTTTTTCGCGGACAAACACAATCCGGTCTTCGGTAACTGGATGTGTTCGCATGAATTCCGGTACCTGGACTCCCTGGTTTCCTTCATCCAGAAAAATCTGGAATAATCCTTCCATCCCTGTAAGGCCTATGTTTCTTTCTGTTAATAACTCTACAGCTCTCGCATCGGCTTCCCTTTCAAATTCTCTCGAATAACTCAGGTTCTGGATCGAGTTTGCATTTTCGAGCAAGACCCCACTGATTCCGGTCAGGTCTCCAAATAAAATACTGAGAACCATATAACTGGACAGGTTGCGAAACATGCTCCGAAGACTGTGTCTTTTCTCGACATGTGCAAACTCATGACCCAGCAGGCCTGCAAGGGCTTCGTAATTGGTCATTTTATCGAACAAACCCCGATAAACCACGATACTTCCCCAGGCATGGCAAAAGCGTTGATGACCGTATCATTCACAAAATAGAGTTTGATGGGGTAATCCGTTGACACTTTCATGGCTGCAAAAAATGAATCCAACATTTGCGACTTCATGGTGTCGACCTTGCCTTCAGGGACCAGGCCTTCTGCAACCTGTTTTCCGAGATTGAGTTCCCACTCCATTGGAACGTTTCTGGCTATTTTATCGGCCATGGCAGGAGCCAATAGAAAATACACAGCCAGAACCAAAGCAGCGATAACCGCAAAGCCAATGACCAGTATACTTATTGCATTTTTTGCGGCTTCAGGTCTCGGTTTTTCCCATAATTTTCCGGGATAGCGTTGCTGCAATAATTCCAAAGCTCCTTCCTGATTAAATTCAAGATATTCAAGTGGTTTGGTGTTACCATAACTTAGTATCAGACGCTCGTCGTCATGCGATTCATCGGGATGGATTCCAGGTAAATCCCAAAATGCATCTTCCATTTCTTCATCCATAGTCTGAATGATCCTGAATCCCTGATCTTCCAGGTAAACCGCCACGGGTTTTCCCATGGGTTTGATGCCCTTGTAGTAATTTGCTTTTAAGCTTTGCATCGTGGGTTTGTTTGTCTTGCAAAATTAATGAGTTTGGGGAATCTATAAGAGGAAGGCTCCTATGTATAAAATATGCCCCTAAAGCCAAGATCTTTGGCATTTAATTCAAAAGTGTAGAGATCCCACAAATCTCGCAACTTTTGAATTAAATGTCTGTCGCGTTTTTTTCTCTTCTGAATAATTTTTTCTTTATCTATCATTCTCCTATTAGCAGTCGATCCTTTTATCGCTGCAAGAATCTTTATTAGTTAGAAAAGAATGGTAAGCCGCAATCTAAAATTAAGTGGACTATGCCACAGCCTTCGGCCGGCGGTCTTACCATTTGATTTTTTACGATATTCTTGTTTGGATAGTAAAGTTATAATTATTCATAGTTTTTATCAATTTCTTTTATCTATTTTTCTATTCCTGTCTCATATGGCTTTCCGTCCATCCATACTTTTCTTATCCTGCTCAGTATTTTCCTGGCAATAATTATAATTGCTCTTTTATTTGTCACTCTTCTGCATAATTGTCTGTAACACAAACTCAATGCCGGATCAATTCTTACTGAGGTCCATGCGTTTTCTATCAATAATGATCTGATCCTATTGTGTTTTCTATATGACATCTTCCCCTTCTTTTCCTTTTCCCCACTGCTGAATTCATTTGGACACAATCCTATATAACTGTTTAGGCTATCAAAGTTTGCAAACCGATTCATATCTCCTATTTCTACAGCAAGAGTTACTGCCGTAAGTCGCCCAACCCCAGGGACGCTTTTTAATAATGGGACTAATTTTACATATCTTTCTTTCTTCGTCATCTCTGTTATATCCTTAAATATCAATCTCTGCTGTTCATGTAAGCCGGCTATGGTCTGTATTGATCGCTTCACTGTTAATTCAAAGGACTTATGTTGCAGTTCCAAGCCTTCTAACCATCTTACGTACTTAACACTCCAATTCCCTTTACTAAATTCTGTTGGAATTTTTACCCCAATATGATGTAACAGTCCCTTAATTCGTCTCTTATTATCCCTGATTTCACAACCCACTTTCTCACTCATTCGCAACAGCTGCCTATCTGCTTGTTGCTCTATATCTGGAATGTATATTCCCTTTAACATTCCGCTTTCCAAAGCTATTGCTAGCCTTTTAGAGTCTACTTTGTCAGTTTTATTACTCTGGCCTTTGTTCGTCTGTGGAACATCTGCGGGATTTACAACTATACATTCAACTCCCAATTCCTCTAATCTCCTCAATATCCAATATCCACAAAAACCTGATTCATAAGCACATCTGTATTTACCACCCGGAAAATTCCTTGCCAAATAGCTGTATAATTTGTCCGGACACGGATCCTGTCGAAAACTCTTAATATACAGCCTATCAAAGTAAACGGTAATGTACCAACTTGTCAAGTGTACATCAATACCCACCGAAATTGTCTGGTTGCTATAATCAACCATTTTGTGCGCTTGTTCCATATGATTTGCATTTTAAGTTTTATTAAATTTAATCCTTAATTTCTAATGCTTTATCATATTTTATTACATGGATTCTGAAGGCCTAAGGCTGAAGGCGTAAGGCGGGATTTTGGAGTGTAGTGCATGGATTATGGAGCATAATGGATGGCAAATGGGTCACAACAGGATGTTTCTAAAATTAATTGAGCTAACCTGTATGTCGGAAGCAATGTATTAACCACATAGTGCTTAGTGGGTTTGTACAAATAGAGGATTGCATGCTCTCGTGATATGAGCTTAAAGAATCGAAATATTAGGCTTTTTGGCTTTTAGGCTTTTAGGCTTTTATGCTTTTAGGCTTTTATGCTTTTAGGCTTTTATGCTTTTAGGCTTTTAGGCTTTTAGGCTTTTAGGCTTTTAGGCTTTTAGGCTTTTAGGCTTTTAGGCTTTTAGGCCTTTTAGGCTTTTAGGCTTTTAGGCTTTTAGGCTTTTAGGCTTTTAAGAAAAAAAGGTGTCTAACGAATGTTAGTTCTAAAAATCACAATTATTTTTAATTTATTTTTGGGCTTTGCCCGGAAAATGGGTAGTAAAGGTAGCAACTGATACAGAAAAGTTCAAGGTATAAATTTTATCATTACTTACAGATGTTAGCATCTGTAATCAATCAAATTTCTAGCGGCAAGGCTGACTTTAAACTCAACGATATTTTAACAGTTTACCAGGCTTTTAGAGTCTAGACAAGCTCTCAGGGTAAACCCTGAATTTTAGGCTCTCATATAAATTTTAACAAAAATTAATTGACATCCGCTATTATTTAATCTATCTTTGGTATCACACATAGATTCGGTAATAAAATCAAACATGAAAATCATTTTGTTATTTACCCTTATATTCTTAGTATCACAAGGAAACGTATCATCTCAAAAATACGATTTCAAATGGTTATTAGGTCAAAGTTTTGCTGATAATCCTTACGACACTGGTTGGGGTTGCGCTATCATGGATTTTGATACGCCAGATGGCAATCCTGTTTTTTATGAAGAAAAATATAAGCTAATTGATTTTATAACCAGTGGAGCCAATATTTGTGATGAACATGGAAATTATTTATTTGCTTGCAATGGTGGTTATGTAGAAGGTCCAAATGATAGTTTGATGCAAAATGGAGATGATTTGGCAGATGGAAGTGTATATCCTGAACCAGTAACAGCAGCAAACCAGAATATACTGATACTACCAAAAACCAGTAGTAAAAAAGAATATTATGTTATCAATAAAATACCACATTATTACGAAAATTATGGTCTTGCCATATCTAAACTTGAATATTCAGTGATAAATATGAATTTAAATTCAGGTAATGGAATAGTCGTTGAAAGGCGGAAATTATTGCTCAACGATACATTAGATAATGCATCACTAATAGCAACAAAACATGCAAATGGACGTGATTGGTGGTTGATAACAACTGAAGGCACAAAAGTTGGATATTATGTTTATTACATAAGTGGCCAAGATTTTAAACTTCATAAATATTATAATTTTAATATCATAAAATCACGTGGAGAATCAGGTCAAACATTCTTCTCTCATTGCGGAAATTATTTAGCAACTGCATCTGGTGATGGTTTATTAAATAGATACAATTTATATTTTATGAAATTTGACAGATGTAATGGTGAAATTGAATCATTTCAAAAAAAGTTTGTACCATATCAAAAAATAACCTGGGATGCAGGCTGCAGTTTTTCACCGGACAGCAAGTATTTATATTATGCTACTTTGGATACATTGTACCAATTTCCAATTGTTGGAGACAGTTTGGGAGATAGGCAAATAGCAGGCATTTACGATGGTTTCAGAGAAGACATTGGGGGAAACTTTATGAACTCTACAGAATTTGGGCCCATGCAATTTGCTCCCGATGGCAAGATATATTTTCAAGAAACAGGTTTACAGTCCAGATCCATGCACACCATTCATAATCCCAATGGAGACCATGAGAATTGCAATTTCAAACAGCATGATATATACTCGCCAACGATTAAAATGTGCCTCCCCAACTTCCCCAACTATCGCTTAGGGCCCATTGATGGCAGTATCTGCGATACTCTGGGCATCGACAACATTCCCTGGTGTCACTGGCGCTACAAGCAGGATAGTACTGATTTCTTAAACTTTTATTTTACCGATCTGAGTGCCTATGAAGTGGAAGAATGGTACTGGGATTTTAGTGATCCTGCCAGTCCAGACAACAAAAGCAGGGAAGTTAATCCCATTCATCGCTTTTCAGCACCTGGCGTTTTCGAAGTTTGTCTCATCGTTAAAAACAGGAATGGCGCGGATACACTTTGTCGTAAGGTTCGCATTGGAGTTGTGAGCAATAAAGATGAGCATGTCCCATACGTAGTAATTCAAAGCTGGCCCAATCCCTTCAGCGAATTTATGGTGATCAATATCCTGGACTACAATCCACAAGATATGTACATCGACATTATCGACCTGAATGGCAAAATCGTTTACAGAAATAAAGCGAGGCAAGGCAGCCACTGGGTCCGAACCGAAACCTGGCCGCAAGGCGTGTTTTTCGCCAGGGTCTTTGAAAGGGGCGAGTTGATCTATACAGAAAAAATGCTTAAGAAAAATTGAAGACGGGCAATACAATATGGAGCAAAGAGAGTATAGCAAATAGTAAGGAACTTGATGCTTCAAGATTAAAGAGTTCAAAGCTCCCTCATTGAATGAATATTCTGAGTCCTATGAACTTATAGTGTACCTAAAGCACGCAGTGATTTCCTTTTTCATATTTTACCAATATTTTGCCCCTGAGCGGACAAGGAATAAATAATTATTTCAGATTAAATTTTAGAAAATTATTGGGCTGGTAAATCGCAAATATTTTTTAGTTACTATCAAACAAACATAAACTACCCTCTAGCATCGAACATCTTAAGTATGCTGACTGCAGACTGCGAACTGAAGACTGCCAACTGAAGACTGCCAACTGAAGACTGCCAACTGAAGACTGCCAACTGAAGACTGCCAACTTCCCTAAACGGTCTGTTCCATCATACACTTAAAATGCCCTTTGGGACACTGTTGGTAGCCCAATTTCGAACAAGGCCTGCAGGACAGATCTTTCACCTCGTGACTAACCCAATTCACTTTTTCATCGCCGTAATAGGGATACATGCCAAATTCAGGAATCGTATTTCCCCAGAACACGTGCATTGATTTTTTAAACGCTGCTCCGATGTGCATCATTCCCGTATCCGGGGTGATTAAATATTCGCAGGACTGAATTACGGCTGCCGATTGCTGAAGTGTGGTTTGTCCGCATAAATTGATAAGCTTTCCCGGATAAACAGCAGTCAGGTCATCACCTAACGAACGTTCGTTAGTGCCTCCTAAAAGCACAACCGGAAACTTGCTGGTCCCTATGATCTCTTCCCATTTTACCCGTGGAATTTGCTTGGTATAATACGTTGCACCCAAAACGCCGACGGCATAAGTTGCAGGCAATTTAAACACTGTCAAATCCTGTTTTTTAAAGTGAAGGTCCAATCCCTTGCCGTCGTTATAGATGCCATAAGGTTTTAAAGCATCAAAATACCGGTCCACGAGATGTTTTTGGGGTAGAACAATGCGTTTACTAAAGACAGTAAGCCATTTGCGAAAATTCAGTTTGTCAAAGCGAATGGTTTTACAACCCAGGGCCCAACTCAAGCCATACGAACGCATGTTCTTATGGAGATCGACGATGAGATCGTATTGTTCGTTTTGAAGTGCTGGTTTTATTTCCTTCCAATTGTTTTCGAACGTCCACAATTGATCGATGTGCGGATCATCTACCAGCAGTTCCGAAAATTTCGATTTAGTCAAATAATGTATTTCCGCTCCCGTCTGCTGTTTTAGACAACGAATAACCGGCGTAGTCAGTACAATATCGCCAATCGAACTAAAGCGCAGGATGAGGATTTTGCTTCCTTTATTGATGTGCATTCCGGTCGCAAGTTAAGAAGGAAAATATAAGGATCCTCCAAGCCTACCAGCCTCCACGCCTATAAGCCTACTTGCCTCCACGCCTATAAGCCTACCTGCCTCCACGCCTCCATCCCCTACCCCTTCATTACCGCCACACTCACCATTCCTTCCCGCGTCATGAGCTTTAAGAAATAAACTCCGTTATTCAATTCCGGCACATTCAACTGAAGTTGATTTTTTCCGGATTCAAGGGTTCGTTTTTCTTTTAAAATTTCTACTCCCAAACTATTGATCAATTGAATATTCAATTCCTGATTTTGATTGCTGTTTAAAGAAATATTCAAGGTTTTATCAAATGGAACAGGATATACTTCCAGATCATGGATCGACTCGAGATCTTCATTCTTAATCAGCACTCTGTTGCCGTTTGCAAAAAAGGAGCCCCATCTTGCTTCGGATATAAACAACTGTTCGTTACCGCCCGATTGAATTTTATTGGCTGCCAGTTGCTTGAATTTTATTGAAATATTTCCGCCATTATCTTCTCCGTTGTACATGATAAATTTATCGTCGACGGAATAGTTCGGATAACCGGTATCATCCCTGTTTGCTGCAATTTCACCAACCGTACCCGTTTCGACATTGGCCCCAAGGATGTAAAAAGTATTGCCAAAAAGATCTTCCTCCAGATAATCGAAGGCAATGATGTAGGGCGAATTTTTTGAAAAAGAAGGGTTCCCTATGCTGGTATTTTCAGGAAGGTCTGAAAATAATTTCTCGATGTGTCCATCGCCAAAATTGTTGGTACTGCGATTCCAGACTCTCAAAAATCCGATATCCCAGTATTCGTAGCTTCCTCCGGTATTTTGATCCAATTTGCTCAATGCATCATACATCAGGTATTCGCCCGAATGTTCGAAGTCCATAAAGTCTGCATAGCGCACATTCGAAGTTGCATTACCCCCGGTGGATGTAGTTGGATTGGTGAGTGTAAATGTTTTCCAAACCTGCCTGGACCAATCAAATACATGAATTTTATTTTCTTCCTGGTCATACAGGACGGCCAGCAATCTTCCGTCTTTGGAGATGACCGCATTCCTGTAAATCGGGTCGGTATCCAGAATCACTTCTTCGTAGATTTTTGTAGTTTGGTTTAAAAACAAACCATACAATCTCGAATCTGCACCTACATAATATATTTCGGAACCGTTATCGGTCACGCTGGGTTTGCTGCTGATGGCGCGGCTGCTCAACTGAAAAATCTGACTGGTCTGAATATTGATGAGGTAAACCCCCAGATTATTATCGTCGGTACAAACTGCAAATAAAGTTCCGGGATTGACCGGCAGGTCATTCTGGTATTGTTGTCCGCCACCACCGGGATTTCCACTTGAACCGATTCCGACCTGGTCGAATGCAAATCTGGCTGCATTGTGAACATTTGAATTATTCCCGTGAAGATCGATACACGCTTGTTCGACCGCGTTGCGCAGATCCTTAAAATTAGAAGACCTCGTGAGGTAATTGGACAGAGCTCTGTAAAATATTTTTTCTGCAATGACTTTTCCCTGTTCTTCCGAACTGCTCTTGGCGAGTTCCTTTACAAACAAGTAAAAGGCATGGTTAGGAATTCCACTGTTGATATGAACTCCCCCATTATCCAGGGTTCCTTTATATTGCTCGGAAACGTGTTTGGGTTGCCATCTACCGAAATCATTGGATTGAGCTCCATTGTGCGGATTGCTCATATCGCGAAGAGCACCCGACGGAAATGCGCTGAGTTTGACCACATCTTCTCCGAGCTTCCAATCGTCGCGATCAATCATGCATCCGAAAATATCTGCAAAAGATTCATTGATTGCTCCGGATTCATTTTCATAGGCCAGGTTGGCCGTACTTTGGATCACGCCATGCGACATTTCATGACCAGCTACGTCCAGACTTTTGGCTAAACTGTTGAACGCGGTGCCGCCGTTTCCATAGAACATGGCTTCCCCATTCCAGAATGCATTATCGAGTCCGCCACCTCCTGCTTCTGTTATGTTGATGATGGAAATGATCGTTCCTCCTTTTCCATTGATGGAATTGCGGGCATGGGTATTTAAATAATACTCATAGGCCAGTCCTGCATTGTAATGTGCTGAAACCGCATTTTTTGCCCAGATGTTTGAATTGCTGCGGATGGGCCCAACGCGGATATTATTTTCATTGCTGTTGAGTCCATCAAGTGTCCAGATGGCGCCCACCGGATCGTCCAGTTTGAATGATCCTGGTTTAAACATGGGACGGGAACCATCGATAAAGTACTGGAAGCTTCCATCGCGCCAAACGCGCAGCGTTCTGTTGATGTCGAATAAATCACGAGCGGTGGTCGTTTCCGCATCCTGGGGATCGGGCAAAGAATGCAAGTCTCCGTGCGAACAAATTTCTTCAGCAAACGAACAGTTGTTAGTATTGTAATGCAATTGGCACTGGTCTTTTCGCAACTTCATCACTTCTCCGTTTTCAGCGTCAATCCAAAGCAAATATTTATGTGTGGATGCAGGATAATATTCCAGCTCATAGACCAGCCGCCATTCTTTATTTTCAGGATGCTGCACATATCCGGTTTGATGTGCGGCCAATCCGGTTTTAATAAATTTGGGTACCGGTCCTGTCTGTTCGGCAAATGCAATTCCCTTTTGGAGCAAGGCATTCTTCGCTATTTCAGTTGCCTGTTCCAGGGATATCCGAATGGAGCGGATTTGATCCGGTTGACTGAATTTGCCATGAGCCAGGGTTTTTCCATCCGGATATAAATGCAAGAGATATTCACAGCCCAAAACAGCTAGACCATCAAAAAATTGCTGGAACTTCAGATGCCTTATATTTAATTCATCGTATTGATCGGATTGGCTCAGCCAGTCGATGCCCAAATTTTTTTGAGGATCGAAAACCTTGCCCAACTGCTCCGCCCAAAATGCCGGTCCGGGATCTGCATTTCTGGGTGAGATGATATGAAAACTCAATCTGCTGGGCATTCCTTCTTCATCTTTTTCCAAAACCAGAAAATCCTTTTTTAACATTGGAATTGCAGATGAAGGCATCGACTTCAATCCCGACATTCCGGAATTAAAGATTATGGGATCTGCATATGGAAGGGCCGTTCCGGGTTTATTCAGAATCTTTCCGGATACAGTCCCGGCATTTTGGTCCTGAAACCGGATTGGTTTTTTAAACTCTGCAGTTTGCCCGAAAACCAACATGCATTGAAGTACGAAAAGGATGGATAAGAATTTTCTCATTTTATGTTTTTCTTAATTAAGTGAATCAAATGATTGTAATACAATTCGAGCGACTTTGGATGATCCGGATCATAGGGATCCCACACCATTTTTTTTGTAATTCCATGATTAGAAAACTCCAGGAGGTGATAAATATTGCCGGGTTTCATCCATTCGAGCTGATCCAGTTGCAGCGTTTTCCTGTTATCTGCTATCTGTTGCATTTCATTATTGCTCAATCGCGCAACCACCTGCCCATCCTTCTCAATCCGGCCTTTGTCCCATATTTTATAAAGGGTTTCAACACCCGTAAAACCTCCTCCATCGCCTACTACCGTAAATCCTTCCTGTGCGGGAGTTTTGGTCCCCGAACAGCCTACAGTCCAAAGGCTTATCAATAAAATACTGATAATCAACATAATAACAAATTTATTCATATTCATTTACTTAAATCCAAGTTAAATATGCAATTCAGGAACAAAATAATGGATAAACTCGTTCTATCTTTGTTTTACTAAATTAATTAAATTAAACTTATGAAAAAACTTGTCTTGTTCGTTGCTTTCGGATTATTTCTCAGCGCTCAGTCTGCTGTTGCACAGTGTTCACACGCAGCAAAATCTGCTGAGGCTAAACAATGTGTTAAACCTAGTGAAGCGGCTTTAAAAGCTGCATCTCTGGATGCCAGTATCGAAACTAAAGTTTGTGAAAAATCAGGGTCTGTTTGTTTTATGAAAAAAACAACAGCTGAAGATGGCACATCTACCTCTACTGAAGTAAGATTTGATGAGGCAACTGCTCAGTTTGTTGCGATTCCAGCTGCTGATGCAAGCATGGATGCCAGCACTGCAAAAAAATCATGTGCAAAAGCTTGTTGCGCTAAAGGTAAATCAGGCAAAGCCTGCTGCGCCAGCAAAGCAAAAGGAACAGCATCAACTACCAATTCAGAAAATGTAGCACCTGCTAAATCTGAATAAGACTTAAATAATACTTCCTTAAAAGGCTTCCCTGTGGAAGCCTTTTTTATTTGATCCCATGTCCATTAGAATTTTTCAAACTAAAGCGCTTTTGCTTTTCATGCATATTGCTTTTTCACAAACGATGCAATTGACATCCGATCACTGGTGGATCCGGAATGCCGATTCTTCAGATTGGTTGCCTTGCGAACTTCCAGCAAATCAATTCTCTGCTCTTTTTCACAATCAGGCCATCCTGGATCCTTATTTTGGCGATCACGAAAAGAAGCTCGCCATATTAGCTGCGGGCAATTGGGAGTTCAAAAAAGAATTTTCGGCGGACTCCGGTTTTTTGAGCCATAATTGCATCGAACTGACATGCGATGGTATAGATACGTATTGCGCTGTGTACCTCAATGGAGTTTGGCTTGGAAATACCACAAATGCTTTTGTGACCTATCGCTTTCCGGTAAAACATGTACTGAAACCCGGAAGCAATGAACTGATGTTTTCATTCAGGTCTGCAAAAAACATGGCCGATTCGCTTTTCAAACAACAAAAACATCCCTTACCCGGCGAATCGCGTGTGTTTGTTAGGAAACCACAATTTCATTTTGGCTGGGATTTCGGACCTGAATTTGTCTCTTCGGGAATACACCGTGCGCCTGTCCTTCGGGCATGGAATGATCTGCGAATTGAGCAGACATCCTTACATACCCTTCATATTTATAACGAGCTTGCAACGCTTCGACTGCAGACTATAATTCAAAATAATGATTCAGCGGCCCGTGAAATAATCCTGAACTGCAAGATTGGAGACAGGGAGTTTTCATTTACTTCTTTGGTATCGCCGGGCTCCCGGCAGGTCAACCACTTGGTTGAATTTGATCAGCCGGATCTGTGGTGGCCCAGAGGCTCCGGAGATCCCTATTTGTATGAATGCCGGCTTACCCTGCAGGATCAAAGTGGAGCTTTGAAGGATGAAAAAAAATGGAAAACGGGAATCCGGACGGCAAAGCTGATCTCAGAATCCGATGAACGTGGTCATGTGTTTTATTTTGAAATCAATGGCGAAAAAATATTTTGCAAAGGCTCCAATTATATTCCACCGGATATTCTTTTTGATCCGGCAAAAAAAATAAAATCGCTGCTTCGAGTCGCAGTCGAATCGCATTTTAATATGTTGCGGATCTGGGGTGGCGGCCGGTACGAATCCGAAGAGTTTTACGAAATCTGCGACAGTCTGGGCATCATGATCTGGCAGGACTTCATGTTTGCCTGCGCGATGTATCCGGGAGATTCTGCATACCTGGAAAATGTAAGAACAGAAGTTGCGCAACAGGTTCAAAGGATTTCTAAACATCCCTGTCTCGTGCTGTTCTGCGGAAACAACGAAAACAACGAAGGCTGGCACAGATGGGGTTGGCAAGATGGTCTGGATGAAAAAACGAAAAATGCCTGGTGGACCGATTACGAAAACTTATTTCGAAAATTATTGCCAGAAATTGTCCAATCATGGGCTCCTGAAATTTCTTACTGGGAATCTTCTCCCCTTTTTGGAAGAGGTGACAAACGATTCATGACCCATGGAGATGCACACGATTGGGGCTTGTGGCACGACGAAATGCCTTTTGAGGATCTGGAGAACCGGGTGCCGCGGTTCATGAGCGAATTTGGTTTTCAGTCTTTGCCGGGTTTATCTACCATACGGCAATTCGCAAATGAAAGCGATCTCGATCCGGAATCTGCTGCATTGACCAATCATCAAAAACATCCGCGTGGAAACAAACTCATTAAAAATTACCTTGCTCGAGATTATCCCGAACCAAAAGATTTTGAATCGCTGATTTATTTAAATCAATTGTGCCAGGCTCGCGGAATTTCGAAGATCATTCATGCTCACCGGCGATCCATGCCATACTGCATGGGGAGCCTGTATTGGCAGTTCAATGATTGCTGGCCGGGCATTTCATGGTCGGGTGTGGATTATTTCGGAAAATGGAAAGCCTTGCAACATGCCGTTAAATCGGCCTTTGCCCCCGTTTTATTCACCGCCCGCGAAGTCGGTGAAGGCATTGAAATCCGGGGCATCAACGATACCAGAAAATTTCAATGTTTTCAACTCGAACTGACGGTTCAGGATTTTTCAGGAAATCCGTTATACTATCAATCTTTGGAAGACACCATTCCCGCAAACACATCGCGTCATCTTCATCAAATTACTCTGAATTTGGATGAACTGGATCTCCGACAAACCCATTATTTATTGCTCAAGTGGATCGTCGAAGAAGATACCGTTTACTCTTCTTTCTTTTTTGAAAAACCTAAAAACCTGCTGTGGTTGGCTCCCAACATCCGCATTGAAAAAGTAAGTGAACAGGGATTGGATGAAACGTTTCAAATTTTATCAGATAACTTTGTTGGAGGATTGTACCTGAAAGAATCCATTGACTTTTCTTACTTTCCGAATTTTATAGATCTGCATCCAGGAATACCGGTTCAGGTGGTGAGGAAATCGGAAAAGATGCTTCAGGAAAAGCAAGTTGAATTCATGCATTTATTTGAAATCCGATAGCATATTGATCCATAACCATGATTGCACAACACATCACAAAAGGAATTCCGGAACATTTACCAGAACCTCGGGAACGAAGCGCAGATGTTCCACATGCTCCCAAAAGAGTCATTGACGGCGTATTAAAAAAGGATGAAAAATTGCTTGCGATCCGCAATGCACTTCGCTATTTTCCAAAGAAGTTTCATGCCGTATTGGCTCCTGAATTTGCCAGTGAATTGAAAACATATGGAAGGATATATATGTACCGGTTCTTGCCCGAATACAAGATGTTCGCGAGACCCCTCGAAGAATATCCGGTAAAATGTAAAGAAGCGGCTGCAATCATGCTGATGATCCAGAACAACCTGGATCCGAAAGTGGCCAAATATCCGGAAGAACTGATCACTTACGGTGGAAACGGCGCCGTATTTCAGAATTGGGCGCAATATCTTTTGTCGATGAAATATTTGTCGGAGATGACCGATGAGCAAACGCTGGTGCTTTATTCGGGTCATCCGCTGGGTTTATTTCCTTCTTCCAAAGCAGCACCCCGCGTGGTGGTCACGAATGGAATGATGATCCCGAATTACAGTTCCATAAATGACTGGAATAAATTCAATGCATTGGGCGTCACGCAATACGGGCAAATGACTGCAGGATCGTTTATGTACATCGGTCCGCAGGGAATTGTACATGGCACTACCCTGACCCTTCTCAATGCCGGACGGAGAAAAGACCCATCGCTGCACAGCCTGCGTGGAAAATTATTCATTACATCCGGACTGGGTGGGATGTCGGGTGCACAGGCGATTGCAGCGGTAATCACCGGTGTGACCTGCATCATCGCAGAAGTAGATCCCGATGCCATTCAACAGCGACTTGCCGATGGTTATATTCAACAGGAACATATCACTTCGGATCTTAAAATTTTATTTGAGCGCGCGGCACACTACAGATCAAATGATCAAAAAGGTGTTGCACTGGTGTATGCAGGAAACATTGTCGAGGTGTGGGAATATGCAGCTACCCATTCGATCCATGTCGATTTAGGTTCCGATCAGACTTCCCTGCACAACATCAACGACCTGGGTTATTGTCCGGCCGGATATACTTTTGCCGAAGCACAACAGTTGTTACAGAAGGATAAAAGCCGCTTCATGGAAGAGGTTCGAAACACATTACGCAGACATGTGTCGGCCATCAACATCTTATCAGAACGCGGCATGTATTTCTGGGATTATGGCAATGCATTTTTAAAAGAGGCAGGTGTAGCGAATGCAGATATCTGGAAAGATTCATCGCATTCAAGTTTTAAATACCCTTCTTATGTGGAAGACATTATGGGCCCCTTGTGTTTCGATTATGGATTTGGCCCTTTTCGGTGGGTTTGTTTGTCTGGCGAAATCGAAGATTTAAAAAAGACCGATTTGATCGCAGGCAAAGTCATTGAAAGGCTTTTGGAAAATGCAGAAGGAAATACACGATCCCAATACCTCGATAATTTAAAATGGATACGGGAAGCGGAGCACAATCTTCCGGTGGTAGGCAGTAAATCCCGAATACTTTATGCCGATGCCCATTGCAGGATTGAAATTGCATTGGCCTTAAATGAGGCGATTGCAAGCGGATCATTGTCTGCCGGGATCGTTCTTGGGCGCGACCATCACGATGTTTCCGGTACGGATTCTCCTTTCCGGGAAACAGCCAACATCCGGGATGGCTCTGCATTTACTGCAGATATGGCTGTCCATAATGTGATCGGCGACAGTTTTCGCGGCGCTACCTGGGTTTCGTTACACAATGGAGGCGGTGTGGGCTGGGGTGAAGTCATCAATGGCGGATTTGGAATGTACATAGACGGTTCTGAAAAATCTGCTGTGAACATCCGGAGTATGCTGCATTGGGATGTCAATAATGGGGTGAGTCGGAGGGCCTGGGCCCGCAATGAAGGAGCCATTAAAACTATCCAAAAAGCCATGGAGCAGGAGCCCCTGCTAAAAGTTACGCTGCCCAATTTAGTCGATGAGAATTTAATAGACCATATGTCTGTTTAAGCACTTTTTTGATTTTAATATTGAAAATCAACAGTTTACAATTGCAATCTCAAGTAAAAACACAATTTGAAAACTATTTTTATGGTGGCGTTAACTCCAATTTAAAAACTTGTAATATCTTTCTGACCTTAAAATTCTAGAGCATATGATGAATGAACCAGTTTCCTCCATAATGGTCCGCGATGTCAAGACGGTGACGCCGGAAGATAGCTTACAAACAGTTAAAGAGATATTGATCAATCACCGGATCCACCACGTTCCGGTGGTACAGAATGACGGCTCCCTGGTAGGAATTGTAACCACGTACGACTTATTTAAATTGAATGTCGATCATAAAGATTATGCAACAACCAAGGTTGGAAATGTAATGACCAAAATCCTGGCAAAGCTGGAAGCTAATGATAAAGTCGGAACAGCTGCCGAAGTATTTATGGAGCATTTATTCCACGCGCTACCCGTAGTTGAAGGCAATAAGCTGATTGGCATCGTTACAAGTTTTGATATTTTAAGATACGAATATAACAAAGAATATCCCCAGAAATAGGCGCTCTGACTAACAAGCGTTATTTTTGGTTTATTCCTTGATCTCAACCGTTTTGGATTTTCAGTTTATGTCAGGCATGCAGGCAGCAGTTTTTATTTTTTTCGGATTATTGGTTATAGCTACCATCATCTATGCATTCTACATGGTGAATAAAAGTGCTAAAGCTGCCAAAGAATCTGTCAGGGAGCGCGACGAATTGAAATACTTATACGACCAGTTGAGAAAAGAAAAGCTGGATTTTGAAGACAAGATCAATCAGGCACAATCTCAGGAGCGGACTTATAAAGCCGCCTACGAGGATTGGAAATCCAAATACGTCTTACTAGAAGAAAAACATTTAAATCTCAAAAGAGAAGTGGACTCGGGTTCCATGAATTCAGAAACTACTGTACTTTTTCAAAATGAACTTCGCGAAAAAGAAATATTGATCAACGAACTGAAGCAGCAAATTGCTAAGCTCGAAAGCAAACCACAGACACAGAGTTCATCTGATTCTAAAATAGTTAGCGATCTGAAGGCCGTACTCGACCAGCACCTCTCCATCATCAGCCAGATCATTGGCGATGAAAAAATGGAACAATACACTCAAAAGTCCAGCCCTGCTGATCCTCTTCACCTCATTAAGGGCATCGACGACAAAATAAGCACCACACTTCAATCGCATGGAGTCCGCACTTTCGAACAAATTTCGAAAACACCAAAAAAAGATCTCCGCAAATGGATGATCGAATTTGATGATGTGGATGACAAACTCATTGAATCCTGGCCGTTCCAGGCAGAAGCCATCATGAATGTTTTGGCAGCGGATAAGGCTGAAGGCGTTTAGGCGTTTAGGCATGTAGGCATGTAGGCTTTTTGACTTTTAGGCTTTTTGGCTTTTCGACTTTTCGACTTTTCGATATTTCGATATTTCGACATTTCGTCCCGATAAAATAAAGCCAACTATTTCATTTCCTATGAATCATGTCATTTTATCGGGATTTCGACTTTTCGACCTTTCGACTTTTCGACTTTTTGACTTTTTGACTTTTTGACTTTTTGACTTTTCGATTAAATGATAAAAAAATATTCTGTAGCTAAACTCATTCTGATTTTTTTGGAAGTGCTTTGATCATTATGCCTGGAGCATTCATCTTTGAACTTTAAGCTACATTTACAAAAATAAAAATGCCCTTGTGGTCAGCAAGGGCTTCATCTACTATCATTCTCAGTTGGTCGAAATCAAAAAAGAATGTTAATAGGTAGGTCTATAAATTTTTGAAATTAACGTCTCAATTTGGAGAGGAGATTTTCGAGTTCCACTTCGGTGAATACCAGGACTTCGCGGGGTTTACTTCCCTCTCCGGCACCAACGATTCCGAGTTGTTCGAGCTGATCCATGATTCGTCCGGCGCGGTTGTATCCTAGTTTTAACCTGCGTTGGATCATGCTGGTACTACCGTGCTGAGCTTGTACTACCAGGCGTGCGGCTTCAAACAGCATGTCGTCGAGGTCGTTGATGTCTACTCCACTGGAATCGGAACCACTGTCGTCCCCTTTGAATTCAGGCAGCAGATATGGAGTGCCATAACTTTGTTGGGATGCGATGTGCCTCATCACGCGTTCCACTTCGACTGTATCCACATAAGCACATTGCAATCGGATGATATCGGAGCCCACATTGTAAAGCATATCACCGCGACCAATCAGTCGTTCAGCACCTCCGCAATCGAGGATGGTCCTGGAATCTATGTTGGATGATACCTTAAAGGCAATCCTTCCCGGGAAATTTGCTTTGATCAAACCGGTAATAATTTTTACGGAAGGTCTTTGCGTAGCAATGATCAAATGGATACCAACTGCTCTGGCCAATTGTGCCAGTCTTCCCAGTGGCATCTCCACTTCTTTACCTGCGGTCATGATCAGATCAGCAAATTCGTCGATCACGAGAACGATATATGGAAGATGCCTGTGTCCTTTTTCCGGATTGAGCTTGCGCTTGTTGAATTTGTCGTTGTACTCCAGAATGTTTCGCACTCTCGCACCTTTCAACAATTCATAACGCTGATCCATTTCAATACAAAGTGAATTGAGTGTATAGATCACTTTGGACGTATCTGTAATGATCGCCTCATCTGAATTCGGCAACTGCGCCAGAAAATGTTTGTAGATCTCCGCATAAATCGGCAGCTCCACTTTCTTGGGATCGATCAAAACCAATTTAACTTCGGAAGGATGTTTTCTGTATAAGAGTGACAGGAGGATGGCATTGATCCCTACGGATTTTCCCTGGCCCGTAGCACCGGCAATCAGCAAGTGCGGCATCTTGGTCAGATCCGAGACGATGACTTCGTTGGAAATATTTTTTCCGAGGGCAATGGGCAATTCTATTTTCGGATCGTTGAATTTTTCGGTTTTCAGTAATTCCTTTAACGGAACGGTCTGTCTGTTTTTGTTTGCAACTTCGATACCAATGGTACCTCTTCCGGGTATGGGTGCGATGATCCGTATACCTTGTGCCGATAAACTCAAGGCTATGTCGTCTTCGAGACTTTTTATCCGTGAAATGCGAACACCCGGTGCAGGGACAATTTCATAAAGGGTTACTGTGGGTCCGATCGTTGCTTTGATTTTTTGAATCTCGATTTTATAATGCATCAATGTAGCAATGATGAGATTCTTATTGGACTCCAGTTCATCGCGGTCAATTTCAAATTTTTGATCCGCATAGTCGTGAAGCAGATCAAGCGATGGTGGTTTGTACGTAGAAAGGCTGGCCTTGGGGTCAAATGGTTTGCCATCCCCAGCTTCCCAGCCGTCGTCGTCATCGGCAACGGCTGTTCCGGAAAACTGCGGTTCGTTGAGTTCCATCTCTTTAATAGCAGTATCGGTTTCGTTCGTAGAAGAAGTTATTTCGAGCTGACAGTTGCCAGCAGGTTTATCGGATTCAGGAGCCAGAGAGGCCAATACTTCGTCTGCTGCAGGATAATCACTCCAGTCAATGGTGACCGGGTCTTCCTGCGGGGTGGGTTGCGACGTAGTTTTTAAAAAAGATTCAGGGGAATGTTCAGATTCAGAAGCCGAAATGCTTTTGAAACTAAACCAATTGGCATTCCACAAGGCAGATGCAGAAATGGGCACCGCAGGATCGGTTTGCAAAGTCTGCATGGAAGGATTGTAATACCAGACCAACAGAGCCAACAAACCGAAAATCAGACAGAGACCTACCCCAATCGGGCCCATAAAACCCTCCATCCATTCGCAGTATCTCGAGCCAAAAGCACCTCCGAAAGGGAATTCGAAATTCTGGAAAATGTAATAAAAGATCATCGACAATAAAGACATGACAATCGCGGAATGCGTCACAAAGCGCAGGAAGGACAACCAACCCTGCCTATGCAGAAAACAAAAACCCAGATAAACAGAGACCGGAATGATCAGCAACGAAGAAAGTCCGAAGCCATAATAGAAAAACACATGCGAACTCAGAGCCCCCAGCTTACCCAGCCAATTGTCGATACCCACATTCGGTTTGAAAAGCAAGTGCCAGGAATAACTCAGAATTTTATCCTGATCAGTTTTCCAGGTAAAAAAATAAGATATGGAAGAGATGAGCAAAAACAGCCCCATCATAAAACATAGGACCGCTATGATTTTTGAGACTCTTTCGTCCATCAGCCGGGCATAAAAAGCTTGCCAGGCGGAAGGTTTGTTCCGTTTTGACCGCGCCATGATCAATAGTAGATTATATATTAATTATGACGCTAATGTAAAAGCAATTTTTATATTATTCAAAATTATTATTTATTTTAATCAGAATATCTATGATTTAAATATTATAAAAAATCATAATATGATATAATTGAATCATATATAAATATTTTAAATTTATAATATGCTTATATATCAATCTTATTCATATGTTAAATTTGTCTCCATGTCGCCTTTTGTTTTTTGAAGTCCTAACTTTGCAATTCAATAAAATTTTCAAATGGATTACGTAAAACACAAGGTCATTATAGCCGGTGCAGGTGGAATAGGTAAAGCCGCAGGGCTTATTTTGGCAGAACAACCCGATTTTGATTGTGAAATTTTTCTGGGAGATCTCTATCCGGAGGTGGCAGAAGAAGCTGCTGATTGGATAAGAAAGGGAGCTTCCAGTCTGATCCAGATTGAAAACTTCCAGATCGATCCTTCGACGACCTCAGATCATATGGATTATGTTCTGAAATCCGGAGATATCCTGCTGGATTGTCTGCCGGGTTCTGAGGCCCCCAGAATGGCCAGCCTGGCCAGGAAATACGATTTGCATTACGTCAACCTGACCGAATATGTATCGGAAACCGACCAAATCCTCGAAATCGCAAAAGATGCAACTACAGGCTTCATCCTGCAATCCGGTCTGGCTCCCGGCTATGTCGATGTTCTGGCCAATCACCTTTACAAAGAATTTATTCAGGAATACGGAGACCAGGATGTGGAAAGCATCTCGATGAAAGTGGGTGCACTTCCCAAAATGACCACAGGCCCACATTATTATGGTTTCACCTGGAGTCCCATCGGTGTGGCAACTGAATATGTAAAAGATGCGATCATCATACGCAATGGAATTAAAACGACCTGCCCTTCCCTATCGGATACAAGCAGTTTGATTATCGATGGAATCCGTTTCGAAGATGATTATACCAGCGGAGGTGCAGCCGATTTACCAGATCACTTTTTGGGAAAAGTCAAATCACTCGACTATAAAACCATACGTTATCCCGGTCATTTCTCCTGGGTCAGGTCCCAACTCACTCAAACCAATGACGATGGGACCAAAGAAAATCAATTGCTGAAAATGATGACCGATCAAATTCCATTTTCTGAAGACGATCTGATCGTCTTGTATGTATCTGTTAAAGGAAAAGATCGCTCAGGAACACTCCGCATTAAAGAACGCAGTCTTAAAATAGAACCCAGTTATGTGGGAAGTCACAAGCTGAAAGCCATTCAAACGGCTACAGCTGCCCCTATGCTCGAAGCGGCGAGAATGCTGCTCACGGGAAATTACAAAGGTCCGATCCTACAATCGCAGATCGACACCATATCATTTCTGCATGGTAGTTTCATTCAAAACATCTACCATCCTAAGAATTATCGGGAACTGGTTTAGGAGGTTCGGGAATGTTTTGACGTTTTGATGTTTCGACGTTTTGACTTTTCGACCTTTCGAAGTTTCGACGTTTCGACTTTTTGACTTTTTGTCTTTTTGACTTTTTGACTTTTTGTCTTTTTGACTTTTTGACTTTTTGATAAAAACCTAAATGAAAAGATCTGCGTAAATCTGCGTAATCCCCGCCTGACCGAATTAGTTTTCCATTATTTTAAAACAATAGATCAGTCGGGCAGGTGCGGGAAATAAATGGAGGAGGTTTTTCGACATTTCGATATTTCGAAATTTCGATATTTCGATATTTCGACACTTCGGGATTTTGACTTTTTGACTCTTTGAAGTTTTGACGTCTTAATTTTAAACTAAATGAAAAGATCTGCGTAAATCTGCGTAATCCCCGCCTGACCGAATTAGTTTTCCATTATTTTAAAACAATAGATCAGTCGGGCAGGTGCGGGAAATAAATGGGAGAGATTTTTCAACTCACAATCTGCCGGATGCGGATAAAGAAAAATGAGAACCAGACACTGAAAACAAGGCATTTCTATTCAACTGTGATTAATTTTGTACCGATCTTATACCGATTGATACGTTTTCAATAAAACCTACGGATTTGTGAAATTTCCATTTAAACTGCTGCTCCTCATTTGTTTTTACTTCAACTCAAACGCACAGGTTCAGGAAATCAGCCTGGATTCCTGCCTGATCTGGTTTCGTCAGTTTTATCCCATCGCGCAGCAAATCCGTTTGCAAAACAAATCTGAACAAATTCAATTATCAACAGCACATAAATCCTGGTGGCCTCAATTGAGTTTTACCGGCCAGACAACTTACCAATCTGACGTCACCGCCATTGAAATCCCCATTCCCAATATTCCCTTACCCGCTCCACTTGACAAAGATCAGTACAAGTTCTATGGCGAGATCAATCAACTCCTCTTTGATGGATTCAGTATACGAAGACAGAAAAATGCACTGCAGCTGACTTCACAGATAGAAACCACCAAAAGTGAAATTGAATTTTATAAAGCCGAAACCAAACTGCTTTCTTTGTTTTTTACTGCACTTGTTTTAAAAGAACAGCAAAAGATCCAAATCTCTATACTCAGCGATCTCGATGCACAAATTACGCGGCTCCAATCAGGTGTAGAAGAAGGCATTACTTTGGAAAGTTCACTTCAAGCCTTGCTTGCCGAGCAATTGATCAATCAGCAGAAAAGCGATGAACTTGAGAGCAAACTCCAGTACATCCAAAAAGCCTTAGCAGCTTTCACCGGAGTTGCATTTGCAGAAGAAGCCCGGTTTATCCAACCCATGTTGCCACAACCACGCAAATTAATTCTGCGAAAAGAGATTCGCCTCAGTGAGTTGTATACACAACAAGCGGAAGCCCAATGGAAACTCAAACAAAGCCAGGGCATCCCCAAAATATTGCTATTCGGTCAGGCGGGTTATTCCAATCCTGCTTTGAATTTTCTCAAAAACGGATTTGAAAGTTATTACATAGCTGGCCTGCGTTTCACCTGGAATATTTCTCCGGCCTATTCTTTTTCCAATGACAAAGAACAGATGCGAATTGGTAAAAATATGGCAGCCCTTCAAAAAGAACTTTTTTTAATTCACAACCAACAAGCTATTGACGAACAAACCTTAGAAATCAGCAGACTTGAAAAAATCATCGACACCGATCAAAAAATTCTGGAATACAGAACGCAAATAAAAGCTGCTTCCCTTGCACAACTCAACGAAGGCAGCATCACCTCTGCAGATTACATCCGCGAATTAAATGCAGAAGAAAGAGCGAAATCCAATGCAGCTTTGCATCGCATTCAACTTCTTCAGGCCCATTATATTTTGAACTACTTATATGGAAATTAAAACAATCTCTTCTCTGCACTTAATAAAGCTGCTGATTCAGGGGCTCTGTGCAGCCGGAAGTTTAGGCTTCATCACTTCCTGTAATTCCAACCATCGCGATTTCGATGCAACGGGCATTCTCGAAGCCGATGAAATCGTCGTTTCCGCTGAAGTCCAGGGGAAACTTTTAGAATACCACATCCGCGAAGGAATGCAAATATCAGCTGATTCGGTAGTTGGGAAAATCGACCCCGTCCAGTACGCGCTCCAAAGCGAACAGGTGCAGCAATCCATTGAAGCCCTGGAGCGAAAAACCCTGCCCGTCCAACCCCAACTGGATGTTCTCGCCGCTCAGGAACTCACGCAGAATGAACAACTGAAAACTGCGCAAATTCAACTGGAAAGTGCAGTCAAAGAAAAAAATCGCATTGCCAAATTGTTGCAATCCAAAGCTGCAACACAAAAACAAATGGATGACGTCACCGCACAACACGATATGTTGCGCCAACAAGTAGAAGTCCTAAAAAGTCAGATTCAAATGACGCGGCAACAAATGAATTCATACAAAAAAACTCTGCAACGTCAGAATGAAGGAATTCTGAGCGAGAAAAATGTTTTTGAACAAAGGAAAGCAGCCAGCGATGATTTATTACAAAAAGCGCAAATCAGAAATCCCATTGAAGGCGTCGTGCTCAACAATTACGTGCATGCAGGAGAATGGGTTCATCCGGGAAAGGCCCTCTACCAAATTGCAGATCTTCAAACCGTTTATCTGAGGGCTTACATCGACGGCAGTCAATTGTTACAGGTACAATTGAATCAGGACGTGGAAGTGACGATCAGTTACGGAGACAGCGAAAGGAAATATCCCGGAAAGCTGATCTGGATTTCGGATAAAGCTGAATTCACACCCAAAACCATACAAACTGTCGATGAGCGCGCGAACCTGGTCTATGCCATAAAAATCAGCATCCAAAACGATGGCTATCTGAAATTGGGCATGTACGCCGAAGTCAAATTCAAATCCTAAATGCACAGTATTTCCATACAAGGCATTTCCAAATCGTATCTGCAAAAAAAACAGAAGATTCCGGCATTGCACGAAATCAACTTAGAAGTAGAGAAAGGCGAATTGTTTGGATTGATAGGACCGGATGGTGCAGGCAAAACAAGTCTCATACGCATTCTGGTCACTTTAATTCTTGCCGATCAAGGCCGTGCAAAAGTTGAAGGTTACGATGTTGCCACAGATCTGGATAAAATCAGAAACATTTCGGGATACATGCCCGGTAAATTTTCGTTATACCAGGATCTTACTGTTGCTGAAAATTTAAAATTTTTTGCATCCGTTTTCAATGCCGATGTAAGCAGCAACTATGCACTCATCCGGGATGTTTATAAATATTTAGAACCCTTCCAGAACAGAATGGCCGGTCAACTCTCGGGTGGGATGAAACAAAAACTGGCTTTGAGTTGCGCCTTGATCCACCGTCCCAAAGTTTTATTTCTTGATGAACCGACCACGGGTGTGGATGCCGTTTCGCGTAAAGAATTCTGGGATATGCTCAAATCCCTACAGCAGCACGGCATTACCATTTTTGTGTCCACTCCTTACATGGATGAAGCCAATTTATGCGACCGGGTCGCTTTGATTCAACACGGAAATATTCTGCAAATTGACACACCGCAAACCATTGTCGATGCATATCCAATGGATCTGTATGAAGTAAAATCCGACCACATGGCTCACTTACTCAGAGATCTGAAAGATCATTCCGGAATTTTGAGTTGTTTTGCTTTTGGAAACGCCTACCACGTGGTATTCCGCGAAAATGAAAAGAAGGAAGATATCATCAAGTCTCTCCATGCAAATGGGCATCCCGCTATTCAAATAAAACGGATTCGTCCAAATATTGAGGACTGTTTTATGTATTACATGCAAACGGCCACATGAATACGACGATCATTCAGACGAAAGAACTTACCAAGAACTTTGGAAACTTCACTGCAGTCGATGGTATAAGCTTTGAAGTGTACAGGGGCGAAATCTTTGGATTTTTAGGTGCGAATGGCGCAGGAAAAACGACAGCCATAAAAATGCTTACCGGTTTGATCAGGCCTAGTTACGGTCAGGCCACTGTTCTGGAATACGACGTATATCACCAAAGCGAATTCATTAAAAGATCGATTGGTTACATGAGCCAAAGATTTTCGCTTTACGAAGACCTCACCATATTGGAAAATATGAAATTTTATGGAAGCATCTACGGACTTCATAAAAAAGAAATTGAATCCCGATCGCATGAAATACTCAATTACCTGGATCTTACCAGACATAAAAATCAACTCGTCAAATCACTTCCGCTCGGCTGGAAACAAAAACTTGCATTTTCGGTTTCGATTTTTCACCAGCCCCGTTTGGTTTTTCTCGACGAACCTACAGGAGGTGTGGATCCCATCACGCGGAGAGAATTCTGGGAACTGATTCTCGAATATGCTGCACAAGGCAATACCGTTTTTGTGACGACCCATTATTTGGATGAAGCAGAATATTGTTCGAGAGTTTCCATCATGGTGGATGGCAGAATCGTGGCTTTGGGAAGTCCGGATATGCTTAAGAATACGTATCATGAAGAACACATGGAGCGCGTTTTTTTAAAACTGGTAGAAGCTAAATGACCTCGCTGTGAAAAACATTTCTATACGGTCATTCCGCGCATTTGTTACCAAAGAATGGAAGCATATTTTCAGAGATAAAAAAACGCTGCTGATCCTTTTTGGAATGCCCATCGCGCAAATGTTGATCTTTGGATTTGCACTTTCCAATGAAGTTAAAAATTCGAAAATCGCTATACTGGATGCTTCACGCGATGCGACCACACAGGCTTTAATACACAGGATTGATGCCAGCAAATATTTTGACATCGCGACCTATCTCGATCGCAAAGACCAGGTCGAAGAAATTTTTAAAAAAGGAGAAGTCCGGATGGTCGTTGTATTTGAAAATGGTTTTGAACATAAACTTAAAAGCCAGAACGAAGGCCATATTCAATTGATAGCAGATGCTTCTGACCCCAACGTGGGCTCTACACTGGTAGCTTACCTCAATGCCATACTTCAGGATTACCAAAATGAAATACTCCACCCTTCTAAAATTCCGTATTCGTTTAAAACAGAAGTGCGAATGATATTCAATCCGCAATTGGCTGCCGCTTTCAATTTTGTTCCGGGTGTGATGGCGATGATCTTGTTGTTGATTTGTTCTTTGATGACCTCGGTTGCCATTGTTCGCGAAAAAGAAATGGGAAATATGGAAGTGTTGCTGGTCTCCCCCGTAAGGCCGGTACTGGTTATCGTTTCAAAGACCATTCCCTATCTCTTCCTATCCTTTGTAAATATCTGCAGCATTTTACTGCTGAGCTATTTTGTACTGGATGTTCCGGTGAAAGGAAATTTGTTTTTGCTGCTAACGATCAGTCTGTTGTTTATCATTGCCGCACTTTCATTGGGGATGTTTGTTTCCTCTCTTGCTCAAACACAAACCACCGCGATGTTCGCTACGCTGGTAGGTTTGTTTTTGCCAACGCTGATGTTCAGTGGGTTTATGTTTCCCATCGACAACATGCCTTTGCCCTTGCAACTTGTTTCCAATCTGATTCCATCCAAGTGGTTTTTCTACATGGTTAAATCAGTAATGATCAAAGGACTTGGCATCGCTGATATCTGGAAAGAAGCCCTCATCCTGTTAGGCATGACTCTTTTTATGGTCACCGTGAGTATCCGCAAATTCGATAAACGACTTAAATTATAGCATGCGAATCATCTGGAGCATTATACAAAAGGAATTCGCACAATTTTTCCGCGACAAAGCTAACATTCGTATGCTTTTAGTCATGCCTGTGGTGCAGTTGATATTACTGCCCATGGCTGCTGATTACGAAGTAGAAAATATTAAAATTTGTATCATCGATCAGGATCATTCGGAATATTCCAGAAGACTGATTCAAAAAATTGAAGTGAACCACCATTTCATTCTTGTTAACCAAACAGCAGATTATCGGGAAGCCCTTAAAATGATGGAAAGCGACCAGGCGGATATCGCACTGACCCTTCCTCATTTTTTTGAAAGGGATGTTGTGCTCAACAACGAACCTTCAATTTCTGCCAGTGTCAATGCTGTGAACGGTCAGCGAGCCAGTATAGGCGGACAGTATCTCCTGCGGATATTAAATGACTTCAACAGAGAGATCCGTTTGGAGTGGATCCAATTCCCAAGATACAACCCAATGCCTTTACTCCGAATCGAACATTCTTATTGGTTTAATCCAACGATGAACTACCAACAGTTTATGGTGCCCGGCATCCTGGTCATATTACTTACGATGGTAGGGTTTACGCTTTCCGCTTTAAATCTTGTTAAAGAAAAGGAACTCGGCACCATTGAACAGATCAACGTATCCCCCATTCGAAAATATCATTTTTTGTTAGGAAAATTAATTCCATTTTGGATTTTGAGTTTCGTTGTACTCAGCTTAGGTCTTCTCGTTGCTTTTATAGTTTATAACATCGTGCCTTCAGGATCCTATTTGTTAATTTATTTATTTGCTTCCGTATACTTATTGGCTGTATTGGGCCTCGGACTTTTAATCTCCATTTACACAGAAACACAACAACAAACCATGTTGCTATCTTTCTTTCTCATGATGGTATTTATCCTGCTCAGCGGTTTATACACTCCGGTAGAGAGCATGCCTGAGTGGGCACAAATGACTACCTGGTTTAATCCTGTTGCTTATTTCGTAAAGGTCATGCGGATGATCATCATGAAAGGCAGCGGTTTTACAGATATCCTACCTCATCTGCTGTCGGTTTTGACGATGGCATTGATCCTGATCAGTTGGGCGATTGCGGCGTATCGGAAGAAGGCCTAGAAAGGGTTCTTCGATATTTCGACTTTTTGACTTTTTGTCTTTTTGACTTTTTGATAAAAACCTAAATGAAAGATCTGCGGAAATCTGCGTAATCAGCGGGAAATAAATTGGGGAGGTTTTTCGACATTTCGAAATTTCGATATTTCGACACTTCGGGATTTTGACTTTTTGACTTTTTAATGATAATTTAAATATAAAGATCTGCGGAAATCTGCGTAATCCCCGCCTGACCGAATAAGTTTTCCATTATTTTAAAACAATAGATCAGTCGGGCAGGTGCGGGAAATAAATTGGGGAGGTTTTTCGACATTTCGAAATTTCGATATTTCGACACTTCGGGATTTTGACGTTTTGACGTTTTGACGTTTTGAAGTTTTGAAGTTTTGAAGTTTTGAAGTTTTGATTTTAAACTAAATGAAAAGATCTGCGGAAATCTGCGTAATCCCCGCCTGACCGAATAATATTTCCATTATTTTAAACAATAGATCAGTCGGGCAGGTGCAGGAAATAAATTGGGGAGGTTTTTCGACATTTCGAAATTTCGATATTTCGACACTTCGGGATTTTGACTTTTTGACTTTTTAACTATTCGTCCCGTTAAAATGAAGAGAATTATTTCTTTACTAAAATATTATCCAATTTTATCGGGATTCAGGCTGAATTCATGAGAACAAAACCTAAAGGCGGAAGGAGAAAATATTCTAGAGTATAGAATATTGCGAATTGAGATTAAGTATGGATTATTAAATTCTTTGCTATTTAAACTCTTCGCTTTGAGCTTTTCTCTATTTACCATACTTTATCAACTATACTCTATTCTCTATACTCCTTCCGACGTAAAGGGAATGTATTTCTATTTCAGCAACTTCGCGTCGGGACTCTTTGCTCCTCCAATCTTTAAGTCTCGTCCATTAATTTTCTATATTAATTGCCATCAAGAACACTCAGGGTAAACCCTGATTTTTTAAACATTTAACTAAAAAAACTTGACAACAAATATGGATTTGATTATCTTTAGAATTCGTATGGCAGTTTTTTTTTAAAATAGAAAAGAACTGGATTGCAGACCTGATAGAAAATTTAAAAAACATGTGGGATGTTTTTTTTACACATCATCTTCGTAATGACTTCCGGAATTTTAATAAGAACAACATGAAAACAACAATTTTTATTTTAGCTATTATAATTTTTAATAACGCAGAATCAAATTCACAGAAATACGATTTTAAATGGCTAATGGGATACAGTTTTGCTGATAATCCTTATGATACCGGATGGGGCTGTGCCATCATGGATTTTGATACGCCAGATGGCAATCCAATATTTTATGAAGAAAAATATAAACGAATTGATTTTTTAGCAAGCGGCGCCAACATTTGCGATATAAATGGAAATTACTTATTCGCATGCAATGGAGGTTATGTAGAAGGTCCAAATGACAGTTTAATGTTAAATGGAGATGATTTGGGCAATGATATTAAATATCCTGAGTTAGGGGTCGTTGGTTCGCAGAATACATTAATACTTCCAGACCTTGAAAATAGCAATTCGTATATTCTTTTCAATAAGATATTTTATTATTTTGAAAATTATGGATTAAGCATTAAGAGTTTAGAACATTCCATTGTTGATATGAAAAGAAATAAAAATAATGGCGAGTTAATATCACGAAGAAACCTGACATTAAGTGACACTTTAGATAGTGCTTCATTAATTGCGACTAAACATGCAAACGGTAAAGATTGGTGGATAATAATTTCAGAAGATACAAAAGTTGGGTATTATATATTTTTTTTAAGTGGCCGAGTAGTTAAACTTCATAACTACTTCAACTTTAAGATTAAAAAATCTCGTGGAGAATCCGGCCAAACATTCTTTTCCCAATGCGGAAATTATATAGCTACTGCAGCAGGAGACGGGTTATTAAATAGATACAATTTATTTTTTATGAAATTCAATAGGTGTAGCGGTGAAATAGAGTATTTTCAGAAAAAATTTGTTCCTTTTCAAAAAATTACCTGGGATGCTGGCTGTTCCTTTTCACCAGATAGCAAATATTTATATTATGCCACTTTGGACACTTTATATCAATTTCCAATTTTAGGAGATAGTCTTGGAAACATTAGAGTGTCTGGAATTTACGATGGCTTTATTGAACTAACCTCTGGTGGCTTCACAACTTCTACACAATTTGGTCCAATGCAAACTGCACCAGATGGAAAAATATATTTTCAAACAACTTATCCTACCCGATCACTACATGTTATTCACAATCCAGATCGCGATCACTTCAATTGCAACTTCAGACAACACGACATATATTCACCTACTTTGCGAATTTGCCTCCCTAATTTCCCAAATTACCGCTTAGGGCCCATTGATGGCAGTATCTGCGATACTCTGGGGATCGACAACATACCCTGGTGTCACTGGCGCTACAATCAGGATAGTACTGATTTCTTAAACTTTTATTTTACCGATCTGAGTGCCTATGAAGTGGAAGAATGGTACTGGGATTTTGGTGATCCTGCCAGTCCAGACAACAAAAGCAGGGAAGTTAATCCCATCCATCGCTTTTCAGCAACTGGCGTTTACGATGTATGCCTCATTGTAAAAAACAAAAATGGCGCGGATACACTTTGTCGTACGGTTCGCATCGGGGTGGTTGGCAACAAAGATGAGACCAGACAAATCATAGATATCCAGAGCTGGCCCAATCCCTTCAGCGAATTTATGGTGATCAATATTCTTGATTACAATCCACAAGATATGTACATCGAAATCTCAGACCTGAATGGTAAATCAATTTACCACAGCAAAGCCAGACAGGGCAGCCACTGGATAACAACAGAAAACTGGCCATCAGGAGTTTATTTCGTGAGGATTTTTGAAAGGGGCGAATTGATTCATACTGAAAAGATGATTAGGAAGAGTGGGGGTTGATGTCCAGATAAAATAAACGTCATTATTTCTCTTCTGAAGGATGATATCATTTTATAGGGATTTCGTCCCGTTAAAATGAAGAGAATTATTTCTTTTCTAAAATATTATACCATTTTATCGGAATTTCGAAGTTTCGTCTTGGACTCTTGATGTCTGGATAAATATCTATTCAATGACTTTGCACTATACTTTTTAAGGAAATCGCCACCTTCTCCACGCCATCCCGATACATTCGAATCGGGAGAGAAGGGATGGGGATGAGGCAAACGCGCCAGCCAAGGTAAATATAACAATCAATTACAAGACCTTAATTCCTGATGAATTTTCCAGATCCGATAAGCTCTGATTGGTCATCAAGTAAAAGCAGATAATAAAATCCCGGATTCAATTTTTCCAGCTTAACCGGTTTACTGAGTTCAGATATTTTTGTCTCATTGACCTTCTGTGACCATTCGTTATAAATATGCAAGTAATAAAATGATGAACCTCTCTGTTGCCCTTTCAGCTGAATTTGAACTGCATCGCTACCCGGGTTCGGTGTAAAATACATTTTCAGATCTGAAGATCCCAATTGATCTTTGGTAGCTACTGCCACCGGCAAACCCACCGTATGAAATTCTAAATTGGTCTGTACTCCGGAATTAAAATCAAAATAGATGACTGCATCGTTATACACCTTGCTCCCTTTCAATAATTTTTGAATGGGCTTGATCCTGTATTGCACAAAACCATGCGAAGCCGCTTCGTGGATATTCGAATCCGGTAGTTGAATGTTGCTGAACGTAAAAATCAGCTTTCCTTCCGGCGTAATCAAATGCTGATAAGCATGAGACGAGGCCCCCGGCATAAAACTGGAAATATCCAGTTGATCCTTACGGATCAGATTCTCGATGCGCACAGTGAATGCGGTGTCGGTTCCCGTATTCTGAAATCTGATCAAATATTCAAGTTCCTGTTCTTTTTCAATGTATTTCCTGTCTGTAAGTCCAAGTGGAAATCCAGTGATATCATTCGGATCAAAGCTTCCCCTGTTTTGGATGCATATATTTGAAAGGAATGGATCCCCTTCATCTAAATTAGTAATCCGTTGTGGCGGCAAACCCGGATCGGGGTTGGTTAGACAAGAGATGATTTCTGTCTTCGATTGCAATTTCACCGGATAGCTGTCATCTTGCTCCGCAACAAATAATAATCTTTCATGCCCCGTTATGGTGGTTGTAAATTCCTGTCCGGCATCGAGTTGAAAATCACCGGAATCAACAAGTTTCAATACAGAACTCACTTCCGATTGATCGTAGACATACCATTTTTTGGATGCTGTCATGGCAGCCGTACCTTGATTACGGATGACCAGTTTCACTGAATCTCCCAAACACAGAGCGTTGGTTGTAATTTTAGCGTAAGTGGCTGCCGTACAGAAACTATCCGGATAGATATGAGCCTGGATGCAATGGATGTTCCCCAGCGGGACATCACATGTTAGCTTTACACGAATGGAAAAACTACCATTCGTTAGTTTCTGTAAATTTCCCAGATCAAATCTGAATAAATTTCCGGTTTGAGAAGTGGGTGGCAAGCCGCTGCTCACAAATTCCAGATCCGGATCCAGTTCAACTTCCAGATAACTATCCGGTGCATCCGCTGTTCCGTAATTTGCATAATGCAATTGAATGTCCGACTCAAAACAGGGACGGAGTCTGCTGACCTGAACGTCGACTTCGAGATAGGGACAGCGTTTGTTGAGCTGCCCTCCCAAATTTAAAATCGAATTAAAATTATACGTTGCCGTTTGTACTGTTTGGGTGCATGATTTCCAATAATTTGAAGGGCTGGTTAATTCAAAATTATAAGTTCCCGAAATGACCGGAACATAAAAGTTTCCGGACTGATCAGAACCGGTGACGAATACATCGTTGCCATTGCTCACCCGGATCCTGGCATTGGGCAATACGGGTTCTCCCCCATCCAACAAACAGTTGTTATTCAGATCCTGATATGCAAATCCTTGAACAACTTTTGTGCTGCTCGTTGCGACCTTCGTTCTGTAAAGTCCGTTTGCAGCCACATACAATCTTTGATCCGGAGAAACATACGCGCCTGCAATATTGGACAAGAGGTCTCCAAAAGCGGTAAGCGATTTGCGATCAGCACTGCTTTTGTAAATTCTTTCGGACAGCAAATCAGGTATAAATACATTTCCCACATTGTTGGATGCAATCCTGTTGACCGGAGACCAACCTATTCCACGTGGATCAGCCAGGCTGCTCCTGGACCAACTGGCTCCGTTGTCATCGCTGATAAACAGAACGGATTCGTTGGTAAAATTTGCCAACACATATGCCGTTTGAAATGCATTACCATCGATTCCAAATCCCTGCTGGGCTGCCGATTGAAAATTCAGCACCGGACTCCATTGATCGCCAAAATCTGTGGACCGAAATATTGAATTCTCTGAAAGTGCGAGCATATCGCCGTTTGGAAAATCATACATTTGAAGTATGCCTTGGGGCTGCAATGATGTCCACTGCAAACCTTTGTCGGAAGATCGAAAGAGTTGCGCGATATCGAATACAAATAAATCACCACTGCTTTGGTTGAGCAAAAGATTGAAATACCTCCCTTGCTTAAAAATAGCATGATTCATTTTGACCGGAAGGCTGCCTGGTTGATCAAAATGATAAAGATCAACTCCATCCATAAAGTAAATTTCATCACCGGAAGTTTCTACATTTCTTCCACTTGAAAATCTGAATTCGTGTTGGGAAGCCGCAATGAGTGTCCACTTCTGTCCGAAATCGGAAGAATAGAATAGTCCGTCGCTGGTCAAGGCCAAAATTTTTGTAGTAGAAATAAAATCCAATTCGTGAACGATGGCTTCGGGCATACCATAGGCAGAGAATACCCACAGTGAACCGTTATCACCGCTGTTGTATAAACTTCCCGAATAACGCACACCAAATACCTGTCCGTCGGATGTGGCAGAAAATGAATGTGCAATATTGATGTTACCAGCCAATGCAGACAATGGTTTCCATATCACACCCAAATCGTCTGAATAATAAGCTTCATGTTGCTCGGCAGCAAACAACCTGCCGGAATTAGAAAATGCCATATCAACCCGCATCGCTGTCGATTTTCTAACTCCTGTTTTCAATAATAGCGTCGCGCTGGTATCAAATCTCCAGATAAAATCAACTCCTGAAATGAATAAATTTGAATTTTGCATTTCTGCAAAACAATATCCGTCTGAACCAAAATCATCGCTATAAAATTCAATCCAGTTTACGCCTTTATCTTTGGATAAAAATATTTTCGCACTGCTGATGGCATACATCCATCCGGTAATTGTTGAAGCATAAAACTGAGACACACTCCCTCCCAAATTTCGCTGATTCCAGTTCAGTCCGTTATCAGAACTTGTATAGATCCCTGAATCCGAATAAATAAAAATGGTAGCATCAGCCAGTGCATTGACCACAGTGGCCTGAACTCCGGCCGGCAAAGGGATTTTTGCCCAGGACAGGCCCTGGTTAGTGGATTTATAGAGATCGCTGAAAACCAAAAAATATAGATTTCCATCTCTGCCTACTTCTATTTTATAAAACGATGCATTGGTAGGAAGATCAAAAGACCTCCAGGACTGCCCTCCGTCCAGTGATCTGTAGAGGATGCCCGAGTTTTCAGGAAATTGATAAAGCACACCATTATTTCCTTCGTGTACTTTTGAACCCCCTCCATAAGGGCCATTCAATTTTTCATACGCCTGTGACGGCAGTAAATAGGAAATGAGTGCAAATGCACTGAGTAAAAGGTATCTCATAAATATTTGATTTAGCGTGACCAGTCAAAGTTAATTCATGTGTGATGAAATGTGAAAAAAAATCTCAATAATTTAGGGCTGTACAAATTTTTAATGAAAAAACAGTGCATTCGTCCCCGGTTTTCATGATTTCTCAATTTTCAAATATTCACCCTATATCAGCCGGGATTTCGACTTCCCGATAAAATTGTACGTGACTGTCTCCCTTGTGAAGATCATTTCAATTTTATCGGGACGACCTTTCGACTTTTCGACTTTTCGACCTTTCGACCTTTCGGCTTTTCGACCCTTCGACTTTTCGTTCCGATAAAAAAAGGCTAACTATTTCTTTTCTGAAGTATTATACCTTTTTATCGGGATATCGACTTTTTTTAGAAAAATTTATTTATTAATCAAGTGTTTTCCTTGCCTGATTTTTGCTACGAAGACTCAAAGAAAAGGAGGAACACTCAGTATTTTGCTTACAAATTTCCAGCACGGATCCATCAAAAAACTTAAATGAAAAAGGCCACTTTTAATTCATTTTTACCCTCCTCAGGGTTTACCCTGACAAGACTTCTATTTAACTCAGGGTTTACCCTGATTTTTAGTATAAAAAGAGGACTTCGCTTGGCCACACCAGAGATTCCGGTTACTTTTAGAATTATTTTCAAAACTCAAGGGAAATGCAAACCTGCAAGATTTTATTAGCATTGCTTTTCATGGCAAGCTGGTGTCCCGTAAATTCCCAAAACATCATACTGGGCGGCACTTCCAATAATTCCGTAAAAATTTATACCAGCGAAAACTGGCAACCTTTCAATCGCAAAGACAGCTGCAAAGCTGTTTCTGCGTTTAACGGCGATGGTCTGGTGGGCCCGTATTACGAGGCCAGCCGGTTTTTGTACCAGGCTACACTGGGCGCCTCAGAGGAAGAGATCCGGCAATTGGCTTTTGTGGATTTCGGTCAATGGATCGACCAACAGCAAAAAATTAAATACCGGAGTTTACTCGATGACACCCGGGACATCATGAAAGAAGTGATCGACTGGCACTACCTCACCGGTGGAGACTCTGCGGATGCGCCGTCCTATGCCAATTGGTTGCAGTTTCAATACGCCTGGTGGAATCAGCACATGCTGCAAAAAGACCGGCTGCGGCAACGCGTGGCACTGGCTCTCAGCGAGATTTTTGTGATTTCGATCGAATCCGATTTGCAGGGTTTTGGCGAAGGATTGGCCTCGTATTACGACATCCTCAAAAAACACGCTTTTGGAAATTACCGGGAGTTGCTAACAGATGTTAGTTTGCACCCGACCATGGGGTTTTTTCTCAGTCATTTGAACAATCCTAAAACGGATACAGCACAAGGAGTACGGCCCGATGAGAATTATGCAAGAGAGATCATGCAGCTTTTCAGCATCGGACTTCTAAAATTAAATCCGGATGGCAGCCCGGTTTTAGATTCTGCCGGCCAGACCATCCCAACGTATTCACAAAAAGAGATTCAGGAACTCGCTAAAGTTTTTACAGGTTTAGGAATTGCGAAAGTTGTACCCAACATGTATCTGGATACAGCCATCTTCGGGATGGGCATCTACCTTGCAGACATGACGGTACCCATGCGTATGTATCCGAGAATGCACGAACCCGGAGAAAAAATTCTTCTTGATGGTGCTGTTGTCCCTGCCGGACAAGATGGGATGCAGGACATCAGATCTGCCATAGACATTTTGTTTAATCATCCCAACGTCGGACCTTTCTTAGGGAAGCAACTCATTCAGCGTTTGATCAAATCGAATCCCTCACCGGACTACGTTGCCAGAGTCACACAAGTATTTAATGACGACGGGCAAGGCGTACGCGGCAATTTAGCAGCGGTCATTAAAGCCATCTTGCTGGATCCTGAAGCCCGCGATTGCGATGAAATGATGTCTTTGACGAATGGACAATTAAGAGAACCTTTATTGAGGTACACACATTTCACCAAAGCGCTGGATATCGAGCAGTATTACGGTCGTTTCTGGAATACCGCTTATTACTACTGGCAGGGAACGGGACATATCCCACTCGCTTCGCCAACCGTATTTAATTTTTTCTCTCCTTTTTATTCGCCCAAAGGAGATTTGGATCAGTTGAAACTGGCAGGACCTGAATTTCAGATCCACAATTCCCGTACCAGTATAGGATATATCAATCAGGTCAACAACTGGGCTATCCACGATTATGTCATGAACAGTTGGGAAACGGATGACCCGTATGCCACTATCAATACGAGAGAACTCGAAGACCTTGCACAGGACCCGGAAGTTTTATTAAATCGACTGGATATCCTGCTCACGCATGGACAGTTGAGCGACCGCACACGCCAGATCATTAAAACAGCATTAGAGCCTTTTAAATTCGGCAACTACAGAGAAGAACGCGTCCGCATGGCCCTGTATCTTATCATGATTTCACCCGATTATGCCATTTTTAAATAAGATCCCTTTATGAAAAAATTTACAAGAAGAAATTTTATCGGACAGGCCAGTTGCGCAGCACTGGGATCTACCAGCATCGTTAATGCACTGTTGCATTTAAAAGGGATCAATGCATTGGCTGCTTCCAACAGTGCGCTCGATCCGGAATACAAAGCTTTAGTATGTCTGATGCTTTCCGGAGGCAATGATGCATTTAATATGCTGGTCCCGATGAGCACGAAAGAATATGGAGACTATCAGAAAACCCGTGCGAACCTCGCTATCCCCAAAAATGAATTGTTGCCGATCCAGGTCGGCAATACTCCGGGGAGAACTTTCGGATTAAATCCTGTCATGACCGAATGCCAGCGATTGCATAACGACGGAAAACTAACATTCGTTAGTAATGTGGGTACTTTGCTGGAACCCACTACGCAAAGTGCATTCTACAATGGAACGGTAAAATTACCCTTGGGCCTCTTGTCGCACTCCGACCAGTCGCAGCAATGGCAATCTTCGCTTGCCGACAAGCGCGCCACAGTGGGATGGGGAGGACGTATGGCGGATCTGATCCGCGATCTGAATCCGTCGAATAAGATCTCCATGAACATTTCACTGGCCGGAACCAACCTTTTTCAGACTGGAAATGAAACCATTGAATTTTCGATCGACCCGAGGCAGGGAAGCGTTGGTATTGAAGGATACGGTTCCATGAACATGTATGATTATTTCAACATCATTCGTGGAAATGCCCTGGATTCAATCATCGACCATGCCTATAAAGATCCCTTCCAGAAAACTTACATGGATGTCATCCGCAGTTCCAGAGACGGACACCGTCTTTATTCCAGCGCGATAGATAAAAGTCCGGTTTTGCAAACGCAATTTACCGACAACTACATCAGTCAGTCGTTTCAGATGATTGCCCGTACGATCGCAGTTCACGAAGAACTGGGATTCAAGCGCCAGATCTTTTTTGTCGATTTCCCGGGGTGGGACCACCACGACGAAGTTATCCAGAATCAAAGGGAAATGCTTGGGATTGTGGATGCTGCTTTATCTGAATTCAATCAGGCTTTGGAAGAATTGCAATTGAGCAATCAGGTGACTACGTTTACCATGTCCGAATTTGGAAGGTCACTTACTTCCAACGGAAACGGAACCGATCACGCCTGGGGAGGCAACGTGATGGTGATGGGTGGCTCGGTCATTGGCAAAAAGATGCACGGACAATATCCTTTGCTGGCTTCGAATGCTCCATTGAATGTGTACGATGGTGTCATCATTCCTACCACATCCGTCGACCAATATTTTGCTGAAATGGCTTTATGGATGGGTGTCGCACCCAGCGATCTCAGTTTCATGTTGCCGAATGTGGGAAATTTCTACGATCCGCTTTCCGGAAAAAACCCGATTGGATTTCTTAAAAACTAATTTTATGAAAATGAAATTATACACCATTGCTCTATTGATATTCGCTGCATCGCAACTCGATGCACAATGTTTTCCGGATCGCCACAGCACCAATTGGTTTGATTCCTGGGTCAGTTGCTACGCGAAAGCGAATCCCAACCCTGCACATCCAGAAAGTCACTGGATCCTGTTTGACTTGAATAAATTATACAGAATCGACCGGATGAAAATCTGGAACCTGAATGATCCGGACCGATTGAGTTGGGGCATGCAGGAAATTGCGATAGACTATTCAGAAGACAGCCTGCTTTGGAATCATGCCGGACAATTTGTACTCGACCAGGCCAGCGGCAACAACCGCTACGAAGGGATGCCCTGGACAGATCTTACCATTCCAAAGGCAAGATTTGTATTGATCACCGCCATTTCAAACTTTGGTGGAAATTGTGCAGGTCTTTCGGAAGTTTTCTTCTCCGCAGAAAAAGTTCAGTCGCCGGTTGATGTCGATGAAGAAGAACTGGCAAGTGAATATTCTGTCGATATTCAACCCAATCCCTTCACAGATTTGACAAGTCTTTCGTTTCAGGGAAAACCGGGCACCCGTATATTTTATCAAATAACCGATCTTTTTGGCAAGTCGATCGAATCGGGATATGCGAATCTGGATAATGGTTATGCCTTTACAAAATTATCTACGCGCAAATGGTTGCCAGGAAGCTATGTGTTGATCTCTAATGATGGAAACCAGATTTTGAGAAAGGTGCTGGTGAGGATGTAGGAAGACGTTTAGGCTTTTAGGCTTTTAGGCGTTTAGGCTTTTAGCATTTAGACTTTTAGGCTGTTAGGCTGTTAGGCGTTTAGGCTTTTAGGCATTTAGACCTTTGGCCTTCAGCCTTTGGCCTTTAGCCGTTTAGACTTTTAGACTTTTAGACTTTTAGGCGTTTAGGCATTTAGGCGTTTAGGCGTTTAGACTTTTAGGCTGTTAGACTTTTAGGCATTTAGGCATTTAGACTTTTAGGCATTTAGACCTTTGGCCTTAAGCCTTTGGCCTTTAGCCGTTTAGACTTTTAGACTTTTAGACTTTTAGACTTTTAGGCATTTAGGCGTTTAGGCGTTTAGGCGTTTAGACTTTTAGTCCCGATAAAATATAGAGAATTATTTCTTTACTAAAATAATATTATCCAATTTTATCGGCATTTAGGCATTTAGGCATTTAGACCTTTGGCCTTAAGCCTATAGCCTTTGGCCTTAAGCCTTAGCCTTAAGCCTGATATCTTTACACACCATAGGAAATTAAAAAATTCAACTAACCATCGTTAGTTAATTAAAATGATTATGATGTATGATCTTTTCTCTTGCCTTTGGCCTTAAGCCTTTAGCCTTTGACCTTAAGCCTTAAGTTAAGCCTTCAGCCTAAACTCCTTAAACCAACACCGCTTCTTCCAGCATCACCGGGTGGATCCATCCATGCGTGTCGGTGATTCTTCCGGAACGGATGCCATTGATTTCAGATTTGATGGTTTTTGATAAACTCCAATTGGCCGGATCTAATTTAAGATCTCTGCCCTTGTAACCAATTCTATCGACATGAGCCACAACTGCGGCAGTTCCTGCTCCAAATGCTTCTAGTAAATTGCCTTCATCAAAAGCTTTGGCAATTTCTTCCATGGTTACCGGTCTTTCTTCCACGACATATCCCTTTTCCTGTAATAAAGTAATGATGGATTCCCGGGTAATGCCTTTCAAAATGGTACCACTGAGATTGGGTGTCAGAATTCTATCTTTCAGCACAAAGAAAATATTCATCGTACCTACTTCCTGTACATACTTGAACTCGTGGGCATCCATCCAGATCACCTGATCGTAACCCTTTTCTTTAGCCAGTTTGGTTGGGTACAGGGAAGCCCCGTAATTACCAGCTGCTTTGGCCTCTCCTACTCCGCCATCGACCGCTCTTACATATTTTTCTTCAACCAGTAGCGAAACCGGTTTGGCATAATAAGGACCTGATGGCAGGTTCATGATCATCAGTTTAAAGGTATCTGAAGACCTCACCCCTACAAATTCGTCGGTGGCCATCATCACAGGTCTTATATATAAAGCACTTTCTTCATTTCTTGGGATCCAATTTCGATCAATCCACACCAGTTTACTTAGCGCATCGACAAATAAATCTGCAGGAAATTCGGGCATACACATCCTCGCTGCAGAAAGATTGAGACGATCGGCATGGTCCTCGGGACGGAATAACAAAGGGGTACCGTCGGCTGAAATCGATGCTTTCATTCCCTCAAATATCGCCTGTCCGTAATGCCAGGCCATGGTTGCAGGATGTAATGGAATTTTTTCCAAAGGCTTAATCGCAAAATTTTTCCATTGCTGTCCGTCAAAATCAGCTATAAACATATGATCGGCAAACACTTTACCAAATGGTATATTGTCGAAGTCTACTGTTGAAATTCTGGAATTCTTTGTCCGTTCGATGCTGATTTTGTAGTCCATAGTTACCGTTTTGTACAAAGTTAATAAAATGTCCTCTTTATGCCTAATTTTAGGCTCCTATTTAATTTAACCTTCACAAATCACTATTGTTGTGAATCATCTGGAAAATATTCCCTTTACCTATGAAATTGCAGATCAAAAGTGCATGCTGGAATTATACAAAAAAGATGTTTCCGCCTATTTTATTGTAAACGACACTGAGTTCAGAAATGAGACGTCAATGAAATTTTTAGATAAGATACTGGAAGCCGTCCACCTCACTGCTGATCATAATGCGAGTATTGTAAGTTTGCGTGCAGATCAATTTGTCCAAATTCCAAACAGTCATACAAGCCATCCCATCCAAATGGTATTTTTCGGAATTCCTTCCAATCAATTGAGGTATCAGGGAAAACATCAACTGCACGAATTAATAAAAAGCATCTCTGCACAATTCTTATTTGCAAAAAATCTTTCGGATTATCAATCCGACCTGGATAAAAAACTCTTATGGAAATGCTTGAAAGAAATGTTCCTTTTATAAATTTCAATCATTGACTTTATTTTAATAAGATCTAATTTTATTAAACACAAATCAGATGCAACTTCTGGTCGCCAGCCGCAATCCCCATAAAAAAATAGAAATACAAGCTGTACTCCCGCAAGCCTATCAATTACTCGACTTAAATGATCTGGATTATGCAACCGAAATTGAAGAATCGGGCCAGACATTTGAAGAGAATGCTTTGATCAAAGCCAGATTTGTATTTCAAAAATTCGGAAAAGCGTGTATTGCGGATGACAGCGGACTGGAAGTGCGGGCATTAAATCAGGCACCTGGTGTGCTTTCGGCGAGATATGCAGGTGAATCTAAAAATGATCTGAAGAATATTCAAAAATTATTGTCTGCTCTTGAAGGAATAACCGACCGACAGGCAAGATTCCGCACCATCATCGCGTATATGGATCAGGCAGGTAAAGCATATATTTTTGTAGGGGTGATCAATGGAGTCATATCTGAGAATCCCCTTGGAAATCATGGTTTTGGTTACGATCCTGTTTTTATACCACAGGGCTATCGACAAACATTTGCAGAGTTGGGTCCGGAAATCAAAAATAATATCAGCCATCGTGCAATGGCTATTGGGAAATTGATGGAGCATTTGGAGGCTGAAGGCGTAAGGCTTAAGGCTGAAGGCCAAAGGCGTAAGGCCTAAGGCTTAAGGCTGGAAGCTGGAAGCTGGAAGCTGAAAGCTGGAAGCTGGAAGCTGAAAGCTGGAAGCTGGAAGCTGGAAGCTGGAAGCTGGAAGCTGGAAGCTGGAAGCTGGAAGCTGGAAGCTGGAAGCTGGAAGCTGGAAGCTGGAAGCTGGAAGCTGGAAGCTGGAAGCTGGAAGCTGGAAGCTGGAAGCTGGAAGCTGGAAGCTGGAAGTGTAATGAAGGCATATAACTAACAATTGTTAGTATCGAAATAAAAAATAATGAATAATTGCGAAAAATTCCTAATTCCTGACTACTAATTCCTGACTACTGATCCCTGACTATCCTCCTGCCTTAGGCCTTCAGCCTTTCTCAAAATCTTTTAAAAATAAAAATCAAAAATAATTCCCGCTGCGAGGCAGATGCTGGCCATTCCGTTGGTGGAGAAAAACGCGAGATTCACTTTACTCAAGTCGCCTTTTCCGATGATGATGTGTTGAGAAATCAGCAACATAACAAATGCAGTACTTCCGATGTATATGCCGTCGTTCAAACCATAATCCCTATGCAACAACCAGGTGGCATAAAAAATGCAGATGGCGCATATAAAGTGCAAACCTGAGCTGATCCACAATGCAGTTTGAATTCCAAATTGGGCAGGGATGGATTTTAACTGATGGGATTGATCAAACTCGACATCCTGCAACGCATAAATAATGTCGAATCCTGCAACCCATGCCACGACTGCAATGGCATAAAGTGTAGGCAACAATTCAAAGCTGCCCCGTACGGCTAAAAAAGCTCCAAGCGGTGCCAGCGCCAGTCCCAGACCTAAAAACAAATGACATAACCAGAAATATCTTTTTGTGTAGGAATAACCGAGCACAATGATCAGAGCCAAAGGAGATAAAATAAAACAAACCAGATTGATCTGATATGCACTTATTATAAAGACCAATGCATTCAATGCAACGAATAGCAATGCATTTTTGGCAGAAATAAGCCCTGCAGGAATTTCACGCGATTGAGTTCGTGGATTGAGTGCATCGATGTCGCGGTCTGCCCAACGGTTGAATGCCATCGCTGCATTTCTGGCCGTGATCATGCATAACAATACCCAGATCCATAGATTGTAATTAATAGGAATTTCAGGATTGGAATGAATTCCTATGATGAATCCGATTGCTGCAAAAGGCAAAGCAAAAATGGTATGGCTGAATTTTACCAGCGATAAATAAGATTTTATTGGGGACATGATGTTGGTTGCAATTTGCCAAAAAACTTCATTGTAGTAACGAATTCATTTTTAATCACAAATTCTTCAAGCTCAAAGGTAGTCTTTTGAATCGGGTATTAAAATGCAAATGATTTAACTCTATGCAATTCGCTAAAACAAAAAACCCGTACTGAAATTCAGCACGGGCTTTATGTCTTAACTCAATAATATTTGTATTAGTTTGTAGAAGTCGCAGGTTTTGCATTAGGATCTTTTCTCACCACACCTGTAATCGTCAGGTAAGTCTGAGGAGGATTGGTATTTGCAGTCACTGTAACTTTTTTAGTTTGTTTCTGTCCGTCATCGCTGCCTTTTCCTTTAGAGTCAAATTCAACTTTGATCTCTCCGCTTGCACCGGGAGCGATAGGCTCTCTTGGCCAATCGGGAACAGTACAACCACAACTTCCTTTTGCATCGGATATGATCAATGGTTCTGAACCTGTATTTTTAAATTTAAATGAATACTTCATGTGTTCTCCTTCTTTCAATTCACCCCAATCGTGAACCATTTCAGCGAATTCCATAGTAGTTGTAGGTCCTGTTGGAGCAGCTTCCGGAGGAACAGAACCGGCTGCACCTGGGTCAGCTACGTTGGTTGCAGTTGCATCTGCAGTAAGTGCAGCATCTCCTGCACCCGCTTCTGTCTTATCAGATTTGCATGCACTGATTGCCATCAAAGCGGCAAATAAAACAAATGAAAATAATTGTACTTTTTTCATGATGGATAAATGATTTTAATTTTTGTCAACTAATTAGGTTGTAAAATTAGCTCTTATCCAACCAGACCCATTTATTCTATTTCAAACATAATGTTAACGATTATTAAAAGTTGTTTTTTTCATTTATCCACAAACTAAATTCTGCGACAGACCTGGAATTCAGACATTTATTTTTCAATAGACCTCCTTTTCTCGCTGCAAGCACGCCGTATTTTATATCACCAATCCCCTTCAGGTTATGCGCATCGGGATTAATCGAAATTTGCACCTCCTTTTCCATAGCATAAGGTATCCATTTCCAGTCGAGATCGAGTCGCATCGGATTTGCATTGAGCTCTATACAAACCCGGTTGGCTGCACAGGCTTCAATTATTTTTTTATGATCGACGGGGTATCCCGGCCGCGACAACAACAATCGCCCCGTCATGTGACCCAATATACGGGTATATGGATTTTCAATGGCTTTGATTAATCTGCTCATTGCCTTGGTTTCGTCCATTTTCAATTGACTATGTACGGATGCAATGACCAAATCAAATTTCGCAAGAATATCATCGGGATAGTCCAGTGACCCATCATTGAGTATATCGGATTCAATTGATTTATAAATCCGGAATTCCGATTTCATCCTGGAATTCAAATCATCGATTTCCCGCCATTGTTGTTCTACCCGTTCAATACTGAGTCCGTTAGCATAGAAAGCAGCGCGCGAGTGATCTGATATGACCAGGTACTCATATCCCAGCCGGATGCATTCATCTGCCATTTGTGCAATGCTGTAGATTCCATCGCTATAAGTCGTATGTGTATGAATCACCCCTTTAATATCTTGATCTCCGATGAGTTCTGAATCATTCAATTGCGCAAATACATCCAGATCTCTGCATTCAGGAGGAACGTATGCGATTTTGTTCCGATGAAATAAGTCCGATTCAGAGTCTGCATCTTTGTTTTCCAACTTACTGATTATGTCCGAAATAAAAGATTCACTCCCTCCTGTATGTAAAGCGAGCTGATAATAATATTCACTCCGTGTACACTCATAAATTTCAACAGGGATGTGTTCTTTCCAGAAATACTTTTCTTTTTCCTGATGTTTCAACCGATCCGGTATTTGTCCGATCTCGCCTTGAAGTAAAAGTTCAATTTTATCGAGCACAGGAAGTGCTCTTCTCAATCCACCACAAACTTCGATCTTTATTCCCGGGTTTAATTTTTCCAATTCGCAAATCAAATCAGCCGCTTCAGTTTCCAATTTTGGATACAAATAAAAACTGGCCTGACTATCGAAAAATGCGATGTTGTTCAGTACATCTTCCTGGATTTTTTTTCCAAATCCTTTTAATTCGATCAATCGGTTTTCTTCGCAGGCGTAAGCTAATTCTCCTATAGATTCAATATTCAGTTCTTTCCAGATGCTTTTTACTTTTTTGGGACCGAGTCCTTTGATGCGCAACATCTGTCTGACTCCTTCGGGTGTTTTTTGTCTGAATTCTTCAATAGCCTGAAAAGTATTTTTGGATTTCAGCTCTTCAAGTTTTTCCCGGATAGCAGTTCCTATTCCTTTGATTTGCGCCCACTCAGATGGATCCATTTCAAGCAGTGGAACATCCATTTTGCGTAAGGCCAGATAGGCATTTTCATAAGTTCTGGTTTTGAAAGGATTCTCATCGTGGAGTTCCATGAGGTTTGCCAATTCGTGAAATAAACCGGCAATGTCCTTATTTGTCATTTTTTTTCGTTTATCGATCCGGCATGTATGATGTCCGCTTTAGTTTAAGCCAAAAATAGAACTTTAAAATTTATTTTCCAAACCAGCCAAATAAAAACACTCCAAACTAAAGAAGTGCTTGGTGAACATGCTGTATTAAAGCCAGTACTTCCATTTAATTAAGCATGCACCAAATTAATAGCAGATAGTTCTATGCCAATTTCATGGATAGCATTAATTATTCTTTTAGTTTGAACTTGTGATGGTTTCTTTTTTCCTTGCACGTACTGTGAAAGTAAAGTTGGATTCATTCCTATTTTCTCTGCTATAACTTTTGCATTTAATACACGGTAATATTGAAAGAACTGTTTAAAATCTATATGATATTGTATTTTGAAATTTGAAGGCGTTTTTTTTCCATCGTCAAAATATAATTGAGTAGCTTCATTTGCATTTCCAATTAATTCCGCCAAGTTTTTTCCCGTAGTATAGATGGGAAAATCTTCAGCGTAAGCTGAAAACCCGGATTTGGTTTTCTCCACAATGAATTCTACTTTCTTAAGTCTTTTCATGAATTACTTTTTACGAATTCCTGCTTCTTTGAGAATTTTTAATTCAAGTCCTTTTCCAATTTCCTGACTTCCATGATTTGGGAAGATAATTACATTTGTCTTCAAAGTATGCTTAAGTTTAATGTGGGAGCCATTTTGCTTCATTGGATACCACCCAGCCTTAAGCAAAATCCTGTATAACTCAGAACATTTCAACCCAACAAAGGTAAACAATTATTTACCTTTTACAAATAAATTTTTAATAACTGTTTTAGGTATTGGCTCGATCGTATTAATAACGTTCCTCCATTCTTCGCATCCTGATTTGTCTGCTTCGGTTGCTCCTGAAAATTCCATAAACAACAACCAATCCGATAGGAAGCAGGAAGTTGAGATATTTTATCGTGTTTCTTTTCGAGTCTGTCAATTCTTCAATAGGTCTGGTTTCAACTGATTTCGTGCGAAGATCAATCAGCCCAGTATCGTCACTTAAATAATCGATGCTGTTGACCAGCAGACTGATGTTGTCTTCACTTTGTCTGCGTTGCTCTTTGCCATTGATTGCAAAGTCACCGTCTGTAATCACAATGATGCTTCCTCCCGCTTTAGCTTTTAATACTCCACCAACTGCAATATTTTTTTCCGTAAAATCTGCTTCTGTCCAATTGCGCTGCACATTGAATTGCAAGGGTACATTTTCGCGGGAGGATTTTTCAGAAGTGTAGAGTATCGGGGTAAATTCATAATCCGGATTCCCTGTAAAATTGATCGGGCTTGCAAATTCCAGCATGACCTGTTCAAGTCCTTTGGTCAACGGATGTCCTGAAAATTTCTGGATCAAAGGAAGGTATGGAAATTGTACAGGTGTGGAGAATGAAAAAAATCCTTGCTGCTGCGTGACATTGACCTGACCGCAACGTGTATCTCTGACCAGGGCATCTTCGACCTCCAGCCCTTTTGTCGAAAGCCATTGTTTTATGCCTGTATTTAATGGAGTTGCCATGCCATATTGGATGTTGGCCTCTACCTGATTGTATGCGAGCACTAAATTTCCACCATTTGCCAGGTATTGATCCAGGCGAGCTAAATGATCGGGCGGAATGCTGTCGTTTGGTTTGATCATGACCAAGGTCTTATAAATGCTGAGATCAACTGTATCGTATTCCACATAACTTGAATTCACTTGGTAAAGGATGCTCAACTCCTGATACGCCTGAGCAAGATCTTGCAGCGTGGCTTCCCCATGGCCCTGAACAAATCCAACCTTAGGTTTATTTTTTCCAACGAGTTTTTTTATTCCTGTTGTAAATGCATATTCCATAGCGATACCAGGTTGGATGACGGGTACGACATCTTTAGCATCTCCAACTTTAATCACTGCGCCCAGATATGCTTTTTGCTGTTTGGCCTGGTCCTTTTCGCGGACATTGATCATAACGGGACGGATGCCTTCTTTATTGGCTTCCTCTTCAGTAGCTGCGCTTTCATTAGGATTGATAAACCGGTAAGTCAATTTTCCTTTAGACAAATTCGCATATTCATTCAGGAGATTATCGAGTTCCTCTCTTGATTTTGCGATATCGACCGGCAGTCCTTCAGAAAAATATGCGATCACCTCAATATTTTCATCGAGACTTTTTAGAATTTCTTTGGTGGCTTTAGACAGCGTGAATGCATTGTTTTCGGTGAGGTCTAATCTGACAAAAAGATATTTTGAAAAATAATTCAAGGCCACGAACGCCAACAAAACAATCAGGATAATATTGTATTTAGATTTTAACATTTTGACTTATTTTGTGCGTTTGGTAACAAATAATTCTGCCAGATACAATGCGGCCAGGCATAAACTACCAAAAAACAAAAGGTCTTTGGTATCAACCACTCCCCGGGACATGGAGTCAAAATGCCGCGATGCGCTTAGACTGCTGAGCAATTGCCCTATAAAACCCGAAGACCCATAAGACATCATATCAAAAATAAAATGAAAAAAGACACCGATGAGCAAAGCAAGCAGAAATGCAATGATCTGATTGTTGGTGATGCTGCTGGCAAACAGCCCGATGGAAATATAACCCGCACTTAAAAGCAAGAGTCCGAGATAACCGCATAACGTTGCACCGTGGTCTATGTTTCCGATGCTGCTTACCGTAATGTAATAACTAAGTGTAAATGCTAAAGTAATGGCGATCAGCAACACGCAGGCGAGGAATTTTCCCAATACAATTTGTCTGGCAGTGATCGCACGAGTGAGCAATAATTCTATGGTTCCTGTTTTATTTTCCTCAGCCATCATGCGCATGGTTATCGCAGGAATAAAAAAGAACAATGTCCATTTTGAAACGCTGAAAAACACTGCCAGGTCTGCCTCTTTTCTCAGAAAAATATCGGAGCCGGAAATCCAGGTGAAAAATCCGCTAAACCCGAGAAATGCTATAATTAATATATAGGCTGCGAGGGAGTCGAAAAATGCATTCAACTCTTTTTTTGTAATGATCCAAACCGGAGAACTCATAATTAATATTTATTAAGATCAGTATTAGTTTAAAGTCAGGTCTCTGAAAATATCTTCGAGTTTCGTCTCAAACGGAATCAACTCAAGCAATTCCAGATGATTGGCGACACAAGCATGAAACACAGCTGCATTGGAAGTTTTGCCGTGTTTGCTTTGGATTTCAAGCATGCCTTTGACGGGATCCAACCATTTGACCAGCTCAACTGAAGGCAGCTCAGAAAAAATCGAAAACATGTGTTCACTGGAAGCTCCACTCACCCGGATTTGCAGCAATTGTTTTCCTTCGGATCGGGCGCGCAGTTCTTCCACACTCCCATCGGCGACGATCTTGCCTTTGTTGATGATCAAAATCCGATCGCAGGTTGCCTCGACTTCAGGTAGAATGTGCGTACTCAGTATAACGGTTTTTTCTCGACCGAGTTTGCGGATCAATTCTCTGATCTCGACGATCTGGTTGGGATCGAGTCCGGTAGTGGGTTCATCCAGAATTAAAATTTTGGGATTATGTATGATGGCTTGAGCCAAACCGACCCGTTGTCTGAAACCTTTCGACAATTCGCCGATCTTTTTGTGTTTTTCAATATCGAGACCACAGATCCTCACCATTTCGCGGACCCGCTGCGGTATATCAGATTCGGCCATCCCTTGCAAAGCGGCCATAAATCCAAGGTAATCAATGACCGGCATGTCCTCGTAAAGTGGATTGTGCTCCGGTAAGTAGCCAATCTGGCGCCTGATATCGGCATCCAAAGAGCTGCGGTTGCCATACCAGATTTGGCCTGAATCGGCTTGTAAATACTGGGTCAGCATTTTCATAGTGGTAGTTTTACCAGCCCCGTTGGGTCCCAGGAAGCCAACGATCTCTCCTGACCTGATGGCAAAGGAAATATGATCTACCGCTTTTTGCAGGCCGTAATGTTTACTTAAGTTCTCAATCCGGACATCCATATGGTCATTATTAGTTTGCAAAAATAAAAGGATGATGCGAATACGGGTAAGCCGGGTCTAAATTTCCCGGACAGTGAAAACACTACTTCCTGAAAATCAATCCTTGAACGGTTTTTAAAATTTTCTTAAAATCGGATACGATTTTTCAATTCCAATTAAATCGAATAGTCAGACCGAGGTAATGTAAATTCGCAGCACAAACGATCTGCTTATTCCTGCGCATAAAAAAATAGTTTATCTGGTATCCCATGGTTTTGCGGCCCGCATGCTGATGCAGACCAATCTGTTAGGCCGCCTGGCAGAAAGGGGACATGCTGTTTATCTGATTTCTCCGGATGAAAAAGATCCGGTTATGAAGAGCTATTGCATGGAGCAGCATATTTCGCTATTGCGTTTTCAGTCGCGTCGTTTTCTCTGGAAAACAAATTACAGTTTATACCGGACCTATTTTCTGGAAGATGTCCGCTCCAATCCGGCATTACTGGAAAAACATCATTACGAAGTGTATCGCATGAAATCCCGGTATTTCCTGCTGAAATATATTCCACGTGTACTCATGTTGATCCATGGATTGTTCAAGAAATTTTCGATGCTCCGGAATTTATATCAAAAATTAGAACAATTCTTGTTGAGGGATAGATCTGCCATAAATTCAATCCGGCAAATCGCCCCGGACCTTGTGATTTCAACCTATCCGGCCAACATCCACGAAGGTGTCTTCCTGCAGAATGCAAAAAATTTAGGGATACGTACAGCCATTCACTTGCTCAGTTGGGACAACATTACCAGTAAAGGTCGGTTTTACGCAAGAGCAGATTTCTTTATGGCCTGGGGACCCCTTATGAAGGAGGAACTGCTTCAATATTATCCACTCGAACCCCAACAAATTTACGAATGCGGTGTACCTCATTTTGATTTGCACCATCAGATTCAATCTGACCCCGATCGTTGGCGCCTCATCCGCGAAACCGGAATCAATCCGGAAAAACCATACCTGCTATTTGGAATGAGCAGCCCGCGATTTGTGCCTTACGAAATCGAAATTGTGGAAATGCTATCCGCGCTGATTGAAGATCAATACTTCGGACCTGACTTACAGATGTTAGTAAGGCCTCATCCTCAAAACATGCAGGGTGGAATGGCCGATCCGAGTTGGCTGCCTCGTTTGCAAAAACTGGAAAGCAAACGCATTCGCATTTTTTATCCATTAATGGTCGACAGCAAAATGCCATGGAGTATGCAAACTGCTGATATGCAAAAACTTGCAGCGGTAATAAGCGGATGCCTGGTATGCATCAATTCCTGTTCGACCTTGTCGATAGATGCGCTTATGGCAGGCAAGTCAAACATAGCTCCCATGTTTGATGGAAAGCATCATCCACCAGCCTGGAAATCTGCCAAACGCTTATTGGAATACATACATATCAAGAAGCTTGTCCAAAACCACGGCATCGAAGTTGCCTGTAATGAAAATGAATTAAATCAGCTCATAACTGAAATATTAAAAGACCCAAATTCAAAATACAACAAAGCCATCCAGGCTAAGATGGCAGAATGTGGTGAAACCTATGGGCAGGCTACTGAAAATGTAATTCGCTGTATTGCGAAAGAATGTGGGAGTTGATTGATGATCGATGGACGCATAGGAGTTTCGGGATTTCGACGTTTCGACGTTTCGACGTTTCGTCCCGATAAAATATAAAGAATTATTTCTTTACTAAAATATTATGTCATTTTATCGGGATTTCGACGTTTCGGGATTTCGACGTTTTGACGTTTTGACGTTTTGACGTTTTGACGTTTTGACGTTTCAGGATTTCGACGTTTTGACTTTTTGACTTCTTGACTTTTTGACGTTTTGACGTTTCGACATTTCGAAGTTTCGAAGTTTCGACTTTTCGACGTTTCGACGTTTTGACGTTTTGACTTTTTAATGATAAATTAAATATAAAGATCTGCGTAAATCTGCGAAATCCCCGCCCGAACGACTTAAATTTTACAAATAATAAACTAATCATTTCAGTCGGGCAAGTGCGGGAAATAGAAGGAAGAGGTTTTCGTAACACGTTTCGACGTTTCGAAGTTTCGAAGTTTCGAAGTTTCGACGTTTTGACTTTTTGACGTTTTGACGTTTTAATGATAAATTAAATATAAAGATCTGCGTAAATCTGCGAAATCCCCGCCCGAACGACTTAAATTTTACAAATAATAAACTAATCATTTCAGTCGGGCAGGTGCGGGAAATAAATGAAAGAGGTTTTCGTCCCGACGTTTTGACTTTTTGACTTTTTGACTTTTTGACGTTTTGACGTTTCGATTTCAGATCTCAGTTTTTCACGAACTGCCTGATCCATGTCTGAATTGCCAATAAAGCCAGGATGGAATAAGCGGCATCGCGTTTTCCGGATTTATTGTCAACAAGGAGGGCATGGACAGCATGTGGATTAAAAATACCCAGTTTTTTCAATTTTTCTGCCGACAGCTCTGTATCGATTTTACTCTGGAGTTCATTTTTGATCCATCTTCTGACAGGTCCTCCAAATCCGGTTTTTTTACGATAAAGAATTTCAGGAGGCAGATAGCGCTCTCCCAGTTTTCGAAGCAAATATTTGGTGGTGTTCCCTTTTAATTTATACGGATCCGGAAGTGAAAAACTAAATTGAACCAAATCCTTATCTAAAAATGGAACTCTGATTTCAACTCCATGCTTCATTCCGATTTTGTCGGTATAATTCAGATTGTGGTCGGGCAAATAATACCTGGACTCCAAATACAATTGCCTGGTCAATCCACTTATATCTTTGGGTAAATCCTTGAGTTCTTTCAAAAAAATGTCATGAGGATCGTAATCATGCAGTTGGGTTTTGACTTGCTCTGAAAAAAGCTGCCTGGTTTCTTCCGTACCGATCCAATCGAAATAGGAAACCAACCTTTCATTCAGATCTTTATAATCGAAATTCGACAATAATTTTCGCAACCTTCTGAATTTTGGAATGTCATCCGGTAAAATATGCGATGCTGATTTAATCCATCGCCTGAAAGTTAGAGGAAGCCCAGCCAGATAGGGATCCCAGGCATACGCCTGATGCCTTCTATATCCCGAAAACAAATCATCCCCGCCCATCCCGCTAATTAAAACATAATATCCTTTTTCCCGTGCCAGCTTCGATATGGCATCAATATACAAGGGCACTGCATCGCCTTGTGGTTCATCCATATGCCAGATCATGTTATCCAATGCATGCGGATTCATTTTTTGAGAAGAAATAACTTCCAGATCCAGGTTTAAATGTGCTGCCAGGAGTTTTGCAAAAGGAAGGTCCTCGTCAAAGCCCTCTTCTTTATTGATGGCATCCGAAATGGTAAATCCTTTAATGCTTTGATTTGGAAACAGTTTCCTATGCATTGCAGCAAGCAAACTCGAATCCAATCCGCCGGAAATAAAATATCCAACCGGCACATCCGACTGCAACTGGCGTTTCACCGCCTGCTGTAAAAGTGCATCCAATTCGTCAACCCATTGTTTTTCGGTTTTATCAGATTTTTTTACAGACAATGGCCAATTATAATATCTGATGATTTCAAACTGCTCCGGATGATCGAGAGAAAGTTTCAAATAACTTCCAGAATCTAACTTCCGTACGTGTTGAAAAGCCGTTGCAATTCCGGGAGCATATAAGTATTGTATATAATTAAAAATCGCTTTGTAATCCAGTGTTTTGTCGAAACCGGAAATCTGAACCAAGGCTTTTAGCTCAGAAGAAAACCCAAAGAATTCATCCTGATGGCAATAGTAAAGAGGCTTTACACCAAATGGATCCCGTGCAAGGAACAATTCCCTCGAGGTCGTATCGTAAACGGCAAGAGCAAAGATCCCGTTTAACTTTGCAAATGTATTAACACCCCATTTCGAAAATGCAAGTAGTATAGTTTCTGTATCTGATTGGGACTTAAATTCAAATTCGCTACCCAATTCCTGACGAATCTCCAGATGATTGTAAATTTCACCGTTGTAGACGATTACAAAACGCCCGTCATCTGTTGACATCGGCTGGTGTGCATGATCGCTTAAATCGAGTATGGAAAGCCTGTAATGTATGAGTTTGATCCCATCGGATTCAAAGTATCCGTCATCGTCAGGTCCCCGGTGTTGTATAATTTTACCATCGAGCTTTGTTATTGCCAGCTGATCTTCGGCCACTAATCCAAGTATCCCACACATCTCTCCGTCTGATATTATATGTTGTTATTTAATGGAATCAAGTTTTTCAAATAGCCTGTCGTTTACTTTTTTCCATTCAAAAGGTTCAGATGAATTCCAGGCATTTCGTCTGAGTTTGTCAAACAAATCACTATCCAAATTCAGGATGATATTCAACCAGGATTCGACGTCTCTATTGTTGATTAAAAATCCGTTGTACTGGTCTTGCACAAGTTCATGCAGATTAAGCCAATCCGAACACATCACAGGCAGGCCTGCTCCTAAGGCTTCAATAATAACCCCCGGATACCCTTCTCCAGAATGAAAAGTCGGAAACAACAGCACATCATATGTTTGCAAAACATTCGATACTTCGAATGGATGGAGCACGCCTTTATAGTAATTTTCATTTGATAAAAAATCGTATTTATGGTCCAGGATCGGACCATATACATCCAGGGTAAAACCGGCTGGCAATAATTTTTTTATCTGTATGATCATGTCGATGCCCTTAGCTTCATGGACCTGACTGACGTACACAAATTTTTTTGAATACGGTTTTAACTCAGCGCTCTGTGGAGGAAATTTTCTGGATGTAGGAAGCCACTCGATATTTTTTACCTGCGATCTGAATTTATGAACCAGCGCCTGCGTTTGAAGTAAAAAGAGGTCTGCTTTGGCAATGATTTTTGAAAATATTATTTTTTTGTAATTCGAATAGCCCGGCAGCACACGCTCTTCATTGCCTCCGAAGACGCGAATCACCAATTTTTTATTCCATAAGCGGATATAGCCATACAACAAAGGAGCCAGAACATACATGCCACCGGGGCTAACATTCAAGAACACGATTTTACATTTGGGTATGAACAAAACCGAGAAAAACATAACCCATAACAGATTTAATAAATCGAAATTCCTTTTTGAAAACCTGTTTGTTCTGATGACTGAAAATGACTTACCGGAACTCCATGCATATTCACAAAGCATTTCGAAACTAATCGTTGTTCCTCCAATATCTTTGGCTGCATTTTTAAATTGTGGCCCATAAATCAGGTAAGTGCAAGGAAAATTATTTCTTACCTTCATAATGATGAGTTCATGGCCCTGATCACTTTACAGGGATTCCCGGCAGCAATCGTGTTTGATGGAATATCAGCAGTAACAACGGAACCGGCTCCAACGACTACATTGTCTCCAATGGTCACCCCCTTCAAAATGATTACTTTATCCCCTATCCAGACCCTGCTGCCAATTTTTACCGGGCTGGTGATATAACCATCGAATGTCAATTCATGTTCTTGCCATTTCAACTGGTGATCGTGATCGTAAATGGAAACCCCTGAGGCTATTAATACCTGATTTCCAATTTGAACCTCCCGATGGCTTACGATCCTTACGTTGTCATTGATATATGTATGATCGCCGATAATTAATTTGCCTTGCACATCAATGTAGTTATATCTGCCGAACGTACTCCTTTGGCCAAGTTCCAAGAAGCCTGTCAAACGAAACAAACTCCCGCTTCCAACGGCATGTAAACCAGATGCTTTTATTTTTCCAAAATGCAAACATCTCCAACCCAAATACCTGATGACATTTAAAATTTTTTCAAACATTTCCTGGCATTAATTGATCAAAGGATTTTCATCTGACAGATACCAGCTGACAAATTCTTTCAATCCTCTTTCTATATTCATTTGAGGACGATAATGAATTTTGGAAACGAGTTTGTCGATATTGGCAAAAGTTGTTTTCATTTCTCCTTCAAAAGATTCAATCTTATTGATTTGAGCCGTATGTCCGGAATATTTCTCGAGCAATTGGATAAAGTGCATCAACTCAACAGGCTGGTTGTTTCCGATATTGTAAATTTCAAAATATTGATTTGGACCTGGTATCGCATCCAGCAGTTTGCTCATAGAAATAACGATGTCGCTTATATGGGTAAAATCTCTTTGTAAATTTCCTTGGCCAAAGACATCGAGCACTTGCCCTTTCACGATCATATTCATAAATTTGAAATAAGCCATATCTGGCCTTCCGTAAGGTCCATAAACTGTAAAAAACCGCAAAGCACTGGTAGGAATTTTATACAAATTTGCATATGCGTATGCCAGTAATTCATTGGACGCTTTTGTAGCGGCATACAAATTCAATGGTTTTGAAATGGAATGATCTTCAGAAAACGGAACTTCTAGATTGCCACCATAAACACTGCTGCTGCTGGCAAATATGAAATGCTTCACCCTCCATAACTTCGCCAACTCCATCATCTGAAAAAATCCAAGGAGATTGGATTGAATATACGTTTCAGGGTATTGAAAGCTGTATCGGACTCCAGCCTGTGCAGCCAGATGTATGATGTAATCGCAATGAAGATCGGCAACTACCGAGCTTAGTAAAGCGGAATCAGTGATATCGACCTTGCAAAAAAATAAATTCGAAAATTTTGAAGAAGTTACCCAATTTGCTCCCGGGGCCCTGGAATCAGAAATTCCAAGATTTGTCAATCTCTTTTCTTTAAGACTGACGTCGTAATAAGAATTGAGATTATCGATAATGTAAACCACATTGGATGCATCCCTGATCAGGCTATCTGCCAAATGGTAACCAATAAATCCAGCTCCACCGGTCAATAATATCTTATTCAATCTGGGCCTCTTTTTTATAATCGATTCAAGACCAGCTTACCATCCTGGCTGAGTCTTATATTAAAATATTTTTAATGTGTAAAAATATGTATTTTTGGGCATTTCACGGTACAATCCCTGGAATTCGCCATGAAAACTTCAAAAATCGTTGCATTCCTTAAACATTACACACCATGCTTCACTTGTGCTTTCATTTCGACTTTATTTTAAATTCTCTTACCTCAAAGAAATTTTTATGAATAAGTCTCAAAACAAAATGAACTGAATTATTTACCATGTGCGGTATATGTGGATTCAACCGGAACGATCAGACAATCCTGGGAGCCATGTTGAAAAAATTGCAACATCGCGGCCCAGATCACGAAGGCACTTTTCTCAATCAGGATTGGAGCATCGGCATGAGGCGATTGGCCATTATAGACTTGTCAGGAGGTCAGCAACCGGTTTGGAACGAAGATAAATCGATATGCGCCATTCTGAACGGCGAAATTTATAATTACAAAAAACTGAGAATGGATTTGATGGCAAAAGGTCATCAACTCACGACCATATCTGATTCGGAAGTCATCGTACATCTTTACGAAGAACATGGAAGCAGCATGTTTGAATTCCTCGATGGCATGTTTGCTATATGCATTATCGATCTCAAGAAAAATTCCTGTCTTCTTGCCAGAGACCGATTTGGAGAAAAACCTTTGTATTATTATCACCATGGACAAGAGTTTGTTTTTGCCAGTGAGATGCAAGCTTTATTGCAATACAAAAACCTGCCCCGCTATCTCCATACTGAACAACTTACTTCATTGCTTCGATTTGGATATCAGATGCATCCGGCAACATTGATCCGCAATGTCTATACATTAAACCCCGGTGAATATTTGCTGTTTCATGATGGATCTCTCCAAATTACTCCTTATTACAAATGGGGCTATGACTCCGTCAACAAAGACTGGGATGAAAAATCTGCGGTTGATGAAGTTCGGAAACTACTTAACAGTGCTGTAGAGAAACAAATGGTGTCGGATGTGCCTTTGGGTGCCTTCCTTTCAGGGGGTATCGATTCCAGCACAATTTCAGCCATTCTTCAAAAGAATTCCAACGGGCCTATCAATACCTTTAATGTTAAGTTCGAAGAAAAGGAATATGATGAAAGTTTGATTGCACGCAAAGTTGCGGGTCATATCGGGAGCAATCATCACGAAATCTTTGTACTAAACGCCGTTTTCGATGAGCCCTTCTTTTGGGAACTGCTCCAACACACAGGCGAACCATTTGTGGATTCCTCCTGTATTCCCAGTTATTTAGTCTCTAAAGAAATTCAAAAACATCTCAAAGTTGTACTTTCCGGAGATGGCGGAGATGAATTGTTTGGAGGTTACGACGATTTTCAATGGGGAAATCAAATCAACAAATTGCGGTCAATGCCAGTTGCTTTGAAGTCCGTAATGAAGTCAGTTCTTCTGAGCTGCGATAAATTTATTCCCGCTTCGGTTGATACCAAAAGAGGATTGCTGAAAGCAATTGAAATTTCGAATCGCAATGAAGAACAACTCATCGATCTTTTATATGAACATTTCACTGAAGTTGAGATCAAGCAATTAATTACATCGAATTGGCAGGGGAATCAAGCTTACAAAAGCCCTGAAACTTATAAGAATTGGAGCAACCTAAGAAAGCTGATGTGGTTTAGAACTGCTTACGCCATGCCGGATGACATGCTCTTAAAAATAGACCGGATGAGTATGCGCCATTCCATTGAAGTCCGAAATCCCTTTCTGGATAAGGCGTTGTTTGAGTTCGCTGCTACTTTACCCGATCATTTTCTACGGAAAGGAAAGCAAAATAAATGGTTGATCAGAAAAGCCATGAAACCCTTTCTACCCGAAGAAGTATTTTCACATCCAAAACAGGGATTTAATTTTCCGCTGCATAAATTTTTCAACAAAGAATTTCAACTTTTTTGCAGCTCGGTCATTCCAAATGACCATCCCCTGTTTGAGGTCCTGAACCGCGAAGCAGTTCTGGCATGTATAAAAACTGGATTTGAACAAAAATCATCCACGTCCAGGCAAAGCATTTACAAAAGTGCTCATAAACTTTGGTTGATGGCTCAACTTTTTGCCTGGATCACACATTTTAATATTGATGTACAAATTCACCCTCAGCAAGCTTGACTCTACTCACAGGATTTTCTGAAAAAGCACTTACAATCATTACAATAAACCAAAATGGCATCGATTGAAATGTTGTATCAAAAAAAGAAAATAAAACAATGTTCATAAAAATGATCAACCACATTGACCGATACCTGATATTGGACTGCTTTAATAAATTTCTCAAAATGGTAAAATAAAAACTTACAAACAACAAAAAAGGAATGATGCCATATTCAAACAGAACGGCCAGGTAATCATTATGCAGAACCAGGCCTTCCTGAGCAACCAACATAGGATTATCCGAAGTTTGCAGGTATTGAATATAAATATCAGGATTTTTGAACTGTTCGATACCCAAACCGAGATAGTAAGTATCAGCGAATGCCATCCAACCTTGTTTCCAAAGGGTTATCCTCGATTCTTCCCTTCCCGACAAACTCTCCAACCTGTTTAACAAGGGAACGACATCCATGTAATTCTGAAAGCGATCCAACTGCATCAGCAATCCCGAGACGACTATAAAAAGTAAAAAACCGATTATTATTTTCTTCCAGCTAAAATGAAAATACAAATACAAGAAAACGCTGAATACCAGAGAAATCATAGCACTCCTGGATCCCGTTACGAAAATGCCCACCAAGACGATGATGAATGCAACAAAGCAAAAGAAGCGATACCAGCCGGATCTTGCATCATCCACCTTGGATAGCTGATAAGCAAAATATACCAAAGCCACATTTAAAGTAAAAGCAGCATAATTAGGATTGTCCATAAAACCACTCTGTCGCCCGATATCCTCAAACAGGAATGTGTAAATCATAAAACCTGAATTGACCATCGCAAAAAAACAAAACACGTGAAATAACTTATGGAGAACACCAATTTCCAATGGAAGCGCTTTGATCTGAAAAAAAATCCATAAGATAATAAAAAGTTGCAATGAGGTCAACAGAAAATAATCAAATTCCAATCTGTTTTCCAAATAAGCAATAAAACTGGGAACTAAACCAAAAAGGTAAACGCCTATCAATTTAAGATCATTTGCCGAATACTTCAGATTTCGAACAGGTACGATGATAAATATAAGTGCCCCGATGAAAAGTGCCAGTACGCGATGTGGCCTGAATGGCGTATCAATTTGCGCCAAATGAAAAAGTATATTTTCAAAAGGGAGACAAGCAGCTAAGACTGCAAGGAGAACATAAAGAAAGGGAGGCAGCCCCCCCTCTTGTGGAATTGTATGTATTTTCGAAGTCAACATGCTTTATTCTACTTCGATATCTTTAATAACTTTAATTGTTCTAATAGCCATATAAAATCGCTTCTCCTGATACTTATAATTTCTGACCATTGAAATTTGAAATTTTTAATGAGAATAAAATTGGCCATGCATGACATTGTAAAATAGGCAAGAATAGACGCAATAGCAGCTCCGGTAGCTGAGAGCCGCGGAATCAAACTGATACTTAAAATTACCGACACGAGACTTCCTGCGATACTAATATAACTGGTCCAAATAACGTGGCCGGAAGAGGAATATAATTTGGTCAATATTTTTGATGAAACCAGAACCAGGGTACCAGGCAATAGGATCATTACCAATCCAATTAAAGCAGATGCATGTTGATAAAAAAAGAAAGGAAACACAAGAAAAACGAGGACAAGGCTCCATAATATTGCTATTAAAAAACAAATCCAGAAAATGATCCTATGGATCCTGAACAATAGTTTCAACCGGGATTCCTCGGATTCAACGACAGCCAGTTTATTGAATAATACCGGCCCTAAAGAATCGGGAATAAACCAAATGATTTCTGAAAATTTCACAGCAATGTTATAGAGTCCCAGGTTTTTTATAGGCCCAATGGCACCCAAAATCATTTGATCAAATCTCAAATTGGCCCGGATCGCCACATCGCCCAACCAGGATTTTAGTCCATAATTAAATGATTCTTTTGTATACGCTGCATGAAACCTGAATTCCATCGGGTTTCTAGATAAAAAATAAAGATGAAGCATAAATGAAACTATAGAGAACACAGCGATTGCAAAGAAAAGATAGGGTGTTTGCTGACCACCCAGTATATAAAAAAACAAACCAACTAAAATAGGATTTAACAACACGTAAACCAATTCCAGAATATTCAACACTGTAAAACCGGAAATGCCAAAAAACAATCGTGCAATAAAAAAACTCAGGGTCTGTAAAAAACAAGACAACATTAAACAAAACCATTCAAATGTATTTGCTTTTTGTAACCAATCACCAAGCCAGGACATTTGATTCAATACATAAAGCAACATTAAATTTATAAGCCCAAAAATGGATGCCAGGAGCAGTTGTGTAAATCCTATTTGATGGATGGCATATTTTCGAGTGCTTAAAAGATAAATCGATCCTGCTCCCAGTCCGAAAGAACTTAAGGGGATTAAAAAACCAATACAAACGATCAAATAAGAATACATCCCAAAATGTTCCATTCCAATCCATGTGGGAAGTATCAAGGTAGTTAAAAAAGCCAGCACCGCGGTAACAATCTTTGTCAGTAAATTTTGCAGGGCATATTTGATTGAAGACAAGGCTTTAATTTTAATTCAGCTCAAAAATAACTCACAAAACACAATGTTGTTTGGCCAAATCACAATATGTAATCCAGCTCTGGCCTCAACAATATTTAAGCTTTTTAGCGCCCAATCTATGCCAGGATAAATTCGTTGCAAACATTTATTTTTACCTTTCAATGAACTCTTCAATAACGATAGCCGAGATGCAAAAATATCTCAGGCAAAATAATTCGATGGTATTTGACCCCGTGCGGCAAAAGTGGCTTGTATTGACCCCGGAGGAAAGGGTCAGGCAATGCCTTATGTTATGGTTGAACAAGGTCCATCAATATCCTTTTGGTAGGATGGCCGTTGAAAAAAGACTCCAGGTATTTAACCGCATTAAAAGATTCGATCTGGTGGTGTACGATCAACAAGTTCAGGCTAAAATTTTATTCGAATGCAAAGAACCTGAATTCCCCTTGACGCAGATCATATTCGACCAGGCAGCCGTTTACAATTTCGAATTGAAAGCACCTTTTTTAGGCATTTGCAACGGAAATGAACTTATGCTGGCAGAAATAGATTTTGCTAAAAACAGTTACCAGTTTACAGCGACCCTGCCCCCGTATCCCTTTTGAGACTTTGCGCTAAGCTTGTAATTTATACAAACTACCGGGGTCTTTTCAGTGGTCAGCATTAGAAAGGATTCCACATTTACCTGTTTCGATGTTCAATTACATAAAATTTACGAATCATTAAGAACCATTTGGAAAAATGACCGTTACTTTTACGGACGAAAATACATATCTGAAAGAATTTAACATTCCTCCTTTGGATGAGCTTATCCAAATTTATAAAAATCAAGGGCCCAATGAAACTTCAATTTTTTAAAATTTGCCTGATCTTCTCAGGTATTATTCTAAGTTGCAATCAACCTGCTAAAGAATCTGACCCTGCTGCTCAATTGATCGCTTTAAAACAACAGGCTAAAGAAATCAACGATCAGATCAAAGCTTTACAAGTGCAAATTGCCGAATCGGATACCAGTTCACAATCCAGAAAATCAAAAATCGTAGTGGTTGATACGCTCCAACCTCAAGATTTCTCATATTTCATCGATGTTCAGGGACTGGTTGAGTCTGACTTAAATGTGCTGGCCGCTCCACAAACTCCCGGTGTGGTTACTGCGATTTATGTACGCGAAGGTGAAAAAGTAAATTCCGGCAAGATTCTGGCAGCGCTGGATGCAGGACCACTTCGCAAAGCCATGGATGAAGTTAAAACGGGACTGGATTTGGCCAACACACTTTACGACAAACAAAAAAGGTTATGGGATCAGCAAATTGGTTCTGAAGCCCAATACCTTCAGGCTAAAAATCAAAAGGAACAACTCGAGCAAAAACTTAAAACATTGGAAGCTCAGATTGCATTGAGTTACATCAAGGCACCTGTTACAGGCACCGTTGATGCTGTTAAACTAAAAATCGGAGAAATGGCTTCACCGGGAATGCATGGGATCCGCGTTGTAAATAACCGGGAAATGTCAATCAAAGCCCAATTGAGCGACAAACATGTGAATGATGTTAAAAAAGGGGACAAAGTAATTATCGGCATTCCGGAGAAAAACTTAGAATTCCAATCCAGGATCCAGTTTGTATCCAGCTCAATTGATCCGAGAACGAGAACGTTCACTATAGAAGTTGCAATTCCGAAAGCAACATACACATTCAACAGCAATCAATCGGTCAGATTAAAAATAAACTCCAGTAATATTGACAAAGCATTGGTGGTATCATCCAACCTGATTCAAACCAGCATCAACGGCGAAGAATACATATTGGTTGCTGAGCCTGCAGATGGCTTTTGGTATGCGCGAAGAAAGAACATTCTCAGCGGAATAAGTTACCAGGGAAAAACGGTTGTGAAAAACGGTTTGTCTGCCGGAGATAAAATTATTTCAAGTGGATACAGTGAATTGGTCGACGGCCAACTTATCGCTCTTTAATACCCAAATAAATCGTTATGAAACTCGACCATGTCAAACAGCTCCGGTTTACCAACTGGTGTATCAAAAACTCCACAAGCATCTATGTGATCATTATCCTGATATCCATTGCAGGATTACTGTCTTATGAGCGAATCCCGAAAGAGCTTTTTCCGGATATTGTTATCCCTACCATTTCGGTTGCAACGATATATCCCGGAGCTTCCCCGGAGGATATGGAAAATCTCATCGTTAAGCCCATCGAAAAACAATTAAAATCGATCAATGGGATTAAAAAAGTAAAGAGCAATTCAGTTTCAGATTTTGCAATGATTTTTGCTGAATTCAATGCCGACATGGACCCTAAGTTATGTAAACAAAGGGTATCGGACGCGGTTGATAAAGCTAAAAACGACCTTCCAACGGACCTGCAGGATGACCCGCAAATTCAGGAATTTGATTTCAGCGAGATCCCCATCATGAATATCAACTTAGCCGGTGATTTTCCATTAGACAAATTAAAATTATATGCCGAACAGCTAAAAGATAAAATTGAAGGAAACAAAGAAATAACAAGAGTAGATATTATTGGTGCAGTCGAAAGGGAAATTCAGGTCAATGTAGACCTTTACCGGATGAATGCATTGGGCATCACCATGATGGATATTGAAAATGCCCTTCAAAGACAGAATATAAACATTTCTGCCGGAGAACTAATCATAGATGATTTACGCAGGAATGTAAGGATCGCAGGAGAATTTAAAGATCCTAAAGAAATTGAAAATGTCATCATCAGGTCATTCCAGGGAAACCTGGTTTTTCTAAAAGACATTGCCCAGGTAAAGGATGGCTTTAAAGAAAAACAGGATTTCGCCAGGCTAAATAACAAACCGGTTATTACATTAAATGTCATTAAAAGAAGTGGAGAAAATTTGATCACCGCAACCGATAAGATTTATGAAATTATAAAAGAGTATAAAGAAAATAAATTCCCACAGGGATTAGTCATAAAAGTGACCGGTGATACCTCCGAGAATACCAGAGTGCAATTGCACGACCTTGTAAATACCGTAATCCTTGGATTTATTTTCGTAGTGTTTATTCTGATGTTTTTCATGGGCTTTACCAATGCCTTTTTTGTTGGACTTGCTGTTCCCCTTTCCTGTTTCGTAACTTTTCTCGTGATGCCTGGAATGGATATGACGCTGAATGTCATCGTATTATTTTCCCTGTTGCTTGCTCTGGGAATCATTGTGGATGATGCAATCGTGGTCATAGAAAACACGCACCGGATTTTCCATAAACACCGGGAACTGACCATTGTAGAAGCTGCACAAAATGCAGCCGGAGAGGTTTTTATTCCTGTATTGACGGGGACACTCACCACACTTACGCCGTTTTTTCCACTGCTGCTTTGGCCGGGCATTATTGGAAAATTCATGTCGCATATGCCTGTGACACTCATCATTACTCTTGGAGCTTCTTTGTTCGTCGCTTTCGTTATGAATCCGGTATTCGCTGTATCATTTATGAAACACGACGATGCAGCAAATCAGAAATACAGTCTAAAAGAATTCAGGAAAGCTTTTATCGTGTTCTCAGCCCTGGCTGTTATTGGTTATTTGGGTGCTGGTAAGGGATTGGGTAATTTTTCAGTTTTTTGCATATTGTTAATCCTGCTCTACCATTTTCTTGGAAGAAGGTCCATTACTTTTTTCCAGACAAGATTATGGCCAAATGTATTGACAGCGTATCGTTCAACTTTGTATTTCCTGTTGAAGGGGTTACGTCCACTTGTCCTGATTCTTTCCGTATTTCTTTTGTTGATCTTTAGTTTTATATACTATGGCAGTACAAATCCTTCAGTAGAAACATTTCCGGAATCACAACCCAATTTTGCCTTTGTCTATTGCAAAATGCCAATTGGTACAGACGCGTGGGTTACGGATTCCATTACAAAAATTATAGAAGGCCGCGTAAATAAAATAATCGGAGAAAACAATCCCATAGTTTCTTCTGTGATATCCAATGTCGGATTGGGAGCCGGTGATCCCGATAACCCCGACAGGGTTGCAACGCCACATAAAAGCAAGGTGAGTGTTGCCTTTGTAAGATTTGCAGAACGAAATGGCAAATCGACCACTGAGGTTTTGGAAGCACTTCGAAATGAATTTAAAACAGGTATTGCAGGCGCAGAACTGACGGTAGAAAAAGAACGAAATGGTCCGCCTGTGGGAAAACCCATCAGCATCGAGATCAGTGGTGACGATTTTGATGTTCTTGATAAAATCAGCAAGAACATTATAGTAGGAATTCAGGAAAACGGAATTGAAGGTATAGATGGTTTGAAATCTGATCTGCAAATAAGTAAACCCGAAATCCTGATAGAAATAAATGAAGAAAAAGCACAACGCGAAGGCGTTAGTCTTGCTCAGGTTGGTTCTGAGTTGAGAACTGCATTGTTTGGAAAAGAAGTATCCAAATACAGGGACAGCAACGACGATTATCCAATCCAGCTGAGGATTCGCGAAGAAGATCGCGATCAGATGGAGGAGTTGATGAATCTCGAAATTGCATTCATGGATATGTCGTCTATGCAATTCAAACAAATACCGATTTCATCCATCGCAGATATCAGATACGGAAATTCTCTTTCGAGTATCAACCGCAAAAACCAAAAAAGAGTACTCACATTGAGCTCTGACATCGTAAGTGGTTACAGTGCAGCACCCATCATCAACCAAATAAAGGATCTCTCTGCTCAAATGGATATTCCCGAAGGATATGAAATTTCATTTGCCGGAGAACAGGAGGAACTGCAAGAAACTATTGATTTTCTATCCATCGCATTTGGAGCAGCTTTGGCCCTCATGTTTCTGATCCTCGTGACGCAATTTAATTCTGTTGTCAAGCCTTTTATCATTTTTACGACGGTTTTATTTTGTTTGATTGGGATCAATCTGGGTTTTGGATTTTTTAAAATCACATTAAGTGCTGTCATGACCGGCGTTGGTATTTTTGCTCTTGCCGGTATCGTTGTGCGAAACGGAATATTACTTATAGAATTTATTGATGAACTCAGAAATCGCGGCGAACATGTACTTGATGCGGTGGTAACAGGAGGAGCAACGAGGATCACGCCTGTTGTACTCACAGCCCTATCGGCTATATTAGGATTAATCCCTCTTGCTGTTGGTGTAAATATGGATTTTGAATCGCTGTTTACAGACTTCGATCCGAAATTTTACCTGGGTGGCGATAATGTTGCTTTCTGGGGACCATTGGCTTGGACCATAATTTTTGGATTGATCGCCTCGACCTTCCTGACTTTGTTAGTGGTGCCGGCGATGTATATATTGGGCTACAGGACCCGCGAAAAAATTAAAAGCTGGTTGGGCTGATCGAAAAATATTAAAATCTTTCAGGTATTGTTCTGACATATTTATGAAGAAGCTGCTCATCCTGCTTGTATTGATCATCTCTATAACAGGGCTGATCTTTGTTCTCAACAATCACCAGGAACCAGTTAAAATCCTTGATCGGAATTCCTTACCACAGACAAATCCGATTGAAAACCATAAAAGTTCAACGCAAAGCATTCCGGATTACGTTTATCAAACACTGGCTTATGTAAGTCAATACGGCAAACCTCCTGAAAATTTTGTGGGTGGCAGGAATTTTCAAAACCGCGAAAGAAGACTCAAGCAAAAAGATGAACAGGGCAATCGCATTGATTACAGGGAATGGGATGTTTATCCTAAACGAAAAGGTCAATCCAGAGGAGCAGAACGGTTGATAACCGGATCAGATAATTCAGCTTACTATACCTCAGATCATTATAAAAGTTTTATTCAAATAAAATGAGTAGTTCAAATTTCTATTTGCTTCGGGATTCCGAAAAATTCCACACACTGAAGTTCAGAAATGCCTACGTGGTTCAATTAAATGGTAAATTATGTACGACCTCTGATGACTTATATCGGCAATTGAAATCGCATTTTGAATTTCCTGACTATTTCGGAAATAATCTGGATGCTTTATACGATTGCCTGATGGATCTCGAATGGATAACACAGGATCACATCGTGATCTATTTTGAAAATGCCGACCTCCTTTTGTCAGGAGAAGTTGCAGATCCCGATTTCCTGGAAGATTTTTGGGGTACCTTATACGATGTCTGCATTTCCTGGATATTGGGATCCGAAGCGATGATTTCTTCTAAACTCTTTTCAGTATATTTAAGCTATAGCGATAAGCTCAAAGAATTATTTGAAGCAAATGATATAGAATTTGAAATAATTAATTGATGCCTATTTTTTGCGGGGCAAGATGGGTAAGGCCTGTTTCACCACCAATTGCACTGTGTTTCTGGTTCTTTCTTCCAACAATACTACTTTTTCTTCCAATAACTTTGCAAGCATGGATTCCTGGTAATGGCGCACAGTAAGAAGTTCCAGGTCCTGATCCACAACCACCTTAAACATGGATTCTATTTCCTGGATCAACTGCAATATCCTGCTCTGATCATTGTTAACACATACAGAAAATGAAATTGCAGAATTGCGCATCATATTGACTTTGATCCTGAACTTATCGAATAATTCAAATAAATGAGCAAGATGATACTCTGCAATAAAAGAAAGGTCCAACGATGCAAAATGCAATAAGGCCTGTTTGGTTTCAAGTACAACTATGGGAGGATACTCCAGATCTGCTGCTCCGGATATAAGAGTACCTTCTTCGCCTGGCTGTATAAATGATTTCACAAACAGTGGTATATTTTTTAATTTAAGCGGTTGAATGGTCTTGGGATGGATAACCTTACATCCGTAGTAAGTCATTTCAATAGCCTCCCGGTAACTAAGTCGGTCGAGTTTGGTCACGTTGACAAAAAGGTCCGGATCTGCGGTCAACACTCCTGGCACATCTTTCCATATGTACATCCCGTTTGCATCCAAAGCACTGGCCAGGATGGCCGCTGTATAATCTGAACCCTCACGACCAAGAGTCGTGGTGTTGTTTTCCGTCGTTGAACCAATAAAACCCTGGGTAACAACGATATGACCCTCATTCAGTTGTGGAAATAAGTTTTGCCGGATCCGTTGATTGGTCACATCCCATTGGACTCTTCCCTCCCGGTAAGTATCATTGGTTATAATCAGGTCACGCGCGTCGCACCAGACCACATCTGTTTTTTCGTGTTGCAACCAGGCTGTAAGTATTCTGGAAGAAACCAACTCCCCAATGCTGACAACCTGATCATATACATAATCATACTTCATTTCGCGCAATTCTTCGAGTATCCATTCCGCTTCCACAAAATGTTCCTGAATATGCACCTCCAAATCCTGTGGAACTTCCTTGAATAAGTCTCTGGCGATCTGATAATGGTGGTCTTTAATTTTCCTGAGTTTTGCCAGTGCTTCTTCCGGTGCTTGAAACTTGGCTTCTACGACTTCCTCTAATTGATTCGTAGTTTTTCCGGTAGCGGAAACGATGACCGCTAAAGGATGATTCTCACTGTAATTAGAAATGATTTTACCAACATTCCTGAATCCTTCCGCATTCTTTACAGAAGCACCACCAAATTTAAAAACTCGCATAGAAAAGAATTGAACTGCAAAGTTAATCACAAAATAAAAGCCCGGGGCGATGCCATACCCAGAGGATTAAATAGCAAAATAACAAGGCCATTAAAGAGCTGGAAACATTAGAAAATGCCCTTGGTGCTTGCTCCTTTACAATTTTTAGAAGTCCCCTTTATTTAGATTTAAATAATTCTTCGTATTGGGTTTTCAAACTTCCGCTGGATTGAACTTCTCTTTCAGGCAATTGGATCGTGGAATCCAAACTAACGATTTCTCTTTTTGCGTCACCTAATAATTTTGAAACTCCTTCTTTTTCCCATTTCTCAAGCATTTTCAGCCCTTCTTCTTCAAATACACCATTTTGAAGATCAACGGATGCCATAAAATTCTCTGACAGCTCCATAAACTGCTCCATTTCTCCAACTTTTCCACTGATGTCGTCTGCCAGAACTTCCAAAGATTCTTCAAACAGGGCTCTCTTATCCTTATCACCAGAAATCACACTCATTGCAGATTTCATTGCAGAATGACTTGCCCTGATGGCCAGGCGCTCCTGTTCCTTTATTTTAACCTGATCCGTTATATCTTCTGCTAGAATTTCAGAATTTTCATACATCCTGATGAGAACTCGATACAGCACGTCCATTTTGGTATAGAGATCCTCCAGTTTCATATTGGATTCTTTTAACCTTCCGGCCTGTCTCGATTTCAACACAAGCACATTTTGTTTATTCTCCTGTTTGGCCTCCTCAGCCTGACTTAAACTGCTATGGATTTGTTTCTGATTATTAAAAATTTGCTCCTTCAATACATGCATCTGACTCCTCAGCTTGGTGATCTGTTTATTCATTTTACCCAAATTGTCCTTCAAATCTTCCACATAGTTTTTGAGTATGGCGATAGGATCAATTTTAATGAATATAGAAGTGATACCCCTCATCAGTGATTTATAAAAATAACTGAATAAAGCCCTGGTTTTCGGATCCAGGACCATATAAAGCACTGCCCCGAGAATGAGCAGCATTCCTGCAAAATAGAGTGCGTTGGAAGCAAGACCAATTAATACCGGAAGAGACTTGTAAACGAGATAACTGGCGCCTCCCAGTAATCCTGCTAACACAATAGCTCCGGTGACTCCTTCCGGGCGTTTCCAAAAATCTCTGACTTGCGTGGACATGATTCAGATATTAAAGTTACAAAATCATTTGAGATATTGTTCCATATTCTGGATGTCCTTTTGAATTTGATCGACCAATTGGCTATAAACTTTCATAAATCCAATTCTATTGGATTCGACTTTGGCAGAAGCCTGACCTAGTGCGGCATTGATTTGAACAAGTTCCTTTTTATGCTCATCCAGTTCCTTTTGTAAATTGGCAATAAGCGTTTCTTTATCCCGGATCAGAGCCGTAAGTCGTTTCCCTTCAGATTCCGAATTTGCCTGCTGCGTTTTCAAATATTCATTGGCTGTCAGTTGAAAATGCTTGTATTCTTCTTCAAGCACTTGCAGATACTTCTTAGCCGTCGACTTTAATTTATTCTCGTCGACGTTCATGGCATGCGCTGCAGCAAATGCCGATTTGTATTGTGCTGACTCATCCATTCCTCCCAATTTCTGAATGCTTAACAAAGCTTTTCTGAATTCAAGGTAGTCGAATCCGGGTTCGTTGTGCTTTTCCAGCGCACCAGAGAGAATACTGACAAACTTGGAAAGATCTACGGTTTCACTTTGTATCGAATCTGTTAAGTTGATATCTTCAGGCTGAGGGCTTGAATTGCTTGTATCCGTTGTATTTTTTGATTCCCCGGATGTAGATGTTTCTGGAACTATAAAGACTGCTTTAACTTTATCGAGAAATGACATATTGATTTTTAATCTAAAATTAAAAAAAGCTTACTGAAAATGTTGTTTTCAGTAAGCTTTTAACAAAGTTATTGGATTATGATCTATTTAGTCAATAACTCAATAAGGCTGGTCATATTTTCATCCCAATTGCCCTTCATAAATTCCTCGTGGGCCTCTTCATCAGTAGTAAGTTCCTTGTAATTGCAATTTGAAGCAAGTGCATAAAAGGTAGTCATACCAGAATTGTGGGCAACCAGAATATCCAACACGGCTTTATAAAGGTCGTGTTTAGACTGCAGACCCTGATCAACCTGACCTCCACCTTGAAGGATTTCATTGATCTGAATTTGCATGGCTTCCATTTTTTCATTAACCAATCTGGCAGCAGTTTCAACATTCACCAATTCCGGAACCTGCCCTGTCTGCGAAAATGCATATCCCGAAGCAATAAATGCCAGGAGGATAATTAAAAAACTATTTTTCATAAATAAATTTCATTTTAAGTAATTAATCTTGATTGCAATCAATTTATTCAATAATAACCATTCGTTTAGTTGCGGTATGATTTAAAGCATCCAACTGGTAATACAATACTCCACCGGTGTTCAGATCGGATTTCTGTACCTTCATGGTATTCAGTCCTTTTGCACCCTGTGTTTCGTATACTCTCAATACTTTGCCCGTCACATCGTAGATGGTCAGTTTCACTGCACCTGCTTCAGGTAAGCGATAGCTGATCACGGTTTCCTTAACAAATGGGTTCGGTGAGTTCTGGTACAATTCGAATACTCCGGATTCTACCACTCCTCTTTCCGTACGTACACCAAGGTTCACGTCTCTGATATTCAATGATGCATCGTATGCTTCCGCTGAAGTTACATCTGAAGTAATTGCCAGCAAGCTTCCAATGTTAGTCTGGCCGCTTGCACGGAATACTACTGTAAATAATGTAACATCAGCATCTGCACTTTGTGCAACCTTATTGTTCCAGCTGGTAGTTAAGATTCCTTCATTGATTCTGTTTGTTCCAAAGTTGCTTTCATCGACATTCAATACACCTGCTTCAACTCCTTCAAAGCTCAAGGCCTGGCCATCGAATCTCAATGTGAACTGATAACCTGAAATGTTGGTAAAGTTGCTTGATTTGAATTCAACTCTGTACAGTTCACCTGCTACAGTACTGTTGTTTTCAATTTCAAGATTCAGTTTTCCATTGAACCTTGTGGTACTGCCCTGAACATGATGACCACGGGCATTATTGGTCACGTCACCCATTTTAATGGCAATGAAGTCCTGGGTCACTTTTACTGGAGTCGGAAGCGGAACGGTTACTTCTCTTGGAGCATTCCAGGGTTGAGCTGGATCAGGAAAGACATACTCTGAAGGAACAAATGTCCAACTTTCAGTTTTACCAAATTCATTGATAACACCAAGGATCAACTTTCTGATTTCCGAAACATCTGCCGCGGTTATCGTCTTACTTTCATTTACATCAGCTGCAATCAGCTTGTATGAACTGTTCAATGATTCGATTCCAAGAATATGTCTTTGAATCTTTACGATATCCGCAGTACTGACTCCGTTCAATGGATCATCTGTCCTGGCAGGCTTTACAACATACTCTTTTGCAAGTCCTACAGGAAGATCGCCGAATAAGTACTTACCATCATTTACCGTTTTCATCTGCTTCATCATGATTCTGCTATCCAACAATTCAACTTCGACATTTTCTGTTCCTTCATTATTCAGAGTCATCAATTCCCCGGTAATGCGTCCGAATGAACCACCGTTTGGACAAGTATCTTTTGAATCCAGAATGATTATTGTTGTTTCACAACAATCTTTATTTCCTTCCTGGTCTTCTACGCAAATGATCACAGGAATAATCAGTTCATCGTCAATTCTATTGGATACAAAATCATCACAGCAAATAGTCAAACTGTCACTGTCAAAATCACCAAAATAAATTCTCAGGTCCCCGGCAGGTGTGCAATTATCAAAACTTCCTGCATCGAGATCCTTTGCCCAAATGGTAATGCAACCACTGGTTGGCATGATGGTTGTAATCGCACCAACATGACAATATGGTGTCGGTGCTTTGCAATCGGTCACTTCAAATACTTCGCAACGGCTTGAGATATTTCCACAACCATCTTCGACAAACCAGCAGAATTTATGTATTCCAACCGGATAATTTCCACTGGCATTGAAAGGATCGTTTGGATTATCTGCAAGAGGATTGTGATTTTTCACAGGTCTTTTACCAGCAGCAAAGTCTTTTTGAGTTAATGGACCTACAGCTAAATCATATCCTGAATGTTGACCGATTCCATCGTTGTAAAGGTCAATCTTGTAATCGTAGAATAACCAATCCAACGGACTGCAATTGTCCGTTGCACTTGCTGTAACAACCACTGGAGCATAGCAAATATTGTCTACGGGATTTTTCACAGCGGGTTGACATGGATCGCCAAATGCAATGGTCACGGTTGGCTTATCGGTATCGGTCACTTTTATGATCTGTAAATATTCCCAACGCCCATTCAACGGATCCAGGCTTGGATCGTATTGACACCAATCGATAACCACCCAGGTACGGAGTACCTTGAAACAGGCATCCGGCTCAATGGTGAATATCTCATCGGTGTATTCAATACTGATGAGTGCGCACAGATCATCGGCATTGTTCTCTACAGTAGGTCTTCCAAGAAGTGGGTTATCCGGACTTATGTCTGCACCACATCCTGCAATGGTAGTTGCCTGACCGGTACAATTGCCCGGCCAAGTGATGTCATCGTCTGAATCGCAGTTGTCGTCTCTGTTGATATAGAAAGGATCGCAATCAACAACCCAAATGGTTTGTGTTGCGGTTACGCTGATGCCATTTGGTCCGCGTGCCACAACCGTTCTGGTCAACTGACCTTGTCCACATTCACGGTTATCATTCACAGAAATACTGAAGTTCGTTCCACAGGCATTGAGCACCATGCCATCAAATCCCCAGGTTAATTCATGCTTGCGATCGGCATGAGCGGTGTCAAATAATTCCTGATAGTATTGGCACGCACGATTCCATGCAGGTGGGTTTGAGGGAGGTGCACCCGGTACAAATCCGGGATAACCGGTAATATCGTTTCTCAAACAATAGTTGTAGCATACCAGATCTTTCGTCACCACTTTCCTTCTTTCAGTGAGGTCATTTACAACCCGGCCAAAAGTGGGATCATTGGGATCATCGAGATTATCGACATCAAACCAGAACCAGCAGCTTACCACAATATTTGGTGGAGCGACTACCGTAGGTACACTCTTATCCTGAACTTCTACTTCAATCATGCAATCGGTAAAATGGTTGAACAGGTTTCCACCCGGATTCATCCTGGCCGGAGCAATCGGGCCTGCACCCGTTTCCACATCAAACACCCGGAATACAACCATAATACTTCTGCCTACATCGCTGCAACAGAATTTAACATGATCGTCGAAATAAATTTGATTGCCTTCAAGAACAGCATTATCGTCTCCATTCACACCCGCGCAATTGGTACCATTGTCTGATTGATTGGCATTGCTACCATTATTGGTACCCCTTAATTGTTCCATGCGGATCACTTTAAAGAATACGTGTGGCGAGCAATTATCAAAACTGCCCTGATCCAGATCTTTGGCAAAGACTTTACCAAAGTTATCATTTGGACTTTGGTTGCCGGTTAAACTAACAATTGTTCGTTGATCACATACAGCAATTGGAGGCGTATTGTCCGGAACATTAAAGGCTATTCTTCTTTTGGTAATGTTGCCACAACAATCTTCGGCAACAATAAATGCTTCATTGAGCCCTCGTTCAATATTGACAATCACATAACCATCTGTTTCATTTCCTGTAATGGTGCCACTGTTTATTTCAAGGCTGTAATGCAATTCATTGCTGCAATTGTCGAGCAGCCATGGTTTTGGTACTTCCCAGATGCCCACACAATTCCACGGATCCATATTTACGGTAACCGTATCTGGATAAAGAATTTGGGGTCCTTCCCGGTCGATCACTTTAATTATTTGATTGTGCCCACCTACGCTACCTGCACACCAATCCAACACCGTCCATTGTCTAATTATTTTGAAACAACCAACTTCACCGGCATCGCAATTTGGAGCAGCTGTATTGATACGCACATCATTAAATGTAATTCCCAAATTGGAACAATCGGAGGCAGAAGGATAACCTGTGCCCTGCCACATCACCACTTCATCTGGTCCCCAACAAAGCGGATTATTGGGCCTCCAGCTCGGATGCGCCGGCCAATAAACCGGCCATGGACTTGGATGACCAATGTATCTACCAGTATCTAAACAATTCCAACCTAATGTTCTTGGCAAGCGCTCTCCTGCTAAATCGCCGTTTGGACTGGGCAGATAACCTCCTGTGGCAAACCAATGTGCAGAATCCAGCAAGTATCCATCAACGCAATAAGGGGAAGGCAAATAATGTGCTGAATAATCTTTTGTTGTATCGATTTTTCCATCACAAGACAGGGATGGTTCTTCTATATCGTCGTAGTTTAATGGAACATCTACATCTGCCAAAGTTGCAATTGCTACGGTGATGACCTGTACGCAAACATTTCTGTTTCCGGAAGCATCAACCGCTACCCAGGTTCTGGTTATTCTTTCTTCAAAATCAAATCCACATCCTCCCTGTTCAACTTTGTCCGCATAACTCAATGAAGCTCCTCCACAATTTTCAATAACTGTAGGTGTGCCCATATAAAACGGCGTCGTCAAGGTTGAACCACAGGGAACACAAGTATCTCTTGCACAGATCAACTGCGGTGCAATCTTATCTTCGACTACGGCATGTCCCCAGCAACTGTTTCCGGTGATGGTATCGATGACGGTGACTTTAAACTCTCTGCCAATATCCTGGATTCCGACCTGCGATCCTCTCAGATTTGGATTTCGATCGATAACCTGTCCGGTGATCCAATCCTGAACGATGATCCTGTAATCGTCGAAACATCTGTAAGGACCACCAGAAAGAAGTTCGTCGGCTCCGATGGTAGCCGAACAATTCTCATCTAAGCTGACCTGAATTTCATCATTACATGCCAATTCTGAATTTGGATTTGTATATTCATTCAAGGTGATACAGAACGAACAAACTGAAGAATTTCCTGAAAAATCTGTTGCCCGGTAACTCAAACAGGTTGTACCTCTTGGGAAGAAATCTCCGTTCTTATAACCTGAATTATCAATTTGTGTAACCGTAGGATCAGCACCTATAATTACATTTTTTGTATAGTTGAGTGTGCCATTGAATATTCGGCTTGCAAACGTTGCACCAGTAAATGCAGGAGTAGCTTTTCCCACACCTGCAAAAAGACTTAAATCCCCATTATTGTATGTATTTGTTCCATTTGTATAACGGAAAGCTATGGCACCGGCTGTATAATTTACAAGATGCACATAGATACCATAAGCTTGGCCCGGATTTAAAGCCAATCCACCAATATTAAACAAGGTAGGTTGGTTGAGTCCTGCACAAGGCGCATTACCCGTACCTAATAATGTCCATAAAGCTGCATTGGTTTCTTTACCAATATAGGTTGTAGGAGTATAGTAAACTTGCACAATGACGTTGGTTCCAACAGCTGCAGAAATATTGGTTGCTATAGAATTGATCGTAATCACTCCGGTACTAATATTCGTTAGATTGAACATCGCTCCTGCAAACTGATTATTGGAAGCAAATGTAGTAGTTATAGCTCCGTTTGCAGTCGAAGAGACAACTGTACAATTATCCGTTGCTTCCGGGTCATCAAAATTGATTGCCCTGTTGCATTCTCCCGGATCGAGGTTAACCGTCCAGTCTTTCGGACACCAAAATACTGGAGCTATGGTATCTAAAACAGTTACCACAGATGTACAGGTTGAAGACTTCCCGCAGGAATCTCTTGCTGTCAATAATACGTTGTTTGGTCCAGTATTTCCACAATTAAAGTCTGTTTTACTCAAACTCAGGGTGGCTGCTGTGCTGCCGTTATCGACATCAGCAGTAGTGATACTGACCATTCCGTTATCATCGAGATATACGGTGATGTCTCTACATCTGGCTACCGGTTGTGGGAGAACGGAAATTCTAAAGGTAATAGGCGATCCGGTACAAGTTACTCCTCCATTGGTGAAACTCGGCGTCACAGTAAAAGTACTGGTAATCCTGGCTGCACTTGGGTTCGTTGTTACAAATGAAGGCACGCTGTTGCTTCCATTGGTTGCTGCCAACCCGATCGGTTCAGGTGTTCTGGTCCAGTTGTATACGGCTCCGGGAACATTGCCGGTAAAATTAATTATTGCAGTTACATCTCCATGGCAATATTGAACATCTGGAATCGCATTCACAGTAGGTGTCGGATTCACAGTAATCGTAAACGTTATTGGAGTTCCAGGACAAGATCTTCCCGAATTGGCAAAGACAGGAGTCACTGTAAAGGTAGAAGTGAGTGGCGTTGTTCCTGCATTCGTTCCGACAAAAGCAGGAACTGACCCGCTTCCGCTGGTCACTGCAAGTCCTATGGCTTCAGGTGTTCGGGTCCAGTTGAATACAGTACCCGCAGGACTTCCGGTAAATACAATAGCAGTCGATGTTTGTCCGACGCAAAGGAATCTGTTTGTTACAGCATTCACCGTAGGCACGGGGTTAACCACAACTGATTGAGAAACCGATTGAATGCAACCCGGATGTTGAGGATTCGGAACACCATCGGCAGCATCAAAAGTGAAAACAACCAAATGAGTTCCGGCACCTAAGGCTGCAGGATTGAAAACTGTTGCCGCATTTCCATTGATGGTAAAACTTCCGGTTCCCATTGCGGGTCCGGATCCATCTCCCAGCTGTGCATTTCCAACCAAAGGAACTGAAGGATCATTGGCACAATAGGTATTCGCTAAACCTACAATGCTTGGGTTTGGATAGTAACAGGTATTTCCTATGGGTTGTGTGATGTTACCATTTGAAAATGTTGCAGTGTAGCCCAGCGCATCGACGTGAACACCAGTTAAAACATAATTACTTACTCCACCGCCTAAAACAACTTCCGTGAGTGCAGTTCCATTCGGTATTGCAATCGGTGCGGCTGGAGGAGCAGGGCTTGAGCTTAAATAAAGTCCGGTGCTATTTGTTTTGATCCAAACTTGTCCGCTTGGAGCATTGATGGTAATGGTTTCATTGAATTGACCATTCGTCAAAGTTGTAGCATTATTCTTGCATGAACATGGATCCGTAATTTCGGGCTCGCATTTCAAGACTTTAATGGTATTGGATGCAAACGGTCTGCAGGCAGGGCTGATTGGGGTTGGAGACAGAATTGCGTATATGAAATAATCGCCTTGTAAAGGTATGCTTGTATTTAAAACTGCCATCGTACCACCACCAGTCAACCCGGCGTTGGGCACAATGCCCAGTGTTGTTCCTCCGGAATAAGGATTCGGAAGTGCAACCGTAGAGTACTTAAATAGAACCCCATACAAGGTTCCCATTCCAGCCACGTTTGCGGTTAATGTGAAGGTAGTGGTCTTACAAACGGTACTTACACTTTTAATGAGTGAGTTCACACTCGGACAGGTACCACAATTACCGGGTCCGGTCAATGAATATGCCTTGGTGGAAGAACATCCATTACCCGTTGAAGTTACGGTAAGCAAATAACTTCCAACGGAAAGCGCAGGTTGATCTTGCTGCCCATTGATCAGTCCGCTACCATCGGGGGTAAACCAATTGTAAGTGAATGGACTTACACCGCTCACTGAAACATCGATGGAACCGTCTTCGGTAAAGCAATCGGAAGGCTGAACAATGGTCTGTGTGATCCCAACACCCGTGATCACCGAGACTGTTACTGTCTCTGTGTCCGTACATCCATTGCCTCCGGTTACCGTAACCGTATAAGTCGTTGTGGAACCTGGATTTACTGTTATAGACGCATTGGTAGAACCTGTGCTCCATTCATAAGTTCCTCCTCCGGAAGCTGTAAGCATTTGGCTCGAACCGGAACAAAGCGTTGGAGCTGCTGGTGAAATTGCAGCAACAGGTGCAGACAAAACAGTCACTGTTGAAGTCGCCAGTCCGGTACAACCATTAGGGGCGGTAACCGTAACCGTATATGTCGTTGTCATTGCAGGAGAAACGTTGATACTTGCGCTTGTGGAGCCTGTATTCCACAGAAAAGAAGTCCCTCCGGTTGCGGTGAGAATGATGCTTGAACCGCTACAGATAGTGGCTGCTGGTGGAACAACTGCTGCATTTGGACTTGGAAGAACTTTTAAGGTATCGAACATGACCACTTTGCAACCTGCAGCCAGAGTAACTGTATCGTTGTATATGGTTGTTGTCAGAGGCGCCTTAGTAATGGCACTGGTGGTTTCTCCGGTGGACCACTTATGAGTTGAACCGCCAGTTACGGTCAGAGTGCCAGCCGATCCGGAACAAATAAATTTATCGTTCGGGGTCCCTGAAGTTTCCGTAACCGCAATGGTTAAATTTCCGCCCGGATTGAATTCATCTGCGCCGATATCCGGATTTGACAAACTTCTGGTTTGATTATCAATATCCATGGTGATACCCGGTATAACCATCGCGCTTTGGTTCAGACAAGTGTTTGCCGCATTTGTTGTCAGATGCAAATCAGTACTATCCACAAATACAGGATCCAGGTTTAAAGAAAGAATATCTTTTCCTGTAAAACTTTTCCAGGCGGCTAAATCCAACACATCGACCGCTCCCGGAATCCTGCCAAAAACACCTTCCGGACCACCCACAAAATAATTATTATTATCGATGGTGTTGAAAGCGGAAGCAGGTGCATCTGAAAAGATCGAATAAGCTTTTGCAGTTCCTGTGATGTTATCGAGCTTATTTATAAAAATATTATTTTTTACATTTAACGCTGCAGCAGCAGAATGAAAATAAATGGCTGCACTGATGTCCGCAGTTGATGATCTCGAAATAGTTGCATCTAATACAACAGTGTTGTGGTAAACATTTATTCCTGTACTAGGAGTTAATATTCGAATACCAACAATAGCATCTGAAGTAATGGTTGACCATCCGTCCCCTCTTAATTTCGAAATGAAATTATTGGCTATGGTTAGATTGGCATTTGCCTGTGCAGCAACATCAATTCCTTTTCCACCGTATCCACCAGTTCCATTGTATTCGATATTCCGGATTCTGTTTTTAGAAATCAAACTGTTGGTTACTCCTGTTTCAACTCTGATAGCTGTAGGATTTGTAATTGATCCAACTATTTTGATTATTGAATTCTCTTCGATAAGAGCATCCTCAGATTCGTAAATTTGGATTCCATATTTTCCGATTTGATCCGTCGGAATATCTGAACCTATCAGGTTCTTAATAATTCTGGTATTATCATTTTTTCCTGTCGAAGAAGCTCTCGAGTAAACACCGTAATACGCTCTCCACAAGCTATTGTTTTGAATCGTTAAATTGTCATTATCATCGCCAATGCCTGCAGTGCTTATGGTAATGCCTCCCACATGGATAGCAAAAGTTGAAGTGACTGTGATAGAGCCTGCAGCAACCCAACAATTTTTGATGGTGTTATTTGTTGCACCCATTCCAGTACCAAGACTTGAAACCCAAATCGCCGCTGTACTAGTTCCTGTTGAAGTATTCCAAATAGTCCAATTTTGATCCGTACCTCCGGAATTGGAACCATCGAGGATCACCCAATCAGCGCCATTTAGTTTTATGATACTGGTGGTTGAAGAACCTGATAATGTCGCCGTGTTTCCTGCAGCCGGACGAATGGTTAGCGTATTTACAGAACTCTGGCCGGGCACCTGGTTGATGCTGATCGGGAATGTCTCAGATGGGTAACTTGCATCAATCAGCATAAAAACTACGGGTCCAACCAAACAAGCATTATTATATGCAGTCACTGCAGCAGTAAGGGTTGTAAAATCACCACCAACTCCTACAGTATATGTTCCGTTGAGACTTGCTTTTACAGCAACTGAGTATAAACTTGATGGAACCGTTATCACCGTGTTCACATCAGTAGCTACCGCGCATGCTGGATTTGATGATATGTTAGGTCCAGCTATATCTTGTGCAATGAAATAATAATCAATTACATCTCCAATTACAACACCCCCGACATTGGCCATTACAAAGGTAAATTTCCAGTTACCATTGGTTCCAGTTCCACTGGTCAGCACGCCGGCAGTTGAAGTCCAGGCACCCAGGTTTTTGCGGTAATAAAGCCTTGGAACTAAACTACCCATTGTAGGGACACCTGTGGCATCGGTAATGTTTACATTCATGACCATAGTATCGGCAGTTCCGCAAATACCTTCCAATGGAGTCACATTGATAATTGGTCCAGACATATCCAACACTGCGAAATTTCCAGCATCAGCACCTATATCTGAAGGAGTAAAGCTTGCTCTGGTTTGCATATCGTAATCCATAGTCACCAAAGCCAAAGGAAAAGCAGCTCTTTCTATTGGAGTAGCGGCTCCGGAAATATGAAGATCTACGGTAGAAGAAGTTCCTGTAGGATTAACGAACTGTGGATTTCCACTCACGCTATTGCAATCCTGACCGGTCGCCGTTTTCCAATCACTCAATGTTAGCCGGTCAGCCAAATCGTAAAATCCAACAAAACCACCTGTTCCGTTTACAAATAAATCGTTGTAATTACTCAGAAGACCTGCAGGATTGACACCGGTTCCACCGGCTCTGATCGCATAGTGCTTCCCGGTTCCAGCTCCGTTTGAACGGGCATTGTAAAAAATGTTATTGAGATACTCTCGGGTTCCGCTGGTACGCGTACTTGAAAAAGCATAAGTTGCATTGGACAATGTGGCTACGCCGGTACCTCCTATAAATACAGAATTGTGATAGAAACGGTTTACCGTTCCACCCACCTCATTGAAGCCATTGATAGCCAAGCCGGATGTAATGGAAGTTCCACCGGAGGTAATCCCCAAACGGATCATATTATTTATGAAATCGGTGGTACCCCCATTGATATAAATACCATTCAAGGTGGCTGTTGTACCCGTGCCGGAAATATTGAGGGAATGGATAAAATTTTTCTCTACTTGCAAAGTTGCTGTTGAAGTACTTATTGTTATCCCATTCACCCAGGAATTTGCAGAAGGAGAAGTATTGCTTAAGGTATGAATGGTATTTCCCGAAACATTTGCTCCGGTCGCTGCGCTGGAAACATAAATACCATGAATACTTGCAGTAGTTGCAGTTCCCGTTGACTGATTATTCGTAGTCAGATTACTGATGACATTGTTGAGTACCTGGCTTGGTGAAGTTTGGATATAAATACCGATCACACTATTCCCATTCAAACTTGCTGTGGTAGATGTGTTCATCGTTTTCAATTCCGCTCCGGTTCCTCCTATAATGTTGTTTTCAATTCTAAGATCGTTGGTGGTGCTATTCCCAGCTCTCAAACCGATCAGTCCGCATGCTGCAGTTCCTGTTTGAGCATGGGTAATGGCTCCTATGATATTGTTGTTAAATTCGGTTGTAACACCTGCTATTGAGACACTTGAGTAAATGCCATATACTTCTGAAGTTGAAGTATTTGAATTTGTAATTAAAATTGTTTTGCTTCCATCTGAGCTCCCAACTGTATTATTATTACAATCAGCCCAACCACTTGATATTTGGATCCCGATAAAGGCAGAAGTGGTTGTTGTAGTACCCAAAATTCCAGATAGAGATATATTTTGTATAAAATTGTTTGAGATGATTGTTTTGTTGGCAGTCCCATGCGATGATAAATAAATACCAACCATTCTGGAAGAAGTTGAAGCTCCAACGTACATGTAATTACCTGTACCGGCAGCATTTGCATATCCAATAGTGTTTCCAGTGATCACGCATCCGTCGACATTTGTACTACCGATTTGGATCGCCGCATGAATAGCTCCGGTAGTTTGCGTCTTGGAGACGGTCTGATAAAACTTATTGTTGGTTATGGTCCAGGCAGATGATGCTGTGGTAATATATATCCCGGCACTTTGCGTGGTTACACCAAAATAGTCAAATATTTCACAATTGGTAACCACATTGTCGCTGTTGTTAAATGTCGTACTGGTTCCATTGGAATAGATCCCTTTACTGTTCCAGTTAGTTCCATTAGGCCCGATTTTACAATTGGAGATCAGGTTATTATCCTGACCTGTGGAAGTGGAAGAAGCACCAAACCAAAAGTTTCCTCCATTGGTTCCGACCGGCATAGTACCCGAACCGTTTACAGTTAGATTAGTAAATATATTGAAAGTAGCATCTGTCTGAAGGTGGATAGTACTTGTACCACTTGTTGCCGAAACCGTCGTATTGACAATGGTCAAAGAATTTCCTCCCGTATTCAACCCATCAAAAGTTACATTGTCAGCACCGTTCAACTGCACCAGGGCCAAACCAGCTGTTGCAGCCCCACTAATGGTCCTGGCGGCACCACCACTTGGCTTAACAAGTATAGAAGTATAATCGGCTGCTCCTGCGCCACTTGCATTTAAGATCGCACCACTCACGGGTTCTGTCGTATTTGCAGTAATATTTACCGTGATCGTCCCGGTATGTGTACCTGAATTGATAGCCAAAAACGCGGCAGACAATGTGGTGTAGGATGCCATGGGTGTACCACCTGATGAAATAACATCAACCTGGCTGTACAAAGAAGTGGAAAATAGAAATGCGAATAGTACTAGAGATGGGCTTAATAAATAGGCTTTTATAGCCGCCCGGAAGAGCTGCATACGTCTTTTCATGAGATTTGAGTTAGGTCCTAAAAATATCAGTCAAACCCCGCTTCAAAGGATTTGACCTGCAAACATAAAAAAGCCTTCAATATCCTGTTTGCTTTTTAAGCAGTTTTTATAATTAAATTATTGTAATTCAAAAAGATATGTAATGTTAAACTATAAAGTTATGATTGTCAATGGTTTGAATTTTGTAAATCCGTATTAATTTCGCAGCAGTCATGAATGCAGAATTTATCATTAGTCAGCTGGAGAAAAATCATCAGCTTTTCAAGGTTTTTTTGGAACTACACGAACATGAATTTATCAGGTGGAAGCAGGCTCCCGAAAAATGGTGCATGCTAGAAATTGTCTGCCATTTGTGCGACGAAGAACGGGAAGATTTCAGGATGCGGGTGGATCTGGCCTTACACAGGTCCTCCGAAGAATTACAAGCCATTGATCCTCAGGGTTGGGTGCAGTCCAGAAAATACATGGAGCAGGATTATTTTGAAAAAGTCAAGGAGTTTATGCACGAAAGGGAAAAATCAATTCATTGGCTTAAATCCCTGAATGAACCGATCTGGGACGCTTTCTTCACCCATCCAAAATTGGGCAAGATGACAGCTTATTACATTTTAAGCAACTGGCTGGCACACGATTACCTGCATTTCAAACAGATCCTTCGTCTGAAATACGATTATCTGGCCAAAGTAAGCTCCGTTCACCTGAATTATGCCGGAGATTGGGTGTAGATTTTAGACTGTATTCACGCTCCAGTTTTTGATTGCCCGATCCGTCGTTTATCTTTGCACCTGTGGCAAATCTTTATTTGCCAATCCTTACCCCCACTCACACTCAAAACCACACACACATTCACACCCACTCCAACACCCTCTCTCACTCACCCACTCCTACACTCCTACACTCCTACACACCCACCCACACACCCCCGCCTGACTAACGTCAGTCGGGCAGGCACACCCACACCCACACCCACTCTCACACTCACACTCACACTCACACCCCCGCCTGACTGACGTCAGTCGGGCAGGCACACTCACACCCACACACTCACACACTCACACACTCACACCCACACACTCACACCCTCACACCCACACCCATGCCGAATTCGGGGCGTAGCGCAGCCTGGTAGCGCACACGTCTGGGGGGCGTGGGGTCGAAAGTTCAAATCTTTTCGCCCCGACTTGATTATCAAGGAGTTATAACAGTACAATTTATAACTCCTTTTTTATTTGCATATAAATTGAATAAAACGCCAATTATAATCAGCTTCGAGGCACTATGTCATTCAAAATATCTCAATACTCCCACTAAACTTGGATTAACTCTTAATGGGACTAATATTTAACTCATAGTCTCAAATATTTAAATGCAAGCCCAAATTTGTAACTTGGACACCTAATTTCATTATGAATTGGTATATATCATTCCGAAATAATATTTATGAAGGTATCTAAAAAGAAACTTTCTTGTTTAATTAAATTTCGCCAATATTGGGAAAAATGGCATTGTAAGCTTCCCCTGATTTTGGACCATTCAGAAATAGAGATTTAAAATTAAACATTTTCTAAAAATTCAATAGGAGATTTGTTGTTTAATGAATCATGAGGCCTATAATTTATGAATTGTCTTATATAAAATATCAATTGCTTTTTCAGTCTCTTTAATATTCATCCATCCAAATCCCATTCTATTAGAGTTCAATTTTTTTTCAGCAAGTGCGTCATGAACTAAACCACTGGAAAGTACGATGCCTTTTTCTCGCAACTTAGCAGATAATTCAGGTAAATTAATTTTCTTGTCGTACTTCGCCCAAATAGCAAGACCACCATCCGGCATTTTAAAGTCAATTGCTTCTCCTAATTTATCATTCAGTAATGCACACATATGGTTTCGCCTTTGTTTATATTCCTTCAAAGCCTTTTTCATATGTCTTCGGATCTCCCCCTCAACAAATAATTCTGCAATTGCTTGCTCCAATAAGGGATCACCTTGCACATCTATTATTTGTCTGAGTTTAGCTAGTTCTTTAATTAGGTTGACCGGAGCTGCAATATATCCAATTCTAAAAGCAGGTGCAATAGTCTTACTTAATGTTCCTATATAAACTACCATTCCTCTTCTGTCTGCACTGGCCACAGGCAAAATTGGATTACTCTGATAATGGAAATCATAGTCGTAATCATCTTCAAGTATTATAAATCCATATTGTTCAGAAAGCGATAATAATTTCATTCTTCTTGCAGCACTTAAAGTAACTGTGGTTGGAAAATGATGGTGAGCAGTTACATAAACAGCTCTGATTTTTCTTTTCTTGCAAATGCTTTCGATTTGATCTACATCAATGCCTTGATCATCAATTTTTATTTTAACCAATTTAGCCCCGGCATGAGTAAAAGACTTACAAGCATAATAATAGTCCACTTCACCTACAATGACTAAATCATCTTTCTGCAGAAGTACTTCACTTAGCATGTAAATAGCCATTTGGCTGCCCCTGGTAATGAAAACATTGTTAGGGGTGGTGTTCATCCCTCTTGAAACATTCATGTCTTCTGAGAGAACTTTTTTTAGTAATTGCTTCCCTTCAACATCAACGTATGATAAATTAAGGAAGCCTGCTTTACGATTCAATACCCTTCGATAGGCTCTGGATAATTCTGTGGTCGGCACTAATCTGACATCTGGTCCATCATGAAAACCAATCATTTCTCTAAAAGTACCTGATGGCGTATGAAGCTGGTCGTTTACCTTGATCTTATATTCGGTCTGATCAACATTGAGAAGTCGATAGTGAATCGAGCTGAATTTTACAGGTGTTGTTACGGGTAGATTTTCACTAACAAAAGTACCACTATAGGGTTTCGAGGTAATCCATCCTTGGGCATCCAATTCACTGTATGCGTTTACGACTGTTTTGCGATGAACTTTCAATAAACTGCAAAGCTCCCGGCTGCTAGGCATTTTTAGATTAGGCTTTATAACTCCGGATTTAATACCTTTTATAATACAGTTGGCTATTTGCAGGTATATCGAGACATGCGAACGACTGTCAATTTCTATCATGGTTTTCCATGGCAACATAAGTGGACTATTTAAACTGTTTAATCTGGACTATTTAAGTAGTCCAAAGTTAACTAATTTTACTCAAAATAAATGGAAAATAACAAGCTCGTTAGGAGAATCCGTAAAGAAAGATATTGGTTTGATTTATTTGTAAGATAATATATTTAACAAAATGATCTCAAAATTAACTATCAATCCAATGCCCGAATATTTCGACCGCTATTCAAATTTGGTCGAAGCTGATAACTTACTTAATGCTTTTAGTCACTCCCATAAAACGATAATGGATATAGATATATGCAGCCTCAAAAACATTGGTCTCAAAACATACGCCCAAAATAAATGGACTGTTAATGAGATCATACAACACATCATAGATACAGAACATATCTTCTGTTATAGAGCACTATGTTTCGCCCGTAAAGACACCACACCATTGCCGGGTTTCGATGAAAATTTATTTGCTGAAGGATCATTTGCAAATAGTAGATCGTTAACGGATATAATTGATGAGTTTAAGACGTTGCGAATATCAACGTTTCAATTGTTTAAAAGTTTTGATGGATCTGTATTGGAAAATACAGGAGTTTGCTTTGATAAAATCATTTCTGTAACGTCAATAGGCTTTGTAATAATCGGTCATCAAAACCACCATTTTAAAATAATTAAGGAAAAATACGAACCTCTGATTTAAATATTTAATTAACTGCACATGAAAAATCTCAATTATATAAAAGCCTTATTGTGTATTGTACTTTCCTTTATTGGAGTTTTAATAATTGATATTGCCATAAATACGTTATTACTCAGACAAAATTGGATCGAATCAGAAAAAATTTGGTTACCACTTGAAACAATGAATAGACTGGTCCCGATAGCCTGGATATTTTTTAGCAATCATCAAAATCAAAGGGTTTATTTACATAAGATTCATAAAGCACATTCTAAATTCCGGAATTATTTTATGCTTGTTAATGGACTCGGCCTTTGAGTTTGGAGTATTGGGTCTAATTCCTATTGTACCTTGGCCTAAAGCTTTGATATTCGGTATGGCGTTGCAACTAATTATTGTAGACATCTTAACAGGAATTGTTTTAAGTAAATTTTATCAATCTAAAATCAATTAATAGAAAATGAAGAAAATCTTAACCATAATTGTTCTTTTTTGGGCTCATCAACCTGCCATATTATCTCAAACAGATTTTATAAATGATAACGTACAATACAAAACCCTATACCCGGCAGATTTAAGAAAATTCCTGCAGGAAAACCCGACCTATGTATTAATTGATGTCAGAAGTCCAGGAGAATTTGCAGATACAAGCAGATTCGGAAATCTGAACCAAGGGAGGATAATAGGTGCTATTAATATTCCAATCGATTCAATAGACAAGAACATGGACAAATTAAAATCATACATGGGTCAACCCATTGTGCTCTATTGTTCGCATAGTCAGCGTAGCCGCAGAGTTGGAAAAAAACTTTCCGAAAATGGATTTAAACAACTTTACAATTTAAATGGTGGAATGACTTGGATGAATCAAGCCAACGAGAAATGTTTTCCCGGAAAAGAAGATTTGTTAACTACTAATTTACCCTACCAGCTAATATCAGTTACAGATGCGTTTTCACTCTATAAAAAAAACAAAGAACTTGTGATCGTAGATATTCGCTCAGCAGTACAATTTAACTGTAAAGATACAATTGAGGCAAATAACCTGGGTCGTTTGCGTAATTCAATAAATCTTGCCGAGAAAGACGGAAAAATTGATTTAGAGAAATTACTTGAACATAAAAGCAAGAAATTACTGATTTATGATTTGTATGGTCAAAAAAGTGGTATCGTTTCAAAATATTTGATTGAAAATGGATTTCAAAGGGTATATAATTTAATGGGCGGGCTTAACGCAGTTTATGTAAATACTGAGTCAGGGAGCAAATACAGAAAGTCCTTTCTTGAGAATGAGCCAAACTACAAAATCATTGGGGCAAAAGAATCACTCAAATTAATAACAAGCTCCAAAAATATTATTGTTCTTGATGTAAGGACTCCTGAAGAGTATAATAATAAATCAAAAGAACTTTGGAGAAATATTGGTAGAATTAAAAACTCAAAAAATCTTTTACCAAATATCAGCTCTATAACTGCCCCTGCTATTCCGGCTGATAAAAAGTCATTGATTTTCATTTGTGGTTCAGATTATAAAGCGTATTATTTCAGTAAACTATTAAGGGAACAAGGTTATACCAATATTTATTGTCTTTCAAACGGAATATGGAGCTTAGTTTATAGCCATTCAAATATTCCTGGATTTGAATTGGTGGTTGAAATTTTTGAAAACCATACTGATATGTTTTAAGAATGAATTCAGTTAGAAAATATAAGATAGTTGCAATCAAAATAAGTGATGCAAATAATTTCTTTGATCTGGTACAAAATAACAGAGAAAGTTTTGCTCGTTATTTTCCTCATATAATGAAGGGAACAAATGATTTAAAGGACACAAATAAATTGAATCGGTATAGAATTAATCTCGAAAAGAAAAATATTCAATATTACTATTCAATAACTTTAAAGTCCAATAAGCAATTTATTGAATGTATTTCACTCCGCGAATTTAATTGGGAAATTTCAAGTGCCAAAATTGGTTTTTTTATCGATCGTGAATTTAAAGGAAGAGGTATAGCCTCTGCAGCACTTAAGGCCATGGTGAAATATGGTTTCAAAGAAAAAAAACTTAATAAGCTGATATTGCGAATTGGAGCCGAAAACAAAGCCTGTAAAAGAGTTGCTGCAAAGAATGGAATCAAACTCGAGGGAGTCCTTAAAACTGATTACAAAACTTACTATAACGTCATAGTTAATATTGCATATTATAACATTTTAGTAGCTGATTAAAAAAAGTCAAAATAAAATGAATATAGAATCCAATGATAAAATCTCAATTAGAAGAATTGAAGAAAAAGATATAACTTCAATCGTAAATTATTTCTTAAACGCCAGTAAAGATTTTCTAAATGAAATGGGTGTAAATCCTGAAAAATTGCCTATGCGGGAAAACTGGATTCAAATGATTTCTGATGATCTTTTATTACCTGTGGAATCACGCAAATTCTATTACCTCATATGGCTTTTTAATGATAAAGCCATTGGACATTCTAATCTCACAAATATTGATTACAATAAAGAAGCATTTATGCATTTACATATGTGGGACGCAACAAAAAGAAAAGCTGGTATAGGTACGGAATTAATTCGATTATCACTAAAACATTACTTCGAAGATTTCGGAATCAAGAAACTGCATTGTGAACCCTTTACTTTAAACAATGCACCAAATAAAGCTTTAGAAAAAGTCGGATTTGATTTTATCAAAGAATACACAACAACCCCGGGTTGGATATGTTTCGAACAGCCGGTTAAAAGATGGTTGATGACCGCTGAAAAATTTAATTTGCTTAAGCAATTGCAACCAATCTTAACGGGTGAATTTGTTTATTTAAAACCAATATATGATTCCAGTTTTGAAGATCTTTACAGGGTAGCTTCCGATCCTCTTATATGGGAACAGCATCCTAACAAAAACAGATACAAAAGAGAAGTCTTCAAAGTTTTTTTCAAAGGGGCACTTGAATCCCAAAGTGCATTTCTAATTTATGATAATGCATGCAACTTGATTGGTTCAACTAGATATTACGACTTAAATCTAAACGAAAGCTCCATTGCAATTGGCTACACGTTTATATCAAGGTCACATTGGGGTAAAGAGTATAATAGAGAAGCAAAAAAACTCTTATTGAATCATGTATTTTCGTTTGTCGACAATGTTATTTTTCACATTGGTGAAAATAATATACGATCTCAAAAAGCCATAGAAAGAATTGGTGCCGTAAAAATTGGTGCACAGGAAATGTCTTATTATGGTGAGGACAACAAACTGAACTATGTATATCAAATAAATAAACAAAACTGGAATAAAAACTGACTGTTAATGAAATATAAAATAAGAAGAGCAACTAACAAAGATATTCCCGAAATTAAAAACTTAATTTTTGGTGTTTTGCAAGAATATGGATTAGTTCCCGATGAAGAAGGGCAGGACAGTAGTCTTTCCAATATCGAAGCAAATTATTTTGGAAAAGGAGGATATTTTGCTGTACTTGTAAGTTTTGAAAATGAAATTGTAGGCACTATTAGCGTGGTAAGAGCCGCTAAAGGTGAGTTTGAATTAAGAAAAATGTTTCTCAAAAAGGAATTAAGAGGAAAGGGTTTAGGAAAACTGATGATGAATTTTATTTTACAATATGCAAAGTCTAATCAATGTAAAAAAGTAACTCTCGATACAATTAACGTTCTTCATGAGGCAATTGGCCTTTATAAGAGTTATGGATTCAAACCGGTAAAACCAAAGATTATTAATGATAGAATAGATCAAACATATGAATTAAAACTTTAATCAAAATGAAATTTACAGTTGAAAAATCAATCGAAATTTTGGAGCGTACTCCTATGGTCTTAGAAACATTACTTTTTGGAATTTCAGATGATTGGTCAAAACCCAATGAAGGTGAAAACACATTTTCTCCTTTTGATGTCGTAGGTCACTTAATTCATGGAGAAAAAACGGATTGGATTCCGCGCATGAACATAATTCTTGCAGATGATCCTACGGCAGTTTTTGAACCATTCGATAGATTCGCACAGTTTCAATATTCCCAGGGCAAAAGTTTAGATCAGTTAATTAAAGAGTTTAATAAATTGCGTAAAGCCAATATTAAAATTCTCCAATCAAAAAACCTAACCGAAATTGAACTCGTCAAAAGAGCTCAGCATCCATCACTGGGGGTGATTACTCTTAGTCAGTTACTCGCAACCTGGACAGCCCATGACTTAGCCCATATTGGTCAAATAGCACGTGTCATGGCTAAGCAATATAGATTGGAAGTTGGGCCTTGGGAGAAATTTCTTCCAATACTTAGTCGATAAAAATTATGTAATATTCACAACTTATAAATGAATTGCAAACTAACCAAAAAGTAATAAAGAATTTATTATCCGGTTTAGACAGCGATGTAAATTTATGGAGGACCCAACCCGATAAGTGGAATCTGCTTGATATTATTTGCCATTTGGTAGATGAAGAACGTGAAGATTTTCGGTTTCGATTAAAGCATGTTTTGCAAACACCTCAAAAGGAGATGTCTTCAATTAATCCTGTGGCATGGATTACAGAAAGGAAATATCAGGAGCAAAATTTCAAGAAAGTATTAGCTAATTTTAATGCTGAACGTAAAATTTCAATAGACTGGCTTAACAAACTTTCAAATCCAAAATGGGAGAATTTTTACAGTCATCCTAAATTGGGAATCTTATCAGCAACCATGTTTCTTCAAAACTGGGTAGCGCATGATTATTTACACATCCGTCAAATTGTTGGCATTAAGTTTCATTATTTAAAATCTAAATCCAGGGAATCACTAAACTATGCTGGTGATTGGTGATATTAAAAGAGAAGAATATGAGTATAAATATAAATTATAATTGGAGCAGGTTCGTGAAACGAATTCCGGTTAAAGCGAATAAAAAAGCTATTTACAACGCATGGACAACTCGTGTAGGGATAGAAAGTTGGCTTCTGAGAAAAGCTGAATACAAAAATTCAGAAGGAAGAATATTAACTGATAATGAGCAAGTATCTATAGGAGATACTTATAAATGGCTCCGGCATGGATACGGTGATGAAGAAATGGAAAAGGGCACCGTTTTAGAAGCTAACGGACTCGATGTTTTCCGATTTGTATTTGGAGTTGAAGGCATAGTAACAGTGAGGATCATCAATGCAGAAAATGAAACTATAGTCGAATTAATCCAGGAAGAAATTCCAACTGATGAATCTTCGAAAGTCAGATATTATCTTGGATGCTCAATTGGCTGGACATATCATTTGACCAATCTCAAATCTATTTTAGAAGGAGGTATAGATTTAAGAAATAAGAATAATAAATTGAAAAATGTGATTAATTCATAATGACAAAAAATAAGGTCGATATTATTCAATATAATCTTGAACACCGCCTCAGATTCAAGGAAATCAACGAGCAATGGATTTTAAGTCGTTTAGAAATTGAAGAGGAGGATATAAAAACATTTGATAATCCAGATCAATACACAAGCAATGATGGAGGTAAAATATTTATCGCACTTGTAGATAATTATCCCTTTGGTACATGTGCATATCTTTATAAAGGTGATGGTAAGTATGAGAAGATAAAATTAGCTGTTGATGAAAATTATCGCAGGCATAAAATTGGCTATAAGATTTGCTTGGAATCACAGGAAGCAATAAAAAATATCAGAGCTAAGCATATTTTCCAGTTTTCAAATATAGAGGGTTGCACGGTGGCAATTCAACTATACAAAAAGTTGGGATTTATAGAAGTTCAGTTTCAGTGCTCAGGATTTCAAAGAACAGACACAAAAATGAAATTATCCTTTTAAATGAAACTTCTCGCCACTACAGATTATTTTAAATGCACGGAGTCATTAAAAGAAGTCAAGATTAATACTCTTTTCGCAATTTCAATTGTACAGCAAAAATTGCAGGGTAAAATTTATGTTGATGATACTAATAAACCGTCAACATTCTACATCATTCATCCCTATGGTATGAGCCTACTTTTCGGGAACTACAGCAACAATGAGTTTAATCTTGAATTTTTAAATTACGCTTTAAATCATTCCTCTCAACGGGAAAGAACAGAATGGATTCAGGCCTTTCCCTGGCAATGGGATTTAGTTCTAAAAGAATTATTTGGTGACAATCTCATTACATCTAAAGAAGCAGAAAAGGAAATCATTAAAAGGCCAATTGAATTAAATACCAGATTGAATTTTGCTTTTAACGAACAGAAATTTCGGTCTCAAATAGTTCTTAAATCTCATGAGGATGTTAAGATTGTAAGGACAAATTCTGATCACTTAAAGTCAATGATAGGCACAGTTACTCCTCTCAACTTTTGGAATAATGAAACAGATTTCCTTACAAATGGAATTGGATATAGTGTGCTTTTTAAAGATAAACTTGCAGCTATAGCATTTTCAGCCTTTATTCAAGACAATTTTCTTGAAATAGGTATTGAAACAATGGAAGAATTCAAAGGAAAAGGATTTGCCTTTTTAGCCTGTTCCACGTTAATAAATTACAGTCTGGAAAATTCACTTATTCCTGTTTGGGCTTGTCGACTTGAGAATTACGGTTCATATAAATTGGCAGAAAAACTCGGCTTTGAAATTTCTTTGAGAATCCAGTATTATAAAATCAATTTGTAATCCAAAATACGAAGCACCCATCAAAACATAATATCAATGAAAAAAGAAAGAATCTTTGCCGGCACAAGTTTAATATTCGGGTGCATATTACTTATTATAACAATGGTGTTGCACCCTAGTGGAGGTTCAATAGAACACATTCTTAAAGTCAAGACCATTATAGTTGTTTCGCATTCCATTGCAATTATTAGTTTGCCCTTCATTTGTTTTGGTTCATGGGGTCTAACAATACTATTAAAAACCTCATCACAGCTTTCTTATTTTGCTTTTATTTTCATTTGTTTTGGTTTGGTAGCAGCAATGATAGCAGGTACAATAAATGGCATAACATTGCCTTTGTTTCTCTCAGAAAATTCAAGTACTGATCCTTCACAAAATCAAATGCTGAAATACGTTTGTTCTTACGGCAACTTCATCAATATACCCATGGATTATATAATGATCATTTCATTTTCCATCACAATACTTATATGGTCTTTCCTGATTATAAGAACAAAAAGATTGTCGAGATACATTGGCTTCTTTGGCATTATTTTAATAGTACTTGGAATGTTACTGCTGTTTAACGCATTTAACCTTGTTAATCTTTTCGGCTTTTCCATTTTCATTTTAGGTATTTCAAGTTGGATTATTTTAGTTGGTTATAATCTTGTAAGTTGTAAAGTGCCTAATGAAATAACCAGTAATTAAAGCAATGTTCACCTCCTCAACATTTGCAAATGAAAACGACAACTGTTAATAGTGAATTTTGTAAACTCTCAAACATTGGTACACATTTTTTAAACAATAAGGTAAAAGGCTCCGGGGGGCCAACAATTATTCTGGAGGCAGGTGGAGCAAGTTGGTCGATGGATTGGTACTCGGTACAAAATGAGATTGCAAAATTCCCCACTGTATATTCGTACGATAGTGCCGGATTATGGTTTAGTAAACTAAGTCCCGAACCAAGAACTGCAAAAGCTATAACTAATGAATTACAATTGCTTTTATCAAAAGAAATCTTACCAAAACCATATATTATTTTTGCAGCATCATTTGGTGGTCGCATTGCAAGAATATTTTCACACCTCAACAAAAAAGATGTTTTAGGTCTGAATCTATTAGTTGCTTGTCATGAAAAAATAAATGATCTCATGCTTCCGAAATGCACTCAATTTAAAAAAAAAGGGTTTGCTCGTACAACGCTTCCTCCTGATTATTTCTAAACTAAAACTTATGAAACTATTTGGTAAAATGATGGTGACAAAATATTTACCTCCTATAATAGATAAGTTGCCTCTTAATTTACGTTCCATTTATCTAAAACAAGGTTATCAAAGAAATTTCTTTAAGACATATTTAAAGGAATTTGATGCTATCAAAGAAAGTGTTACAGAAGTTCATCAGTTTGGTAATTTTCAAGATATTCCTTTAATAATTGTTTCTCATGGAAAGCCTAACTTGTTTTCAGGCTTCCAAAAAAATAAGGGTAATTCCATAGAAAATTCCTGGCAGCATTTACAAAAAGACCTAACCAAACTTTCCAACAAAAGTAAATTAGTCATTGCCGAAAACAGCGGGCATCCAATTCAAATTGATCAGCCCAAATTAATTATCCAATTAACTCATGAAATGATAGCTAAACTAAACAAATAATATATGAACCAAAAATTTCAATCAAAGCAGGAAATAATCATTAATGCACCCATAGAAACGGTATGGGAGTACAACATGGATCTTTCCAAAATTCCTGATTTTCATCCCACAGTTAGTAAGGTAGACTTAATATCGAATACGCAATTTCGTGAAACAGGTGTCAGTTACCAATGTAATATTGTCAATTCACAACACAAATGTGTTGAGAAAGATATTGAGATAATTCCCCATAGCAAAATTGTTACAGTTTTCCCATCAGATACAATGGGACTGAGCAAGCTCTTGCCTGATTATATTGTCGAAACCAATTTCATTAAGGTTGATGATAGATCAACCCGAGTGGAAATTTTACACTATTACTCAAGCTCTAAATTAAAGGTGATGATATTAAACTTTTTTATCAAACGAAAAATGGCAAAGCAAACGTTAGAGATGCTTATAGGAATGAAAAAGAAGATTGAAGAAGAGATGTCGTTGAACTGATTTTTCGGGTAAAAATATTCATTTAATCTATGGACTACCTTAATTCAATTATCTGGACTATTCAAGTAGTTCATAACAATCTAACTTTGTAGCTATCTCAATTGAAAATAGCATGGAATTACACAAAAACGCAGTATCGTGGGTAGAAATACCGGTAACTGACTTTCAAAGAGCAAAGAAATTTTACAGCACCATTTTCAATTATGAAATGCCTGAAATGGAAATGGGTCCTAACAAAATGGGCTTTCTTTTATTTGATCAAGAAAACGGTGGTGTTGGAGGCGCAATCGTTCAGGGTTCCAAAGGTTATACGCCAACAAAACACGGTGTAAAAATTTACCTCAATGGAGGGTCTGATTTAAATAACGTTTTAAACAGAGTAGATGCTGCCGGCGGTAAAATAACCCTACCTAAAACACCAATTGGCGAAAATATGGGATACATGGGATTTTTTACAGATTTGGAAGGCAATGAAATTGGATTGCACTCCAATAACTAACCACTAATTTTTACTTCGATGAAAAATATTCTTTTACTATTGCTGATTGCGTTTTCTATTCAGAACTCATTTGCACAACAAACTTTAAAAATGACTGATAAAGCGATAATAAAAACGGCAACTGTTGATTGTTCATTGGATTCACTTTGGCGGAAATGGACAACTCATGAAGGGCTTCTGACCTTTTTTGGCCAGGACAATAAAATGGAATTAAGACCATATGGTCCGTTCGAAATTTATTTTTCAAAAGACGCACCAACTGGTAAAAAAGGTTCAGAGGGTTGTACCGTACTTTCGTTCATCCCAAAAAGAATGTTTTCTTTCAGTTGGAATGCACCTCCAAGCATCAAAGACTCACGTGAGTCAGGTTATCATACCTGTGTTGTTGTAGATTTTAAGGCTTTAGAAAATAATAACTCCGAAGTTATTATAACGCATACTGCCTGGCCTGAAGGCGCACATTGGGATAAAACTTACGAATATTTTGATGCCGCATGGAATAAGGTTTTAGAATGGCTTGTTGAAAGCTGCAAGAAAAAGTAAATTCCAAACTTTATTGTTTACCAAGCAAGAATGTGTCAGGAAAATACTTTTATAAAACCGGATGGAAGCAATAAAACTGCAGTTTTAAAAATATTTAATGAGGTAACAAATCTATTGGTTGATTTCATTTCTTCTGCCGATCAAAAACCGGTTCTTCCCTCAGATGAACAACTAAACAAATTCAACTTTGAAATTCCTATTGCCCCTCTTAATAAAGAAAAACTTCAAGAGGAACTTGTTAATGTCATTAACATGAGTATGAATCCTGCAAACCGGGGCTACATAGGCCACATGGATAGCTTGCCATCAACCTATTCTATCATAGGCAGTCTTTATTCAGCAGCACTAAACAACAACATGTTTAGTCTCGAAATGTCTCCTTATTTTACCCGATTGGAATATGCATTACTTAAACAGTTTTCAGATTTGTTTGGTTTGCCTTCATCGGCAACAGGTATCATTGTTAGCGGAGGCACCTTATCAAACATTCAGGCCGTTATTACAGCGCGTAATTATTTTCTTAAGAGCAATGATGGTGATCTATCAAGGAGCAAAGGCAAATTGGTGCTTTTTGCAAATGAACATGCTCACGTAAGTATTAAAAAAGCATGCATGATAGCAGGTCTGGGTATTGATAGTTTAGTATTAGTTTATGCTGATGCAAACGGTAAAATGAACACGCAGGATTTAATATTCAAAATTAATAATACCATACAAAATGGTCAAAGTCCATTTGCGGTTGTAGCAACAATTGGTGCTACCGTTACCGGTAGTATTGATCCGATAGAAGAGATTGCTGAAATTTGCAAACAATATAACTTATGGCTACATACCGATGCAATTTATGGCGGAGCTATCATTTTATCTCAAACCGAAAAACACAGATTAAATGGAATTGAAAAATCAGATTCAATTTCTTTTAACCCTCAAAAGTGGATGCACATAGCAAAAACCTGTTCCATGCTCATGTTTCGTGATCAGGATATTTTACAAAAATATTTCAGCATGAAAGCATTTTATACCAAAGAACAGGATCAATACATTAATCTCAGTGAACTCAGCATACAGGGAACCAAACACGCTGAAGTATTAAAACTTTGGTTGAGCATTCTATCTATTGGTTTGTCAGGTTATGAGAAAATGATCGATCGCTCCTATGCAATTACAAAACAATTTGTTTCTGTTATCAAACAAATACCGGAGGTGGAATTTGCAAGTGTGCCTGAAATGAACATTCCAACGTTTCGTTTAAGAGCATCAGAAGAGACAAGAAGTAACCAACTCAATAAAGAATTTAATGAATACGCAATCCGTGAGCATAATTTATTTTTCTCACTTCCAACACACAATAACAAATTATGGCAGCGTACAATTTTATTGAATCCATTTATTGATGATGAAACTATAAACAAAGTAGAAAAAGTCATTAAATTATTTATTTACAAAACACAACGATTTTCAAATGAAAACGATTTCAAAGTCTAAACCTTTAAAGAGAATAAAAAGTCAATGGCCATCGAGAAATCGTGGGCTTTTTTATTTGTAGTCACAACAGGTTTACATTGATAAGAAAAAGGAGTTCTCTCGTGTCCGGTTCTTCCAAAATAATCGTGGGTGCGCACATTAAGAAATTTCGATTCCAAAATCGAATTACGATGCATATCGCGCGCTTATTTTTATCATATTACATTGATTTACAGATACTATTAAACCATATTGAATTATATAGAACCAAATAATACACGTCTGGGGGGCGTGGGGTCGAAAGTTCAAATCTTTTCGCCCCGACTTAAAAGTTGGCAGTTAACAGTTGGCAGTTTGCAGCTTTAACTGCCTTTTTTATTTCTCCTTGATCCTCGAAATTTCAAATGCTGAAAAAACAGTTGGCAGTTAACAGTTGGCAGTCATTAGTTGTTAGTTGCTAGTTGGTAGAAGTTAGTTGGTAGTTGTTAGAAGTTAGTTGATAGATGTTAGTTGTTATTAAGGTTTGGAAAGAGGTTATTTAATCTAACATATGTTAGTTTAAATTTAGAATGCAAATTCTTCGCTTTAAGCTTTTCGCTTCAAGCTTTTTCGCTGAATTACAATCCTTCCACCCTACAAGCCTAAAAACCTACATCCCGATAAAATTGCATAATATTTTAGTAAAGGAATAATTCTCTATATTTTATCGGGACTTCAGGCCTAAAAGTCCAAAAAGTCTAAATGCCTACACGCCTATAAGCCTAAATGCCTACATGCCTAAACGCCTCCATGCCTATAAGCCTATATGCCTCCATGCCTACACGCCTCCATGCCTACACGCCTCCATGCCTATAAGCCTAAACGCCTCCATGCCTAAACGCCTCCATGCCCATACGCCTCCATGCCTTACTCCATTGATTTGCCCCATTCCAAAATTATTTCATTAGATTTGTTATACTAATGTCCATCCAAGGGGACAAAAACTCTAATCATGAAATGTTCACTCCTGTTCGCATTGAGTGCGATTCTCTCCATCAGCGTTTTTAAACTGAATGCCCAGCAATGGGAAGTACTTGCACCCATCCCCGAAAGTTTCACTTTCCCGGTGGTGGCCGTAGCCAACGGCAAAATTCACATCATGGGCGGTGGCGGAGTTGGAGGTGCCACGAATCACCATTTTGCCTACGACCCGGCGACGAACACCTGGGAACCCAAAGCCAATGTCCCTTATCTCGCGCAACAACCCGCAGGTGCTCAGGTAAACGGAAAAATCCATTTTTTCGGTGGTGGTTTTCCAAACTCAGGCAGCCCTTCCAACCAACATCATGTGTATGATCCGATGACCGACAATTGGAGCCCCGCGGCAAATCTAACCGCACCCCGGGCTATACACTATGCAGTCAACCTGGATGAAACCTTGTTCAGTCTCGCCGGGCAGGGAATGACTACCTTGTGCCAGACCTACGACGCAACCAGCAACAGCTGGATCACTAAAAACCCATTGCCGGACGGCCAGTTTTTTTATGGCGCACATGTGGCTGCAAATCATCACATTTACAGATTCTGCGGAGGAGGTTATACCGCTCCAAATAACCGGGTAAATAAATACGATCCGGTTTCAGACAGTTGGACCAGTCTGCCAAATTTCCCGGTGAGAGTTCATGGTTTTCAGGGAGCCGCCATTGGCGATCAGATTTTTCTTGCAGGAGGTTATTACGATTTTCAGGAACGATCAGAAGTCTATCTGTTTGATACAAAAAGCGAAACTTTAGGTCAGTATCCGGTCTCCTTACCTATCGGAACGAATTATCACAATATGGTTAGCCTCGACAGTTGTATCTATGTAGTTGGTGGAAATCATGCCATTGATCCCAATGTAAAATTTCAATTGTTGCGTTTGTGTCCCCATCAAAATCCATCTGGACAAAAAGAGAGTTCCCGCAAAATTGCTTTCCAGGCTTCCATCAGAAATTCTGTGTTGAAACTTGAATTGCCTGAATTTTTAGTGGACCAAAAACTCCAACTAAGCATTTTCTCAAGCAACGGCAAATCCCTCTACAATGAAATATGCAAGGGACAAAAAATTAAAAATATTGAATTTAACAACTCGCATTTCCCAAATGGGTTATATATAATCCAAATACAATCCAACGCTCATACTCTTACAAAAACTTTCCTGAATTTGAATCCATAAATTTTAAACGTATGAAGATCTTCATCTGCCTTTTAATCCTGCTTGGCCCGAACCTGAAAAATACATTCGCCCAGGTTGGGCAAATCGCTCCGGATTTTAAGGTAACTGATACACATGGCCAGCAACATCATCTGTACGATTACCTGGAAAAAGGGAAAACCGTCGTTCTGGATTTTTTCTTTACCACTTGTACCCCGTGTCAATATTATACTCCACAAGTGAATCTGGCTTATAAAAAATATGGTTGCAATAAAAAAGATGTGGTCTTCATTTCCATTGATCACAACGATACCAATGCGGAAGTATTGGCTTATGATGCAACATACAAAATTGAGTACCCTTCCATCAGCGGATTAGAAGGCGGTGGCAACGCTGTTGTCAACGCGTACAATATCATTGGGTTTCCTACCTTTTATGTCATTGATTCCAGTAAAAAAATTGTGATGGAAATTGATCCTCCTACCCTCCAGGTTTTTGACTTCAGATTCAATCAACTTGGTCTGACTCCAAAAGATTGCGAAGTCAGTCAACTGTCTTCATACGAAATGAATTACAATCAACAAATTAAAAACAACCTGATCACTGACAATACACTAACACTTGTTTGTAATGAACCTATATATACGGAACAGAGTTTACTGCTATACGAATACTCAGGACAACAAGCTCTTCATGAAATCAATATTCCAGCCTATAACAAGTTATACGAAGTGAAGTTGCCTGGTTTGCCTCCAGGCTATTATTTTGGGCTACTAAGAAATAAAAGAAATGAAGGCATTATATCCGTTTCTTTTATCAAACTTTAGTGTGATGTTAAATTTATTCATGTCCTCCATTTAAACTTTACGAACTCACCACCCCGCCAGAGGTAATGATGAGTTCGTAAATTATACTCCATAGCATCACTGCTAAAATTGACTTTAAGATTCCTTTCGGAACATCGCAGCAATTATACCTCCCATGAGGGCAAGAGAGATCATCCAGAATCCAGCTTTAACAGCCATGTATTTGAATCTTTTACGTTCAAAAAATTCATCATTCACGACAATGGGCCATAACAAAAATATCCCAACAGTTAACAGCCCATGGAATGCTCCAAGTTTAAACTTATAAATTGAAGCAGCAAGATTATCCAGGTATTATGCAACCACTTTCCGGATTCTGAATTTGGGTCAGGCTTCATGGGACCATTGGTCTCGTAATACCATGCTCCTCCAATTGATGCATCGTGCGTTGCGATTATACTTAAACCCAATGCGATCACCAATGCACATATAAAAAAATCCACCGAAAAGCTTGATCATATTGTCCGAATTCATCTTTTCTTTGGGCATGCCAATCGAATCCAACCATGCCTTACCAAATACCTTATCGTGTTACCAGATAAATCCAAAAATCATGGGTGTAACAGCCGCGAGCAAGAGCGCCAATAAATTAAAATCCATAACAAATTGTGTTTTGTTATGAATGAATAATAAAGAAATCCATACAATTTAATAAAAGAGAAGCAAATGGTACAATTTTTGAAGCGAATTCAAAGATTATAAGCTCAAAGTCTGGTAACTACCGGTATTTGGGCTTTAAGTGTTTTCTAAAGGTCTGGTGTCTAAAAGAATGGTCTCAAATTTATAAGCTACATTCCATTATTATAAATGGATTGTGTTTGAATTGATATGCCTGAATCCTGGCTGTGTTTAATTTATGCAGAGGCATTTAGCTGTAATCTTATTTACCAAAATTCTGACAGGTCATGATTTTTTACAGCAAAAAAAAATGCATGGAATCGTTGAAGTTGAAGAAATATATCGACTGGAGTACTACATTCAATTTAATTCGCTCCCGAATTTCCACCACCACCATCTCCTTCTCCCTGTTTGAGGTCGTCGTTTAATTTGCCCTTCCTTTTTTTCTTGGCTGCTCCAAATTCCATTTTACCAAACCGGTAATCCAGACTGGCCCTGATACCCCAGCCTTCAAAGCGATTATCGGCTTTGTAATACAGGGTCTCCGATTTAAATTCAGAATCCAGATTCATTTTGGGGTGAAAAATATTGTCTATTCCTACAGATATGCCTCCCATTTTTTTCCACATTTCTTTTCGCAATCCAATAGAGTAAACAAACCAACTTGATTGTTTGCCTTGGGTGGTCAGCTTGGGTGAATTCACAAATCCAAAAAAAGTAATGCCAAGTGTTGGTGTAATATTTACGTTTGCAAATCCATTCAAACTGTAGCTGAATGCATCGTTGCGGACATCGACAAACTGGCTGCTCTCTACCTTTTGGTAATACAAATTAACGGTACCGTTCAAAATAATCGTTCCCAGCTTCATGATTCCACCGTTGATACTCAATCCCGATGAAGTACTGCTTGATAGATTGTTGTACGTGGCGTTCGTTCTGCCTAAGGTATCGATAAAACGGTAGTTGTCGATCAGGTCGTTTGTAACTTTATGGTAAACAGAAACCGTAGCATTTTTAACATCCTTTGCAAAACTATAACTCATCTCAAAGGATTCTGTTATTTCGGGCTGAAGTTCCGGATTTCCATAGGAGATATTGGTTGGGTCGTTGTAATTAATATACGGATTTAGATAAAACATACTGGGCCGCTGAATTCTCCTCGAATACGATACCTTTAATGAAGATTTGTCTTTAAATGTATAAGCCATTAAACCGGAAGGAATCCAGGATGCATAATCATTTTCAAAAGCATTCCCATCAGAAACCGTCACTCCCTGAATAAATGTATGTTCGTATCGAAGTCCTGCCCTCCCCTTGAGGGCTTCTGAAATGGGAAAGGTAATTTGGCCGTATGCAGATGCAACATTCTGATCGTAATCGAACAAATTATTTCTGCTGTCGTCTCTTAAATAAGTTTGGCTCATCAGATTCAGCGTATCGTAATATATATCGCTGTAAACATTTCTGAAAATGGATTTCGCACCGGTTTCAAATGTTACTTTTTTAGAAAGCGGGTGCAAATAATCTGCAGCGACTGTATATTCTTTATTCGTGCCCAAATTCGGACCCAATTCCTTGTAATTTAAAATACCAAGCGAATCAAACTGATCGGTTTCGTAATCGCTGTTTTTATTGGAATAGGAATATTGTCCGGAGATCGAAAACTCCCGATCCGAATCTTTGTCAAAGGTTCTCCTGTAATCTAAATTGAGATCTGTGCCAAAACTACTGTTCACCACTTCGCTGTGTCGCTCAAAAGAGAAAGGCAAATTACCTTTTTGGGTACCCGTATAAGTAGTTAGTTCATTTTCATTCGCAAATCTGTTCAATGGAAAACGGGCCGAAAACGTAAGTGAATTTTTTAAATCTATGTCGTAATCGGCAGACAATTGCGAATACAAACCTCCTCCATTATTCGAAGAATTACCTTCCTGGAGGTAATATGGATTGATGGCGGTGTTTAAATTTTCGCGATCCACTTTTGTATCTCCTTTGCCGCGCCAATAATAACCACCTATATTGGCCCCATAGCCAATTTTGCCCATTCTTATATTCAAATTAGAACCCAGGCTGCTGCTTTTACTACCTAAACTGGCATAGACCGAACCCGACACTCCCTGGATTTTTTTTGTTTTTGTAACGATGTTGATAATTCCACCGGTTCCTTCTGCATCGTATTTTGCTCCCGGATTGGTAATCACTTCAACTTTTTCAATAACATCTGCAGGAATCATTTTTAATGCATCGGAAATACTGGAAGACATGATCGAAGAGGGTTTTCCGTTGATCAGGACTTTCAAATTGCTGCTCCCTCTCATGGACACATTTCCTTCCAGATCTACGGTGAGCAAGGGTGTTCTTCGTAAAACATCAGCAGCATTCCCTCCTTTGGTGGTCACATCTTTTTCTGCATTGTAAACCAATCTGTCAATTTTGTTTTCTATGAGATCTTTACTTCCTACAACGGTGACTTCGTTTAAAACTTCAGCTTTTGGACTCAATAAGATGACTCCCAATTTATATTCGTAAACATCTTTATTGATTTTATAGGGGCCCATTATTTTAGTTTCGTATCCCAGAAAGGAAACGATGATGTTGTACTTGGCAAACTTTAGTTCCTTAATCGTAAATTTTCCCTTATCGTCTGCAAGACTGCCGTCCACATCTTTTTTTTCCAAAGCTTCCTGGATCACAATGTTGGCAAAACCAACTGGCTGTTTACTGATGGAATCCAATACCTGACCCTGGAATTTCCCAATTTGAGTGGCGCTGATCATCGCAGCATTGCCAGGCCCAAATTGTGCATTCACTCCGGATAGGATAGCTATCAGCGCAACTAAAATGAAAGAAATGCTTTTTGCTTGTTTGATCATTTTACCAAATAATTTGAAACCCAAATTTATTATGATCTGCTCATGCCGCGGAATTCCTTAGATCAGCACGCCACAATCATCGATGATCCGCACCAATAAGGAGACACTTCTCAAATTCATTTTAATGTTACTCTCCCTTATCAAACCAAACTCCTCAGATTTACTTCTTTGGGTATGGAGGTGGTGCAGGTTCTTTATAAGTTTTACCTTTCATTAAGCCCTGAATCACTTCAATGGCTTTATCGAGCTGTTTATCAGAACCCATGAATGACTCATAAGGGTCGTTTTCTACCACAATATCGGGATCGACTCCGTGCCCTTCCATGATCCATTGTGTTCCTTCGAGATTGTATCTGGAAAATTCTGGTCTGTTAAGAAAGCCACCATCCACTATGGGCAAACTTCCGCGGATACCCACGACCCCACCCCAGGATCTTTTACCAATGACCGGGCCTAACTTATATTTTTGAAAGCGATATGCAAATATATCTCCATCGCTTGCAGAATATTCATCAATCAAGGCCACTTTAGGTCCGATGATCTGTTCAACAGGTTCAAAGCTTGGGGTTCCGTTCCGGGACATCGTAACCTGTACGGGTTCTCTCCTCAGGCGCTCGATGATGTGAGGGGAGACATTGCCGCCACCATTTCCTCTGTCGTCGACAATCACAGCTTCTTTTATCAGCTGGGGGTAAAAGTATTTTACAAATTCATTCAATCCGTCGGGACCCATATTGGGAATATGGATATAACCCACCCGTCCGTTTGTTGCTTTAGTGACCCGTTCAATATTGCTCTGTACCCAATTGTAATAATAGAGATCGCTTTCGTCAGAAATGGGCACAACGGTTATTTCTCTGGATCCTTCAGGCTTCGCCGAATTATTGACTTTTAATTTGACTTGCTTATGGGCTTTTCCAACCAGCAATTCGTAAAAATCATTGACATCTTTGGTGGAAACGCCATTGACCGCCAAAATAAAATCACCTTCTTTTACATTCATACCCACTTCAGTCAGTGGAGAACGCACCCTTTTACTCCAATTTTCACCTTTAAGAATTTTATCAATTCTGATATATCCGGACGGATCTCTGTTCACCTGTGCTCCCAGCAGTCCCATGGGTATACGCTCAGCTTTCGGATAATCGCCACCCCCTACATAGGAATGGCCCAGATTGAGTTCTCCTATCAATTCTCCGATTACGTAAGTCAGATCAGCCCGGTGATTCACATAAGGAAGCAACTCTGCATATGACTTTCTAAGCCCTTTCCAATCTACGCCATGAAGATTGGGATCGTAAACAAAATCCCGCATATGTCTCCAGCATTCGTGGTAAATCTGGTTCCATTCTGCTTTACGATCAATATTTACTTTGAGATCACTTAGATCCAATGGAGTTTCAAGATTTAATTTTCCTGAAGGTACATCGATGATGTATTGATTTCCTTTTGAAGAAACCATTACTTTTTTTCTGTCGGGAGTAAAAGAATATCCATTGACTTCCTGACTTAATTCCGTTTCCTTTTGATTTTTCAAATCAAACACAAACCATTTCATCCGGTCACTCAGGGTCGAACGGAAATAGTAAATTTTATCCCCGGCTGACTCAATTCCAAAATAATTGCCAGCAACCGGAGTCACTTCAACGACGCGGTTGAAAATACCATCAAAATCTATATTTACATTTTTTGAAAGACTGTCTTTGTTTTGGCTGGCTTTATCTTCCTTCTCTGATTTAGCTTCTTTTTTGTCCTTTTCCTCTTTTACGGCAACTTCATCTGATTTCGGCTCAAATGGATGAGGCAAATCCTTTTTTAAAGTCACCATATAAATTTTAGTCAAATCAAAATATGCATGGTTCCATTCCAGGTTGTTGTATCTCGGATTAAAACTTCTTTCAGAGGTAAAGAATAAATATTTTCCATCTGTGCTAAACACAGGAGAATTGGATTGAAACCAGTATTCTGTAACCGCATTAACTTTTTTGGTTTCAAAGTCATAGATCATTATAGAAGAATTGTTTTTCCGCTCCGGATTGGTAAAACAAACATATCTGCTGTCGGGTGACCAATTGTACTGACTGATTTCAAAGACCTGCGAACTATGCAGCAAAGTGGTGGATTTGGTTTCGACATCAACGGCATACAATCCCTGTTTTCTGTCTGAGTACAATATTTTTTTGGAATCCGGTGACCATTGTAATCCATATTTGTAATTGTCTCCGTTTCTGGTCAATTGAATGGCTGTTGAAATTCCATCAGCTCCTGTAATATAAACCTCATCTTCACCACTTGCATCGCTGATATAAGCAACATACTTCCCATTGGGCGACCAGCTGGCATTTCTGTCGTGACTTCCGGATGACTGCGTTAGATTTCTGATCTCACCGTTCTTTAATGGAACGGTAAACACATCTCCTCTTGCAACGTAAACTGCGCGATTACCATCGGGACCAACATCCCAGGAAAGTAAATTTTCTTTAACGGATTTCAGAACATTTCTTCCGGTAGAAAAGTCATCTGCAATCTGAATACTTACTTTTTCAGATTGATCATTCGTTGTATTTAGTTTATATATGTAACCACCATTTTCAAACACTATCCATTGTCCGTTGTGCGAAGGAAACTTACAATCGTAATCCTTAAAATTAGATACTTTTTTAGTTTGCTTTGATGTGGTGTTGTAGCAATATAAATTCATTCTGCCTTCTCTGGCAGATAAATAATAGATCTTATCACCTACCCACATCGGAATAATATCCTGATGAATATTATCGGTTATTTTTTCGCTTTTCTTGGTATTAAAGTCGAAAATCCGGATATCGTCAGCCATACCGCCGGTGTATCGTTTCCAGGTACGGAATTCGCGGAATACATGGTTGTAGACCAGTTTGGTTTTATCTGGTGAATAGGAACAAAAACCGGCATGGTTGAAGGGTAATTGTTCGGAGAGTCCGCCTTTAATATTGCATAAGTAGAGCTGTCCTCTGAAATCGTTGTGTTCGCGCCATCGGCTTCGATAGATGATCTGCTCGTTGTTTTTCCAACCCATACACAAATTATTGGGACCCATTCTGTCTGAGAGATCGTCTCTGTTTAAAGTGGCCGTGTAAGTTAATCTCTTGGGTTCGCCACCCTGTGCAGGAATGAGATAGATCTCCGTATTCCCGTCGTATTGACCGGAAAAAGCAATGTACTTACCATCTGGAGAGAACCTGGCAAATTGTTCGTAACCAACATGGCTGGTCAGTTTCCTGGCGGTTCCCCCATTTGAGGATACGGTATATAAATCGCCGGCATAGCTAAAGGCAATCTGGTTGTTGTAAATGGTTGGGAATCTGAGTAAACGGGTTTCCTGAGCATTCAGCATAAAAGCCATGAACAGGAATAAACAAACTTTGGAATATCTCATTATTAAATTGATTTTGTGAAAAAGCAAATGTACGAAAGATTTCGTATTATAAAAAACAGAGCAAATATCTATTCCTCACTCCAAATTATTGGATTTCGCATAGGATTTTTATATTAAAAATATAAATTATGTGTATTAATTTATATAATAGATATTTATATATAAGATAAATAGCTAATTTATTTTACTTCAATACTCCCAGTTCTTTTCCGACCTTCACAAAAGCTCCAACGCATTTTTCCAAATGGCTCCGGTTGTGTACAGCAGAGATTTGTACTCTGATCCTCGCTTTTCCCTGTGGTACGACCGGATAAAAGAATCCAATGACATAGATCCCTTCCCTGAGCAGGGCTGCAGCGAATTCCTGTGCAAGTTTGGCCTCAAATAACATAACCGGGACAATAGGATGCTCACCCGGCACGATGTTAAAACCAGCTTTTGTCATTTCGCTTCTGAAATAACGGGTATTTTCCTCGAGTTTATCCCTCAATTCGGTGGATGCACTCAGCAACCCGAGCACCTGAATCGAAGCACCTACAATGGATGGTGCAAGCGTATTTGAAAATAAATAGGGCCTGGATCTTTGCCTCAGCATGTCGACGATTTCTTGTCGCGCCGCCGTAAAACCTCCTGAGGCTCCACCAAGTGCTTTGCCATATGTTCCGGTGATGATGTCAATCCTCCCCATCACTCCTCTATATTCATGCGTTCCTCGGCCTGTCTTCCCCATGAATCCACTGGCATGGCATTCATCGATCATTACCATGGCTTCATACCGATCGGCCAGATCACAGATTATGTCTAATTGGGCAATGGTACCATCCATGGAAAAAACCCCGTCCGTAACGATCAGTTTTCGGCGGGCTCCGGAAGCTTCTTTTAATTTCAGTTCCAGATCTTCCATGTTGTTATTCTTATACCGGTATCGTTGTGCTTTGCAAAGTCGGATCCCATCAATGATCGAAGCATGATTCAATTCGTCTGATATGATAGCATCCTGTTCAGCAAGCAGGGGTTCAAATATCCCTCCATTGGCATCGAATGCGGCAGCATACAAAATGCAATCTTCTGTGCCTAAAAAATCTGCAGTCATCCGCTCGAGTTTCTTATGCTGGTCCTGCGTTCCACAAATAAATCTAACCGATGACAGGCCATAACCATATTGGTCTATTGCCGCTTTAGCCGCCTGGATGACACTGGGATGTGAGGACAAACCCAGATAGTTGTTTGCACAAAAGTTGAGCACTTCTCCTCCTTCTAAAGTTTGAATCACAGCGCCTTGTGCGGAAGTGATGGTCCGCTCTTTTTTATACAAGCCTGCTTCCTGAATGGCTTTCAATTCTTCTGTAAGTTGGTCTTTAACTTTTCCGTACATGTCTTTTGTTTCAGGTAAATATTATGAATTATACTGTGCTTTAAGCATCACAATCATTTCTGCAGTCATTTTCTCCAGATCATACGCCGGTTTCCAGTTCCAGTCATATTTCGCCTCAGAATCATCGATACTTTCATTCCAAGATTTTGCAATGGCTTGTCTGAAATCCGGATTGTAAGTTATTTGAAATGCGGGAATGTGTTTTTTGATTTCATCGGCTAATTCAGCGGGTGTAAAACTCATGCCTGCCAGATTGTAGCTGGTGCGTACGCGGATGTTTTCTGAAGGAGCATCCATCAATTCAAGTGTTGCTCTGATGCTATCGTCCATATAGATCATGGGCAAACGGGTATCGGATTCCAGAAAACAGCTGTAGGTCCCTTTCAGAATAGCTTCGTGAAATATTTCTACCGCGTAATCGGTAGTTCCCCCACCCGGCGGAGATTGCCAGCCAACCACTCCCGGATATCTCAATGAACGAACGTCTAAGCCATACCTGTTGTGGTAATAATTACACCACAATTCTCCGCTGTGTTTGCTGATTCCATAAACAGTCGTGGGGATAAATACAGAATGTTGTGGTGTCATGTGTTTGGGCGTAGTGGGGCCAAAGATGGCAATGGTACTTGGATAAAAAACCCGGTCTAACTTCATCTCCACAGCCACATTCAAAACATTGAGCAATCCCTGCATATTGATATTCCAGGTATTCATGGGATCCTGCTCTCCCCTGGCGGAAAGGATGGCTGCTAAATGGTAAATTTGGGTAACACCATATTTTAAAACCGCATTTTTAATGCTTTCCGCATCAACCACATTGATAATTTCAAAAGGTCCCGTGGCATGGGAGGGTTCCCGCAAATCGGAACTGATGACCTGATCATTTCCCCATTTTTTGCGCAAGGCTTCGACCAGCACAGAACCAACTTGCCCGTTTGCTCCCAATACCAGCACCTTTGTTCGGTCCATATATTTAAATTTGACTGCGAAAGATAGAGCATTTTAACAGATGTTAAAACTCCATATGCACAATGATTGCATCGAAAAGCGAATCTACCATTCTAAGTAATTAGAAACAAAAAGGATCCAACGACGTTTTCTTAGTAAGATGTTTCGGTTTCCTATTGTTCTCTTTATTTGCGTGGCCTTGTTCCATACGATTCCCTTGCATTCGCAGGCTGTATTGAATTATTTTACTGCAACGCCCTCTCATCGCGAAATCATTCTCGATTGGCAGATGTCGCTAGGGCAAACTTGCGATGGAATTAGAATTCTGCATTCCACAGATTCGATGCATTTTCAGGAAATCGGATTTATAGGAGGAATATGCGGCAGTAAAACAGAAACCGTCAATTATCAATTCATTCATAAAACAGCAAAACTGAATAGCATCAATCATTACCAGCTCGAATTCGGTAATATTGGGCCCGGTGAAACGGTGTCGGTACTTTTGCTGGATTATTCAGACGGTTATATAATTTATCCACATCCCATCCGGACACATGCCCTTTTAAGCTTTCCGGAGTCTGATCCAAACTACCAATTGTTGGTTTACAGCGCCCGTGGTCAAATTATTAATAAGTTAGAAACCGATCAAAATTATTTTGAAATAAGTGCCCTCCATTTACCCCCGGGATTTTATTTTTTCGAAATTATCAATGGGACAGGCACGCGGGTGGCCTCTGGAAAATTTATGAAAATAAATGAACACTAGTATAACTGGAAAATTTTTTAATGTAAAGATTCAATTTGAATGCGTTTTTACAATTGTAGTCCTCGAATGAAAACTGAATTTTAAGATGTATTCCATTGTTTTAACCCTCATTCGCGGAAATCTTATCCTGAATCAGCCTTGTTATGCTGTTCTATCAGCATATTGACATTAATAATGAATCGAATTCCAAAAACCAAACAACATGGCGGAATTATATCAGATGACAGCCTTCAAAATAATTGAATACCTTTGTAACTAATTGCATATTTTATGAAACCAGGTGTTTTCGTCGATTCAGAAATAAATAAGTTGCTCAAAGTGATCATACACAGTCCGGACGAAGGAATTGACAGGATCAGCCCAAAAAGAGCTACAGAGTTGCTGTTTGACGACATTGTGCATTTGCCTACCATGCGAAAAGAGCATCAGATATTCAGATCAGTTTTAGCAAAATTTCTTGGAGAACAAAATGTACTTGAAACACAACAACTCATCAAAGAATCTTTGGATGCAGATGAAAAGATCAAATCTGAAGTTTTGGAGATGATTCGCGATTTTGAAGAATTACCAAAATCTTATTTTGCAGAATTGTGTAAAATGGATCATGGCACATTATCAGAGGTATTAATTTCGGGATATGATAAAAAAGCTGACCAGATATTTTTTGATCCTATACCCAATTTTATTTTTACAAGAGATATTGCATTGACGATTCGCGACCACATCGTCATTACGAAAGCATCCAAATCGGTAAGACATCGCGAAAATTTATTAACCCGTTTCATTTTACACGCACATCCCGATTTCAGTTATCTGGCTAAGGAAAACAAATTGATCAATCTGAATGTGATCGACGAATTTCCACCTTCCAAAAAAGGAGAACCCATCAGCATTGAAGGAGGGGATCTGATGTTGCTGAATGAAGAATATTTATTGATTGGAAGCAGCGAACGAACGACAGATCATGCTTTGCAAACATTGAAACGCGTTTTATTTGAGAAAGACCTGGTAAAAAACGTAGTCGAAGTAGATGTGCCCAAAGAACGCTCATTTATGCATATTGATACTTTGTTTACGCAATTCAACCACCATCATTTTATTGGTTACAAACCAATAGTCAAGGATGGATTGGGTTCGTATGTAACTGTTTACAGAAAATCTGGCAGCATTGTGGAATATCCATCGGTTATTGATTTTATGCACGATGAAATAAGCCCCAACATTGAATTTATCTGGAGCGGGAACGGGGAGTCTCCTTACCAGGAAAGAGAACAATGGACAGACGGCTGCAATTTACTAACAATTAGACCCGGGGTTGCTCTCACTTACGACAGAAATCCGCTTACAGAGACGGCATTTAAAAATGCAGGTTATAAAATCATTCATGCCAAGGAGTTACTCCATACCGATTTTGACCCGGAGCAAATTCACAATACTATCATTACACTGCCTTCCAGCGAACTTTCCAGAGCACGGGGAGGACCGCATTGTATGTCGTGCCCGGTACTTAGGGAAAAATCATGATTTTGCAATAACATCTCAAAACGCATTCAACAAAAGATGTTTAAGCACCATATTCAAATCCGCGTTCGATACAGTGAAACCGATCAGATGGGTTATGTATATTATGGAAATTACTCCCAATATTTTGAGATGGGCAGAGTGGAAGCCATGCGCGCCATGGGAATCAGGTATGCTGATCTGGAAAAAGAGCACGGCATTTGGATGCCTGTAGTCAGTATGCACGTTCGATTTCTAAGACCTGCCAGATATGATGATTTATTGGATGTTCATACATCGGTGCGTTGGCCGGTGAATGATCAGATCCGCTTTGATACAGAAATTTTTAATGAGCAACATAAATTATTGAATGCTGCCCATGTGATTTTATGTTTTTTAAATGCTGGTTCTGGTAAAAAAATATCGATACCGGATTTTGTCCAACAAAATTTAAACACGTACCTTGATATCCCGGAATTCTAAAATTAAATCCAGATTACTCGAAACCAGCGCATTCAAAAATTTACGAAGTTGGATGCAGGAACATTCTCTTCCAGGATTCAGAAGTGTGCCCATCTATAAGGTTTTGCATTTTCTCTATCAGGAAGCCAATAGAAATGACTTGAATGTAAGGGCAAGTGCCATGACTTATCATTTCTTTCTGGCCTTGTTTCCTTCACTTATTTTTTTATTTACACTGACCGCTTATCTTCCAAAAAACCTGGACTTTTATGCAACTCTGGAGCATGCATTGCAATCCATTCTCCCTCCGGGTGCAAAGGATTATGTCATACATGATATCATCGAAAACATCAGACCCAGGGCGAAAAGCAGTTTCTTATCTATAGGATTTGTGTTGGCTGTATATTTTGGATCGGAGGGCATATTAGCAATGATGAGAGGGTTCGATAAAACTTATAAATCGAGTTTCCGAAAGCGCAACTGGCTGGAAAAACAAATGACAGCCATCCTGCTAACGATTGCACTTGGATTGTTATTGATCTTTTCTGTACTGGTGATCATTTTTGGCGAAAAAATTCTCATATGGTTGTTGAATTACATGGAATTATCCGGATTCACTAAAATTTCCATAACCAGTTTGAAATTTTTCGTAACCATACTTTTATTTTACGCGGTCATTTCCTTGGTTTATCGTTATGGTCCTTCCATAGAAAAACCGATCAAGGGGATCTCACCCGGTGCATTATTCGCAACCCTGGCTACCATTGTTACATCGATTTTATTTGGGATGTTTATCAATGCTTTTGGTACGTATCACAAAGTTTATGGAGCCATCAGCGCACTCATCATCACCCTGGTATGGCTTCGGTTGAATACACTCCTTTTAATTCTTGGTTTCGAACTCAACGCAGCCATCGTTGTAAACAGGGATCTTATGCTGGAGAGCCAGATGAATAAACGCCAATTGAATGTAGAAGATGTGTGATTGAAGTCATTTTCAGATGGATTCCTTCAGATTTTTTTACGATGGATTCAACAGCCGGTTTGAATTGGGTTTCAATTACGGATTCAAATCCATAATCCACGTAATTATTCAAATAAAAAATAATAATTACTTTCCTGCCAAGATGGCCTTCTCCAGAAAAGAATTCACGGCCATGGCGTCTTTAAAACAGGAAACCAATTCCTTCACCAGTTTAGGAGAATGCAACATTTCTTTGTCCAAACTGCAATTGAAATAAAAATTCTTGTTGTAAATTAAATTTTCCAGGGCAGCAGCTTCTTTCAGGTCGGCTGGAAGCACTTTATTCTGATCGCCAAGAATTTTTCCAAATCGTTTCACAAATTTTTTATCGGATTTGGCTTTCTGAAATTCTTTGAGGTGATCGGCAATATAATACCGGATCGAAGCCAGTTGGTTTTTATCGGGCATATAGATCCCTGAATAAACTTTTATGCCTTCGTGATTCAATTCAAAATACAAACCCGCTGAAACATAATCCTTTCGTCCGCCCTGTGAAACGATAGCACTGATAAATTCTTTATATGGGGTTTTGTCATTACTAAAACGAATGTCTTTGTAAATCCTGAAAATGGCATCTTTTGCCGTAATCTGAATACGGGGATTAATTGATTTCATTTCTTCAATCACAGCAGTTACCAATTCATGAAAGGGTTGTTCAACTTTTACCTTAAATCTTTCCTTGTTGGCCTGAAACCATTCTCTGTTGTTATTCTTCTTTAATTCTTTGAAAAATTTTAGAAATTCTGCATCGAAATAAGCAGCCATACCTTAATTTTTGCTTAAAAGTAAGAGAAGCCGTCTAAATTTGCAAGGTTCGTATGATTTACGCCTATAAAGAATTTATTCCGGTCATCCACCCCACCGCATTTGTGCATCCCCAGGCATCCGTGACCGGTTGTGTCGTGATTGGCAAGGATGTTTACATTGGTCCGTTTGCTGCCATCCGGGGAGACTTTGGTGCTGTTTACATCGAGGATGGTTGCAATGTCCAGGAAAACTGCACCATTCACATGTTTCCAGGGATTGAGGTCAGACTCAGGGAAAATGCACATATTGGCCATGGTGCCATCATTCATGGGAGCATCATTGGAGTCAATTGTCTGATCGGCATGAATGCTGTCATCATGGATGAAGCTGAAATAGGAGACAACAGCATTGTGGGTGCCATGAGTTTTATAAAGGAAAAAATGGTTATTCCTCCGGGAAGTCTTGTTGTAGGTAATCCGGCAAAAATTATCAAAACTCTTTCGCAGGAAATGATAGATTGGAAAAGTAAGGGTACGGAACTTTATCAGCAACTGGCAAGAGATTCTCATTTGCATTTGAAACCCTGCGAGCCACTTACAGTATTGCCGGATCATTATCCCACTCCCACCGGAGATTATAAAAGCTGGAAGAAACAATAAAGTAAAATATCAGATGGAAGCATTTGTAACACATAAAATCGAAAACGGATTAGCTACCGTTCAATTCTTTCACCCGGCGCACAATTCGCTTCCCGGTAATTTGCTGAAAGAATTAGCAGACACCATCGATGCCTTGGGTCAACATGAACAGGTCAATCTCGTGCTTTTATGCTCAGCAGGTGAGAAAACCTTCTGTGCCGGTGCCAGTTTCGATGAATTGGCTGCCATCAATGACCGCGAATCCGGAAAAATATTTTTCAGTGGATTTGCCAAAGTCATTCTGGCCATCAGAAATTGTCCGAAAATAGTTTTGTGCAGAGTTCATGGAAAAGCAATAGGAGGCGGCGTTGGATTGGCTGCAGCTGCAGATTACAGTTTGGCAAGCAAATATGCCAGTATCCGTCTGAGTGAACTTGCCGTAGGCATTGGACCCTTTGTCATTGGCCCCGCTGTAGAACGCAAAATTGGAAAAGCAGCTTTTCAAATGATGGCCATCAATCCCGACGAATGGCAGACTGCAGAGTTCGCAAAACAAAAAGGTTTATTCAATGAGGTATTTGAAACGACCGAACAACTCGATGCATATATCCAACATTTTACATCGAAACTTATAAGCTACAATCCGGCTGCATTATTTAAACTCAAATCCATATTCTGGGAAGGCACCGAAAACTGGGACCAGTTATTATTCGAACGCGCCGCCATCAGCGGCGAACTTGTATTGTCTGACTATTGTAAAAAGGCAATAGGAGAATTTAAGGCCAAAGGCTGAAGGCGTAAGGCTGAAGGCGTAAGGCTGAAGGCGTAAGGCTGAAGGCGTAAATTATGCATGAACCACTATGCATATAGTATATTTTCAATTCTAATGCAGAGACTGGGATAATGGAGAATGAAGAATGATACGATGAATAAAGTATAGAGTGTGGTCGAAAGGTCGAAAAGTCAAAAGGTCAAATGGTCGTCCCGATAAAATGATATAGCTTTATTCAAAATTAGTAATCACAAACATTTTATCGGGAGGTCGAAAAGTTAGCAGCAAGCCTATTGACGACACAACACGACATCAGCAGACGACTAAAAATTAAACGAATCAACACAGACAAACCATTTTGATAAGTGACAATCATACAGACCATATTGCAAACGGACAACGAGTAAGCCTCCCGATAGCTATCGGGAACTCATTGCCAACGCTTCTGTACTTTTTATTTTCCCCACAGCACATTTTTTTTAATTCAATTTTGTGCCTACCCGCAAACGGCACATTGGCTTTTGCTCCAATCGCACAAGCTAACCTTTCAGGCAAAAGCCAAAGAAACGTTTCTGCCAACGCACTGTTTAAAAATTATATTTCATATCTGTATTGTCAGGTTTATCCTGACTGTTTCACTATAAACAATAATTTTTTTGGCAGATTGAGGCAATTAACTCAATTATCTTTCGTATCATTGTTGTCAGGTTAAACCTGACATTGTTACTATGAAGAATAAATACATTTCAACGCAATCAAACGAGCTTCTTTCCTATTTCAACGGACAGAAAAGAAATTGCTTTGACTATTCTTTGGCTTACAAAGCCCTACCCGACTCCAAAGCAAGTGCAGTCAGAGAACTACTCAGCGACATGACAAAGAGAGGGTTGCTCATGCGTTTGAAAGAAGGTGTTTATTACATTATTCCTTATGAGCAAAATGCGGAGAATTTTATGCCCGACTGGCATTTGATAGCAGAACATTTGGTGAATTATACCAAACATTATATCGGCTATTATTCCGCATTACAAATACATAATCTAATTACTCAACCATCATTAAAGGAACAAATCGTAGTATCAAAACAAATACGACCATCAGAAATAAAAATCAAAGAAGTTCCTTTTCAATTTATCTATCACAACGACAAACATTTTTTCGGAGCGAAGAAAATGTGGATTGACAGCTTTAATAAAGTGCTTTGCTCCGACTTAGAAAAAACTTTTATTGATTGCCTTTTCAAACCCGACTATGCTGGTGGAATTGTTGAAGTGGCAAGGGCAATCTACACTTCTAAAGACAAAATAAAATACGATACACTTCTTGAATACGCCAAGAAATTTGATTCACAAGCGGTAATAAAACGATTGGGTTTTCTTTTAGAAATATTGGACATTAACACACATGTTATTCAGGAATTACAATTGATGAAAACCGCCTCTTATGTAGTGCTTGATACCGAATTGCCTGCAGTGGGAAAACGAATTAGTCGTTGGAGTATTCAGCAAAACTTGGAAACCGAAACTATTAAATCTGCTATTTACACATGATTAAACCAGGTGAAATACAACAAAAGGCCAGAGAAGTAGGTGTTCGGGACCAGCAGATAGAAAAAGATTATGTGCTGTCATGGATATTGAGGGGCATTGCCCAGCATGAGCAGCTTTCAAAAACAATAGTATTTAAAGGTGGTACCGTTTTAAAGAAAATATATTTTGAAGAGTATCGCTTTTCGGAAGACCTTGATTTTACACTGCTCAATAACGAAATTAGTAATGAACAGATTTTTGAATGGTTTAAAGAAGTGTTTGAATTTGTGAAAGAAGAAGCCAATATTCCACTCGCAATAATTGACAACAATGAAGATGGCGGTATCAATTTTTACATCAGCTATACAGGCCCATTAGGTGGACAGGGCAATAACAAAAGGGTAAAGGTTGATATATCCAGAAGTGAACAACTGGAATATGCTCCTGTAATGAAAGATGTGATTGTCGGCTATTCCGATTTGGAAGCACATCAGCTTTTATGTTATCCGCTTGAAGAAGTGCTGGTAGAAAAAATGAGAACTGTTATGCAGCGTATGCAGGCAAGAGATTTTTACGACATCTGGTTTTTATTAGAGCAACATGATATGGATGCTGCATTCCACATAAAAGAGTTTAAGAAGAAATGTTCCAGTAAAAATTTAAAGCATTCGGATTTCCCTAAAAAATTAGCAGAACGTTTACCACAATACAAAGGCCGTTGGAAAAGCTCCATGAGTGAACAAATAAAAGACCTGCCCGACTTTGACCAAGTGGAACGAGAAGTGCAACGACACCTTAAAAAAATCAAATTCTAGCAATGAACAGTCACGAAATAGAACAGAACTGAAAAGCTATTGAGCTCTATTGAAAGCCATGCTAAAGAAGATAGAATTTTAAAACACTTACCACGCTTTGCTGTAGTTACCGATTACAAAAATTTGGTGACAACGGATTTGAAATTGGGAAAGAACCTGGATATATCCATTAATGATTTGCCTAATCATTATGCTATCCTTTTACCGCTTGCAGGTAGCGAAGTATTTCAATGACCGTTAATCGCAGCAATGACAATGGTTTGCAAGGACAGACGACAGAAGGCCTACTGCTAACAGCGGTCGAAAACAATACAATTCGCAATCAAAATGCATAAGTTGCGGCCAATTGCAATCCCAAACTGGTTTTGGCAATGTGTGGGAGTGTGCTGTTGCTCTTTTGTATTACACCGGCAAGACTCCACTGTAAACCAGCAATGTTCTTTTGCATACCCATTCCAAAACCGAAATTATTAATCAAGGTAGAATTATTGGAATCCTGATTCAAACCGTCTTCAGACAGGTATTGATTTGTAAAATGATTCAGGTAGTCGAATTCCAGAACTGTTTTACTTTGTAATGTTAACTGCAAACCACCAAAAATAAAAGCAGCATAGCCATAACTAAATGGCAAAGTATATTTCAATTCCAAAGGTAATACCACATCAGATGATTGAATCCGGATGTCATTGAACGTTTCTGTTGTGCTATGCCTGGGCTTTGCGATTTCAGTGAATTCAACTTCATTATCTTCCTTATATGCAACTTCATTCTGATATTCTTTTTCGAAAAACCTCTGATATAGCAATCCGGAGCGGAAAGATATATTTCCATTGGTTTTTCGCTCGATCAATAATCCTGTATTCACGTGTTCATGACTTGCAAGCACACTCCAGCCCGCTGCCCATTTATCGATTTCGGAAGATTTTTTAAATTGCAGATGATTTTGGATTTGATTTTCTGCTTGGCCGGATTGAACCCCCGATTGCTGTAAGACATTTAATTTCTCCAAAGAAAATATTGGATTGATCGTATTTTCTATTTCGGCAGTATTCGTCCGAATATCATCAGCCCCCAATTGAATTTCTTCGGATAAGCGAATGCCTGTTTGATTTCCGGAGTATTCCTCTTTTATCGATTGTTCAACAAAGAATTCCTTACCTTCTGTTTGGCTCCTGTTCTTCAAATTTGAACCTGAATTGTTCTTCACATGAGCATCTGCCGACGAATTTAATTTGATACCATCTCCGTTTTGATTTTCAATATGATTTGATTGTTCTAAATCGGGATTTATCGAATTGGTATTTTTTGATTCTAAATCTTTCTGTATGGCCAAAATCGATTTACTTCCTGATTTAACTTCACTCTTTTCAAAAGCATATTGCCATATAGTAAATCCCGTTCCTCCCAGCAGAAATAGAAAGAACAAAAAGATCATCCACCTTTTGAGAGCAGAATTATCTTTTGAATATAACTTATATTGAAAACGCTCCCAGTCGCGTTCCTGAAAGTCTGCTTCAACCTGGCTTATTTTTTGCTTAATCCTGGAATCAAAATCTTCTATTTTCATAAATTCGATGGTAAGGTATATTTAAATAAATGGGGAGATAGCTCGTTCCGATACATGGAAAGCAGCAACTCCTGCAACTTCAATCTGGCTTTGGATAAATTTGACTTGGATGTACCTTCCGTAATTTGCAACAATTCAGCAATTTCTTTATGGTTGTATCCATCGACCACATACATCATAAAAACCGTTCGGTATGCCGGGCTCAATTTTTGAACAGCCTTCATGATATCTTCTGTCGATAAATCTGAAAGTGTCGGTTCGTCTATGGCCAATTGCGGAACCTCATCAATCGTACCGGAAGAAATGCTCCGAAGGGACTGCCGGTAAAAATCGATGGCCGTATTGACTACAATCGTCCTCAACCAGGCTTTAAATGGCCTTTCAGCATTGTATTTATCCAGATTTCTGAACATTTTCAGAAATGCATCATCCATAACTTCTTCACAATCCTCCTGCCGCGATGTGTAGCGCATACAAATCCCCTTCACAAAGGTGTAATGACATTCATACATCTTGCGCTGGGCAAGGGGTTGTTGATCGATACACGCTTTTATAAGTTCTTCCAGTCCCGGAATTCCTGTATTTTGATCTATTCCCGCCAATATGGTTTGAATAAGGATTAGCTGTTCATATGAACCTACGAATTTAATACAAAAAAGGTTGCCTGGAAATGTAAAAATTAAGCTTTGTAATAAATAGCCCCTGATTTAAACCAAACACAGAAAACCCGATCCAATACTCAACACAATCAAAAAATTCTAAATGAAGCACTCCTACCTAATCATTTTTTAATCACCATTTAAATTAACATTTATGAAAAGTATTTTAAGCAGCATGGTCATTGTTGCCATGTTCCTGACTTCATGTCAGCAGGAAAGTTTATTAGATGCGTCGCTTGCATCAGACACCCAAAGTTTATTGGAAAATTCCCTGAATTCAGAAATTTCTGAAGTCTATGAAATGAACACCACCGGGGACCCCCTTGCAGAAGGCAGAAAGAAACACCGAAGAGATTCTTTATGCAAAAGGGTACCCGTTGAGGATTTGCCATTGGAGGTAAGCAATTACGTTGAAGCGACTTATCCGGGTGCAAAGCTCATTCGTGCCTGTATTGTGGGTAGTGGAAATTTCATTGTTGTGGCGAAACTCAGCGATGGCGATTTCAAACTCCTGGAATTCGGACCTGACGGTTCTTTCATCAAAGAGTTGGAACCCAGAAAAAAAGGCCCAAAAGGAAAACGCAAACACCTCATTCCGACTGATCCGACAAGCCTTCCCGGGAATTTGACCGACTATCTGGATGTCAATTATTCCGGATATGTGATCAAGCGGGCTGGAACAACAAAAAGCGGAGAATATGTCATTGCAATTGAATGGAACGGCGAAATCAAAGCATTGCTATTTGATAATCAGGGAAACTTTGTCAAGGAATTGAAATGAGATCCTGGCCAACCCTTTGAACGAAGCCCAAGGTAATTTATCGATTAATTCACAAAATCTTTTACTCAGGCTTCTTCAGATTTATCATCATGATCTATTGGAAAGGATCCCGGTTACATACCTCGATCCTTTCCCTTTTTTACCGAATTGAAAAAATAAAATTTCATTATAAAAACCATCCTGAACTTTAATTTAATTTCGCTCAAGTTAATTCAGGTAAAACGTTAATATGAGATGCCAATTGACTTAAAATTTTAATTTTGCAGATAATATTTTATAATAAAACACTATGAAACAAGCTATAAGAAGCTGGATCATCGGTATATCGGGGGTTTTAATAGTGAGCTCCTGTACAGACGAATACATCGGAATTGGAAGAGAGGTGTGTTATGAACAGGAAGTAGCACCTCTTATACTATCCAGCTGCACGAGGAGTGGCTGCCACAACAGTGCTGACCGAACCGAGGGTTATGATTTCACAACTTATGAAGGCCTGTTGACCATTGTGGAACCGGGCAATTATGCCGGAAGTAAATTGTATAAAGTCATCACCTCTGCTTTCAGTCCCATGCCTCCCGACCCATTTCCAAGGCTGGGCAAAGAAGAAATATCGACCCTTTCTTTATGGATCGAGCAGGGCGCAAGGAAGGATGTTCCGTGTAGCGATGTGACCTGTGATACAGCAGATGTAAGGTATTCAACAACGATATTTCCGATCTTAGAACTCTATTGCAATGGATGTCACGCAGGAAGTCAGCCCCAGGGAAGTGTTAATTACAACAATTATGCTGGGGTGAAAGCTACAGTAGATAATACCAGCTTATTAGGTTCCATCCGGAGAGAAAGGGGCTATGTAGCCATGCCAAAAAATGGAAACCAAATCCCAGATTGTAAAATCCGGCAGATTGAAAAATGGATATCTGAAGGCGCAAAAAATAATTGATATTTTATAAATACAGCCTATGAAAAGGCTTAAATTAAAGGTAAATATGATTTTAAGAACCGTATTTCTTACCGTTTTGTGTTTCAGTTGTATCCGTGGAAATGCACAGGATCTCCTGGATGCACTTGGCCCAGAACCCGAACAAACCACGCGGATAACAAATGCTTTCAAGTCTTCGCGGGTCATCAGTTCACACAGCATGGAAATGCTACCGGCTGGTGCGCTGGATTTTAGGATTCTCCATCGGTTTGGACGCGTAGATCAGGGTTTTGATGAATTCTGGGGACTGGACAACGCTACCATGCGAATGAGTTTTGATTATGGCATCACAAAAAATCTTACCGTTGGAATTGCCCGAAGTACTTTCAAAAAAGAGCTCGATGCTTTTATCAAATACAGAATACTCTGGCAATCTGAAGGAGCGAAAAATATTCCGGTATCAGTAGTCTGGACCTCAGGTTTAATTCGCAATGGACTCAAGAATAATGTTTTACCAGATCCGGAAATTGAAGTAACCGAGGCCAGAAGGTTGTCTTATTTTCATCAGATCATCGTTGGAAGAAAATTTAACGAGCGATTGACAGCCCAAATCAATCCCATATTGCTGCATAGCAATATAGTCGATAATATTTTGATCCCCAACAACATGTATGCACTGGGATTAGGTGCCCGTTACAAACTTAATAATCGCTTTGCCGTGGTTGTCGATTATTATTATCCATTCAATAAATTCCCACGCGATTTCAGATCACATCCATTGTCTATAGGTGTAGATATCGAAACGGGAGGTCATGTTTTTCAGTTGCATTTTTCGAATTCAACAGGAATGAATGAGCGTGCATTGCTCGCTGAAGAGAATGGAAATTTATTTTCAGGTGAAGTCCAGTTTGGATTCAATTTGTCCAGGATATTTCAAATTGTAAAAAATAAAATAGACGAAGAATAGAACCCCATTTAAAATTTTGATCATGAAAAAACTTTACAGCCTTTATTTATTTATTGCTATATTTTTCTTTTGTGTTTTTAATGCTTCCGTTCCGGAGCCATCCAATCCACCCACAGCAAATACCGGTGCACCGGGAGAAACAACCTGCCAGCAAAACAATTGTCATGGTGGGGGAAACTATACCGGGACTTCAGAATTGGTCGGACTCCCTGACACGATCATTGCCAATACAACTTACGAGGTAACGATATTGAATAAATCGGACACTGCGATCAGAACCGGATTTCAGTTGACTGCCTTAGATGATGGCCATGCCTTTGTAGGTACGCTGACTGAAATTCCCAACGAAAGGGTTAATGTTGCAAGAGATAATGTGACGAAAAGATTTTATGCAAGACAGCTGCAGGCTAAATTTTTTAACGTCAATGGAGAAGCTGCCTGGAAATTTCAATATACTGCTCCTTCATCCGTACCAAACGACAGCATTATTTTTTATTACACAGCCTTGCTTGCCAATGGTAATGGAGACAGGCTTGGAGATAATGTCCTTAAATTAAAGAAGACCTACCATTTCAGGCTGCCGGTAGCCAATGATAATTCAACAGAACTTTTGAGGGATATACAGGTGTTCAACAATGGAGCCGAAATCATCTTTCTTGGAAATCAGAATGCAATCATCCATTCCATATTTATGAACGACGTGAATGGAAAACTTATCCTACAAAAAGATCAGATTGAGAGGAATCAATTGGCAACTGGAAAATTAGCAACTGGAATTTACTTTCTGAATTTTAAGGTGGAGGACAAAAAATTCTCAAAAAAGATTTACATCAATTAACAAGACAGTTGTTTCGACACATTAAAAAATCAATAATCAAGCAAATCTTGCATTGCTTTGGAAATGGATTGAACATCCGGCAACATTTCTTTTTCAAGAATGCTGTTGAGTGGAATTGCAGGTAGATTTTTAGCTCCAATGCATTGGGGGGGTGCATCCAGAGATTCAAAACAATTCATAGAGATTCTTCCTGCGATTGTTTGTGCAAAACTGTTTTCCAGGGTTTCTTCTGTCAAAACCAACACCCGGTGGTGTTTACGGACTACATTATAAATTGCTTGTTCATCGAGTGGAACCAATGATCTCAGGTCTAAGATCTCAACCCTGTTCTTGAAATCTACTGAAGCATTCAATGCCCAATGGATGCCCATTCCATAACTAATGACGCACATCGTTGTTTTATCCGGATCGGTCTCGCAAGTTTGAACGGTCCTCGCCAATCCCAATGGCACGATGTAATCTTCTCCGGGCATGACTCCTTTAGCCATATCCGTTCCCGGTACTTTAGACCAATAGAGTCCTTTGTGTTCAAAGATGACGACGGGATTGGGGTCGTAATAAGCGGCTTTCATCAATCCTTTCAGGTCCGCACCATTGGATGGATAGGCTACTTTCACGCCTTTAATATTACAAACCACACTTTCCACACTGGATGAATGATATGGGCCCCCACTGCCATATGCGCCGATAGGTACCCTCAAAACCATGCTTACGGGCCATTTACCATTGGTTAAATAACACGAGCGGGCCACTTCCGTGAAAAGCTGATTCAAACCCGGCCATATATAATCCGCAAATTGGACTTCGACAATAGGCTTTAAGCCGGCCGCAGACATTCCTACTGTAGATCCCACAATAAATGCTTCCTGTATCGGTGTATTGAAAACCCGGTGATCTCCAAATTTCTGGGCCAGTGTCGCTGCTTCCCGAAAAACACCACCCAACCTTTTTCCAACATCCTGGCCGTACAACAGACATTCCGGATGTTTTCGCATCAATTCTTCGATGGCGAAAAGGGCGCAATCGACCATAACTTTCTCTTCGCCGTTTTCCGGATGCCTGTTTCCGGTTTCGGAATGAATGTCCGTTTCAGCAAAATCATGCAAATACAGGTCTGATGGCAGAGGATCCTGTGCGTTTTTTGCCTTTTCAAAATCAACTAACACTTGTTCGCGACATTCATTTTCCAACTCCTGAATGCGCTCATCCGTAAATCCATTCTTTTGCAAAAGCGCTTTGAACCGGGGATATGGGTCGCGTTTTTGGTGTTCTTCGAGATCCTCGCGGTACCACTCCTTGCGCACACCGCTGGTATGATGATTCAACAGTGGGACTCTTGCATGAACCAGAAATGGCTTTCGTTTTTTGCGGATCTTTGTTATGACTTTTTGAAAAATGCGATAACAGTCTGAAAAATCAGTTCCGTCAATGGAATAACTTTCTATACCGGGAAATCCTTTTATAAAATCTGTGGCATCGCCCTTTCTGATTTCGCTGGCATGCGCACTGATGTCCCATTCATTGTCCTGAACCAGATACAATATTGGAAGTTGTTTCAACGAAGCCATGTGAAACGCTTCAGCGACCTCGCCTTCTGTGATCGATGCATCGCCTAAAGAACACACCACAATCGGTGGAATTTCTTCCGGACTATTCAAGCCCGATCGTTCCCGGTATTGAATTCCCATCGCTATTCCTGTAGTGGGAATGGCTTGCATTCCGGTAGCTGATGACTGATGTGGAATTTTAGGCATATCGTCGCGCTTCAAACTCGGATGACTGTAATAAGACCTTCCTCCTGAAAATGGATCATCTCTTTTAGCCATCAACTGGAGCATAAGTTCATAGGGTTGCATGCCGATTGATAAAAGCAGGCTGTCATCCCGGTAATAGGCAGAAAGAAAATCGACCGGAAGCAATTGGAGTCCTAAGGCAATTTGCACAGCTTCGTGACCCCTGGAAGTAGCGTGAACATATTTGCTGGTGAATTTGAAGTTTTCTTCGTAAACCTCCGTCATTGATTTAGCCGTCGATAATATACGAAACGCATTTTCAAGCAGCTCTGGAGAAATTTGGTGATTTTTTTTCTTACTCATATATCCTATCCTGCAAAGGTAAATATAAGGCAAACCGAATTGTTAGTGCCCGTGTGTTTTAGAGCCATCACCCTGTTAAAAATGGAATGATTTTGACTTGAATTGATTTGCAACCACCGCATGGGCTACTTTTTGTCCATCCATGGCTGCAGATAAGATACCTCCGGCGTATCCTGCGCCCTCCCCTGCCGGATACAACCCAATGATTTGGGGATGCATCAAGGTTTCCCGGTCTCTTGGAATGGTAACCGGTGCACTCGTTCGCGATTCTGTTGCAACCAATATGGCATCTTTGTGCAAGTATTCCGGCAATCGTTTGCAAAACTGTGCCAGCCCATTTTTTAAACGGTGGTTGAGTTCTGCAGGCAAATGATGGTGTAATGCTGCCGGAAAAATTCCGGGTATGTAGGATGTTCCGGGCAATTCTTTGCTCGATTGATTTTTCAAAAAGTCCTCCAATCGCTGCGCCGGAGCACTTTGTCCTCCATCACCCAGTTCAAACATACATTTTTCAATATGGGCTTGATAAAGCATACCCTGCAAAGCGCCGAATCGCGAAAAGTCTTTGAAATCACTTGGATCCACGGTTGTAACTATTCCACTGTTGGCGAATGGGGAATCTCTTTTGGATAAAGACATGCCGTTTACGACCATTTCTCCAGGAGCTGTTGCAGCCGGGATGATCAAACCACCGGGGCACATGCAAAATGAAAAAACGCCTTTATTTTCGACCTGGCAACTCAAAGCATAACTTGCAGCGGGCAGGTAATCCGGCCTGGGCTCGGTTTTATATTGAATGGCATCGATAAGTTTCTGTGGATGTTCTATGCGAACACCTATGGCGAAGGATTTCAGTTCAATAGACAAATTTTTCTCATAAAACAGCCGGTAAATTTCTCTGGCAGAATGGCCGGTAGCAATGATGACCTGCTGTGACTCGATGGTATTTCTGTTGGTGATCAGTTTTGTAATACTACCCTGTTCGACAACGAAGTCAATCAAACAGGTATTAAAGAGAATTTCTCCACCTGATTTTTCAATGGTCATTCTGATGTTATGAACGATACCCGGAAGTTTATTGCTTCCGATATGCGGATGCACATCGATGAGGATATCGGGATCTGCACCGTGAAAAACAAGAAGGTCCAGCACTCGCCTGATGTTTCCCCGTTTGTCTGACCGCGTATAAAGTTTACCATCCGAGTAAGTTCCCGCACCACCTTCTCCATAACAGTAATTGGAGTCCGGATTGACAATGCCATCTTGTTGGATGGCACGCAAATCGCGCCGTCTTTCGCGCACGTCTTTGCCTCTTTCTAAAATAACGGGTTTGTACCCGGCAAGGATCAGTTCAAGCGCAGCAAAGTAACCACAGGGACCGGACCCAACAATATGAACAACTGGTTTATCGCCAACGTATTTAAAATCAAATTCGGTAGCTTCAACTGTATTAACACCTATCGGGTTTACTTCTGCACGCAATACATAAAAAATGGTTTTAGACCTCGCATCGATATTTCGCCGAATGATCCGAAACGAAAACGGAAGGCCCTTTTTAATTTTTAATGCTTGTGAAATTGCCTGCCGGTGGGCCTCTTGGTTATCAATCTCTGCAGCCGGAATTCTATAGTCTGCAATTTGCATATCTAATTCAGCGCCTGTCTGATTTTTAGAAGCTTTTCCAGAAGGGCTTCCAGATATTCCATTTTCAGCATATTGGCACCGTCAGATTTGGCAACGGCAGGATTGGGATGAGTTTCAATAAACAATCCGTCTGCGCCAACAGCAACCGCTGCTTTAGCTATCGTTTCGATCAGTTGAGGCTTTCCACCGGTAACCCCTGATGTTTGATTGGGTTGTTGCAGAGAATGGGTACAATCCATAATGACCGGAACTTCAAAAGCCCTCATGGCCGGGATTCCTCTATAATCAACGATGAGATCCTGATACCCGAAGGTCGTTCCCCGGTCGGTAAGCCATACTTTTGAATTGCCGCTTTGTCTGATTTTATCTACTGCAAATTGCATTCCTTCCGGACTCATAAACTGACCTTTCTTCACATTCACAGTTTTGCCAGTCGCCGCGGCTGCTTGTAACAATGAGGTTTGCCGGCACAGGAAAGCAGGAATTTGCAGTACATCTGTATATTGGGCAGCGACCCCGGCTTCATCTTCAGTGTGTATATCTGTCGTTACCGGAATATTCAATGAAGATCCGATCCTGTGTAAAATCTCCATCCCCAGCCGGTCGCCTATCCCGGTAAACGAATCAATTTTTGATCGATTTGCTTTCCTGTAAGATGCTTTGAAAATATAGGGAATTTGTAAACGGTCGCATATTTCCTTGACATGTCCTGCAATATCCTGACATAGTTGTTCGGATTCAACCACACAGGGCCCAGCGATTAAAAAAAAATGAGGATGATTGCGATCCTGTATTTGTTTAAGGATGTTTTCTTTCATGTTTACATTTTTAAGACCCAGGCATCGGGATTAAAATGTTGTTTTAGCTCTGATAATACCTGCTTCAGGTCTTTTTCCATGCAATCGAATTTCACTCCGACCCTGTTGTATTTACCGTATTGACCTCTGTAGACTATCAGATTTTGCTGCCCGATCTTTTGGGCTAAACGATTTGCATAATTTATATTGACAAAAGATCCAACGATAATGATGCATTCTTTATTGAGAACAATCTGGCTAAGAGAATCCACGACCGCCGGAGTGATTACCGCTTCCTGAGAATCTTTGTCGATAACCACCAGGGAAGAAATTGAATCGACAGGCGTACTGTCGGTTTCGATGGCCTGGATAGATTGCAATAATGCACTGTCTTCGGAGGTCAGGATCATGGAAGAATCCGGAGCAATTGGATCGGTTGAAGTTTTGTTCGGTTTTTTATCGGGCCAAAACAACAGCACCAGGAAAATAATCCACAATATTCCGAGAATAATGAATAAAGGATGAATTCCCCTTTTCTTTTTCTGTTCGTAAGGGATGGGAGTTTTTATTGGCAGTTGTTCAGCCTGGATGGTTTTTTGAACCGCCTGTACCGGAAGTGGAACTGCCCCGTAAAATTCTTTGTGGATATTGAATTCCGTCTGATTAAAAACCAAAGTATTCGAATTCATTTCCAGGGTTCCAAAAGGAATGAAATCAAAATGACCGGAAGATTCAAGTTGAGCAAGGGCGGCTTTGCTTAATGCGTTTAATTGCCCGGAAAGTTCTGCTTTTGCGTACCCAAAATCTGATGAGAGGCTTTCCAGCATTTCCTCCGGATCTGTATCTTCATGAGGTTCTATCCCAATTTTCAGACATCCGGGATAGATCAGGCCTTCCAGATGGTTGACGTGAGCCGTTTCAGTCCGGGACCTAAAACATCCTACTCCGGGTATCTTAAACCACCGATACCGGTTCAAATGCCACCATAGCAGGTATAATATATTCGCCCGTTTTGTCAATTTGTTTACTGTCTGCGAGCATCAAAAATAATCAAAGAAGTTTCATTGCTGCATGACGAATATCCAACAGATATAACTGCCTCAGCAACAGTATTGAGTTGGGTTATTCCTGTTCCTTTTTCTTTCTTTTGATTTTAAACAGGTCGATGATTTCCTTTTCCGTCAGGAATTCAAATTCTACAAATTGTGAACTGACGTGCTTTTTGATTTCCTGATATTCTTTACTTCGCTTGTCTTTGTAAAAAGCCAGTAATTTTTTCACGTAGTCCATACAATAGCCTTTGGTTTCCTGATCAAAAGCGCTATTCCCAAAGACATTCATGTAATTGTAAAACGTCCTGAGCAAATCAAAAAAGTGAGGGTATTCCGCTTCGGTAAGATGCGTAATGACGTTTGAAAACAGCTGAAGGAAAGCCAGCCTCAGGCATTCGTTGTTGATAGACATGCCTTCGTATTGGCTGTAAAAGGCGTTGACCACATCCAGCGTGTCTTCGTGAACGAAGCCTTTATCGTGAATGGCGATCAACAGGTTATAGAACCTTACCAGATCATCGCCTTCATTCCTGTTTAATAAATTGAAAAATTTGCGATCGACTTGAGGACCAAACAGAACGCCTCCGCGATATGCGTTTTTCAGGTATTTAAAATACAAGGTATTGAATTGTGGATTTTCGTAACGGCATGCGTTTAATGCATTGGCGAGGTGCTGCGTTTCATTGGGATTCAATTCAATAAAATTAGCAATGATCGCTATCAGGTCAATGAATTCGGGCTCTTTATAAAAAGTCTTTTGCGAGATCAGCTTGTGAATTTCTTCAATATAGCTGTCGTGGCTGGATTTGAATTCAATTCTGCTTTGCAAAAAATGTTTGAGGGCCTCAGATTCCAGGTGAAGTTCGCTGATGGTTTCCGGAAATTCGGCATACAGAAAGTTGTAATGCAAAAACTGCTTTTTGTAACGGATAAGAAGATTTTTACGCTCTTCCGTATCCCGGAACCGGTCGTGGATCATCGACTGAAAATAAGCTTTGACCTTTTTATTTTCGACCTGATCAACCAGGTTGGCAATCCAGATATCGCTGCTCAATGCAAAACCCAGTTGCACAGTCTGACCTATGCGCTGACGAATGACATCAAAGTTGGTAGAATTGGCAATTGCCAGGAGGAACTGTTTGAATGTTTCCTGCGGACGAATGTATTTGAATTGTTCATTGATCTCGCCCCGAAGTACACAGTACCCAAGTATTCTGGGTTGGAAAAGGCCCTCAAAAAATGGATTGAGGAGGACTTTTTCAAGCTCGGGGAGTTGAAGCGGATGGTTTTCAGCCACTTCCTGATAAATTTCTGCGACCATGGGTTCATAAACATCCTGCAGACTTTTATACAATTCTACAGTCTCTTCCTCGAGATATGCCGCAAGTTCGTCTGATCCTTGAATCAATTCGGCAACGGCCTGTAAACGTTCTTTGTAATCCTGAAGTAGCGCTTGCATACGTATATTTTTTGTTTACTAAGAATGAGAAAACCTGAATAGAATTACATCCTATCCAGGTTCTTGATATTTCTTAAACTAATCTATTTATAAAATTATATTAAAATAATTTTATAAAATTCAAAACTAAAAACTAATATTCGGTTATCGGGCAGAATTTTATTCCTCTTCTGTTGCAGCCGGAGCAGGTGCTGCAGCTTTAGCTTCACCACTTACTTTTTTATGGAAATCTGCCATTTCTTGTTTTCTGGCTTCAACTTTTTGGGCAATGTTTCCTTCTTTTGCCTGTACCCATTCATTGTATTTGAGATCGGCCTGCTCCTGGGTTAAAACTCCTTTGGAAACCCCTCTTTGAAGGTGTTTGCGGTGGAGTACACCCTTATAACGAAGTATGGCATTCACCGTATCTGTGGGTTGTGCCCCTTTCATCAACCAATCGAAAGCCTTATCGCGATCGATTTCAACCGTTGCCGGTTTGGTAATCGGATTGTAAATTCCCAATTTTTCAATAAATTTTCCGTCTCTGGGAGATCTTGCGTCAGCGATGACGATGTGGTAAAAGGGAGCTTTTTTACGTCCCTTGCGTTGTAACCTGATTTTAACGGCCATTTGTTCTTAAATTTAAAATGTTTAGACCTCTATCGACTTACTCTGTAAACAGACTGTGCCGACATTAAGGGCCGCAAAGTTAAGGGTTTTTAGGAATATCGGATAGAATCCATTCAAAAATTATATAAACTAAAATTTAACGAGCTTCAATTTAAAACTAATCGTCTGATACTGAACATTATATTTCAACCTTTCATTTACCATCGAGCCCTCTTAACAGGCTTTTAGCGACCCTTAAAAGTTCAGGACATGAATCAATATTCATTGACTAAAAGTTAAGAGTCAAAATATTCAACTTCTCCAAGCCTACATCCCTCCAAACCTACTAGCCTACTAGCCTCAAAACCTAAAAGCCTACATCCCTCCAAGCCTACTAGCCTAATTTTAAAAATCCACCCTAAACCTCAAATTCAACCGCTGGCTGCTCAGATAATTCGGGATTGCAAACTGGTAGTTATATAAGGTCCGTATCCAACTGATGGAGGCTTCGTTTTTGACCTTGAGCAAATTAAAAACCTCCGCACTGATCCAGGCCTGGCGACAAAATCTAAAAATTGAGTTGGGTTTATTGCCGCTTTTATTTCTGTCCCACAACTGCATGGAAAATCCAATATCGACCCGGTGGTAAGCTTTCAGGCTTTGTTCGTTTCTGTAAACAGTATTGCTGCCTTTAAGGCCGTATGGCAGTCCACTGGCCAGGTTAATCTGAATGTGCATTTTAAAATTTTCATTCTGCGGGAGATAATCCTGAAAGAATATACTCAAGGCCATAAACTGATCGGTTGGCCGGGGTACATCGTCAATGTCTTTACCTTCTGGACTTTCAAGGCTGTGTTGCTTGTGTTGTATGCCTAACAGTCGTTCACGTGTGCGAAGAAAAGATAAATTGACCCAGGATTCTGCTCCCGGTACAAACTCTCCATGGATCCGGTTATCCCAACCTATGGCATAAGCTTCGGCATCATTGTTTCCCGAATATCGGATTCGCACATTTTCCAGGTCATAAGACACCACATCCCATAGATCCTTGTAGTAGATTTCACTAATCCATTTAAATCTCGACGGACTCAATTTTCGCATCCAGAACTCTCTTTGCATCCCAATTACATAATGGGCCGATTTTTGCGCTTTAAGATCTGTATTCAGGCTCCCGTCCGGACTTCTCATTTCCCTGTAAAAAGGGGCCTGGTGGTAGAGCCCGGTTGAAATCCAGATATGGGTATTGCTTTTACTGAGATGGGGTATCCATTCCAGTTTTAATCTGGGGTTAAATATTCTTTCCTTGTTTAAAGCCGAATGATGAAAGCGAAGCCCTGCATTTATTTTCAACAAATTTCCGGAATTCATTTTCCATTTCATTTCATCCTGCAGCCATATCGCAATCTTATCATTGTAAAAATCGTGTGAGGACTTGTACACATTGAAGACCTGTAGTCCGGAATCCGACAAAGGCAAAGAATATCCAGCACTATCGAGCCGTTCCCACTCGTTTATGCGATCATCGAGATGCTCTCGGCGGTACCATACACCCCACTGTACAAACTGACCGAACGGATCATTTTCAGAATCCAGATCGGCAGCACCCCTCCATTCGTAATGCTGGACCAGGCTATTCAGCCTGTTTCGTGTATATACATGTTGCGTTCCTGTTCCCCATAATTTTACTTCCTTTCCTTCCTCATCTGTATTGCCTGCTTCCACTTCAACCAGCCTGTAATAACCCAAAATATCGAAGCGTTCGACTTCATGTCCATAATAAAGTGCTGCGCTCCACTTCATAAAATAGGGCACTTTAGATTGGTCAGAAATAAAATTCAGACTAAGTCCGGTCATGTTTTGTTCGAAATAGTCGTCTTCAGATCCTTCAAAAACTGTATTTAAATTGAGGATTTGAAAAAAACTTCCCTTGGCCACGGTTGACGATTCTGGCAATAATTTGAAATGACTGCGATTGACATTGCCAATCCAGGAAAGTTTCCATTGCCTGTTGATATCGTATTGTAAAAATGATTGAAAATCAAAAAAATCAGGTGTGTATTCTCCTTTTACATCGAGACTGCTGAGAATGTAACGCGTTGTTTTATACCTGGCGCCTATCAGATAGCTCAATTTTCTGCTAGAAGATTTTAGGCGCAAGCCATCTGAAGTTCCTTCGAGATGAAAACTCATCCCCAGCAAACTGGCAGTTACACTTCCTTTTAAAGTGTCTGGATTTTTGTATCGGATATCCAAAACCGAAGACAGTTTGTCGCCGAATTTGGCTTCGAATCCACCGGAATGGAATTTTAAATCTTTGATCAGATCCGGATTTGGAAAAGACAATCCTTCTTGTTGTCCGTTGCGAATGAGTTGTGGCCTGAATATTTCAAAATCATTCATAAACACCAGATTCTCATCGTAACTTCCCCCTCTGACACTGTACTGTGAAGAGAGTTCACCTCCCGCACTGCTGCGCAGTCCGAGTGCTATAGACGGTAAAACGCTTTCCAGATTTCCACTCACAGAAGGAAGCATTGAAAATGATTCAACCTTTTCGCGCACACCGCTTTCCCGATCTTCCTTCGAAGAAATAATTTCGACCTCTCTGCTGATTTTTCGTTTTAGATCAATTACTAAAACTTTACAAGAAACGATTTCTTTCCAGCTTAGTTTGACTTCTAATGGCTGGTAACCCAATCGGTTAATTTTAAGCAAATATTTATCCTTTTTTGGCAATGCCAATTGAAAAAAACCATTGGTATCTGATTCCGTAAACAAGGCTGTTTCGGGAATATACACACTTGCGAATTCAACTGGAATGCCATTTTGAGCATCTTTGATTTTTCCTGAAATGGTAAACGTCACTATTTGAGCGTGCAGCATCGCTGCCTGGTAAAAACAAAAAAATAAAATGCACCCAAATTGTATTATCGATGTGCTTTTATTGAAATGAAAGAATTTGAGCAACTTGTTCAAAATTCAAAGGTCTCGACTGAAATGGATTTTAATTTCCGGATCACATTTTTGGGATGATCATCAGCGAAAACAGCATTGCCCGCTACCAAAACATCTGCTCCGGCGCGCAGGATGCTTTCTGCATTTTGCAACCCAACGCCTCCATCAACTTCAATCAGAACATCCAGATTTCTCTCAACGATGGCGATTTTCAGCGTTCTGATTTTCTCAAGACATCGATATATGAATTTTTGTCCGCCGAATCCCGGATTCACCGACATCATACAAACGATATCGATATCTTCCAAAATATCATAAAGCAGATGAACGGGGGTATGAGGATTCAGCGCAACACCGGCTTTTGCTCCGGTTTCTTTGATTTGTTGAACCACTCTGTGCAAATGGGTACATGCTTCCAAATGCACGGTAATGTGATCCGCACCTGCTTTGCGAAAATCAAGGATGTATTTTTCCGGTTCAACGATCATGAGATGCACGTCGAGAGGTTTTTTAGCAATCCTGTGCATTGCAGCAAGTACAGGCAGTCCAAAAGAAATATTGGGCACAAATCGGCCATCCATCACGTCGATATGATGCCAATCAGATTCCGAAGATTCCAGCCATTGAATTTCTTCTCCGATTTTTAAAAAATCACAACTGAGTAGTGAAGGAGCAATCAGGGCCATGTGGTGAATGTTTTCATTGCAAATATAAGGTGGATGGAGCTTAGATTATAGAGTAATGATCAAAGAGTATGGATGATGGAGTCCCGACATGGTATTACTGAAATAAAAAATACATCCACTTAATATGGAGAAGAGTATGGAGTATGTTGGATGTAGAGTAAAGATTGGCGGCCTGAGTCTTTAAAATATTATTGTTGTTTCCATCAATAAAGAATTCATTTTAATAGGTATTTTACTTTTCTCAATAATTTGAGCAAATCCTGAAATGGTTTTCAATAAGATTTGCATGAATAATTTACAAAAAATGCCACCAGATAAATCCATTTTAGCTGACAGAACTTTCGAATTCGCAATTAACATTATTAAAATATACAAGCACTTAGCAAGAATTGAAAAAGAGTATGTTATGAGCAATCAACTGTTGCGTTCCGGAACGGCGATAGGAGCCATGGTTCGAGAAGCCCGAAATGGGGAAAGCAAGCTTGATTTTATTCACAAATTATCCATTGCATTTAAAGAATGTAATGAATCAATTTACTGACTCGAATTACTTAAAGCAACCCATTACTTGCCTGAAAATGAATTTAGCGCAATTCATTCAAATGCCAGCATCATTGCAAAAATGTTGGCAAAATCTATTTTAAGCTGCAAAGCCAATCAAGCACATACAGGTAATCTAAAAAAGACAAATGACAATTAGATGAGATTTTCCGTTTTTGACCTTTCGAGGTTTCGAAGAATCGACCTTTCGTCCCGATAAAAGAAAGCTAACTATTTCATTTCTTGTGAATCATGCCATTTTATCGGGATTTCGGCTTTTCGGCATGGAGGCATTTAGGCGTGGTAAGGTTTTATACAATCCTTATTCCCTTTTTCCCTTCTTCCCTTTTTCCTTCCTCTTTGCTCCTTACTCTATAATCCATCATCTAAAACTAACCTGCTTCCGAAATCACTACCTGCTCAAACGGAATCGGCGCCTGTTGATGATAGCGGAGATAAACATTTGCAGTTACCCAAATGTCCTGTGCGCAGTAACGGGCGATCCGCTCGATGTCTTCATCTTCGTAGAAAACGCGTCCCACCTGGCTGCCATCGATGTCGGACTTTGGACTTTCCAATCCAAGGCAGGCAGCAAGGAGTTCAAGCGAAATAAAATGCTTGATATCACCGAATTTCCACATTTCCATGGTATCGAGAAGATGTTTCAGTTCCCAGGGTTTGCGCCCGCCTATTTGCAAAGGAGCCGGAAGTTGCAATCCGTTGATCAGTGCCCGTCTGCACAAATAGGGCACATCAAATTCCCGGATGTTATGCCCGCAGATTCCATGACGGTCGGGATTACCAAAGTGTGAAGTCAGAAGCGTGAAAAAATCAGTCAATAGCAATTCTTCATCGGGACCCGCAAATGTTTTGATCCGCAGTTGGTTATTCCGGAACAATCCGACCCCGATGCAAACGATTTTCCCGAATTCTGCATAAATCGCGGCTTTCTCCAGATATAATTCCTCAAGAGTCTTGTCAGGCTCACGCTCCCGGTAATAGCGCATCTTGTGATCAAACAACTTTTGCCACCTTTCATCGAGATTATTTAAGGTAGATTCACAACTAACCGTTTCTAAATCAACAAATAAAATATTATGAAGTTCCATAATGTTAAAGACTCAGGGTAAACCCTGATTTTTTAAATGAACATACTAAATTAAGCCAATTGCCTGTTATTTCACTAACTTTACGAGATCAAATAAATATTTATATGTCAACTTCAAATCAAAACGTAAAAGCTTTAGTTATCATCGCTATACTGGGTTTGTTCGGACTCAATGTCTATCAGTTTGTAAACAATTCAAATCTGCAAAAAGACAATTTGGCAAAAGAGAATGAGTTGGTTCAATTGGAAGATGCCAAAGCTAAATTGGATAAAGATTACCAACAGGCTGTTTCGGATCTCAACGACATGAAAACCAATAACGAAGAACTTAACCGGGTCATCGACACGCAAAAGGAAGAACTAAGGATCCAAAAAGACAAGATATCCGGCCTCCTCCGCGATAGTAAAAATCTTTCTATCGCCAGAAAAGAGATCGAAGCTATGAAATCCAAAACCAAGGAATACATTGCTGAAATTACAAAACTTAAATCTGAAAATGAGCAGCTCAACATCGAAAATACAGGTCTGCAAAAAGATAAAGAGAGCCTGAGTCAGGAGGTCCAGTCAAAGCAGGTTGAAAATCAAAAACTGAGCGAAGCCAAAGCAAACATAACTGCAGAAAAGGAAAATATTTCCAAAGAAAAAGACCAACTGAGCAGACGCTACAACAGGGCCACAGCAATTCCCGTGACAAAAATAGACGCTGAAGCATATCAGGAAAGAGAAGGCAAGAAGCCAAAAGGAGTTTCTAAAGCCGGTGAAACTGATTTTATTGAAGTTTGTTTTAAAACTACAGTCAACAAAAATACGGAATCCGGAAATGAAAAATTTTACATCCGTATCATTTCACCTACCGGCGAAACACAATCCATTGAATCCGAAGGCTCAGGGGTGATCAGAAATGACCTTAACGGCGAGATGATCAAATATTCAAAAATGATCAATGCAGCCTACGCGAATGATGAAAAAAAGATCTGCGGACAATTTAAAAATCCAGGAGGCTTTTCTGCAGGAGTATATCAAATCGAAGTATTTAATAAGGGCTATCTGGTCGGCACCGGTACAAAGAAACTTAAATAATATACCGAAACATTTCCATTTCCTGTTTTGATTCTGTCCGCCATTCCCTGGTTTGATACTGCATTTCGCTTATTCCAATATTCCGTAAGTTATATTGAGCTGATCTCGGTCGTTGCAGGGATTGCAGCAGTTTATCTTGCTGCCAGAGAAAAAATATGGACCTGGCCCGTCGGACTCATCAATATTTGTACTGCATTTTTTATTTATTACCATGTCAGTTTGTATTCCGACATGTTTCTCCAAATTTATTTTTTTGGCATCAGTTTGTATGGATGGATCGTATGGCGAAAGGAACAAAAAAGTGATGTCCCATTAAAGTGGCTTCCTAACGGAACGCGTATAATGATCGGTCTCTCCATAATTTTCTCTACCATGGTTTTGGGAAACTACATGACCCAAATTCACATGGTGCTTCCGGAAATTTTCACCGAAAAGGCTGCGTATCCTTATGCAGATACCTGGGTAGCGACAACAAGCATTGTGGCCAATACCCTGATGGCGAAACGATTTATAGAAAGCTGGATACTTTGGATCGCTATTGACGTGTTGTGCGTTTATCTTTATTACCAAAAAGACATCCATTTTATTGCCCTGGAATTCCTCTTCTTCCTGGGTTTGGCAACTTATGGACTATACAGCTGGATGCATTTAAAAAAACAGCAGGATCAGTCTTTATAAATGCTGCATGGCTTGTGCGAGATCCCCGATCAGGTAATCAGTACTCTCCAGACCAACATACATGCGGATCATGCGGTGCGCCTCATTCTGTTTATCAAACTGATTTTTTTCAATTCCCGCAAGCCTGGGAATAATTAAACTCTCATACCCACCCCAGCTCACTGCTTTGAGGATGTGCTTCAGTTGATTGCAAAACTTTTCAATGCGATCAGGATCATCGGATTTTACGACAAATGAAAACAAACCACATGCCCCGTTCATTTGCATTCTTGCCAAATCGTATTGAGGGAAATCAGGATCCAAGGGAAACAAAACGCGTTCGACTTTTGGATGATTTTTCATGAAATCCACAAGCACCCGGGTTGATTTCGAAAGATGTTCCAATCTCATGGGCAATGTCCGGAGTCCCCGCAGCAGCAACCATGCATTGAATGGCTGGATTCCATTTCCTGCAGTGAGATACTCCAGATTAAATAATTTTTCCAAATGCGCTTTTTTTCCACACAGAACACCGGCAACCGTATCGCTGTGTCCGGAAATATATTTTGTTGCCGAATGTAAAATCAGATCGATGCCAAATTTTGAAGGTTGCTGATATACAGGGCTGCAATAACTGTTGTCGATTACTGTAAGCATTCCATGCGTCTTCGCCCAGGAAGAAACTGCATTCAAATCCTGGATCGCAAAATCCCAACTGTTTGGGGACTCGAGATAGATCAATTTGGTTTGACTGCGATAAGCATTTTTAAAATGATCGATATTGCGACCATCGACATAGGTGGTTTCCACTCCAAATCTGGGAAGCAATTCATTAAATAACTTTTGTGCCCAGGTATAAGGCTGAGCAACTGATATAATATGATCCCCCGATTTTACAAATGGCACGACTGCTGAAAAAATAGCAGAGGCTCCGCTGTTTAAAATAAGTGCGTCTTCTGTTTCCTCCAATGCTGCCATTTTTTTTCGCAGGATGTCGACTGTTGGATTCAGACCTCTGGAATAGAGATAACCTCCATATTCGTCTTTAAATCTGTTGCGCATCTCTTCAACGGTTTCAAATGCAAAATTTGAAGTTTGTACAATTGGTGGCGCAACGGCATTAAAATAAGATTCGCGATTCTCCGCAAATTCGTTGATGATGTAGGACAGGCGTTCAGGATCCATAAGCAAACTCAAATTTATAAATGATTTTATTTTTTATCCTTTTTCAATGATCTATACTTAATTTCTCAAGTTCATACTTTTAAGCAGATGTTTAGCTATGTGCTTCACAACGAACGGACTTCAACGAGTCAAATCTGAGATTTCAATTTTTTTGTTATAAAATAAAAAATTATCAATCCAAAAAATACGGCTGCTGCAATCCATGCATACTCCGGATACAAATAGATACAAGTTATGCACACAAATAAATAACCGAGTATAAAAATTCCTGGAACCCAGGGATACAGTCGCATGGCATATATTTCTTTGAAATTAAATTCCTTTGCGTTTTTTCGCAAATAAAATATCGTGGCTGCTGATGCTGCCATTCCAATTGAATCCAGGATCATTACAAATCCCAGAATTTTGTCAAAAGTCTCTGCATACAGGGTGATCAACATAGCAGCCGCAGCGAAAACAGACAAACTCACAACAAAAACTTTGCTTACGGGATGCTGCTTTTTAAATATTTCCGGTAAAACCCCATCCGAACTCATGGCATACATGATCCTCGGATTGCTCAGGAGATTGACATTCACGTATGTAAAAACAGCCAGCACCAGCAAGCCTGTAAATATTTTCTCACCCGCAGGTCCCAACAATTTGAAAATTACCAACGAAGCTATTCCACTCGAAGATTTCAGCTCTTCAAACCCGATGACTTTAAAATAACTGTAATTAATCAACATGTACAAGACAATCACTGCACACATTCCTATGATGATCCCTTTAGGCATATTGGTTGGAGCATTATTGACTTCTTCGCCAAAATTGATAGCATGCTGGTAACCCCCATATGTAAAGGATACCGCAACCAAAGCGGCACCAAATGCCCATATGTAATCTGTAAAAGTAGCTCCCTGACTTTCATTTGTAAACCCATTGGAATGTACGTGAGTTTCCGGAAAAAACAAGGCAGAAATGATCAACAGGATCATGGCAATTTTTAACAACATCAGTGCATTTAATGCGTTGGAACTGAATTTCAGTCCTTTCAGATTAACCATATAAAATAAAGCGATGGAACCCATTGCGATCCATGTTTTAAAGGCAGATCCGGGAATATCATCAAATAACAACGAACATAAATAATCGGATCCGATCATGGAAACCCCACCCAAAGCAGCGGCATTTGAAACCAGGATCGTACCATTCATGGCAAACGCCACAGATGGATGATAGGCCACCGAAAATATTTTATAATAGCCACCTGTGACCGGGTACCTCGATCCTATTTCCGCATAAGTCAATGCCCCACATAATGCCATCAATCCTCCTGCAATCCAGGCCGCAAAAAACATTTGTGGGTCGAGAGCCGCTTTGGCACTAACTGATGCCGTCTTAAAAATACCCATCCCAATCACCAGACTAATGACGACAATGCTTAGGGAAAATAAATTCAACTTATTTTTTTCTTTGAATTGCATAGTTTAGCTGATAAAGTGCAGGTAAGTTAGAATAAATTCGTCAGGACCAAACTATGAATCGTTCTAAGCCCGTTTTAAATTATTATACGCTACCCTATTTGCCGAAATTCGGAATACTTTGGTTTTTAAAATCAGATTGGCACTCTATTCCCTTGCAGTCCACCCGAATGAAGGAAAAATATTTTTTTGTATGCATGCAGGTTTTGGGCTTTGCTGAAAGCAAGCAATAATGGCCCGGTATAAACGCGATCCAGCGGAATGCCAAACCGGCTTTGGAAACTTGACATAAATTCAGAAAGTTCATCATCAAGCGCAGCAAATTTATGTTCATCCCTATGATTCAACCAGATGAACCTTGGGTGCTTTTCAAAACGATAAACACCCGATTTGACAATTCGCAAACCGGCAACATTTATTTTAGTGGTTCCTTCCAAAATACCTTCAATGCTGGTGCCTGTGCCACAACCACACAAAATCAGTTGGTCGCTTCGATCAAAATCTTTGGGATATTCATCCAACATTTGCTTAATACCTTGAATACCCAAAGCACCTCCACCACCTTCAGGGATCCAATAGTATTTGCGATTTTCTATTTCAATAAAATCATCTGTCGTTTGTCTGAAGTCCTGAGCTCTGATTCTCGAAATGGGTTCACAAGTTGAATTCCATTTTTGACAGTCGGTTATAGTCGGAGATTTCAACCAATCCCCATGTCCATAGATGAAACACAAGTTTGGAATGTCCAATAAAAAGCAGGCAAAACTGAGTGCATGCATGTGATTCGAATGGGCTCCGCCCATACTCGCGATCCCATCAAAATGTTGCGTAAAATAGTATTTGAGATGCTCCGCTAATTTTCTCCATTTGTTGCCGCTTATAACAGGATGTATAAGGTCGTCGCGCTTTACGTGCATTGTCAAACCGATTTCATCCCATTGAAAAGTTTGCAACGGAGATGGCAAAACGAATTGCTGCTTCAGATCATCCAGAGATTTGCTCGATTCCATTTCCACCAATTATGAATCCGAAAGTTTATCTCGCCAATTTAAATTCAATGGGCAGTTTAAATAATACACTGACATTTCTCCCTTTGTTTTGTCCGGGCATCCAATCGGGAATTAATCTCACGACCCTTAATGCTTCGGCATCGCAAACCGGGGTCAGTGATTTTAA